>JANNCV010000001.1:0-142564 GCA_031386985.1 Armatimonadota bacterium
GCCGTGAGGTGTACGGTTAAGTCCGCCAACGAGCGCAACCCTCGTCGTGTGTTACCAGCGAGTAATGTCGGGCACTCACACGAGACCGCCGGTGTAAGCCGGAGGAAGGTGAGGATGACGTCAAGTCAGCATGGCAGTTACACCTGGGGCTTCACACATGCTACAATGGGCGCAACAAAGGGCCGCAATACCGCGAGGTGGAGCAAATCCCAAAAATACGTCCTCAGTTCAGATTGTAGTCTGCAACTCGACTACATAAAGGCGGAATCGCTAGTAAACGCAGGTCAGCTATACTGCGTTGAATACGTTCCCGGGTCTTGTACACACCGCCCGTCAAGTCACCCGAATTGTCTTCACCCGAAGTCCGTGGCCCAACCCGCAAGGGAGGGAGCGGCCGAAGGTGAGGGGGGTAAGGGGGACTAAGTCGTAACAAGGTACCCGTACCGGAAGGTGTGGGTGGATCACCTCCTTAAAGATAAGCACTGTTGATTGCATGTCAATCAACACATATCTAGGTTGACTTTTACTGTTCTCTCTGAGCTTTCATAACATTGAAGCTCTAATCTCGCAAGGGATTAGAGCTTCTTTGTGTTTAAGGCACCCTGACGTGGCACTTAGGCAAGGTCGCCTTGATCTTGTCAATAGTTTCCTTTGACAAACTTGAAGGCAAGGACAGATCGTTTAGCTTCGTAAGTTTCGTGTGTTTTAGTGCGTCGAGGTCTGAAAACTTAGCGCCATGAAGGAACAGTCGCCTCAACTCAGGCATCTCACCTAACTTGGCTAATCCCTTCGCCGTCAGTGTGGCCTGCATTAAATCCAACTTGGCTAGTTTCTTGAATCGCTTTGCCGCCTCAATGGCTTTGTCCGTATGCTTGTCAGAGCTGACCACGAGCATCGTTAAGTCTGGCAGTTCGGCGATGTTGGCGAGACCCTTGTCGGTAAAGGCGCCCTTGAGCAGTCGGATTGCGGTGAGCCGGTGATAGCCCTTGATTGATTTGAGCTCCTTATCGCTGATCGGGCGCTGAACATCAACCCAAATCTCCCAGCGATCGTCGCCTTCCGTTCCTACGATAACCTCTGGAATAGACTTTCTAAGGATAGAGGCGGAAGCTTCAAGGTCGGCTTTCGTAAGTGATTGAGCCAAGACGGCCAATAGGCAAAGCACCATAACACATCATACTGTCAGCCGCCGGCCCCGGTTCCCAAAAAACTTGCTAGGGGCTTGAGCCTAACCCACCAAACGTGTCAAAATGAACCTGTGCCCTACGTTGTAACCGAAGCCTGCATCGGCGTTAAAGATAAGTCTTGCATGACCGTCTGTCCGGTGGATTGTATCTATGAGGGTGATGATATGGTTTACATCCACCCAGACGAGTGTATTGACTGCGGGCTCTGTGAGCCCGAGTGTCCGGTTACGGCCATCTACGTTGATACCGACGTTCCCAACGATCTGAGAAAATACATCCAGATCAACGATATTGAATCCCGGCGACTCTCTGAAGGGAAATAAAAAATAATGGGCAGAGACGAATCTCTACCCGACCGACGAGGATATCTCCTACTTGCCTGAGCCGCACATAACGGAACCCGATGCGCTTCCGCCGTTGCACTGAGCAGTTACACCCCCAACTTGGCCTGGGCTCGATGAAACAGTCGCGTTGAATGTGACTTGGCTGCCGTTCGCGGGAACGGTTACCGTCGAAGGTAGCGAAGACCAGAAACCGGAAGTTCCTGAGATCGCCACATCTTGCGCCGATGGAGTCACTCCCGTGAGTTCAACGGTCACCGAAACGGTTTGGTTTGCTTCAACGCTAGAAGGGTTGATCGTAACCTTCCAAGGAAGACCAACGGTTCGAGCAGGAAGGGTGAAACCGGCTACGGCTCCACAAATTGACAAGAGAACGAAAAGGGACGTAAGTGTTTTCATCCCTCAGATTGTAATAATCGTCCTTGTAAAACAGCCGGGTACTAAATACCAACCCCATCACTAATCGCTACGAAACTGCCTTCAATAACTGGCTTGGGTCAAACTTTGCGTCGTTTCGTCCAATGTACGCATCAAAGACGGCCTGGCCCGGCTCAATCCGATCTCCCACCTCAACCAAAACCCGAACCCCAACGGAATGGTCAATCACTCCATCCTTGGATGATCTACCCGCCCCCAATCGCATCGCGACCTGACCCACTACTTCGGCATCAACCTTTGAAGCGACTATTGCTGGCCCTCCCCAAACAATGGTAGCTATGTCCGACGCCAAGATCAGAGACTCGCGCAGATTCGAAACCCGAGTTTGGCCCCCCGATTGCGCTGACACCCACTCATCAAACTTCGCTAAAGCACTTCCCTTAGCAAGAGCAGCCATTGCTCGATCCCGGCCCTCTTCCTCTGACCCTGCGACCCCAGCATGAGCCAAGGTGATACCGGCCAAACGCATGCATAAATCGGGAAACCGGCCCGACTGGCCCTCCAAGACGTCAAGCGCTTCTAAAACCTCAAGGGCGTTCCCAACGGCGCGACCCAGAGGCTGATTCATATCGGTAATAACCGCGCGACACGAAAGGCCCGCGATCTCGGCAACTCGCACCAAGTTGGCGGCCAAGTTCTCGGCTTCGGGTTGGGTCTTCATGAAGCCGCCAGAGCCGCACTTCACGTCTAAAACAAGTTTTTCTGCACCGCCGGCGATTTTCTTGCTCAAGATGCTGGAAACGATGAGAGGGATACACGCAACGGTACCGGTCGCATCTCGCAGGCGATAGAGGGTTTTATCGGCGGGGGCAAGCGACGCGGTTTGACCGGTCAATGCAAGGCCAATGCGACCAGCTTGAGCGATCATTTCGGCGGGGGTTAAGTCGGTTCGAAACCCCGGAATAGACTCAAGTTTATCAATCGTTCCCCCTGTTATTCCCAATCCACGACCGCTCATTTTCACTACGGTGAGGCCGCATGCGGCTAACAATGGAAGCAAAACCAGAGTTGTTTTGTCGCCAACGCCGCCGGTTGAGTGCTTATCCACCCAGGGGCGGGGGAGGCCGGTTAGATCGAGCCGTTCGCCGGAGTCGGCCATGGCCAGAGTGAGCCATGCGGTTTCGTCTTCATTTAGGCCGTTCAGATACGTCGCCATGAGCCACGCGCTCAGTTGATAATCGGCTGCCTCCTGGTTTCCGGCGGCCGCTTGCGCCAGAAACGCAAGTTCCTCGCGCGAATGGGCTAGCCCATCTCGTTTCCTAGCGATCACTTGGCCTATTTCCATCCCTCAATGATAGCCCATAGGTTCAAATCCGGTAAAATGAAGGCGTGAGTACGGCAAGAAAGACGTGGAGAGAGAAGGTTGGTTTAGCAGAAATGTTAAAGGGCGGAGTGATCATGGATGTGGTTAATCCCGAGCAAGCCCTGATCGCTCAGGAAGCGGGAGCCGTTGCCGTTATGGCTTTAGAACGAGTTCCGGCCGATATTCGCCGCGACGGTGGAGTATCTCGAATGAGCGACCCCGAGATGATCCTCGAGATCAAAGCCACCGTCTCCATCCCCGTAATGGCGAAGTGCCGGATTGGACACTTCGTCGAAGCAGAAATCCTCCAGGCTTTGGAAATTGACTTTGTGGATGAAAGCGAGGTACTCACTCCCGCCGACGAAGAAAACCACGTGGACAAACACATGTTCACGGTTCCCTTTGTGTGCGGGGCCCGAAACCTCGGCGAAGCTCTTCGCCGCTGCGCTGAGGGGGCCGCCATGATTCGAACAAAGGGTGAAGCCGGAACAGGTGACGTTGTCGAGGCCGTTCGGCACATGCGAACAATCATGCGCGAAATCCGCAATGTCCAAAATGCCCGTGAAGATGAGCTGTACGTCTGGGCCAAAGAGCTTCAGGCTCCTCTTGAGCTTGTGCGGGAAGTGCATAACACTGGCAAGCTCCCAGTCCCCAATTTCTCGGCGGGCGGGATCGCGACGCCTGCGGATGCCGCCCTTATGATGAAACTAGGGGCGGAAACGGTTTTCGTAGGCTCAGGGATCTTCAAATCAGGTGACCCGGCCCGGCGCGCTAAGGCTATTGTTGACTCAGTTTTGTTTTTCAAGGATGCCGTCAAACTCGCTGAAATCAGCAAAAATCTCGGCGAACCCATGGTTGGCATTTCCACATCTTCGATGGATGATCGAGAGCGGCTCGCGCAGCGCGGCTGGTAACTACATCTTTCTTTGCCCTTAGACCTGAGAATTCACCTCAAAAAAGCCAATCTATAGCCAGGGAGATGGGACTATAGACGCTCGCGACGAGTTCACTAGCCACCAGGAGATGGTGGGAGCCGACCACAAGGTCGGATTCTTCGAATGGGACTTGGTGAACAACATGGTTCACTGGGATCACGCGTGCTATCATATTTTCGGAATTGACCGGGAAGTAGATCCGACGGTTGGGCTTCGGATGCGGGTAAGTCAGCCACAACTTGATGCCCTAAGGGCTACTTTTTCTAATAGTGTAAGCAAGGGCCAGAGATGCCAGGCCACGCTCGAAATCTCGCTTTCAAAGGGCTCCACGAAATCTCTTGCCTTGTTCGCATGGATTAAGCACAGCGCCGACGGCCGTCCAAGGCACGCAATTGGCGCTTACATAGAGCAAGAGCTCGCGCTAATCCAGGAGCAAGACCCAACCCTAAGAGAAATTGCTCAAAACATTCCGGGGTTTCTCTACAAGTTTCGGTTGCATCCCGACGGCAAAGAAGAATTCTGCTACGTGGGCGAGCAGTGCGAGGCGATAACGGGATCGCGACCAGCTGAGGTGGTTGCCGACCCCCATGCCTTTTGGGACCTCATTGACGCAACACACCGCGAATCTTTGACTCGTAAGCGGGATCGCTCCATGCAAACAGGTGAGCCGCTCTCGCTGATCTTCCCCATTGTTCACCGTCACACTTCTCAGGTTAGGTGGCTTCAAGCCCAATCCGTGCCGCACCAGGACCACGATGGGTCAGTTACGTGGGATGGCCTCATGATTGATGCTACGGATCAGAAATCTATGGAGACCCAAATGGAGTCTCAGGGGCTCCTTGTCCGCCAGCAATTGGCCGAGATTGCCAATAAAAACAAGGAACTCGAACTCCGCCAGTCGGAACTTGCAAATGCCTACCAGCAGATGCGTGTGTTGGCTCAAACCGATTCCCTAACTGGCGTTAGCAACCGTCATGCTTTTCAGCAAAATCTGCAAAAACTCTCGTTCTTTCCTGGGGCTAGAACCCACCTATTGCTGGTTGACATTGACGAGTTCAGGGAGCTGAACAACTCAATCGGGCACCAAAACGGTGACGAAGTTTTGAAGTTGATCGCGCGAAGAATATCAAGCCATACGGGATGGCGTGATAAAGTTGCCCGGCTTAATGGTGACGTGTTTGCCCTCTCAATAAGCATCGAAGAGTCAGCTCTGATCGAAGATGTGTGTCGGCAACTCGCCCAATCCGTGAGTGAGCCAATCCAAATTGACTCACTAAACTGCCAGCTCACGTGCTCCATTGGGGCAGCATTGATTGAAAAAATTACCGCGGTGGATGATGACACGGCAATGCTCAGAGCCGATCTCGCTCTTCAAGTTGCCAAAGAGAGTGGGCGTGATCAAATCGTTGTCTATTCCGATGAGCTTGGACGAGAATTCGAGCACCGCTTGGCCATTGAACGCGACTTGAATCACGCATTGGCAAACGGGGAGATGTTCCTTGTTTACCAGCCGATTGTACAGATGGAAACGGGCCGGTTGGCTGGTTTTGAAGCCCTTTGTCGGTGGGAACATCCGGAAAGGGGCCTCGTCTCTCCCGCTGACTTTATCCCCCTAGCTGAACGAACTGGCCTGATCGTGCCGCTCGGTCAGTGGGTTATGATGCAAGCCACGAAGCAGGTTCAACAATGGCGTGAGGAGTTTGGGCTATCTGAGGAGTTCATAACCGTCAACGTTTCGGGCTCGCAACTGGCGCGAGAAGACTTTGAGGGCGTAGTTTATGAGGCCCTAGACGCGTCAGGCATGGCGGCAACTCACCTCAAGCTTGAGGTTACGGAGACTGTCATGGTGAGCAGTTCAGGAACTTCCGTATCTGCTTTGCGGCGGCTGAGAGAGCGTGGCATTCGGGTTGCTTTGGACGACTTTGGCACCGGCTTTAGCTCGATCGGAGCGCTGCAGTCGTTACCGATTGATACGATCAAGTTGGACCGATCTTTTGTGAAGCTTGCGGGCGATCTCAATGAAGATAGCTCGATCATTCAGGCCATTCTCTCCATTGCAAAAGCAATGAAAGCCGATGTAGTTGCTGAGGGCATTGAGAGTAAAGAGCAAGCCGCCCACCTACGAATGCTCGGTTGCGAGTTAGCCCAGGGGTTCTTTTTCTCCAGACCGCTTTCTGTGCCTCAGGTTGAGGCTCTACTAGAAAGCAAGAACTTGGAGTTCGGGCAGGCACAAGCGGCTTAGGCGGTTAACCAGCCCCCTCTCGCCAAGAATTCAGCCGTTTCATAATTTTGGCGGCGGCCCTACGGTTCGACCACATGCTCTGATAAATGCGAGGTTCGATTCTGAGCTCTACCTCCTTGCCATTTAGAACTCCCCGAACTGCAATCCAACCGCCGAGAAAAACAAAACTATGGATGTTCACCTTTCTTGAAATCTGACTCATCGCACCTCGGGTCAGTTGAAAGGAGGCTTTTTCGCCGAAGAACTCTAGCCGATCTGGATAGATCAACAGGAACCCAACATCTTCGTGTGGATCAAGCACTCCGCGGTAACCGGGTGAAGCGACGCCCACAAAATACCGCCGCTGAGCCGCTGGCAGTTTCGCGTGGCGAAACCGCCAGGTCATTTCAAGTTTCATCTTTTGATTTTCAAACAGACCACAGTAGCTCAAAGAAAACCAACCCGAAACGCAGGCGAGGAGAATCAACCCGATTCCCAGCCAAAATGAAGCGGGCCGAGCTAGAACGAGCCCGATTCCAACCAATCCGATCGGCCCAGGCAGGATCAGGGGGATGAGATTTCCAAAAAGTTGGCGGCGAAACGTCCAAACTGGTTTCGTTAAAGCGGCAGGTGACACCAGTTTTGCCTTAGTCTTGCTCATCTGCGCATGATACACTCCATTCATGAGCAACCTAGTGCGCACATTCGCGGTTACGCCAGGCGCTCACACCCTCGCAACCCTCCTTCAATCGCTCATAAAGCTAGACGAGGAAGCGCGTTTGACCTCCTTCTCCGGTTCCAGGCTCCGGCAACTTCGAGGATTAGGGGTGGCAGGGGCAAACCTAGATGTTGTTGAGTTTGGAAAAATTGTTGCTGAAGTTGTAGAAGTGCGCGGCGGCCCCGGCGGGTTCTTGCCCTCGGCCGGCCTTATCGAAGCGGCGATTGAGGAGGCGTGCTCGAACATGACAGAAGGCGACCCGCTGTTCAAGGTCGCCGGGCTAGGCGGGGCACACCGGGTTATCGCTAAGAACTGGGACCTACTTAGAACTTTTGGCGTAGACCTAGATTCACTTACAGCCGATGAGAAACAGCAAAGTGTCGCCAGAATTTTGGGTGATGCCCAGGCCATGCTTCAGCAACTCGGCCGCCGGTTTAACTCCGAAGCAATGGCGGCTTGCGCGGAGCTTGAAGCGGAGCCGATTCCGTTTGCCCGCGTCATTTGCGTCGCCGCTTCCGAATTCCGACCCTTAGAGCTAGAGTGGCTGCGCTGGCTCTCTACTCAAGGAGTTGCGATTGACATTATCGTAGAATCCCACGCGTCTCAGCCTGATTTCTTTTTGGCGTCGGGGCAGACCGCGGCAAAGTTTGAACAGCCTCGCCCTTTTTTGGCGGGTAACGCCCTTTCAGCGACGCTCTTTTCCAAAGAGCCTTCTGAGCACACCGAGTTTGAAGTGTCCGTATTTGATTGCCCCGACGAGCTTTTGGAAAGCGAGTGGGTCTTGAGAAGCGTCGCGGAGCGAGTTTCAAATCAAGACTGGAACGGAGTAGCGATCTTCTGCCGTGGACTGGAGAAATACGGGCCAATCCTAGAAGCAGCGGCGATCCGACTCGGCGTTCCCCTTACTCTTTCCCGGCAAATGCCGCTCCTCTCCACCGCCACCGCGAAAATCATGTTAGCGATGTTGACCGCCGTTTCCTCCGGCGATGTTCGCGCTCTTGCCGGGTTTCTGCGTTTTGCGCGCACTCCAGATGCCGATCTGGCCGAGGCCCTCAACGCCGAGAAGCTTATCACGGAGGCGTGCCGTGCCGCCGTTTCCGAGCCGGACCCCTGGGCAACGGTTTCTGCCTGGCTCAACACCCAGGAGACTCCTATTCCGTGGCTTAGGGCATTGCTCGATTGGCGGGCGGAGTACAGTGCGGCGACCAATCTTGCATCTTGGAGGGAACGCCTTATTGAGCTCGCCCGTAATGAGGCAATTCATGCGATTCTCGCGAGCGATGCCAATGACTCTCGCGAAGGAAATGCAGTAACCGCCCTCCTGAGAACCCTCGCCCAAACTGCCTCAATTGATCGCTTACGCTCTCGTCGCGAACTCAGCTTGTCTGGGTTTGTCTCAGCCTGTCGTCGCTTGTGGAAAGAAGGTAGCGTCAACATCGAGGGCATACCGGGAGGCGTAACCGTCGTCAGTTCAGCGGAAGCCATTGGCTTAGTGGATCATCTGTATGTTATGGGCACCGTGGAGGGGGTCTTCCCTCGCCGCCGCCAAGAGGACCCTCTTTTTAGCGACGCGGACCTGACTCAAATCACGGGTTCTGATCCGCTTCCGAATAGCTTTGACCGAGCCCGGTTTGAGCGGGAAGAATTTTACCGGGCCTGCTGTTCAGCGACAGCGGGGCTGACCTTTACTTACCCAAGATCAGAGGGCGAGCAAGGCAGCGTTTCGGCCTTTTATCTGGAAGAAGTGTTCAAGGCGGTCGGAAAAAACAAGGATTCCATCCGCCGAATATCTCCACGCGATCTCTTTCCAAAGGAACCGATTCTTGAGGCTGATCTCGAATTGCAGCAAGCTTTTATCGAAACGACCAAGCCAATGCCTATCGAAATCTCCGGGGCGGCACAGACCATCATCCGATCTGACCCCGAGATTCCTATGGGAGTTCAAGAGCTCAATCGAGCCCTGGTTTGCCCCTTCCGATGGTTCGCCAAGGATGGATTGAACCTCCAGCCGAAGCGCGATCTCTTCCGATGGAGCCGCCTCATGAAAATCCCCGCGGAGGTAAACCTCGTGGGAATTTCTGACGCTGAAACCGCCCGTAATGTGCTCAATGACGCCGCTGAGATGAAGCTTTCTGAGCTTTACGGGGAGGCAACCTCTCACGATTTGAGCTTGATGCGAGCGGGAGTGAAGCGCCTGATCGCCGAATGGACAGAGCGCGAATTCGTCGCTCGCGAAGCTTGGGGTACCGCTGAGAATATTTCTCGGGATTCCACCTCTGGTCGAGCGCCCTTCCGATCAAAAATCAAACTCCCGAACGGACGCTTTATTGAACTCAGGTTTGATGCGCCCCTCGTGTCGCAGCGAGGCACCTTCGACGTTGCCCACCTCTACATGAGTCGCGACCCAATCGAGCAATCAAAGCATAAAGGTCCCGAAGCGCCCGCCTGGAGTTTTGCCGAGCAAGACTCACTTAAGATTTTGGCACTGCTTCTCATGCGATCCGATCGGACTCGGGGAACAGCGGTAGAAATTGATCATCGCGATGGTCGCAGATTTGTCCATTTCCCGCCGGCGGGGTTGCCGGCCCGGCGGATAGAGAACGTGATTCCCCATGCATTGGAATCCAAACAGGACCTGCTCAACGAGTTCACGGTCAAGCTACAGGAAGCAGTCGCTATCCTGACGGAACCTACGATCACGCCCAAACCCGGACAGGCGTGTGATTTCTGCGATTTTGGCGAGCTTTGCCGAAGGCACATTCAGTTTCCGGAGGATTCCGGCGATCCATTTGAATCAAGCGAGGCCAGCATTGTCTAAAGTAAATGAGTTTGCCTTAACGCCAGAGCAAATAATCGCCGTCGGTTGCGACCGAGAGCAGTTTGTGGTTGCCGCTTCTGCTGGTACGGGCAAAACGCGAGTGCTCGTTGAGCGCTACATGAGGCTCGCCCTCAGCGAATCACCGATTCGGCCAGATCAGATCCTCGCAATAACGTTTACCCGTAAAGCCGCCGCCGAGATGAAGCGGCGCATCGTGGATCAGCTCAACGCTAACGGAAGGCCCGATCTTGCCCAAATCGCCGAAACAGGGCCGATCCAGACGATTCACGGGTTTTGCCAGCGAATGCTTGTGGAAAACTGCCTCGCCGCTGGCCTGGACCCGGATTTTGGCATCGCAAACACCGCTCAATCGGCAAGTTGGAAGGTCGCCTCAATCCGAACCGCGATTTCGGAATCGTATGAGGAATTCCCCGAAGTCGAATTTGTTCTCAAACATAGCGCCGGGAAGTACAAACGACAGTCCACCGGATCGCCCTATCACTATGTTGAGGACAACATTAGGACTTTGCTCGAAGGTATGCGAGGTTCCGGAATAACGCCTAGCGAGATCGGCCAGAATCACGCTTCGGTTGAGGGATTGGTCGGCCGCTATCAGTCTGAAATCCTGAGGGAGCTGACTTTGGAATCGCCACAAGGGGAAGCGAGCACCGGCTTCTTCGAGTCCCTCCAATCCATCAAGCCGCGCCCTGCTTTCGTAAGCGGCACCGAGGCGTACGACC
Organism: Armatimonadota bacterium; assembly: GCA_031386985.1. Taxonomy (GTDB): domain Bacteria; phylum Armatimonadota; class Fimbriimonadia; order Fimbriimonadales; family Fimbriimonadaceae; genus JANJUB01. Next base: position 10,702 of record JANNCV010000001.1, read on the forward strand.
ACACGGGTGCTGAGCTTACGGTGGGACTTGTTCAGTTGGCCCTTAGAGCTTGGGCGCTTTATGAGCGAAAACTCCTCAGCGAGAATATGCTTGATTTCACCTTGCTCGAAACGAAAGCGATTGAGCTCCTGGAAGACCCCGAAACGCAAGCTCGCATCCGAAGCCAATATCGCGTCGCGATGGTGGATGAAGCTCAGGACTTGAATCCGCTTCAATATCGCCTTCTCGAACTCATGAAGATTGAACAGCGGATGCTTATCGGCGATAGCCAGCAGTCAATTTATGGCTTTAGGCAAGCCGATGTACGGCTGTTTCGTGAAGCCGAGCTAGCCGACCCCCTCCGATTGACCATGAACAAGCGCACCGATGCCCCGATATTGCGCTATGTTGACCTAGTTTTCAAGCGCCTTTGGAGCGATCGCTATTTGCCGATGGCTCCGGCTTTGCAACCTAACATGGCTAACGGTGATGACCCCTTTGAGGAGCCGGAGATAACGTGCCAGGGGGTTGAACTGTGGCCGAGCGAGGAAGTAGACCCGCACTATGCCGTGGCGAACCAGATCAAAGCCCTTGTTAAAGAAGGCACCCGATTACGCGACATAACCGTTCTCGTGCGCACGCGCCACTATGGTTCAGCGCTCGGTCGCGCGCTCTCTCAATTGGGATTAGCTGCGCGCTTGGTCGGAATTAGCCAGGAGTATTACACGCGCTTGGAAGTTCGCGATGTTGCGAATGCCCTCCAAGCGCTCGTTGATCCGACCGATGATTTTGCCCTTGTGTGTCTGTTGAGGAGCCCGTTTGTTGGTCTCTCGTTCAATGCAATAACCTTGCTTTCACAAGAACAGCCGATCCTGCCCCACCTAGATCAGCTTAGTGATTTGGACGAAGGAGATCAAGCCAAGGTCAGGGCCTTTTTGGATTGGTTTGAAGAGATGCAGCGTCTCGTCTTCCGTCTCACCGCAAGTGAAACTCTGGCACACTTATTCCAGAAGACGTCGTACCTAGCCAAGCTTGCCACGCTCCCCAAAGGTGACCAGTTGATCGCAAATGTTAGAAAGCTTCAGTTACTCGCATGCGCGGCTGAAGAAATCGGTCCGGCTGAGTTCGCTGAACAAATTAGGGAAATCCAGGTTATGCGTCACGATGAAGAAAATGCCAACCTCGAAGACGACTTGAGCGATGCGCTGAGAATTATGACGGTCCACCAATCCAAGGGATTGGAATTCGATGTGGTCATCGTTCCCGAAACCACTGCCCCTCCCCGGAAGAAAACTTTCGAGGTCATTTTTGACCCCAGGATCGGCCTCGCTGGTGCGAATGCTGAGGGTAATAGTCGCTACGTAAAGTGGCTTGTGGAGCGCCGAAACAAGTTGGAGGAGGACGAGGGGTGGCGCCTCATGTACGTTGCCCTTACTCGCGCTAAGACTCGACTTTGCGTAGTCGTTGACGTGAAATCTCCCGCTTCCTACGCCTATGCGTTGGCCAAGGCTGGCGGCTATCCCAAGTCAGTTCTTGGCGGAATTGTCGTTCGATAAGAGGTCTGAGTTGTAGTGCAGACCGACGTTCTTGCTTCGAGTTTTCGCTCCGCGCACCGTATGGCGGGCGGTGACCAGTAAATTCCAAGTCTCCCGAGAGTAACGCGAAAATGACCCAGTTTTAGCAGCACGAAAGTCATTTTCGAGCGAATCAACCATTAGGGCCATGGACTCCAATCCGGCATTCGTTCGAACGATTCCAACCTCCTCCGTCATCCAGTGTTGCAGGGCCTTACGGATTCGCACCGCATCCGCTTCCAGAATGCTCGGCGGGGTTTCTTCGGACAAGATGCCCGAAGAACCCATGGGCGGGAAATCCAGGGCACGGTTTGCCGCTGCTCGCGCAAAAACGAGAGCCTCCAGCAGGCTGTTGCTCGCCAGGCGGTTTGCCCCGTGAACTCCAGTTGAGGCGACCTCCCCCGCCGCCAACAAGCCCGGAATTGAGGTTTGACCGTTAATATCTGTTACCACTCCGCCGCAAGAATAGTGCTGAGCTGGAACGACTGGAATCCAATCTCGGGTGACATCAATGCCTACGCCCAATAATCTCGATTGAATCGTAGGGAACTCTGCCTCGATCAAATGAGGGTCAAGATGAGCCATATCTAGATACACGCACCAAGTGCTAAGTTTCTTCATCTCCGCTTCTATTGCTCTAGCCACCACGTCCCGGGGCGCGAGTTCCAAGCGCTCATCGTAGTCACCCATGAAACGCCTCCCCAGATGATTTCGAAGCGTTCCGCCCGCTCCGCGAACCGCTTCAGTTACAAGAAAACTTCGCATTTGTGAATGATAGAGGGTCGTCGGATGGAACTGCATGAACTCCATGTTCTCAATCTCTGCCCCAGCAGCGTCAGCCAAACCGATGCCATCGCCCGTAGCAACATCGGGGTTTGTTGTGTGAAGATAAACTTTCCCGCATCCGCCCGTCGCGAGCATAGTTGCATCAGCCAAGTAAGTTCGTTCGCCCAACCCATCAATCCAGGCGTTTGCGCCGCGGCAATGGCCTTGGGATACGAGCAAGTGGGTCACAAAAGCATGCTCTACAACCTGAATTCGTGGATTTTTTCTAACCTGTGAAACGACGGCTCGTTCCACCTCCCAGCCTGTTTTGTCAAGGTGATGAACAATCCGGTGCCGGCTGTGCCCGCCTTCCCTACCCAACGAGAAGTCGCCGTCATCCGCCAGGTCAAATCTTGCCCCCAACGAAGCGAGCCACTCAATCGCATCGGGGGCTTGAGTTACCAAAAACCGAACCGCCGCGGGATCGCAGAGCCCATCTCCGGCAATGAGCGTATCCTCCTCGTGCATCTTCCATGAATCGGCCTCGCCAACGGCCGCCGCGATCCCACCTTGAGCGTAGCTGGTGTTAGCATCTGTGACTTGGGCTTTGGTGAGGATCGTAACGTTGCCGTTCTTGCTGGCTTCAAGGGCGAAAGTGAGCCCGGCCAAACCGCTCCCAATTACCAGATACCGCGAATGCAACTCAGCCATGGTGTCAGTATTCCCGTTTGGCGGGAACAAAAACCAGACCTGCCAAGTTCACAACGAAATGCGATATGCGACGAGCAAAGCAAAGCAAATCCCCCTGCGCCGCTTTTCATACTTTGTTCGTCTATTGAAACAGAGCATGACTTATCTGCTTGTAACCAAGGATCCTTTCACCGAAGATAGCTTTCTCTCGCCAGAAGCGTTCCTTCCCACGGATCGTTTGATGGTGTTTAATGAGTGGGAAGAAGCCCTCGAATCGGCGGAGGGGGCAGATCTGATGTTTGTGGACATCGTCGCCACCCTTGATGAACCCAACAAGATCGGAGGTTATGAGCGATTCGCTCACGCGAAGATGGAGCACCCCGTAGCAGCGGAGGTCCCGCTCGTCGTCGTTGCCGTCCCCGCAGACTACGAACTTGATTTCATGGTTGGCTTTCCGGATTTCGTATTTGCGCAAGTGGCGCATCCCATCACAACGAAAATTTTCAGACGGGCTTCGACCTGGATCTAGCGTATTCGCTCGCAGCTTTTATGAAGGCTGAGAAAAGAGCTTGACTATCTGATTTGTCAAGGCTCCTTTCCGGGTGCCACTGAACTCCTATCATCCAGGGGAAAGTTGTGCTTTCGAGCCCCTCGACAATCCCGTCGGTGTTCTTGGCCGCGATTCTCAAATCACTTCCGAGGCGCCCGACCGCCTGATGGTGCCAGCTTTGACCTTGGGCTCGACTCCCGATGAGCTCCCCTAGGAAGGATTCAGGCTCGATTTCATAAGACTGCAACGTTCCCGGTATATCCAGATCGTGGCCCACGACGTCGGGTAAGTGCTGAATCAAAGAGCCGCCGTGCAGGACATTGATAAACTGGCACCCATAACATATCCCAAGCACGGGCATGGCCGGATTAATCGCTTGAAAAAGTCGTTTTTCAAGGCCAAACCTGGCCGGATCAACCGTTACAACTGACGGATGATTTACTTCGTCAAACTCACCCGCATCAATATCGGGTCCGCCCGGAATGAGAAGCCCATCGAGAATTTGGCTAAGGGCGCTTGCGTCGGCTTGGGGAGGAATTATCACCGGTGAGCCTCCAGCATCTTCAATTGCCTGACAGTAGTTCCAGTTAAGCTGCACCCGACCGCCGGTCCGACTGTTTTCTGGTTCCCGTTCTACATGCCCAGTGATCCCAATTATTGGCTTCATTCTTGAATCAGGGCACCGATGTTCTCAGTGAACTCTTTGATCTTATTTTGGAGATTGGCGGCGCCCACTCCGTTGATCAGGCGGTGGTCGAACGTAATGCCTTGGTTGGCAGACCGCTGAATCTTGAGCTCGTTGGTATTCTGGGCCAGACCATTGTAGACCTCGCCCAGAAAAATCGTCGCGACCGAAGGCGGCACTACTACCGCAACCGCATCGCGAATGCCGTTGTGGGCCATGTTCGTCAAGCTAACCGATATCCCCTCATGAGCCTGATCCTTACCACTTCGGGCCATTTCAATTCGTTCTCGCATGGCCCCCGCGAATTCACGCCAACTCATCGTATCGGCCTTGTCAATCGCGGCGATGACCAGTTCGTCGCCAGGCAGGGCAACGGCGATTCCGAGGTTCACATGATCATAAGTCCGAATCGTCTCATCGCCCTTAAGTGAAGACCTAAATGCCGGAAACTCTTGAAGCGCCTGGACGCAAGCGTAGGCGAACATCGTAAACGTAGAGGGCTGGAAATCGCCGCCCTTCATTTTGATCACGCCGCGAAGCCGTTCGATTGGTTCCCAGTTCATCACCACTGTCATAGTTCCGGGAACAACAAGTTGGTTGCCGCGAACAAGTCGAGATGCCAGTAATCGCTGTTTTTGCGGAACAGGCTGCTCGGAGTAAGCCCCGCCCGCCCCCTCCGATCGAGTCGGCGCGGCAACGGCTGCGATCACCGATCCGGCGAGAAAAGCGTCTATATCATCGGGCATGAGCCGCGATCCTCGCGCCGAAATCGTCGAAAGAGCGTCATCGGAAACACCTTTCTCCCGGGCATATGCGCGAGTTCGAGGCGACATAAACTCGTTAGTCAAACCCCCAACTGGAGCCGAAGAACTCGCACCAACCGGAGCGACTGCAGCGGCTAAAACCGGGGCAGCGTGCGAAGAAGCGACCATGGCGGCTCCGACGATTTCCATTCGGCAAACTTCGGCACCAATTGCCAAAACCGTATCAACGGGTGCAAGCCATTCGATCAAAACACCCTCGTAAGGCGATTCGACGTCCATCACGGCTTTATCCGTTTCCATTTGATAAATGGCTTCGTCGCGCTTAACATGATCCCCTGGCTGCTTCAAGACGGCGACCAAGCGCGCTTCCTGCAGACCCTCTCCGATCTGAGGGATGGTAACTCCCACGATGTTTGAAGCAGTAGCAGGAGGCGCGACCACAATTGGATCAGAAATTGCAACACCGTCGGTAACATCCATCGTGCCTACCTCCGCCCCGATGGCAAGAATCGTATCAACCGGGGCAGACCAGGCTACGAGCGTGCCTTCGAAGGGAGATTCGACGTCCATAACCGCCTTGTCGGTCTCCATTTGATAGATGGGCTCGTCGCGTTTAACATAATCGCCGGGCTGCTTGAGGACAGCAACGAGCCGCGCCTCTTGAAGACCTTCGCCGATTTGGGGGATTCGAACAGATTGGATCGCCATTGACCTGGCTAAGAGTTTGGCACAAGCCCCATAATGAAGGTATGTCAGCAATGGATCTCCGCCGCCTCCACGAACTCCATTTGATAGATTTTGCCATTTTTGATATCAAGAAAAAAGCTGCCTCGCTCGATCCTGGTCGCGGAATTCAGGCTCAAATCGCCAAGCTGACGCAATATTTTGATTTGAAGAATCAAGAACTGCACGCTTTGACCGGCGAGCAAAAAGATATAGAACTTTCCCAGCAAACTGCGGCGGCTAGAGAAAAGCGAATCAATGATGAAATCTACGGCGGCAAAACAATCAACCCCCGCGAAATCGAAAACTTGCAAGCCGAACTCAAAAATATTGCAAAAAAGAGAGATCGCGCCGAGGAGCGGCTGTTAGAGCTAATGGACTTAGTCCCGCCCGCAAAAAAGTTGGCGGATGAGGCGAAAGCCCAGGTGGATAAAAAACAAGCTGAACTGGTTGAGTTTCAAAAAGGCGTTCTTCTTGTTAAGAAACAGCTTGAAGACGATTATCGAAAGTACGTCACCGCTCGTCCCGCCGCCGAAAAAGCAGTAGACCCGGTGATGCTGGCCAAGTACAACGCGATCAAGGCCAAGCAAGGCGGAATTGGGATGACGGACGTTTTGAAAGGAAGTTGCGCCGCCTGTGGCATGAAGATTCCGACGAAGGCGATAGAAGGGGCGAAGGAAGGCAAAGTCTTTACGTGCGAGGCCTGCCACCGGATCATTTATGCGACGGATGGGCTGGTTTAGGGGGAAGTTCGGGGGTTCGGTAGGTTCGGATGAGCTGATTGCTTGGAGCAATAGGTCAAGCCGACGAGGGGCGTGGGGTGGCTCTTCCCCGCGCGACAGGTTTGTAGCGATTCGGTTTCACGGGAAAGGGCAGGCATGCCAACTCTGCTGACTCGACGAGAAACAACGCGGATGATTCACCCTCTATCCAAGTAACGATTGCGGGCGTTCCCGCGTCAAGTAAGCATGCGCACCAAGTCCCTGATAATTCTCGCCGCATTCGCATCAATCGGGGCTGTGAGCCAACTGCCCGATACCTCCGATGTCATTGTCAAGCAAAACTACAAATCTGAGGCTGGCTCGATTGACTTGGCCGGGGTTTGCAAGCCATCAGAATCCGAGATTTCGTGTTGGAATGGTGAGGGCTTGCCCAACGATGTGCTCGGCGCAGAACTTACTGAGGTCTACAAAAAGGGGGATATCACAATCAACATGAAATACGGTCACAAGAATCGGCTCATCGTCTTCGACGTTGATGACCGTCCAGACCGCAGATCCGAAGCGAAACTCGTGCTCCAAAAGCATCTCAGCACTCCCTACGGCAGCTCTAGCTCGGGCTATCAATTGCGCAACAAGTACAACGAAAACCGGATGCTCATTAACTTGGCCGTTCCAAAAGACCAAGTTGAAAGCCAGGCCACAACTTCGTTAACCGAAAAGCTGGAGCCCAGCCCAAAACTTGAATTCAAGCTCGGCGCTCGCCTTGAGTTTTTCGGGGCCAAGTTCAAGATCGTCAAGATTGGCGAGAAGCAGCCTGCGGATGATTCAGGAAGCCGCCTTGGTTCGCCGGGCGCGCAGTGGCTTGTAGTGTTGGTCCGCGAGGGAGCCGAAACTCCACTGCCGCAAGGCATTTCGTGGACTATCTACGGCGAAGATGGCTTGCAAATTCGATCTGTTAACTCAGAAGGTGAGCCTCTGCTGGCCATCCCAACCTATGATTCTGGGGGCACCCGAATCCCCAAGGAGAATCGTGTTTTTCAAGCGTCGCTCGGCGGGGGCGTTTACGCCGACGCCGGCGGGGATGAGATGTACATGAGCACTAACCTAAATCCGGCGCGGATTAAGTCGGTTGTAGCCCGGTGCTCGGTGACGAGGAACCTGATCATCAAGGGCATTCCGCTCGAGCCAAAGGGCGGGCGGCCATGATTGCCGTTTTTGCGGGCGTATCGGCCTTGATCGCCCAAACCAGCGCGACTCCCGTTACCCGCGTGAACTGCAAATTAGGTTCGGTTGAACTCATCGCGGTTTGCGCGATTTCAGCTGATTCCGTAAGCTGCCGGAGACCGAACGGGTCGCTAGCCGAGGCCACCGCTGTGCAGCTACTGGAGCATTGGAAAGCGCAAGAATATGGGATGTCAACGCGAGTCAAATCGCTGAATCGCTACGCGGTAATGCAACTTCAATACAATAGAGATTACGACCCGTCGCAGGGCCAAATGTCGCTTCGCCAAGACAACGCCGGCGAGTTCTGGACTGGCGGTCAATGGCAAATGAAAACCAAGACAGGCGATTTGCAGATTCTCCACTTAACAGCGCCGGAGCCAGGCCCTAATCTGGCAAAAGTTCTTGTTCATGTACGTCTCTTTGGGAAACCTGCCGTAACGGAGCTCGCCGGTGGCAATATGATCGAAGTAGGCGGTAAGAGCATCCGAATCGGAGCGATTGAGGCGGTTAGAAAGGACCCCAATTTATTCTCAGGCTCACGATGGAACATTCAAATTGGAACCGATGGCGATTCCCGCTTTATGCAAGAGTGGCAGTTTCGAGCCTTGGACTTAGACCGCAAACCAATCGCGGGAGTTGACGAAAAGGGAAATGCTGTCGCACGGGATAAAGTGATACCAACCATAACCTCTATAAGCCCGAATCTCTTCAATTCGTCGAACTACGCGCCTCCAGCCCGTTTGGCGCGAGTTCACTTTTCATTGGCGGCCGGTATCGGAGAGTGGATCGGCCAACTCACGTCGAACATAGACCCTCGATTTTTTAAAGCCCTTGAGGTAACGCCGGTTTCAATAGAGAAAGCGTATCTGGATATTCCGTTTGGCGGTGAGAAGTGAAGAGAATGGGATTTGGTTTGGCACTTTTGACGGTGAGTTCGCTCGTTGTCGGGAGTAGGATCATTCACACCCAAAAATGGGATGGCGGTTTCGGATCCGTCGAAGCTGTCTGTTCGATTGATCCTGAGTTCACGTGTTGGGATTCAGATGGGAAAGTGAGTTCGACCCTTGCCGATGAGCAGCTGAGTCAAAATGGGACGCTCCACGTTTACCGCAAGCCTGGCCCAACTCCGCACTTGGTGTTTCTGCGGTTGGCTCATGGCTCAGATTACACCTACTTTCAATTCCCAGATACGGTTACCAGTTCCGGCAAAAGTGAGGAGGGCCGCTATGTTATGCGGCTGGTCGTCGCAGTATATGGAAAGCCTGGTGTGAAAGAAGCGACTCTAGTCGGACAACGGCCAATTCCGAAACCCATAGAAACGCCGTTCAAGGTTGGTTCGGTCCTCCGCGTGCCTGGGCATGAATACGTTATCCGAGGTTTCAAGGAAGGAAAAGTTGGCGGCTATTCAATCCCGTTGACGACCGCCTCGGGCAGAACCTGGACAGTGACTTGCGACGTCCGGGCATTCGCTCCGAAAAAAGCTCCCCCTTTACTGTTTGCCTACGATAAGGATGGCGTACTCATTCGCGCCGTTGATGCGGATGGTGAAATGAGATTAGTTGAACCAAACCTTATCCGGCAGGTAACGGGGCAGTTTGGATACGGCCAGCCCCCAACCTTGCCTGTGGGAGTATCGGTAGCTCGACTTTACGTCGCAATTCCGGCTAACTTGGAGAATCCAAAGACCATCGAATTCACTACGAACATTAATCCAGCAAAGATCAGGTTCCTGCGCTACTTTGACACGGAGTATCAACCGATTAATTTCAAGATTCCGCTGGAACCGCGCGGTTAGAGCAAACGCAAAGAAAAATGGCCATCCTAGCCTTGCGCCCGCCAATCCGTTGGCAAATGTTGAGACGCAAAAAACCTCGCAAAAGCATCAGGTTTGCGGAGTGAGTTGCACAAAGGTGCCCGTGCCATCGCTTTCTCGCCGCAACAAAACACATTCCGCCCCGTATCCCTCCGGCATTTCCCCGGGAAAGGTCTTGTCCCAAAGTGCTTTGAGCTTGTTCTTCGCGTCGGTCGCTTTTAGGTTTGCGGCGTGAAGCTTTGTCATTTCCGATCTGAGAGAATCTACAAACTCCTCGGAGCCCACCAAAAACGCCCAGTTTCGATGCGTTTTGAACTCGCCCTCATAATCCAAGACCGCATAGGTATCCGTTGCGGCCTTATCGCCGAGCTCCGCGAAAAGCCCCCGAAAAATGAAGGGAGGCGAGGAAAAATCGGCAAATCCGCGTTTTATCGGCGTGCTAAGCGTCGAAACCACCCGCCGAATCGTAACATCATTCTCGCTCCGATTGAAGCCCTCTTGATGGGCAAAATCAATCGCCGCCATCCGTAGGGTTTCAATATCCGATTGCTGCCCAATCGCCGAAAACGCGAGATTATCGTATATCTCAAAAATCTTGTTCGTGTACCGGCGGTAGGTGAACATCACAATGCCTTCCCCAATCGAAAGGGCCAAAACCGGCGCCCCAACGGCGAGGCGGCCTTCAATAAAGGACGCTCGATTGCCAATCGCTTCTTGCCAATCGTAGGGGGTTAACATATATGGTTTCAGTTTGACAGATAATGCAAAACTAACTCGAATACCTGAAATTTGCGTGCCATAATCATTCGAAGTCATGCCCCATTCAATCAGCCTTAGCGATAGTGCATACCGAGCCTACGAGATCCGCGCAAAGCGGGTTGGGCTCACGGTTGATGAGTACCTGACGCAACTGGCACGTTCAGGCGAAGGCTTCTTCCTCAGCCCAGAGATGAGGATCGGTATCGAGCGCGGGTTGGCTCAGGCGGATGCTGGAGACCACCTCTGCTTTTCTCAGGTTCGCGAGGAATTAACTAAGTATCGAGCGGGATGGCGCAAGAGCCGCTAGCCATCCGGGTTCTCCCCTGAGGCCAGGGTTGATTGGATTGCGATCTGGCACTGGAACGCGGACACGTATGGCGAGCGCCGAGCAGACAAATATATCAGCTTTCTCGATGACGAGATCCAGAGAATAGCTTCGAACCCTACAATCGGACGCCTTGTTCCCGAAGTGCCTGGCTTGCGCCGGTACCTCGCAAAGCGTCGCTCTCGCGGACACGGTCACATCATTTTCTACCGAGTTATGAATGAGCAGTTGCAGGTTATCCACGTCTTTCATACAGCACAAGACTGGCGAGGTTGGCTGAATCCGTCCGGATAACTTTCAAAACAAGCCACAATTACAACCAATGCCGTCGCAAACTTCTGGAAAGGTCAAAATCGTAACGCTCGGGTGCGCTAAGAACGAGGTTGATAGCGAAGAAATTGCGGGAGTTCTGGCTTCTAAGGGTTACGACGTTGATGGGACGGCGAAGAAGACTGAGGTCACGATCATCAATACATGCGGATTCCTGGAAAGTGCCAAGGAAGAGAGCATCCGGGCGATCAAGGAAGCGATAAGGGAAAAGAAGGCGGGAAGAACGGGCAAAGTCATTGTCGCCGGATGCCTCGCTCAACGCATGGGTGAAGAATTACAAAGACTCGCGCCGGGCGCAGATAGCTATGTGGGGGTTGGGCAGATGGGTCGGTTTGATTCCATTGTTGCCGAAACGCTAACGAGAAAGGGAGCCCTCCAAGAATTAACGCCTCCCCAGCATATCTGGGCCGATGTCAAAACCCGTTCAAGGACGGGAAAGCCGTGGTCGGCCTACCTAAAAGTGAGCGAGGGTTGTGACCACAAGTGCACGTTTTGCACGATTCCAAGCTTTCGCGGCGCCCATGTTTCTAAGCCGATTGAGCGCTTGATTGAGGAGGCGAAACATCTCGCGGCCACCGGATGCAAAGAAATAAACCTCATTGCTCAAGATGTCACGCAATACGGTTACGATCTGTACAAGGAGTTCACCTTACCCCGCCTCCTACGGGAACTCAACGATATTGAGGGCATCGAGTGGATCAGAATCCTCTACTTTTATCCAAATCGCCTCACCGATGAGGTGATCGAGGCGATGGCGACGCTACCAAAAGTGGCCAAATACATTGATATACCCCTTCAACACGCGCACCCCAACGTGCTGAAGCGCATGAAGCGCCCGTGGGATGGCGAGCGTTATCTCAATCTCATCGAAAAAGTTCGAACCAGAATTCCAGAGGTTGCGATCAGAACAACCTTCATTGTCGGCTTCCCCGGTGAAACCGACGCCGAATTCGATTATCTGATTGAATTTATCAACAAAGCTCAGCTTGATCGGGTCGGAGCCTTCATCTTCAGCCGCGAGCCCGGCACGCCTAGCTTCGAAATGGAAGGCCAAGTTTCAACAAGGATAAAGCATATGCGTTACGACCGTCTTATGCGAACTCAGCAGCGCATCAGCACCGAGATAAATCGCAAATGGATCGGAAGAGAGCTTACGGTCTTAGTTGACGAGGTCCGGGATGGCTGGGTAGTAGGGCGGTCACATCGCGATGCGCCAGAGATTGATGGTCACGTCCTAGCTCGGGGCTCAGCGAATCCGGGTGAGTTCGTCACGGTTCACGTTGATTCCGCCGAGCCGTATGATCTGTTTGGTTATCTCGAAGGAAATGAGGCAGATACTCCAAGTTTAGTGCCGAGGCTGAGCGCGCCTCGAGCGCCGCAATAAATTGCGATCACACAACGGCCCCAAACTTCCTCGTGCGGCCCTGAAATTCTTTTATTGCTCCAATCAGGGAAGGTTCGTCGAACTCCGGCCACGATTTTTGCGTGACCACGATCTCGGCGTACGCTGCTTGCCAAAGCAAAAAATTTGAAATTCGCATTTCGCCTGCCGTGCGGATCATTAGGTCCGGATCGGGATGGCTTGGATTATACAGGCGAGATGAGATAAGCTCCTCTGACACCGCATCTTCGGGTAACCCATCGGTTATGATGGAGCGAACTGCGTCCACTATTTCTGCTCGGCCGCCGTAATTCACAGCGAGCGTAAACGTGGTCCCGGTGTTATTCCGAGTCGTCTCGATTCCTGTTCGAAATGCCTCTTGCAGACCCGGTGGCAAACCTTCGATACGCCCACTAACGTTCACTCGAACGTTGTTTCGATGCATTCCCGCGAGTTCGTCTCGCGCGGCTCGTTCAATCAGCTTCATCAACCCATCAATTTCGTCGGCGGGCCTGCGCCAGTTCTCCGCTGAAAAAGCATACACCGTGAGATATCGAATCCCAAGTTCACTACACGCCAAAAGGATGCCCCGTAGGGCCCGATACCCCTCTCGATGGCCCATGAGGCGCGCAAAGCCCTTGCCGGTAGCCCAACGCCCATTCCCATCCATAATGATGGCAACGTGGGTGGGAAGGGCATTCAAATCAACGCCCAAGCGACCGGCTAACTCTTGGGTCGCGTTCAAACCTTAGACTTCCATGAGTTCGGCGTCTTTCTTCTTTTGAACTGCGTGGACTTCCTCAACGAATTTATCGGTCAATTTCTGAATCTTTGCTTCGAATGATTTCAGCTCATCTTCGCTGATTTCCTTGTTCTTTTGCATCGCCTTATAGTGCTCGTTGGCGTCGCGGCGAACGTTTCGAATGGCAACTGCACCCTGCTCAGCCCGCGCATTAACCTGCTTAACCATATCTTTACGGCGCTCTTCGGTCATTTGCGGGAAATTCAAGCGGATTCCGTTCGAGTCTGAGTTGGGCGTTATGCCGAGATCGCTCTTCAGAATCGCGCGCTCTATCAGAGGAATCATATTCTTGTCGTACGGTTGAATCAGCAGTTGGCGCGGCTCCGGAATTGAAACGTTCGCGACCTGAGAGACGGGCGTGTCCGTGCCGTAGTAGTCCACGTGAACTCGCTCAAGGACCGCCGTCGTTGCCCGGCCAGTTCGGTAAGTGGAAAAGTCATGGGCCATCACCTCGATAGCGTGTTTCATGCGTCTTTCCGCGTCTTGTAAAGTTTCTTCTGGGGTCATAGTTATTCGCCTCCTACTAAGGTGCCGACGGCTTCGCCGCGGCAAGCGCGCAAAAGCGCACCGGGTTGATTGAAGTCTAACACGATGAGCGGCATATTGTTTTCGCGGCACATCGTGAAAGCGGTCATGTCAGCGACCTTGAGTCGCTTGGAAATCGCTTCCGAAAAGTCCAAGGTCTCGTACCGAACGGCGCCCTCGAACTTGTTCGGGTCTTTATCGTAAACGCCATCCACGTTCGTTGCTTTAATCATCACTTCGGCCTCAATTTCAAGCGCCCGAAGAACTGCGGCCGTATCCGTTGTGAAGTAGGGATTACCCGTTCCACATGCAAAAATCACGACGCGTTCTTTTTCGAGGTGGCGCATGGCGCGGCGGCGGATGAACGACTCGGCCACTTGGGAAATTCCAATTGCGCTCTGAACCCGGCTTTGCGCGCCCGCTTTTTCAATTGAAGACTGAAGCGCAAGTGCATTCATGAGGGTGCCGAGCATGCCCATTTGGTCGGCAACTGTTCGATCAATGCCGCCGCTCGCCGAAAATGCCTCACCGCGAACAAAGTTGCCACCACCAACAACGAGGGCACACTGGATTCCCTCGGCGTGGATTAACACGACCTCATTGGCGATGTAGTTAAGGGTCCGCGTATCCAACCCGAAACCCTGTCCGCCCGAAAGCGCTTCGCCGCTAAGCTTAAGGAGAATTCTTCGATAGGGACGTCGTTCTATTGCCAAATTTCCTACTTGCGCAGATGCGCTGCACCCTCCAACTACGGGCTCTGAGTTCCTTATAAGATACCCGGTTGGATCATTCGATGAACGTGTTTCGCCAGGACATCCAATTCGAGATTGACGAGGTCGCCGAGTTTTCGGGTGTTCAAGTTGGTATTGCAAAAAGTGTGCGGGATGATCCAAACCTCAAACTGATTAACTTTTGGCTCAACAATGGTTAAGCTGATGCCATCAATCGCGATGGAACCCTTAGGCGAGAGATACGGCGTGAATTCAAGGGGGACTTCAATCTGAAAAACCTCGGAGTCCTTAATGTTCGCAATCCGACCGACCCCATCAACGTGACCTTGCACAAAGTGCCCGCCGACGCGATCACTGGCTTTCATTGCGCGCTCGAGATTTACAGCGGAAAGGGGTGGCAGGTAGCCGAGCGTTGTCAAACGTAAAGTCTCTTCGCTTAGATCGAACTCGAGATTACCTTTAGTGTAGGACACGACCGTCAGACAACAGCCGTTTATCGCGATGCTTTCGCCAATCTGAATTGGATCTTTTTTCGAAAACTCTGCGGCCACGATCAGGCGACGATCGGTCAGGGAGATTAAGGTGCCTACTTGCTGAATCAGGCCGGTGAACATCAGAACTTAGCGACCCCTTCTCGCGCTTTGATGTTCAGGACCAAACCCACGCAAGCCAAACACAGCCACAGCGCAGTTCCGCCGGAACTCATAAAGGGTAGCCAGAGCCCTACCACAGGCAGTAGCCGCATCACCATGCACAAATTTACGATGGTGTGGAACGCGAAGATCATCAGAATTCCGCCGAGGAGTCCTTTGTGAAAGTGCTCCTCGGAGCGGATCATGATGAGCCACATTCGGAAGAAGAAGAGCCCATAGACCAAGAGTAACAGGCTACAGCCGATGAGTCCCCCCTCCTCGCCGAGCACAGTGATAATAAAATCATTTTGAGCTTCGGGAACATAATTAGAGGCCGTTAACTCTCCCTTTCGCCAGCCCTTTCCCGTTAAGCCGCCGCTGCCGATGGTTATAAGCGCTCGCTCTACTTGATAGCCATTTTTCGCAGGATCAGGATGGAATAATCCCCGAATTCGATCCAACATATAAGGGCTCAGAACGCCCGGAATGTTCACGGCCGCGATCATTGCGATGAAGCCGAGCGCTATTGAAATGGTGGCAAATCGGCCCGGCGCGCCCATTACAATCGAAACCGTGAGCCAGGTTGCAAAGATTGCCAACGTCGCCCCTAAATGCGGTTGCTTGAAGACCAAAAACATCGGTAGGGCAACGTGCAAGAAGCTTGTAAGGAACGTTCGGACTGTTTTTAGCTCCTCCTTTCTACGAGTGGCCCAATACGCCGAAAGCGTGATCACGATAAGGAGCTTTGAGAGCTCGCTTGGTTGGAACTGGAGCGGCCCGACAACTAGCCACCTTTGCGCCTCTCCGCCTCGCTCAGTACCCGCCTTCATTACAACCAGGAGTAAGGCGATGTTGAACCAATAAAGAATGGGATAGAACTTCCTGAGCGTATTGGGCTTGGTGGTCAAGAAGATAAGAAACGGTATGGTCCCAACCGCTAAGAAAGTGAACTGCTTCTTGAAGTAGATTGATTTCGTGCCGAAATCAATGCTGTATAGGGACATCATCCCAAACGTGAGAAGAGCCAAGGTTGCAATAATCAGCCAAAAATCGTATTGGGAAATCGTTTTGAAGACGTGAGAAATACCGGACCGGCGGGGTGCAAGCGAAGTGGTCGCGACCATAATTTACTCGCCTTCTTCATTCCTTGGCTTCATGTTAGCTGGACGACGCACGATTGCCGTGCCATACGTGCGCTTGACAATGCCCTTGCCTGCGGCGAACCAGAATTCAAGTGTACTTTGTCGAGGTTTGGCTACTCCAGATTCCACCTCTAATGCAACACTAATTTTCACGGTTTCGAGCCCGGCCGCGCCCTCCATATGAAGCGTATCCAATGACGATGTGATTTTTGCTTTTGCTTTTCTGCGGATCAATGCGCTCGTTTGAACCCCATTCCAATCCCACGAATCCCCGATACTCATAGGGAATCCGATGAGTTTTACTGCAGGCTCATAAGTTTCCACCATTTCGAGCAAGCTGAAACTAGCGGGGATCGCCTCGTACCTTTCCACATCAAACACGGTGCCATGAGCCAAACTTTCAAAGGTCACGATTGAGCCTTGAGTCTTCACTTGCATCGTGGCGGGGACGTCCGTATCACTCAACGAAAGAACAATAGCGGGTGAAAAGAGCGCTTCGGGCTTGAAGCTGGTTGCCAACTTGATTTCTTCTGCGCCGGTGGTTTTTGTGCCGGTCTTACAGCCGAAATAGAAACACCCACCCAAGATGGCAACGACAAACAACTTTGCGTAAACTTTTTTTACCATCCCCCACCAGCAATTCGAACAAGTTTAACATCTCTTTCAGTTTTTGTCCTCTTTGTCTGCTGAGTCTCCTTCATTTCCAGAAGCCCGATGCGAAAGCCGTAAACTGCCGTTTGCTTAAGTCTCACTGCGAGATCGTCGTTCCCCATTACGCCGCTAACTTCTAGGGTAACGGTTTCGACCTCTTTGCCTTGAAACGTAACCTTTGGGCCAGTTCGAGCTACACAACTCATCTCCACTGGCGCTCCGTCCACAAATGTCCAGGTCCACTTCGTCTCTTTTTCAACCTTCTTTAGGATAACCCTCACGGGCGTAACTCGAGTTTCATCAAACATGGCGTAGTGATAAACGCCGTCATCGTCGTAGGAAAAGAAATTGGTATCAAGCTTCTTGCCGTTGGAAGAGGTTACAACGGGAACAACGCCTTGCCGATCAATCATCTGGCCCGGTAGCACTTCCTCCGTGGTTTCCAATAGGGCCTTTCCTTGAGTCGTCATGTAAGATCGCTTCAATCCCGGAATAAGGCCGTAATAATCAGAAGGGCGCGCCGGAGAGCTATGTGGCATCGCCAGTGCAACGAATAGAGCGAGTGTCATTTTATCGCCTGGATGGTTTGTTGTTGAGATTTTCCGTCCGCGCCCGTAGATTTGATAACCAGCTTAACCATGCCCACGTCCTTGACGAGCCAAGCGGTCAGCACTGCAGTTGACTTGACGGTCCCTTGAACGAGGCTGGCGGCACTCTCCATCTTGAGAGCTTCGAACGTACCGAGGGGAACAGTAACGGATTCAAAGCCAATAATCCGGTTGGTCATTCCATTGATTGTAAAGCTATCGGCCTTCACCGGTTTCGCCATCTTCCACGTGGTTCCCGCCGCCACTTTGGCGGGCATTTCAAGTTGAGGCTCATCGAATGTTGCCCCCAACATCGCCGTTCCATAGATTCCAGTTTTGTCGGCAAAAAGCTTGCTGGTACCACCGAGCGAGCTGCTGATGTCGCCGGTGTAGCTTTGCTCGAAAACAAGCCTTCCGTCTTTTGCTTCGAGCAAGGTGAACTCAATCGCTCCTTTCTTGGCAGGAGAGTCTGCCGCCACCAGCTCAACCTTTAGCGGCTCTTTGCGGTCTATTCCGTAATAGGAAAAGCCCTCGGTTCGCACCTCGTCGGGGATTGAGATTTTCTGTGGAGCCGGTTCTGTTGTCGAAGTTGTTGTGCCCGGTGCCGGGACGGCGGTTGGCCTAACCGCGGTCTGAGGCTGACATCCAAAAATGGCCAGAGGCACTAGCAAAAACAGAGATTGTTTTTTCATTCCCTATAAGTTACTTCACCGTGTATTGCAAAAGCTCCATTCGCTCCATCTTAACGAACTTTTCTGCTTGAAATCTTTGAACAAACTTGATTAGTCCCACTTTTGGGCTAAAGAAAGCGGTTGTTTTCATGGTGCCTTGCTCTCCCTTGGGGCCTTTCACGGTGGAGTCGGTTACGAACCGATATGCTGAAAGCAAACCCGCTTTGGTATCTACGATTTCTGGCCCTTCCGCATGGGTTAAAGAGGTGACGTCGCTCATTCCAAAGGCCGTAATCGTCTTTCCATTCCAAGCCACTTCTTCAGGGGTTCCGGCAGCGACTTTGATGGGGAACGGGGCAACCAGCTGATCTGGAACCGAAATAATTTTCTTTCCTCCTTGTTCAACAGAAACCTGGTAGATCCCGCTAGCCGTAACTTTCCACACTTGAGTGGTAAGCACAACGTCTTCGTTGAGAAGGTTAATCGTGAGCTGATTTCCACCATCCACGGGGTCAACTGCCTTCACCTCGAACCCATATTTGGATTTACTATTCACATTTTGAGCGCCACCCGTGATCGAAGTGGCTACTTCGTATTGCCAAAGATTCCCAACGGTAGCCGGAAACAGCGAGGCTTCGTCACCGGCGGCGACGGTAGTGAGCGCAACACCCTTTTGCGGTTTGGGCACATAGGCGCCTCCACCGGATTTGGAGCCGCAACCAACTAAAGCGAAGGCACAAAGGATAAAGAGTGTAGTTTTCATGGTGTTTGTTTTTTGTTAAGAGCATCGGCGGTTTCATTGACCAAGCCCTTTTCTGGTATCTGCGAAATGCTTATCTCACTCTGAGCGAGTTCATGTCGGATTCTTGGGGCCGCGATAGCAACGCCATCGTAAATGACTAAGAGTTGGAGGAGTTCTTGTTTAGCCTTGCCTTCGGTTCGCACCGCAGTGGTGTTGATCGTGCCCTTGCGGCTGAATTGCCACATCCGCTTTCTGCCTTCCTCGTTGAGATTCAATAGCAAATTATAGAGCTTGCGGCCCCGTTTTGTTTCTGTTTCAACAACGCTTGCGTTCTCAACGAACTCTTCGGTGAGTACAACGGATGAGTTTTCAAGAATCCGATTGGGGTTTGCCGCGAACTGGAGAACTAACACATCGGGGTTGATGCGATCCCGCAAGGCACCGATAATATCTTGTTGCCCCCTCTTATCGTCCGCGAGCTTTCTAGCCTCTTGAACGTAGAACCCTCGAATCATATCCGCCGAGGGCGAGACTTCCTCTTTGTAATTATTTTCAACTAGCTTAGCGAACTCGGGGCGAAACGGCAGTTTGATCGGTGCTAACATCTTGCTTTGAACTCCCCCAACTGACACGTTGATTGGCACCGCTGCCAATATCACAATTCCGTCGCGTAGGGCGGACGGCCTTATCTCATCAAGCGGCGTGCCATTCAGGTGCACGTTAAGATTTTTTTCAAGTTTTGCGGTTAGGGCGGGATCTCCATCAAGGGCCTTGACCAGGTCCTCTGCGGTCCAAATGACTTCAATCGCAGGCATCTCTGCATTGCGCAACGTATCATTGAGCGCGGTGACGAGGCGACCAAGTGACGCTTCGTTCCCCTGAAGGGACTCCAACATATCGCGCAATGGGACACGGCGCTTGCTCCCGAGCGATTGTTCGCTGGTTGCGGCTTCGATATCTTCATTGCCAAAATTATCAACACCGTTTTCAAGCTCGACCAACTGGGCGACTTGGTTTGAAACTAGCACCTTGTAGCCCTTGCCCGTGTTAACGCCCACAATCGTGAATTTTCCAGGTTTCAGTTGCGGGAAAACAAGATTGTCCACAACTTTCGCCGAATAACCTTGCCAACCGAAATAGGTGGCTGAGGCTAGAAATGCGCCGCCAATCGCTATTTTGTGAGAACCTCGAAGTTTAATGCTCATTTTTCGCTCGCGAACCCAGGAATCTAAACAAAGATGGGGCCCGACTAGTGCCCAAATTCTACCGTTACTCGCCCGGATTGAAGTTGGCATATAGCCCACCGCTCACGGTAGCAATCAAAAACGCGATCCCACTGGCTAACAATGCCGCTGCAAGTGATGCAGCGATCACGGGTGTACCCACCGCTAGCAACACAATGAACAGCCCCGTTGGGAAGGCACCGACAATAACGACGCACAGCATGGTAAGCAGCACCCAGAATTGCCTCTGCATAGGGTCTTCAATGTCGGGAAAAAGCATTGTCACGAGAAATACGCAGGCGGTGATGAGAGTGCCGGCCGATGGAGCGAGAAGCAACGCGGCGGCCGAGAATGTCCAGAGATCGGGCCGAATCACAACAATCACGATATTGCTGAGCACGCACGGAAAAATCGGAGTAAGGCCTTTTGCGAGAATCTCGAACCAAACCGTTGTTGATGGCTTAAAAGGAAGCGGCTTTTGCAGATCAACTCGACGAAGAACTTCGAGAAATCCAACTTGAGCTTGGGCGAGCGCGACCATAAACACCGTGATCGCCTGCATCATGAGGATCATGTAGCCCGGCATCATATCCCTGTCCTTGGGCAACATGATGGGCAGAACGTTGATAAACAGAGCGATTAAGGTGAAGAGAATCGTCATCCCCAGCATTACTCGGGGCACCAGAATCATCTCCCGCCAGAGCATCGCCCATGGGCCACTCATCCGCACATTTTGCAGGAACTTCAGCCGTAAGCCACGATACTTACCCTCTCGGGCTTGATGGGCGAGGTGTTGCGCTACATCGCCCCGGTTTTTTTGAGTCGCTACGTATTGCACTGCTCGAATCGCGGCCTGATCGTACATCCAATCCACTTGACGAAAAGCCATGATTAAGCCGATCATGATTACGCTCAAAAGCCCGGCTAGACCCATAAACGCGCTTGACGTGGGGTGAGGAGATAACGGCGAGATTGTAAACTCGGTTGCAAACGTTGCCATGAACAAGGGCAAACGCAGGACGGGAGAGCGTGAAATCTCTAGTAACGCCGCAACGTCGCCACCCTTGCTGGCTTGCAACGCAATGTAACTTACGACTGCTACCAAGACCAAGCTAATCGCCCAACCAATTTGCCGCCGGGTCTTAGTTGAATCGCGATCCGAACGGTTCACTCTCAAGCTAATGCCGTAAGTTAAAGTGATCCAACCCATTGCCATCAGAATCCAACTAATCGTGGCGTAGCGAAGGGCCAAAGTTGGGGCATGAGGATCTTGGATGCCTCGAAAAATGGCTTCCCAACCCATTCGAACCGGGCGAATACCAAGCAATGCAATCAGAAGGGGAACAAGCAGCGTGATGAGATAATCGCGCACCATGCGAAAAACCAAGACGACCCGCGGAGAAATAGGGGTAGCGAAGAGAACATCTACATCGGCGGGTTTAAAGTTCGAGTTAGCGCTCGCGATCCCGCCCAGCATCATGATTGAAAGCAAGGCAAATACCGCAAACGCAACGCCATCTATAACTTCATAAGTAGGGAACGGCAGCATTCCTGGCCCTCGCCCTGGAAATCCGCGACCTCCACCCATCATGCCCGGCCGCATGAACACAACGAAGTAGTAAACCGTGAATAAGACTAAGCTGATCAGGCGGCGAGGCGTGGTGATTGCCCGCTTGATCGCGTTGAAGCTTGTTCTAAACGTCAAATAGAACAGGGGCTTTGCTGCGTTCATCTGTCAACTCCAAGAAAATATTTTCAAGGCTCTCGCCTTCCATGTGCTGTAGGGTTTGCAACTCGGCAAGGGTGCCGTAGGCAACCGTCTTGCCTCGGGCGAGGATAATCACGCGATCGCAGAGTTTCTCGGCGGTATCAAGTAAGTGCGTTGAGATCAAGATCGTTGCATTCTTCGCTTTCGCTGCCCTCAACTCATCCTTAAACTCGGCTACACCTTGAGGGTCAATGCCGATTACGGGCTCATCAAACAAGAAGACATTTGCGTTGTGAACAAGCGCACAGGCGATGGCCAGTTTTTGGCGCATCCCTTTACTAAGGGTAGCTACCAAATCACGCCGTTTTGAAACGAGTTGATATCGGTTCAGAAGATCATCAATGTTGTTTTCGAAAAACTCGATCTTATCAAAACACATCGCCACAAACCGGATGTGCTCCTCAACGGTTAAGAGTTCGTAGAGCGACGGGAGCTCGGGAACAAAGGCGAGGCCACCCTTCGCCCGGGCTTGATCTGAACCCAAATCGTATCCATTGATAAGGATATTCCCGGCGGTGGGGCGTAGGATTCCTGCGATGCAACGCAGGGCGGTCGTTTTTCCAGCTCCGTTTGGACCTAAAATGCCAACGATTTCACCAGGGCGAACCTCGAAACTAACTTGATCCACGGCGCGGAAGTTTTTGTATTCTTTGACGAGGTTGATTACCTGGAGCACTGCAATGGATATACCAGACTCGGCACCGATTCGTTTCGTGAAAACGTCAAAGGTACAATGGATTTCAGCGTGGGCGCATGAAACAAAGAAGCCAAATGCGGATTCTGCAAATTATTTCGAGCGCCACAACTTCCGGTGCCGAAAAGCATGTTCTTAATCTCTCTGAGCTTTTGACTCGGAACGGGCACTATGTTGAGTTAATTTGCCCTCCCGGAGGCTGGTTGGGAGAGCAAAGCCGCGCCATCGGAATTCCCGTGTTCGAGAGTGAAATGCGGGGCTCGGGTTGGGGGCGAACGCTGGGACTCGCTATGAGGCGGATTCGTGAATCTCAGATTGATGTAGTTCATAGCCACCTCACGAGAGCAACTTACTTCGGGGCCGTTTCTGGACTACTGCGTCGCCGGGCAGCGGTAGCGACGGTTCACATTGCCAATCATGATGAGATTTACCGACGAATGGCCTTTGGCAAGAACCGCCTTGTAGCCGTAAGTAATTTCGTTCGCGGAATCTTGCATGGACGAGGAATCAAGGATCGCTTCATTGATACCGTTTATAACGGGACTGATTTTACGGACTTGGAGTATCCGCAAGCCATGCCCGTTTGGGAAGAGTTTCAGATTCCTCGAAATCGCAAGGTGATCGGAATGGTCGGACGAGTTTGTCGTGAGAAGGGGCATTTGCTCATGGTTGATGCCCTTTCCGACGTTGTAAAACACGATCCGCTCGCTCACGTGATGTTTGTAGGGCGGATTGAATCTCAATTCGAACCCGAACTGATGCGAGCGGTAGAGGCGGCCAACATTAAGGAAAGTGTTACCTTTGCGGGTGAGCGGCACGATATTCCCCGGCTGTTGGATTCGTTCGAGTTCACGGCAATGCCATCCCACCAAGAAACATTTGGGGTGGCCGCGATCGAAGCCATGGCCCGCAAACGCGCCGTCATTGCGAGCCGAGTAGGTGGATTGACGGAAGTCGTTCGACACAAGCAAACCGGCTTACTCATTGACCTGCGACCAGATGAACTCTCGGATGCGATGAGTTACATGCTGCAAAATGAGCGCGAGCGGGAGCAAATGGGAATTTTTGGTCGGGCCCTGGTGGAAGAGCGATTCACGCTTCGCGAAATGGCGCGAAGGCTCGAAGGCGTTTACGAGCGTTCGCTTTCTTGAATCTGGGCGAAGCCAACCCACAACCCCCCACCGGACTATGGTGTGAAGCTCCCGTCATAAGTAATTCCCGCATTCTCGCGGGCTCTTGGTTTGCTCATTGCGTCCCGATTATTCTTAATGTGATGCTAGCAATCGCTTACGCCGCCGCCGCCATCGGGTTCTATGTGTGGATTTCCCGCACCGCAAAAGAGGTCCCCAGCCCATTGGGTGTGTGGATCAATACTGCGGAAGAACTTGATCTCGCCAACGCAGCCTGAAGACCTTTCGGTTTTGGGCATTGAACTAACCTAAGGGGTCACTTCGCATCGCGCGGTGGCTCCCTTTTGGCTTTTGCAGCGTATAACCCTAATGGACAATGCAAGATCCTCTTTCTGATGAAAGGTTGGGCTGTCCGGTCTGGGCAACGCTCACTCTGCTAAACCAGCGGTGGACGCTCCACATCGTTCGGAGTTTGCTCAGCGGAAAAAAGCGCTTTAATGAACTTAGCCGGGAAAACGGCATCAACCCTCGAACCTTACGGGAGCGCCTCAAGCAACTTGAAGCCCAGTGCATCATCACTCGGAGCGTGATTAGCACCAAGCCGCCGAACGTTGAATACGCACTAACCGACAAGGGGCGCGCACTAAACGACATCTTTGAAGCCCTCTCACATTGGGGCAGAAATTGGATGTGCCCTTAGCCGTTATGATTGGATGAACGAGTATCCGTCACCTTCAAACAAAATGGCGGTCAGCTGGCGTTCAAAGTCCGTCGCGCTCATTTGGCGGAGGAGCAACTGGCGGGACAGGAGCTGTCTCTTCAGACTTCGGAGCTTTTGGCGGGCCGGTACCAACCGCAACGATTCGCTTTCCGCCCCGATAGTAGCTTTCTCCAATCGTATCGCGACGAACTTCCTTTCCATTCTTGTAGACAACCCGCCATGTTGAAATCGCGCGGCCCGCAGTGCCGCGCTCGATCACTTTGGTGGTCCCACCGGACAGCGAGGGGTCTTTGACAGTTTGCTGGCCTGCGTCCCAAGAGCGGCTACCGCTGGCAATCATTTCGACCTTCAGACTCGGGTCTTTCTTCCCCAAGATTCTAAACGTGATCCTGCCGCCGCCAACGCTTGAGCTAATCGCGATCGGGGTCTCAAGATTATTCTCGATAACAAGGTCAATCCCGTTCCAATCCACCGTAGCGTCTCGGCCGAGGGGGACATAGGGAACGGGCATCGAATGGTTTGAACGCTTCGCTATCTTCAGATCGGCAAACAGAGCCGCGTTATACAAAGTAGTACTGACCTGGCAAATACCGCCGCCAAAGTCAATATCGTGCTTGCCGTCCTTGTAAACTCCGGCCATTTTGAATCCGCTCGCGGCGGTGCGCCTTCCGACCGTGGAGTTAAAGCTAAAACGGTCACCCGGAGCAAGGACGATGCCATTAATGCGTTCTGCGGCGGTCCGAATGTTGCTGGAGCGAGAGACTTTGCCTTCGGAGAAACTGGTGGTGTATTCGTTCCTAACTTCGTTAATCGCATCGAGCTGCTCGTTTGAAATCTTCGGTGCGGAGGCTCTGATCGGAAGTGTCGTGGTGCCATCGCCTTCCAGCGCTATCAAAACTTGCGTTCCCACTTGCTCTGCATCAAGTTCCATTCCGGTTATCTCGGGGGTGCGGAGAAAGCGACCGTTATCGTAGGTTAGGCGGGCCGGCCTGGGGGCTTTCACGTTTTGCTTGACGAAGCCAGCGAGGTCAACGCTTGGCTCACCAACTTTCTTGAATTTGATTGGATACGATTTACCTTCATCCGCTTTGTCCCAAAGAGCCTTGGTTTCCTCCCAAAAATCTCGGAATGATACGGGCTGAAGACTTAGCGCGTCGTCCACGGTGAATCCAAGTTGTCCAGGCCGAGCTTGAATCGCCTTGCTGGAACTGGTTTCAAGTAGCTCCGGGTTCGCCAGCGAGAGCGTGATTTCTCGCATCTTCTCCATCTCCCACCAGATTCGAATTTTCGCCAAAGCGGCGTCACGAGTGAGCCCCGCAACCATAACCTGCCCGACCTTAGAGCCAGGAGCGGCCACCATTTCATGCTTTGCTGCAGCGACGACAATTCCGAAGCCAGTTGAAGCTCCTAAAACCAACGTTGCGATAATCCCCTTTTTCATTGCAAAAGCAACACAATTGTGACGCTTAGACCGACCTAAACGCAACATCTAATTTGACGCCGTCTTGGCTCAGATTGTTTCCTTTTACCTTTGACCAGAGGCCCATTGTGAAGCTCCGTCCCGGTAAACTGTTCATATGCCAAAACTAGTCTGGTTAAACGGGTCAATGATGCCCCTGGAAACCGCGGTTGTCAGCGCCGCCGATCACGCCCACCTTTATGGCGATGGGATCTTCGAGGGCATTCGCTTTTACGATCGAAAAATATTTAAATTTGACGAGCATCTGCGTCGCCTTTATGAGGGGATCACCTACTTCGGCTACCAAATGTCCATCGGCTTTGATGAACTTCGAGCCCTTACGATTGATGTTTGTAAGCAAGCGGACTTGCCTGATGGCTATATTCGGTTGAATGTTACGCGGGGTACGGGCCTTGGGCTTGATCCAAAAAACATTGATCCTGAACCCAACGTGATGATCATGGTGAATACGTTGAATTTGTATCCACCTGAACGCTACGAGGTCGGGCTCCACGTCAACCTCTCGCCCATCCGCGTGATCCCGCCGGATTCACTTGATCCCAGGGTGAAGTGCATTGGGCGATACGCCTCGAATATCTTAGCCAAACAAATCGCCAACCGCCAGGGGGCGCAAGAGGCGCTGATGCTCAATCATCAGGGCTACGTGGCCGAGGGCACCGGAATAAACTGCTTTATCGTGAAAAATGGTGTGGTTCGAACTCCTCACCCCTCGTGTGGGATTCTCCAGGGAATCACGCGAGACACGGTAATCAGTGCGCTACGTAAGGAAGGTTACGCGGTTGAGGAGACCTTCTTGACGGTGTATGATGTTGCTACGGCGGATGAAGCCTTTTTCTGTGGCACGGCCGCGGAGGTAATCGGCTTTGTTTCGCTCGATGGAACCAAGATCGGATGCGGAACGCCGGGCAAGGTGACGGTATTGGCCATGCAACTCTTTAAGGAAGCAATAAAAAGCGGCGTTGAGTTCTGATCTACTTTGCGAGAGTTGCGGCGCTCCCGCCAGCGTCATTGTTAAAAATCACGGCGAACAATCGCTTTGTAACCTGTGCCTGGATCGGCAAGAACCAATAATGCGATTAGGATCCTTGATTAGAGCATTTTCTAGGACCAGGGCACAGGCCGGGGTTTGCCCAAACTGTGGGTGCAACCAGTCTCAGCTTGATGCCTCAAGTTTATGCGGATGCCCCCTTTGTTATGAAGCTCTGGATTTGCGAAAGATCACAGAGGCCAGTTATTACGTCTAAGGTGAGTAGGATATAAGAATGCAAGGATTGAAGTTGTTTAGAGTGGGTTGCTTGTTGGTGCTTTGCGCCATTGTTTGGGCGTGCGGAGGCGGTGGAACCAACTCTATTGAGCTCCCAAATCCCGTGATTCGGTTCGTGAATGCGTCGCCGAATTCGGTGGCGATGAGTGCGTTGGCAAACGACGTCACCATTGGTTCAGCCGTGCCTTATCTGGGCTCCTCTGCGAGTTTCCTTAGATTGGATGCCGGAGATTATGATATCTTGTGTCAAGAGGACGGAGACCCCGAGACGCAAGCGGTTGAGTTCAGGACCATGAACCGTGACCAAGATTTTCTGGCGGTTTCCACTGGATTGGTCACCCCGCCTAATACCGAACTTGATAAGCGCATGGTATGTACGCCGTTTACGTTTAACCGAGTGAGACCGAACGGAGACAAGGCAAAATTGATTGTTGTGAACGCCTTGAATCGCGGCTTTGGAGATTCCAATGTCCCAATTGATTTCCAGAACCCCGGTGATACCCCGCGGTTCCGGCTACCCAACCTAGCCTTTGCCGCCGCCGGACAAGAACTCATCGTTGATGCGGGCTCAGACACCCTCGTCGCCAGGCGCGCAGGAAGCGAGCTTGAAGTGACTCCGCAGAAGACCTTCACCTTTGAAGGCGGCAAGATCTATCTCGCCTTGGTCTCTGGAATCGAAGGAGAAGTTGGGGTGAAGGCTCCAATCATCACGTATATCGAGTTACAATCCCGCTAGCTCCTGGAGGAACAGCCGCTTATTCAGCGGCAGGGGTTGCTTCGGGCGCTTCAACCGAAGCTGCGTCTGCTGCTTCTACCACGGCGTCTGCATCAAGTTCGTCCTCATCGCCATCTCGACCGGCCCAGCCTTTCAGCATTCCCAGTCGTTCTCCGATGGTCGCGCCGCCCGTGGCATAGCCTCGTCGGCTTACTGATTCATCGAAATCATCATCACGACCGCGACCGCCCTTCTTGCCCGTCTTCTTCCCGCCGAGTTTCTTCTTATCTCGGTTGTCGTCATCGTAAGATGGGACACCTACGGACATCCGGCCCGGATCGCCAGTTGCACCAGCGGCTCTCAGACTGAGAACCATACGGCGCTCGTCGGGGCGCAGATCAATGATCTGGACTTCAACTTCTTGATCAATCTCAACAACCTCGTCCGGCTTGCGGATACGGCGGTTGCTCATTTCGCTTAGCGGAATAAAGGCTTCGGCACCTTCGGGCAGCTTAACAAATGCCCCGCTGACCACCATTCGCGCGATCTTGGTTGTGAATCGCTGATTATTCGTGTAGTTCTCGCGAATCAACTTCCAAGGATCAGGCAACACTTGGCGATGACCAAGGCTGATCTTACCGGTCGCGGCATCAAGCCGAAGCACCATTACCTGAATCTTCTGGCCTTCCTTAAACATTTCGCGCGGATGGTTGATTCGCGCCCAGCTCATTTCGCTAATGTGGAGCAGGCCATCAACGCCGCCCATATCAATGAAGGCTCCGTATTCGGTGAGCCGACGGACAGTGCCATCCACGATGTCGCCGGGATTAACGCTCTGGAATAACTCATCCTTCGCCGAAGCTCTTCGCTCTTCGTCTGCCTGGCGGTTGGAGAGTACAACTTTCTTTCGCTCGCGATCTATTTCAAGAATCTTAAGAGCGATAGACTGACCGACATATTGGTCAATGTTTCGGAGCCGGCCCGAACCAACATGAGTGGCTGGAACGAAGCCGCGAACGCCGATATCAACCAGCAATCCGCCCTTAACTCGGTCAACTACTTGCGCCATGATTACCGTTTCAGCGCGCATTTTGGCTTCAATGCCATCCCATAAATCTTCAAAATCCGCTCGCTTCTTCGAAACCAGGGGATTACCATCGCCGCCTTCCGGGCGAATAACGACAACTTGAATAATGTCGCCCGCTTTTACGGCCTCAGATGGGTGACCAATCGCCTCTTCCGAAAGCTCGGAAAGGGGGATGATTCCCTCGGATTTTGTGCCTAGGTCAACGAAAACGCGATCGTCATCAACTTGAATAACGGTCGCCTCGACCCTATCGCCTCGGGATAGCTTTCGATATCCACGATCGTTCCCATCATCTCCAGATTGCCAAGCGTCAAGCGCTGCCTCGAACAGGGCTGAGTCATCCATTGCCGGTTCCTCGACTTTTGGAATTTCAACAACCGCTGACACAGGCTCAGGCTCAGGCTCAGGAATTACCTCTGGCTCGGGTGCTTCGAGAACCAACTCTGGTTCAGGAGCGGCCTCAGCCACAGGCTCGGTTGTATCAGCCGCAGCAACGGCTTCAGGTTGAGTAACGGGAGCGTCTACCATTTCGGCAGTTTCCAGTTGGGGCGCGGACGCCTCAGCCCCTTCAGGGGCCTGGACGATTGCTTCGTCCGGCGTCAATTTTTCGTCAGTGGTCATAGCGATGTGCTCGATTTTTCGAGGTCGCCAAATGTTACCTGATTGAACCAATATCTTGCGGCTCTCGAACCTGTAATCTCGTCTTAATTTTTTCGGCGTAACGAAATGCGAAGAATCGCGTAGAATCTGTGCTGTGCCGACGTTTGTCCGCCCGTTTCTTTTCCTCTTGACATTTGTGCTTGTTCGCCTTGCGGTTGCCCAAGAGTCGCAAGTTGAACGAGTAGATGAGGCCCTCACAATTTACTGGAAATCAAAGACCGTCATTCCCAAAGAGAACCGCCTTATTTTCGAGGGAGGGGTAAGGGCCGTTTACGGCCAAACCACACTTTACGCCGACCGTCTCGAAATCGTAAATAGCAAACTTGAAAAGAGGGGCCTTGCCGAGGGTTCGGTTCGTATTACAGACCCCGATGCCCTTGCCAAGATGGATCGCTTTTCGTTTGATTGGTCGAAGCAAACGGGCAGTGCTTCGGCGGTAGTCTTTTCAACCGCGGGCCTTTTCTTTCATGCGGATCAGGCGGAAATCACGGCGAATGAGTGGGTTTTTACAGGAGTAAAAGCAAGCCCAGACGGCTCCTCCAAGCCGATTTTTGCATTGCGAAGTCCTCGTGTCGTCTTTAGACCCAGGTCATCTGGCACGGCAAGTCGGGCAACGATTGCTATTCTGGGCAAAGATATCATCACTCTGCCCTCTTATCGTTTTGGTCAAAAGAGCGAGGGGGCACTGCTGAGCCTTCCATCAATTTCCGCGAGCAAGGGCCTCGGCATTTCTTGGCAAACCACCGTTGCGGTGGATGATCGCAGTCGCTTTCGAGGCTCGATCAAGGCGAAGAGCGGAGAAGGAGCCGGAATCACCCTCGAGGCCGCACGATCCTTGCTCCCCAGAAATGAACCGGGTGGAGTTATCAGCCCGCTTTCGGACCTTAATGAGCGATTCACTTATGGTTATTTCGACAATATTTACATTAAAAAGCCATCCGAAGAGCGCGAGCAAATCCAAGCGCGGCGATCAGCCGTTTCGCTTGGAATGACGGTGAACCGCCTCTCGATCGCCCGCCTGGATGACCAGTTATTCACGAAGCCTTTTGAAATCGCAATCGAGCAAGCCCGTCCTTTTGGCGGAGTAGCCTTTTATTCCGCGTTTCGATTTCACGATATTCGTGATGAGACCGGGCTTTCCGAGCGGCGAGTTGGGACAAATATTTCTGCGCTCCTTCCCGCCATTGACCTCTTGCCCGGGCTGAAAACCCACATTCGACTTGACTTTTCCGGCTACTCTGGTGACCGCAATACGTTTGGGTGGGGCCAAAGCCAAATCGGCCTAATCTATCGTCCCAACACTTCGATTCGAATGGGGGCGGTGATGGTTCGTGGATCGGAGTTCGGGCGCCCCACTTATGTTGCCGATCGCCTTTTCTCCCGCTATGGATATCATTTCAGGCTGGATGCAGACGTGGGTTTGTTTTCGCTGAGTGCACTTAGTAAATACGACTCTGGACTCAAAAAGTGGTTTGACAACGAGTTTCAAGCCTCATTCCGGGCTGGCAGTATAAACCCGTTCGTTAGCTACCGCCAATTCCCGCGCTCGTTCGCGTTCGGAGTGCATTTGCAGGCGGAGGAAGTGTTCAGGAGAATTGCCGCGCGAGTGAGCCGCAAGCCGGCGAAAATTCCAGATTAGCCCCAATGGCAGCGTTCGGGGGAAGTTCGGCAATTTGGAGAGCAGATTCAAGGAGGTAGGCGAAATTTTGGGGTAGGCAATGCCCTTTCTGAAGTTGGTTGATCCAAACTCCTTCCTAGCAAACCTGGAATTCAGGTGACCCAAAAATGACTCTTCCAACCGCCGCCGCCACCGCATTGGCATTGCGACCCGACACTGAGCCGCCCGAGGCTTTGATTGCCGCCTCCACCAAGATGTCCACTTTGGCTTGAGGTAGCTCAGCATCGAAGATGCTCAGGAGTTTCTCAACTGCCGCACGTGGTTCATCTGAATCGAGTAGGGAAGCGAACTGAGCGCCAGCACCGCGCCCGCTGAACAAACGATCGGCCCATTTCACCCTCTCAATCATTGTCGCTGAAGTAATCCAACTCGTCCCCGGCTTCCATCCCGAAACGTCGGGGGGAGCCATGAGCTCCATTCCCATACGATTATTGGCAAGCCGAATCGCGTTAAATGCGGGAGCCGGTTTTCCGTCGGTTGGCAATGGAGTTGCACCCAGGCCAAGCTGCCGAGCCGTCACGATCGTAACATCCAGTGGGTTCTTTATTAGCTTCCGATAAGCTTTCGCCGAGTAAAACTCGGGGGACTCCATTATTGAGCGCAAAAGTGCGCCCACATCGAGCCCTGATGAACGGAAAACGGTAGCGTGCCGCTCAATCAAGCCTTGATCGGGCGAATCATAAACGAACCACTCCCACAGCTTCCTGGTCAAGAATAGCGCGGTTTGCGGATGCTGGCAAAGAATATCCAAAACGTCCTCGCCTGACAGATCGCCGGTTTTGCCCAACACCATCTTTTTTCCGGCGTCATGATCGCTTTCGTTGAAAACAAATCGGGTCTTTCGGGGGATTTCGGCATCAGGTTTTGCTCTCGCTCGCTTTTGGAAGGTCCATCCCGTAAATGCTCGAGCCGCCTCTTGGACGTCCTTCTCGGAGTAGTTCCCAACCCCCAAAGTAAACAGTTCCATCACTTCACGGGCAAAGTTCTCATTAGGCTTACCCGCAACATTGAGATGATTATCCAACCAATAAACCATCGCAGGATCTTTGCTGACCTCAGATAACAGCGTGGAAAACTTCCCGGTTGCGTTGCGTCGGAAAATCTCATTTTGATCGGCGAGCAGGTAACCAGAACTGACCTTTACTCCGCTCGTTGCAAAGTGATTGTGCCAAAAGACAACCATCCGCTCCTGGAGGGGCCGCTTGGTTCGAATCAAAACCTGCGTCCACCAACCGCAAGCTTGGTCAGGCTTGAAGTTGTTGTTCTTCTGAGGGGAAAAGGCCTCTTGATCCTGCAAGTTATCGTCGGGGATCGAACCGAAATCAAGGAGCAGATCTATTGCTCCCTTAAGCCCATTTTTGCCGTAAAACTCGAGCTCTTGTTCGCTCGCACCGAGTCCAAATCGGCGCAACAAATGGGCGATCTTCTGTCGTTCGGTTTGCATGCCAGGGTAGACGGTTAGTGGCGGTGAGAGTTCACCGGGTCTTGGCTGTGCTTTCGACACCAGCGACGCGGTGCGCCCGATGGTGAGAAATTTCTCGTTTGAGTTTCGGGGCAATAGATGGTGGCTTTTAGCCCGGTGTCTGCGCAGACCTCAACTGCGACGACCCCTTGCTCGGCGGGTGACTCGCGCTGCGGAGGCGAGGTTGGTTCCGGCTTGTTTGGTTTAGTTGTATCCGGTTCCGAAGTGACCGGCGGTTTCTCTTCAATCGGCGGATCAAAGACCGGTGGCTCAATCGTCGTTGTCCTTTCTTCCGGCTTCACGGAAGTAGCCTCTACAAACGAATCTGCCCGCTCTAACGATTTGCCGTTCTGCGCTTTGCCTCGGCCAAACATCTTTTGCGCCTTGGCCATCACTTGCGTCCAAATCTTAACGGTAACGGTTCCACCAAATGTTCGGGAGTTCATAGGTTCGTAAACCCAACTTTTTCCGCTTTTACTTCGTTGCTCGTTCGAAATCCAACCGATTCCCACAAGATTATTGGTATATCCCGCAAACCAAGCATCTTTGTTCTCTTGGGTTGTTCCGGTTTTGCCGCGCGCGTCCTTAATCACACCCGCTCTTGTACCGGTTCCACCCGTGACAACCCCCCGAAGGCAGGAGTCCATATAGTTGGCCACGCCCGCGTCCAGTTGGCGCATAAGTATCTCAGGCTGCCACTGTTTAACAAGCTGCTCGTTAGGACCGGTGATCTTTATCACGGGCCGAGGCACAACCCGATTGCCCCCGGTCATGAAAACTGTATACGCCTCTGCCATCTCTAGGGGCGATACATCGTTGACGCCAAGAGCCATGGACATATGAGGCTCAATCGAACTAAAACCAAACGCATCTCGGGCGTACCTGGCCGCCGTCTGGGGGCCAACTTTTTCGGTTACCCAAACCGCGGGCAAGTTCATAGAGTGAGCGATGGCGGTTGGAATGGAGACAACCCCACCGTGCTTTCCTCCAGAGTTCTCAGGATTCCAACCGGCAATTGCGGTGTACAGCTCATTTGAAATGCTGTCGCCAGGGCTAATTGCGCCGGTAGCTAAGGCCGATGCGTAGATGAACGGCTTAAAACTCGAACCGGGCTGTCGTTTGCCCTGAGAAACCATGTTGAACTGATTCCGATTGTAATCAACGCCGCCTTGCATCGCTAGAACTTTGCCCGTGGTATCCATCAGCACAAAGGCGGCCGTCTTGACCCCCATCCGTTTGTTATTTTTTACAACATCCTTAACGGCATCTTCGGCCTCGTTTTGGAGGGTTGGATTGAGGCTCGTATAGATCTTATAGCCCCCCTTCTTAAAATCAAGGTTGGGCATTTCCTTCGCCAGATAATCCAAAACGTAGTGAGTGAAATAGGGGTAAGCGGCGATCTTCTCGCCACTTTCAAAAGACTGTCGCCTAAGCTTGATGGGCTCGTTTTTGGCGGCCTTGTAGTCTGTATCGCTGAGCCATTTCTTGCCGTTATCGTCAACTTCCTCGTTCATGATTCGCAAAACGACATTGCGGTTTTGCGTCGCAGTTTCAATGTCAGCGAAAGGATTTTCCTGGGTTGGTCGCCTCACGCAACGAACAATCATCGCCGCTTCCGCCGGAGTTAGGCTTTTGAGGCTCTTTCCAAAATAAACCTGCGCGGCGGCTTTGATGCCGTAAGCTCCGTTACCGTAGAAGATTTCATTCAAGTAAGTCTTGAGGATTTCGGGCTTTTGCATCAGGCGCTCCATCTGCAGGGCCATGCAGACATCGCTTATCTTTCTTCCAAAATCTTTTTCTGAGTTGGTGAAAAGGCGTTTGCAAAGTTGCATCGTAATCGTTGAACCGCCCTGAGCTGAGCGACCGCTACGAATCAGTCGCGGGGCCGTCACGATTGAGCGAGCGGCAGCAATGTAGTCAACGCCATCGTGTTTGAAGAAGCGCTTGTCTTCGGCCGCGAGCGTCGCGTAGATGACTGTCATGGGGATTTCACTGTAATCCGTAATTGGTTTTCGATAAACCGCGCTGGCTCGATAGAGCACCGTTCCATCGCTGGCGTAAATGAAAGAGGGGTTGACGGCGATGCTGTCTAGCTTGGATGGCAAATTTTCAATTTTCTTTTCGGCCTTTTTGAACTCATTGAAGACAAACATTCCCCCAATGAATCCACCGATCATCAAGAGGCCGAATGCGCACGTCAAGCTGATTTTTAGCCACTTAACCCAAGCTGGTCGCTTCTTGCGCGCTTTCGTTCCAAATCTACCCGTTGCTACTCTTGTCGCCATAAGCTTTAAGAAGTATGACGAGCGCAATGGGGTGGGCGTTTCTTTTGGGACGTATGACGAGTAGGACATTTGCGTCCAACAAGTCCCGCCTCCTACTGGTCCCACCGCCCCCCACCGCCAAGCCATTGCAAAGCTACCCCCAAATATGTCATCATTTACCTTCCCAACCAAAAGCTGGTGGGTTAGGTTTAGATCATGTACGCGATAGTTAAGACTGGTGGCAAACAATATCGAGCGGAAAAAGACGAGACGTTTCTCGTGGATAAGCTCGTCGGCGAAGCGGGTTCCAAGTTGGATTTGGCTGAAGTTGTGATGGTTTGCGATGGCGATAAGATTGCCATAGGTTCTCCTTTTGTAAAGGGTGCCAGCGTCAAAGCCGAGATCGTTCGCCAGGTAAAGGCGAAGAAGATTGACGGTTTCAACTATAAGGCCAAGAAAAACGAGCGCAAGCGCTGGGGCCACCGTGCGGAAATGACCGAAATAAGAATTACGGATGTAAAAGCAGGCTAACCATGGCACATAAGAAAGGACAAGGCTCCACACGAAACGGTCGCGATTCAAACTCGCAAAGACTTGGAGTCAAGAAATATGGCGGAGAAGTTGTGAAAGCTGGACATATCATTGTTCGCCAGCGCGGTACCAAGCTTTACCCTGGCATCAACGTGGGCATGGGCAATGACCACACCCTTTATTCGCTGATCGCTGGCCAAGTTAAGTTTGAGGGCCCCAAAGCCAAGCGACGCGTAAGCGTTTACGCCGCCGAAGCCTGATAAATCGCAGCGCGATCAAATGATCGGACTCACGGGCGGGATAGCGGAAGGCAAATCAACCGTTCTCGGTTTCCTTCAGGATGCGGGGTTTTTCACAGTTTCCGCTGACTCGGTAGCCCGGGAAGTTTTTGAGTCCCCCGAGATAAACCAAAAAATCGCCGCAGTTTTTGGGCTCGAACAAGCAACTCGCGAGGCCGTTAGATCAAAAATCGCTCAGTTCCCCCGGTTAAGACGCTCCCTCAATCAACTTATGCACGGCCAGGTCTTAGATCGCATCATGGCATCGGGCGCAGATTTCGCGGAAATCCCTCTGCTAATTGAAACTTGTCTGACTCGTAACTTTGAGGGCATCTGGGTGGTAACTTGCGGGCCCGAAGAACAGCTTTCCAGACTCACAGTCCGCCTCAGAGACGCTGATTTGGCCAAGTCACTTTTGCGGACGCAACTTCCAACTTTTGCAAAAGTGCCCTTCGCGGATCGAATTGTTCGAACCAATGAGCCGCTAGACTCCGTCAAGGCCTTTGTACAGTTCTGTGCTAAGCAAGATTTGCGCTAGGTAATTGCGCCGGGCGTCTCATCGTGCTATACTCACAAACTCGGGAAAATGGTGGATGCCAATTCCTGCATCGGGTTGTGACCAACGGAGGTAACTTCGAAGTCAAATCCTGATGAAACTGCATCCAGGGAAAAAGAAATATGAGGACCGTTAAGGAGGACTCGTCAAAGTGAGAAGCTTTTTAGAATCGCTATCGGGCAAATTGGTTTGTCATGCGGTAGCCGTAGCCTTAGTTATGCCATTCGTCGTTCTAGCGAGCGTACGACAGGCCCAAGCTCAAGGGGGACTCGCCAGTGACCCGCAGTGGGCAATTGTAGATTTTGTTGATAAATCAAAATCTTCAAAGCGCACGAACTCAAACTTGGGTTCGGACGCCGCCAACAAACTGCAGGAGGAGCTAGCGAAATCCCAAGAGACCGCCCGTGGTGCAAACGGTTTTCAAATGGTCCCACGCGAATCTGTCGCGCGGGGTGTTGAATCGTTGCAATACACGAACCCTGTCACTGATGCAACTAGCCTTATGCGCCTTGCTCAGGAAGTTTCGGCCAGCCGAATCGTGACCGGAGAAATCGTGGATTGGGGCATCAATACTGTTAATGGTGGCAAGCAAGCTGTTATCGCGGTTACGATTCGCGTTATTGATGCATCTTCCGGTATCGCCATAAACGGCGCAACCGGTCAAGGTCGTTCTTCAATTCGCGCTGGTGCCGTTGATGACAAAGTCATTTTAGGCGAAGCGTTGAGCCAAGCATCGGCCCAAGCCGTTCCGACGTTGATCAAGCAGCAGCTTAGTGCCGCAGTATTGAATACAAAGTCAAATACCGAAGCCCTGATTAATGGCGGTTCGCGAAGTGGTTTCAAGCAGGGAATGAATGTTGTTGTCATGCGCGGTCCACGAGGCCGTGAGACCCAAGTTGCCACCGCTCGCGTCGAGTCGGTATCGCTTGATGACGCAACGATTCGGGCTACAAATGTGGTTCAAGGCATTGCCCCTGGCGACCGAGTTGCCGTAATCTTTGAAGCGGTTGCGCCTCGGCCCGTAGGTGGCTCGTCCACTACTGGTCCTTCCGATTTCCGGCCCGAGACCCCCAAGAAAAAGGTTAATAGTGGTCAAATGATCACCGTTCTTCTTGTCCTTGGCTTGGTGGCCTTGTTGCTTTCTAACGGTAGAGCCAATAATAATGTGGCTGCTCATGACGTTGTCGCCCAAGCTGGTCTTGGAAGCAACGGCTCGGGTGAGCCTACGATTGAAGTTAGCTGGCGGCTAGACCTCTTCTTCCGAGGAAATCAGACCGTTCAATGGCAAGTTTTCCGTGATGACGTTTCCTTTATCCCAATCGGAACCGCCGAAGGTCAGTTCACGAAATTCGTGGATACGACCATAGATCGAACAGTTAACTACAATCAGCAAGATGAAATCTCAACTCTGATCTGTACACAGCTTTCGGGACAGTCTTCGGATCAACTCGGTCTGGTTGTCGGTCGTCCTTACACCTACGCGGTGTCGGCGATCTACCGCATCAGCCGCCTCGATCTTCCCAATGGCTCAACCTCTGGAACCGGAACAACTGGAGCAACAGGTGCTACTGGCACAACAGGCACTACGGGTACTACGGGTGCTACAGGTGCGACTGGAGCTACAGGTGCCACTGGCGCCACAGGTGCTACTGGCGCAACTGGTGCCACTGGAGCAACCGGTGGTACGGGTGCTACTGGTGCGACCGGTGGGACGGGTACTACTGGTGCCGGAGATTTCTGCTTCTTCACGACGGGTAAAGCCGCCGCGCAGGGGTTTGCTACGGCTCTTAATCGAGTTGTGCTTGTCTCGCCCGCGGTGAACGAAACGGTAACGACCTTCCGGTCCTTCTCGTTTAACTCCGCCGCCGTTGCCGCCTTCCCGATCCGAGTGGGTTATGTAATGCAGTTCTGCAAATCGCCAACGTTCAGCGGCAAGGTCTTCACCTCGGCCGAGAAGGTTGCGGTTGGCGTGAGTGCTCAAAGCCTGTCGGTAGTCGCCCGTTTCCCTGGCGATAGCTGGAATCAGTTCCTGGACGATAGCCTAGGCGTGAAAACCGGCGCTACCGATACGCAGGTCTGGTGGCGAGTTGGCGCACGAAACGTTGAAGACAGCCCAGGTCCTAAGCCAGATTCGGCTACAGGTCTCCGCTACGTCTTTGGCGCACCTCAGCCCTTCTCACGACCCTAACAAAACAAACAAAAATCGCTGGCCGGCGAACATTTGCCGGCCAGCACACCTCTTATAGGAATGTATATGAATCGGTTCTTCTTAAAGGCACTTACCTCTGTTATCGGCGCAACATTTGCTACAAGCGCATTTGCACAGTTTGAAACTGTGCCCCCCTGTTTCGATCCCGCGAACATGATGCCAATTTCTGATCCTTACTTGGTCATTCAGATCGGTAACGACAACGGTGCCCTCATGGGGTGCACGATTGGTGTGGCCGGAACGGTTGCACTATATAATGGCGTGTGCTTGAGTCGCGGACCAACTTCGGCCAATAATCGCGGCTTCATGACATTCTTTTACGGAGGTTCCAGCCAGGGCTCGGTTCAACCGTCAAATCCATTTGAGGATGCGGGCATGGCCCTCGTTTTTGGGGCGGCATCATTCCCGTGCTGGACGTACGCCGCAACGAGTGTTGATGATACGCGAGAGCGTTTCGGCTCGGTTGGTCTGGGCACCACGTTTGTGGGCTTTTCGAACCGCTACATGCGAACGGAATCCACAAACACAAATGTTTTCGCCCGAGTTCAAGTTGAATCAGTAGCGGACGCTATCCGACTCCGATGGACGTTAACCAACACCGACCAAACAAACCCTCACCTTATTGGTCTGTATTTCGGTGGTTGTGTTTCCACGGCGAATGACGATCGTTGGCGCCACTTCCCGATCTTTATCCCAAGTGAGGATGCTTCGGGCTATATTAATATGCCCAAGAATAAGCCGCCGATCACCGATACATTTTATGATCGAATTGCTGATCCGGCGACTTTCCCGGCTTGGGTGGATTTCACCGTTGGCCAGAGCAGCTACTTCGGCATGAGGATTGAAAATCAGCCTTCCGACGCAACTGCCGACATTGATACAAATAACCCAACCACGGCTGACCGTTTCTGGATTGGGAAGCACGTCTTCCTCTTGGGTGAGACGGGTGATCTCGCGGCGAACTTCCCCCTTGCAATGCTCCCTGACACCGACTTTAATGGCGACACCGCGTTTGTTCAGCGCTTTCCTGAAGTTTCGGTAGCACCGGGCGCATCGCGAACCATTCTTCACTACGTTCGTAGCACATACGGCAACAGCAACTATAAACTGCCTTACGGCGTTGCAGTTGATGCCCCGCTCACGCTGGGTATGCCTCAGAATGGAGGCGGCAATGTTGCCCCCAATCCGTTCCCGATTCGAGTTAATGTTGATAACGTCGGCGGATATGGTTTCGACGGCCGAGAGTTTCCTCTCAATGACGTTCGAGTTAAGCTATCGTTCCTGCCCAATGCGGGAGTTACAATAACGGGGGCAACGGCGACGACTCCATACGAACTTGAGCGCTCCATCGCGGTGGTTAATCCTCGACAGCTTCGCTTCACCGACTTCCAAGCTCGCGTTGATGGTGACGTTTCGGGCAATGTAACCTACACGGTTACAATAGATTCGCAGCCAGGAAACGTTCACAAGGTAATCACCGGAGTCATCAACGTGGCTTCGCGACCTCGACTGACTCTTGAAAAGGACGCGAACATGATTACGCTTCCTTACGACTTTGTTGACAGTTCCCTTGAAACGATCTTTGTTCCGTTCCTTGATCCCAACGTCCCCGGCGGCGATCTGCAGTTCTATTCGTATGACCCAGTTCAACAAGGCTATGTTATCACGACAACTGCACCAAAGGGTAAGGGCTTCTGGGCCATCTATGATAAGACGGGAGCATCTTCGGTAATCGCTAACTACGGCGGAACACCAAGTCAACCCTCCGCGACTGGAGCTGCTTTAATTCAACTTCGATCTGGCTTTAATATGATTGGTAATCCGTTTAACTACCGGATTCCGATATTCCAAGTCACCGGCGTTTCGGCTTCGGCTCCACAAACCAGCTACACGTACAGCCAAATGGTTGATCTAGGTTGGATTCAAAGCTTCGTCTCGTATTGGGATGCAAAAGCCAGAGATTACGTTTTCGTTCCTGCCGAGGATGGCTACTTTGAGCCCCATCTCGGCTACTGGATCAACGTTCTTACTACAGACGACCTGACGATTAACTATCCAGACGTATTCCTGCCATCAGTGCCTGATCAGACACGAAGACCGATTCGAACGATCCGACAGACTGAGCAGGAATGGATGCTCAAGCTTTCGCTCCGCTCCAATAGCGAAACGGATGCCAACAATGCCGTCGGCGTGGCCCGCTCTCAAGCGCAAGTCAATCGGCTACGGATCAACGAGCCACCCATGGCCCCAACTCAAAACCTCGCCCTTTCGGTGCGACAGATTGACGCAGGCAAGGTCAAGCAAATGGCGAGAGCATTCACTACGAGTGCTGGCCGCAATGAGTGGAAGCTTATCGTGACCGCCAAGACGGCGGGCGAAGTGACCGTAACCTGGCCAAACCTTGGGGAACTGCCGAAAAACTTGCGGTTCACGCTCAAAGATCCGGCCACGAACATGAGCCGGTCGGTTCGACAGACCTCGGGTTACACGTTCCGCATGGATCAACCTGGAACCCGCGAGCTAACACTCGTTAGCGAGCTTGGTGGTAGCACCGTAGCGACTATCGGAAACGTAGTGGTTGCAGGCACGACGAAGGGCCCCTCCGCAAACGTAACGATCAACTACACGCTTGGTTCAGACGCAACAACCTCGATTCGAATCCTCTCGTCAAAGGGACAAGAGGTTTATTCGATCAGCCGTGGCCGAGCCGACCGAGCCGGTGACAACACCGTAACGTGGAACCTCCGCAACAGCGCAAACCAAGCGGTTGCTCCTGGAACCTATCGAGTCGAAATCCTTGCCGAAAGCGGCGATGGA
Source organism: Armatimonadota bacterium (assembly GCA_031386985.1). Classification (GTDB taxonomy): domain Bacteria; phylum Armatimonadota; class Fimbriimonadia; order Fimbriimonadales; family Fimbriimonadaceae; genus JANJUB01. The sequence continues at coordinate 52,006 of JANNCV010000001.1, forward strand.
AACCGAGCCCGAAAGATGGTTCCGGTTAACGTGGTTCGCTAGTAACAATACGAGAATGGGGTGGCAAGATAACTTGCCACCCCTTTTTTTGTTTTTACCGCACTTCAAATAGGTTAAACTCCGTCCAGTAATAGGATATGCGAAAGCTCAAAATCGGAATGTGTAGCATGATGGTCTTAGCGGCGGCCGTCGTTATGGCTGGCAACGCGACAATTGAGCTTGGCAGTTTCCCTACAATGAGCGTGGCCGATGGGCGTAGCACGGTCACCGTTTCTGCCCTTATCCGAGATGCTGGCGGTAATCTGGTTCCAAACGGCACCCGCGTTATTTTCTCGTGCGATCGTGGCAGTTTCCGCGAAGCCGTCGTTACCACTCAAAACGGAGTGGCACGAGCTATTCTTCAGGCGGGAAATGTTGCTGGTCTCGCCAAAATAAGCGTCAGCGCAATCACTTTCCAGGCCACCGCCACGATGGACTACGAGTTCGTCTCGGATCGTACTCTCTTATCCAGCGCGAAAGAGTATGTAGACGTCGTGGCTCCTCGTGACCTTCGCTACTCCATGGACCTCAAGACCATCGAGGCTTCGGGCTCCGATCGAACGGCAGTTTTACAATATCGGGATATTGAAATCCGCGCCGAGGACCTCCAGCTCAATGTTTCAACCAACGAAGTTCGGGCCAAGAACGCGATTCTGAAAATTGGCAAGGACGAGGTCGTCTGCGGTGAGCTGTATTTCCGGCTCAGTCAGCGCATGGGGTTTGGCTCAACCACTTTCAAGTATCGTCCGAAGCACCTTAAGCCGTTCGGCGGCGGAGTTGTGTTCAGCGAAGGCGAAGAGCGAGAAATCTATGGCATGGCGGAGATCCGCCCCGGCCAGATTAAGAAGCCCGATGGTGTCGTGCCCCGCCGGCTCTTCGAGATGCTTGATCTAAGTGACTCGGCAACGCTTATCAGCGCGAAAAAGGCTACGTCCTATCCGCGCAAAGAAGTTCAGTTCACTAAGGCCGACGTGCGTGTGGGGGGGGCGAGCATTATGAAGCTCCCGCTGTTCAAGGTGAACATGTACACCCAGACTCCGATCCTGACGGATCAGATGATCAAGATCAACGATAACCAGATCGCGATTGACTATCCTCACTATCTCAGCTTGAAGCCAGGCGAAACCAGTCTGATGCGTTTCTCGATGGGCCGAGGCGGTTCGCGGGGCATCTCCTCAAACCGCGGTGCCTTTCTTGATTACGAATATTATTGGAATCGGGGCGACGAGTTTCAAGGCGGCTTAACGGTACAAAGCATCGGCCGGAAGGATTGGGGCGTCAGCGCGAATCAGTTCATTAAGCTTGACGACACCTCGGAGTTGGTCGCCCAAGTTGATCTACCCGCTCACCGGGCGTTCTTTGGAACCCTTAACATTGGCAAGCAGTTCCCAGGCTTCAACTTAAACGCCAGCGCCAGCCGAACCGATTCGCTCACGCGAGATTCGTACCGAAACCAGCAATACATGCTCAGCTTAGACAAGGATCCGATCAAAGTCGGCAGGACACCCTTGCGAATTAATGTGGGCCTAACGGCTTCGCATTCCACCAATAGCTCCGAAAACCTCAGCGCAAGTCGGAGCGTGGCGGGAGTAAGGGGCATTATGCGCCTAAACCCCGTTTACTACGGTCGCGATACAAGCCTTAATGGCAGCTTAACCCTCGCCCATTTGGCTGGAGATGAGAATTATGGGGGCACGACGATCAGTGCCAATCTTACGGCGAGCCAATCTTTCAAGGGCGGCGGACTCGCTTTAAGCTACGATTACACCAAAGATAAGTTCACATCCCAATTTCTCGGTGAGCATCAGCTCAGCGGGCGTATGAATTACTACTTGGGCAACACGAGCCTAAATGCTTTCATGATCAAATCTTTGGACGTTGATCGAATGAGTATCCAGCTTGATGCTTCCTACCGATTTTCGCGTGATTGGAAACTGAGCTACGCCTACACTTATGATAAGTTCCTTGCCGACGGATTTCTTGATTATTACTTCATACTAGGCTATCGTCTTGGCTATCGCGAAGTTGGCCTCACATGGTCACACCGAACAAAGCGTATCGGATTCCAGATTCTTGGTACGACCTTTAACTAGTCTCATCCTCCTCTTATTGGGGGTGGCGGTGTCTTGCGCCCAGCCTTTCGGGCGATTTGGCTATGTCAATGATTGGGCGATTCCTGGTCTGAGGCTGACCAGCGATGGCTTTTCAGTTGACTTCCCAGCCTCTGATCGCTTTACTTTTTCGAAGCCATTGAAAGGCTGGAAGGCCATTGCCACCGCTGATACCTCTCAGACCGTCATTGTACAGCCCTTTGTAGGTGCCCCGAGCAAACTCCGGCAAGACCTCACCAGCCCCGGATTTTCGGCGTATTTCGACAATGGCATCCGCATACGAATCGGAACCCTATCATCCCCGATCCTGTCTTGGGGAGGCGGCGGTAGCTTAGACGGGACCTCGGGATATCCCACCCCTGAAGTCCGCTGGGTTGTGGTGAGTTTTCGCGATAATCAGCCGCCAATCCTCTTTGCCTTTCCTTGGAACAAAGGCTCCCTAAAATTGGGCGGAAAGACTGGCGATTGGACACTGAGCGCAGAGACATTCAAAGGGTGGATGAGAATCGCCGCACCCGTTGGAGTTGTCCCATTTCGAACTAGTAGTGCCGCCGAAATGGGCCGATTGGAAGCCGATGTTAAGGAGCAGGCGGCGTTCTGGACGCAGCCTCCACCCGTTCTGAGAAAGACCGCAATCACCGATGATGATGCCTCGCTTACGGTTGAGTGGACCTTTGATCGCCCCGGTGCCGTAGTTCCACCCCCCGCCTTTTTGAGTAGCCTCGCCGGCTATCAAGTGATAATCCTCAGCAAAACCAAGCGAATCAATGCCCCCACGCTTGAGGGACCTTTGAGCGTGTGTGAATCCGAAACTCTTAAAATTAAATTTCCGATTCGGCGAATTCCGACGGGACGGGCCATTGCCACCGGAGTTCCTCCAAGAACAATCGGAACTGCGAGTTACATTGATGTTGGCGGAGTGTTTGAGCTGGCGCTCGCTAATCTCTTTGCCTCGACCCCCGAGGCCGTGAGGATTCAAGCCGCGGAAACCTGCGCCCAATATGTTGAGGCCGTCACCTACTCGGTTGAACCTCACACGGGCCAGCGCCTCCCCTACGGAGCCGACGGAACCGGGATTGACATTCTTGCGGCTCAAGCGCTGCTCATGCAATCTATGATCTCGGCCGAGAAACCGACAAGCGAACCCAACTCGTTGTTTAGTTCAATTATGTGGCGAAGAGATTGGCTTAGTTGGCGCATTTGGGGTAGCGACCGGAAGGTATCTCGTCGAGCAAGCGCGATCACCGCCATTGCCGCGGCTCTTGCGCCGGAAGGCGAGAGAAGGCTGGATGCCGCGATGCTCCAAGCCGGAATCATTGCCGAGCGCGGCCTTGGGATCTGGCTAAAGCGCTCCGGCTTAGGCGAAAGCAAACTGCTTCTAGAGACCGCGGAACACTTACGCGCCGATATCTTCATGCCCGAAGACTATCGCCGAGCAGACAGTGCAGGTGCCGCATTTAGAAGCCCTTTCCGTCTCTACGGAGACACACTTGCTTTACTAACCGGTCCGAACCTCCAGCTTACGCCGTTCAAAGCAGGAGCATGGTATTCAACTTTCGCCAGTTCGTTTTCCTTTACATTAGCCCCGGAAAAGCCCAAACCTGGCCTAACGATTGATCAGGCTTTCGGCTTGACCGTTCTCAACTTTCAGAATGCAACAACAAGCCCAATCAATTTCAGAATAAGCCTTCCGGCGTGGGTAAACCTGCCGAAGCAGCCCGCCGATCTACAGTTTAAGGAAAGCGAACGGTAGCAATGAACCTACCGCTTGGGGTATCATTTGCTTTCGCGCCGAGCGCACTTGAGGTTTTTTGGATCATGGCCAACATATGTCAAATCACAGGCAAAAAAGCAAATAATGCGAAACATATTCGCCACCGGCATTCCGGTCAATGGAAGTTTCGAGCTCCCAAGAAGAATCGTCTTCAGCTCGTCAATTTGAAACGGGTTAAGCTGAAGACGCCTCACGGGATCGTGACGATTCAAGTTGCCGCATCGGTGCTGAAAAGCCCCGCGTTTAATGCAGTCATTTGTGGCTTGAAGCCCGTGCCCAAAGCATGGCTCCAGAAACACGACTATGGGATTTAACTGAGATTTCTAACATGAGTGAAGATCAAAAAACTGGATCCATGAGAATGGACAAAGACATGGGGGCTGACACTGGCGGTAAAGGCCGGGGCAAACGTCGCCGAAAGGTTAGCTACCTCACCCTCAACAAGATCACGGATGTTGATTACAAAGACACCGCCGTGCTTAAACGATTTATCAATGATCGGGGCAAGATGCTTCCCGCGCGTCAAACGGGTAACACCGCCAAGCAGCAGCGAATGATCGGGCGCTCTATTCGGCGAGCCCGAGAGCTAGCTTTGCTACCGTTCGTAGTCACAGAAATGACAAACGAGCGACGCGAATATGCACCACGCCGCCCACAAGGCTCGCATTCGAGCTATTCGGCGCCCCACGCTGAGAAATCAGCACCTGAGGCAACTGAAGCCGCGGCAGAGTAATCGTCAGAAAAGCCCAGCAATGCGTTCGCATTGCTGGGCTTTTTGTTGCATAATCCAGAGCAATGGGAAGCGAGATTGTTGCCGTGCGATTTCTCGCAGATAGGACCATGTCCAGCGGTCACGAAAGGATATGGGCCGGCTACACCTTCTTGAAAGACCTCAGGAGCCGTGGCTAGGACTCAATACGCACGTTCCATGGATCAGGTGATTCCTTTGATCCAAGCCGCGGAGGACGCTGCCCACGAAGGGCACTGGACGGCTCTGGTGATCACTTTCGAGGCTGCTCCTGCCTTTGATCCCGAATTTAGCGTGCTGCGCTCTAATCGTCCTTGGCTGGCGGCTTCAGTCGCGTTGGAGGCCCCTGTTGCCCCGGCTACGCCGCTCCTAACTTCCCTTCCCACTTTTGTGCCCGCCATTACGAAGGCGGAATATCGAGCTAGATTTGAGGAAATCAAAAAGCATATCGCGCAAGGCGATACCTATCAGGTCAATTTCACTTTTCCCATGATGGCAACGATCACGTCCCAGATCGCGAGCGACCTGTTCGCCTTCTTATCTCAGCCAGAAGTGCCCCCTTTCGCCCGGTTCCTTCAACTCGAAGATACAACGGTCCTTTGCTTTAGCCCAGAACTTTTCTTCAACTATGCTGAAGGCGCGGGCGAAAAACACATCACCTGCCGCCCAATGAAGGGAACCCGGGAGCACGGACCGGGAGCCGAAGATGACCTGCGGAACAGCGAAAAAGACCGAGCTGAAAACCTAATGGTGGTTGACATGGTTCGAAATGACCTTGGGCGCATTGCAATTCCCGGTTCAATCGAGGTGCCGAGCCTCTTCGCTATTGAGACTTATCCCACCGTACTGCAGATGACATCCACCGTGAAATGTCGTTCCACTGCATCGCTAGTCGAAATTTTCAAGGCGCTGTTCCCGTGCGCATCTATTGTTGGTGCGCCAAAGATTGAAACCCTCAAACTCATTCAAGCTCTCGAAGCCGCGCCCCGGGGCGTCTACACTGGCGCAATCGGGATCGTTGGCCCCGACTTTGCTGAGTTTTGCGTGGCGATCCGGACTATGGAGATTGCCGAAAATGTCGCGACCTACTCGGTGGGAAGTGGAATAGTTTGGGACTCAGACCTCGAACAGGAGTGGCAAGAATGCCTGGCCAAGGCCCGCATCCTCAATCCGTTCGGGAAGGGACTGAAATTGGTGGAAACAATGTTTTCTGACGGCGATATTTTCCTACTTGAACGTCACTTAGTCCGGTTGCAGGGCTCTTGCGAGGCGTTTGGAATTCCCTATGACGAGGAAACTGTTCGGGCGACGTTGGCGGCACACGCGGCACAGAAAATGCGGATTCGACTCACTGTAGATGAAACCGGCCTGATCGAGGCCACTTGCAAGGAAGCGACGGCGCCGTTGGCGATTTCCCCAGGTGCGGCTTCTATTACTCTTTCCGCTAAGTTCGCATCCAAGCCCGTTCAATCAAACAACCCATGGTTACGCCACAAGAGCACCTACCGCCCCTACTTTCAACCACCGTTTGAAGGTGAGGATGTGCTAAGTTTTAACGAGAAGGGGTATCTCACGGAGTTTTCCATCGGCAATCTCGTCATTGAAGCCAACGAGGGCTTTCTGACCCCGCCAGTTGAGGATGGCCTCTTGCCGGGAGTGTTTAGGCAGGAGTTACTGGATGGAGGCGTTGTCCGAGAAGCGCAGCTCACCCGAACCGACCTGCTTAACGCAAAAGCCGCGTATCGAGTTAACTCGGTACGCGGCTGGGAGCGGGTTGAGTTTTAGGGCTCTTCGTCGTCCAGTGGTTTGGCACCGTATTGATTGGCTCGCTGTCTTCGCTTCACCTGCCCGTAAGTTTGGCCAGTAGCGTCTTGGGGGGTATCGGCAGTTGCGGCCGCTGGGGCGGCCTCGCGGGTTAAGCGAACTCGCGAAGCGGCAGACTTGGCAAACGCCATCAGCCCCTCTTGCTCACCCTTGCGCTTCACCACGATCTTATCCCAGATATAGAGAATCGGAGCCGCGTTAAAGATTGAAGAATACGTTCCGGAAATGATTCCCACCAGCATTGCCAAGTTGAAATGCTGGAGGTCAGGCGTTGCTGAACCGAGAACAACCAGTAGGAAGAGCGTTCCAATAACAGTTGCAGAAGTGATAATAGAACGAGCTAACGATTGGGTTATCGAACGGTTTATCAGGTGCTTCAGATCCTCGCCCGGTTGCGGTCGGCGCAAGTTCTCTCGGATTCGGTCAAAAATAACGATCGTGTCGTGCGTGGAGAAGCCGATAACGGTCAGCATCGCCGAGATAAAGAGCGCACTTATCTCCCAGCCCATGAGAGCGCCGGCGATTGCGGCAAGTCCAAGCACGACCAGAATATCGTGAATGAGGGCAATGATTACCGACGTTGCAAACCTAAACCCAACAACAAATCCGCCCAAAGCAAAGCCAAATCGCATGGCCAAGTAGAGGATGATGAGCCCGGCCGAAATGACGACACCAAGAACGGCGTTGCGAATCGTTTCGGCGCGGATGATGCCGCTAACCGATTGGAATTCCTTGTTCTCTTTAGCATCAATGCCAATTTCATTTGAAATCACCGCAACTGCGGTTTCCGACTTCAGCTTATTGTCATCCGGGATCGTGATAATCGCGTGGCGGTCATTGCCGGTGGTGGCGATCTTAACGTTTGTGCCAGAGCGACCCGCCGCCTCTAACTTCTTGCTGATATCAGCACCGGTCATGTCCTGCGGAATGTTGTAGGCAATCTCAAAGCCGCCGTTAAACTCAACGTTGGTCTTGATGCCCCCCATGGCCCAGAAGATGGCGCCGGGGATGATAGTGAGAAGCGAAATGCCGAAGTAAAGCTTCGTTTTCTCAAGAATCGGTCGAGGGGCGCGATCTACTTCGGCAATGCCTTGGTCGCCTCCACCCATCTGCCGGCCCAGCCCGTAGAGTTTGGGATTTGATCCGATGCCTGATCCAACCAGGAACATCAAGAGCGAACGAGTAACGAAAACGGCTGTAAACAGCGAGATCAGAACGCCAATGATCAGCGTTGTAGCAAATCCTTTAACCGCGCCGGTACCCAGATTCACCAAAACAATCGAAGTGATAATCGTACAGGCGTTCGAGTCTAAGATTGCGGGGAATGCCCGCCTAAAGCCGAGCTCAATCGCGGTTTGGAGCTTCCGGCCCTCGCGCATTTCTTCCTTCACGCGTTCAAAGACCAAGATATTTGCGTCAACCGCCATTCCTATCGAAAGGACAAAGCCGGCGATCGCGGCCAATGAAAAAGTTGCGTTCGCAAGCTTTAACACGGTCAGCGAGAAGAGTACATAGAGCAATAGCGCAACGAGTGCGACGACTCCGGGGAAGAGGTAGTAGACCAGCAGAAAAACCGCCGTCATCCCGAATGCGATCAAACCGGTTTGAACGATTTGATTCAATGCGTATTTGCCGATTGTTGGGTCAACGCTCGACGCGGCGATTTGTATGACGGGCACAGGTAATGAGCCTGAGTTCAGGAGTCCGATAAAATTTGTTAGATATGCGGGAGTGAAATCGCCAGTGATAACACCACGATCGGTGATAACTGCGCCATCCATGAGCGGCGCGACACTAATGACTCTGCCATCTAAGACGGCGGCTAGATTTTCGCCCCGGTTTAGGTGAATACGACACCAGCGCTCCATCTTTCTCGCCCCTTCGCTGCTGAAGGTAAAAGCGGGAACAAATTTTGAGCCCTGCTGCTCTCGCTGTGCGCTGACCAGTTCGTCGCCTTCCAAGATCAGGTCCCAACCGTCAATAACCCTTTGGTATTCCGGGTTCTTCTCTTTGGTTACCGGGTCTTTATAAAACGCAATGACCTCATTGCCCGTGCGTGTCATAAACGAAACCGAAGGCTCATCGGGGTCATCCCCGCGAGTGTGGGTGTATCGCCGAGTAGCAACCTTATCCGTGACGAGGTTCTTAGCCCAAAACCACTGAATCTTCGCGGTCGAACCCATGGTTTTCTCAGCTGCTTCGCGTGAAACGCTGCCGGGTAACTCAACTGTGATCTGATCATCACCCTTGGCGCGAACAACTGCTTCAACGACGCCGGATACGTCTGAGGCACGGGTCTCAAAAATCTTTATGACCTGCGCTCGCGCTTCGCCCCTGAGCTTTCCCTTCTGCAATTTCTCAAAGTCTAAACGATAGGTGAGGCTAACTCCACCGGCAACGTCCAGTCCATAAGAGAATTGCTTCTCTTTGTAGAGCCACCCTGACATCAAAGTCAAGGCCAGCACGATGGCTAAGAAAATGTAACTACGGGATTGCAAAGCGAGGGGCCTCCAGAGGCAGATTCGAATCTGACAGTATACCGGAACCTCGATGGTTCGGGAGTTCGGAATTGTTCTGAATAGTTCGGTATGGAATAGGTCGGGCCCTTGGCCTGCCGAACAAAGCTTCGTCGAACCCGATTCTTGCCTCGCCTGCTCGCGCCGCCAATGGACCCACAAACGGAACTCGGCTAAACTCGTAAACGTCTCAAGCACCTTATGACTCGTATTGGCAACATTCCAATCTGGGGAGACCCGATTTTTGAGGACGCGGTTAAGCAAATTGAAAATTGCTACCGAACGGCAGACCGGGCGGCCCTGATGGCCGATCATCACGTCGGGTATGCCGTACCTATCGGCGGCGTCGTCGCCTATAAGGATCACATCAGCCCGAGCGGTGTCGGCTACGATATTGCCTGCGGTAACAAGGCGGTGCGGCTTGATGTTTCCGCCGACGAAGTTCGGGCGAACATTGATGCGATCATGGATGACATCTGGTCGGCGATTTCCTTTGGCATCGGTCGAAACAAACGAGACACGCGTTGAACACGAGCTTTATGACGATGAAACGTGGCGTCATCCCGTGGCGAAGCATAAGCGCCAAGCCGCTCAAAATCAGCTTGGAACCGTGGGTTCGGGCAACCATTATGTGGACATCTTCCTTGATGAGCTTGAGCGCGTTTGGGTGGGAGTTCATTTCGGCTCACGCGGGTTTGGGCATCACATCGCGTCGTATTTCATCCAACAAGGCGGCGGTTCGGATGGAATGTTCGTTGATCCGGTGATCCTGAAGGTGGGGACGAGTTTGGGCGATGACTACATTGCGCTGATGAAGCTGGCCGGGCGTTATGCCTACGCCGGGCGAGATTGGGTGTGCCAGCAGGTTGCCGATATTCTGGGAGCCCGCATCGAAGAGGAAATTCATAATCATCACAACTTCGCCTGGCGTGAAACCCACGGCGGCGAGGATTTGTGGGTCGTTCGCAAGGGCGCAACGCCCTCTTTTCCGGGTCAGAAGGGTTTCGTGGGCGGTTCGATGGGCGAGATTTCGGTGATCTTGGAAGGTCTAGAATCCGAGTTGAGTGCCGAGGCTCTTTATTCAACCGTTCACGGAGCGGGGCGCGTCATGTCGCGAACCCAAGCGGCCGGAAAGGTTCGAAAGGGCGTTCGGCAGGGTGGCGAGGTGACGCGAGAGATGATGAACGATTGGATTCGGGAGAAGGGCGTAACCTTACGCGGGGCTGGAACGGATGAATCACCGCATTGCTACAAGCGCTTGCCCGAAGTTCTAGCGCACCACGCCGGGACGATCAAGGTGTTGCACACATTGACGCCAGTTGGAGTCGCGATGGCGGGCGAAAACGAGTTCGATCCTTACTAGGATTGATTTATGTGCATGCTCTTGGGGTCATTTTTCAACGTCCCCTGCCGGGGTCGGTCTTGAAAAAGCCCAAGGAAGCCGCAATCGGCCCGACTCCGTTTCCCAACTGTTCAAAATGTGGCACCAAAACCGCTCTCGCGGTCCGCGCACCGCTCAGATCATCGGTAGGATTGAGTCACTTTCGCACTGAGGAAGCGGCGGGCTCAGAAACTCACTTCTACGTTACAATCCACATGATGTTTGCGCATATTGTGAAATCTGGCGAAAAAGTGGACTTGAAGGATATTCCTACCAAAAAGGATGGGGGAATGAGCGAGGAGGAGGCGGAGCAGCTAACCGAACAGCTCGGGGAAGAGCTGACCGAACTGCAGGAGCTGCTCTTTGCTGCCGGAAAAACGCCGCTTCTGCTCGTTTTGCAAGGACGCGATACGAGCGGCAAAGACGGCACGATTCGTCATTTGCTCAAATACATGAACGCGCAGAGCACCCGGGTGGCTCCATTCAAAGTGCCAACCCCCATCGAAATGGCTCATGACTACCTGTGGCGAGTTCATCAGCAAACTCCAGGCAAGGGCGAGACGGTGATCTTTAATCGCTCTCATTATGAAGATGTGTTGGTCGTGCGCGTGCATGAGTTCGTGCCGCCCGAAGTGTGGCAGAAGCGCTATGAGCACATCAACGACTGGGAAAAGTTGCTGACGGACACGGGGACGCTCGTCTTGAAGTTCATGCTTCACATCTCGAAGGACGAGCAAGAAGAGCGGCTGCTTGATCGCGAAAAGGAAGTTGAAAAGGCCTGGAAACTGAGCGCCGGCGATTGGAAGGAGCGCGAGTTTTGGGACAAATACACCGAAGCGTATGAAGACGTCGCCTCAAAGTGCTCACCCGAAAGCGCCCCTTGGCACATTATCTCCGCCGACCATAAATGGTATCGGAATTTGGCCATCACGGAGGCGATTGTCGAGGGACTGAGGCCCCTAAAGAAGGGCTGGAACGCAAAGCTAGAAGAAATCGGAGCTAAAGCGAAGGAAGAACTGGCGGCTTATCGCACTACGCCTTGACTTAAATCCCGTCTGCGTTCTGGAGCTAACTTGCGGAAAAAGGAGTGGCCCCTTGCGTGGCCCCGCTGAATGGGTCGTTCGTGCCACAATTGAAGTGGCCCAATGGACCAATCCCACATTCGCAACTTCTGCATCATTGCGCATATTGATCATGGTAAATCCACACTCGCTGATCGTTTGATTGAGCGTTGTGGGGCGATTCGTGGCACCGCTCAAGAGCAAATGTTGGACTCGATGGATCTAGAGCGCGAGCGCGGAATCACCATAAAGATGGCCGCCGTTCGACTCCTGTACCGAGCGAAAAATGGGCAAGACTATCAACTCAACTTGATTGATACGCCCGGGCACGTTGATTTCACCTACGAGGTCTCCCGAGCCCTTGCCGCTTGCGAGGGAGCGTTGTTAGTGGTTGATGCAAGCCAAGGCGTCGAGGCCCAAACCATTGCCAACGCCAATATGGCGATGAACCAAAAGTTGGAGATCATTCCAATTATCAATAAGATTGATCTTCCCCACGCCGATATTGAGCGCGCGCGGGAAGAAATCGAATCGGCTGTAGCAATTGATGCGACCGATGCCATCCCCTGCTCCGCAAAAGCTGGCATCGGGATAGATGAGATTTTGGAGGCGATTGTGGAGCGGGTTCCACCTCCTTCGGGCCACCCCGAAAAGCCCTTACGGGCTCTTATCTATGATTCGCACTTCGACGCGTATCAAGGCGCAATCGCCTATATTCGCATCATGGATGGCAGTGCCAAAAAAGGCGATAAGATTCTCATGATGGCTTCGGGGGCAACGTTTGACCTTGATTCCACCGGCCACTTCGGCCCCGCTCTCACCGTTAATGACGGCTTGGAGTGCGGTGAGGTTGGATTCCTCACGGCGGCGATCAAGAACATTGGGCACGCCCGCGTTGGCGACACCGTAACTAGTGCCGCGAACCCAACGACAGAGTCACTTCCTGGCTACCGCGATGCGCTTTCTATGGTTTTTTGTGGGCTCTATCCGACCGACGGCGATCAATATGAAGACTTGCGCGACGGCATCGAGAGGCTGCGACTCAATGACGCCGCCCTTCAATATGAGCCCGAAACTTCGGCTGCATTGGGTTTTGGCTTCCGGTGCGGGTTCCTGGGATTACTTCACATGGATATTGCTCGGGAAAGGCTAGAGCGAGAGTTCGGGCTGGAACTCATCTTAACCGCGCCCAGCGTGGATTATCATATTGTCAAAACAAACAAGGAAGCCTTGCACATCGCCAATCCGAGTGAGTTTCCGCCTCCCCAGGAGATTGCTTCGATCACCGAGCCCGCTGTAAACGCAACCATCATGGTCCCCGTCGAGTATGTCGGGGCCGTAATGACCCTTTGCCAAGAGCGGCGCGGCACTTATCAGCGCACGGAATACCCAACGACCAAGCGGGTCATCCTCCATTATTTGCTTCCTTTGGGCGAAATTTTGCTTGACTTTTTTGATAAGCTGAAATCCTCAACACGCGGCTATGCTAGCTTGGACTACGAATTTGCCGAATACCAGCCAGCCGATCTGGTGAAACTTGACATCATGCTCAACGGCGACCCCGTTGATGCATTATGTTTCATCGTTCATCGCTCGTTTGCTTACAATCGAGGCAAGGCAATGGTGGAGCAGCTTCGAAAAGTCGTCCCTCGCCAACAGTATGAGGTGCGCGTTCAAGCCGCGATCGGAGCTAAAGTGATCGCCGCGGATACGATTAAGCCCTTCCGAAAGAATGTTATCGCTAAGTGCTACGGCGGAGACGTTTCTCGTAAGCGAAAGCTCCTTGAAAAGCAAAAGGAAGGCAAAAAGCGCATGAAACAGATCGGCACCGTCGAGTTGCCGCAGGAAGCGTTCTTGAGTGTGTTGAAGGTTGCCGAGTAGCTACAATTAAGACAAGTGAAGCGGTCAATTTTTCCGGTTGCGACGGTTGCGGTTGCGATTTTGGCGTTTCTCGGCGTTGGGCTCTCTCGATTGAGACCCTTAATCCCGAACCCAAAGGCCGCTGAAGGAGTGGTTAACCAAGGGGATTTCGTCGCGCAAGGTTCAACCCAACCGATCCAGTGGGATGATAATCTCGCCGATTCTCTTGCCCGGGCTCGTCGCTTGGATCGCCCGGTTCTACTGTATATGGGCACGGTTTGGAACCGTAGCGGTAAGAAATTTGACCAAAAGGTTTTTACAGACAACGATGTTCAAAGCTACCTCGACCGACACTTCGCCTGTTTGCGCTTAGATTTAGACGAAAACCCCCAATATCTCGCGTCCTTTGCGCCAATATCGCGAACCATAAACGGGGGCGTTTCGACGATTCAAATGGTTTTTCTTTTGCCAACTGGTCAACCTTATCGCCTGTTTTTTCCGAGGGTTGGAAATGCCGATCCAACCGTGTTCTTGGCTGAGCTCGTCGAGAGTTTTGGTCAGTTTAGCAAGGTAAGAGAAGATCCATCCTTACTTTCAGACGCGCAGAAGGTTGAGCGAAACGCGGTCTTTCAAGGGGCGATTCAACCCTCCGGCTATTCGAGCTTTTACGACGAGCTTAAGAAGGGGATTAATCGAACAAGCGGCGGTTTTGCCGGGGGCGCCGCCACCAGTCGCGCTTTGGCTTGGCGGTCATTTCTGCTCATCGGCGATATTGCAGACTTTAAAGATTCAAGCCGTGCTGCACTCTCAAGTGGGCTTGTGGATTGGCTTGACGGTGGCTTTTTTGCTGGAGCATCTGACCACGCAATCACCCAAATTGAGTTCGATAAGCCCAGCGAGCTTAATGCCGAATGCTTGCTAACCCTTGCTATGGCCTCTCGGCTAATGAATGATCCGATTTACAAAAAGGTCGCGCAGGCAACCTTCGATTGGCTTGTCTTAATTGCCAATGACTTGGATCAGGTTCCAACTGCTCGCCTGAGTTTGGAGAACCGTTTTGATCGCGATCAGCGCTCGAGCTTTTATGCGAAGGACTTTCGGCAACTCTGGAATACCGGTAAAGTTTCGGCGACTCAGGCGAAATTCGCCATCGAATCCCTTGGGCTCGACTCGCGATTAAACCCTTCAATGGTCGTAAAGGTTGGGTCATCTGACACTTTGCACGCGAAGAGTTTTGAACCAACCCTCGTCGCTCTTCGCAGATCAAAGGCGTCCGTAAAATTGAAGTTCTCGGAGCCGCCGGTTGCTTCGGTAAACGGGACGGTTGCGGCTGCCTTAATCTCAAGCGCGCGCATTTGGGGCGATTCTGATCGCATGAAATCAGCGCTGAGAATTTTTGGTGGTTTGGAAAGATTTAGGTCTCAGGTCGAGATTTCACGAACCGGGCCTTTCTTGAATCGCTCCGGTCGCTTTTCAGGCGATTACTTGGCGTATGCCGATGCGGCGATGGCGGCCTACGTGGCTACGGGCGATGAGTCAAAATTGCAAGCTGGCGCCGAAGTCTTAAGAAGGGCGAAGACGCTGTTCGCGACTCCTGCGCCAGGAGTCTGGACCCCGATGATTACCCCGGCGAAACCCCTGCTAGCGGATGCAGATTCGCCTGATATTTTGGATTGCCAGGGCGAATCACTGATCGCCAAAATGATTAGAGTGATGACTCGCTACCGCCACTTCTTTGATGAATTTCGAGCCGACGGTGAAGCCGCCAAAGTGCACTTCTCCGGCATTGCTCCCCAGACTCGCCGACTGGGAGCTGGACTTTTCAATGCTGTTGCTGAGCATTCGGACGACGCCTATGTACTAACTGTTGGTCCAGATCGAGTCGCGATGGGGAACCGGCTGGCCAGGCGAATCCCGGTGCGATTCGTTGCGCCGCGTGCGTCCACGCAATTTACCAATCTGAAGCCAGGAGCCTACGTTGTAGCTCGCGGAAATCCGGTCGGACCTCTCAGCGAGAACGAGGTTGTAATCCGGTTATCGCCTCGGCTTTCCGTCCCGTAGGTTGCAGTCGAGTTCCAATTTGCGACATAATCTTCGGCGGAGAGGTCGCATAGCCTGGTCTAGTGCGCCGCACTCGAAATGCGGTGTGGGGCAACTCACCGAGGGTTCGAATCCCTCCCTCTCCGCCACTTCTTCCAAGTTACCTGTCTTGCCATCACCGAGAGTTTGCTTGTGGGTAGGAACTCAGAGGCATGGCTTTTGCCTCGCGAAGGGTAAAGCGATGTCTCACTTTGGTTTTGCCAAGGGGCTTCCCGACACATGGGTCACGTCGCTTTTACCCACGCCTTCAAGTATCGTCATCGGTTAAGCTGAAGCCGGAGTCATGGAACTGACGGACGGGGAGCTGCGTAAGCTCGAATGCCCGATTCGGCGAGTTCGCAAAATTGCGTTTTTCAGAGGAAGATTGGTGGTTGGCGGGATGGATGGGGTTGTGATCCAGTCGGGTCGGGCTAAGATCGCCTAACCGAAGAGGAATGCACTTGCCTCACGGTTGCTGCCGGTCAGTTTGTATCGGTAATCCGGGACGAACCCTAGTCGCTCATTGATTGGCAATAGGGCGAGAGACGTATCCACCAGCATGGCACAGCGGCTCGGTATGCATCATACGCGGGGCCGAACTGCGACCGCAGAAACTCCTCTTCAACTGGCCGCACAAGAATTTCCCACCAGATTCCTCCTAGCAACGCTACCGCGATGCATAAGGGCGAACCTATCGCCATTCCCACCGCCACTCCTTGCGTGATGCCGGTGGTCGCCATTGGGTTTCGGATGTAACCATAGGGGCTCGAGACGACGAGTTTGTTCGTGCACGATGAAGGTAAAGGCGTTCCCTCGCCGAGTTTAGCCATCGAATTGCCCGAGACTAAACCAACCGTTCCCGCCGCAACAAAGAGGAAGATCGCAACTGGCAAAATCCATCCCGCTTCGATCCAACTGGCACTAAATCCAAGCTGAGCTTCAATTGCGGCTATTGTCGCGGGTAGCAAGCCGAGAAACACCAACCACATTCCTGCACTTTGCAACAAGCTTTGGAGGCAATAGGATTGGCGGTCACGCTGAGCTTGCTGGAAACGAAATGGACCCCAAAGTATCTCGATCCCGCTAAACCGGAGGGCGAGGGCCGCGAGCACGCCCGATGAAAGCAACATGAGGCAAGCACCCGGATAGGATTGCGGCGAGTGGATTGCGATCCCAACCGTCAAGAGGGCGGCATACCCTTGCGCGCCAAAAGTGACCGCGGCCGCAAATCCAACCCATTTGTATCCCTTCGAGAGTGCGATAATTGTTGCGACTGAGCCGAGAAGCGCGGAAACAACATCGGGAACCAGAAACAGGTTCACAAGAGACTGACTTGAGAAGTCACCGAAAAAATAGGGTTGTGTGCCTGGATTGGCAAAGACCAGAACCCACCAACCCAAAGTTCCAAGCGCCACAAGAGAATAGGCGATCTGGGCTTCGCGACATTCGCGCTTGGATAGCGGTCTCACAAGTTCAGTTTAGCCGGATTCGTTCATAATTGAGTCAATGCTCGTTCGCGTCTATGTGACCCTTAAACCCTCGTTACTTGACTCTGCCGGACGAACAGTCGCTCAATCGCTTTCCGGCCTCGGATTCGTCGAGGTGCAGTCCACCCGCATCGGCAAGATGATAGAGCTTGAAGTTTCAGACTACGATGAGAATCGGATCAAGGAAATGTGCAACAAGCTCCTGGCTAATCCAGTGATCGAGGATTATCGCTTTGAGGTCGTTTCGTGAAGGTCGCTGTTATCCGGTTCCCCGGCTCGAATTGCGATCAAGACGCACTTCACGCCTTGCGTGACGACGTCGGTGTCGCCGCGGAGTATGTTTGGCACCAGGACACCTCGCTCGCCGGATTTGACGCGGTCTTTTTGCCCGGCGGGTTTAGCTATGGCGATTATTTACGCTGCGGAGCGATTGCAGCAAGGGCGCCAATCATGGAAGAGGTTGTGCGATTTGCCCGGGATGGGCGGCTCGTTATTGCGGTTTGCAACGGCTTTCAAGTTGCGTGTGAAGTCGGATTGCTTCCAGGCGCGTTATTGCTCAATGAAAAACAGAAATTCCTTTGCCGGGACGTTTACTTGCGAGCTGAAAACACTCGAAGTCCATGGCTAGAGGGAATTTCAGGCCCGATCAGGCTTCCGATCGCGCATGGCGAAGGGCGGTATATCTGTGATGACGAAACCCTCAACCGAATCGAAGGAAACGGCCAAGTTGCCTTTCGATACGTTAATCCGCAAGGAGAACTTGATCAAAACTGGAACCCTAATGGATCAAAATGGGCCATCGCGGGCGTATTGAATGAGAAGGGAAATGTGCTTGGGCTCATGCCTCACCCCGAAAGAGTGACAAAAAAGCTCCTCGGCGGCACGGATGGTTTAACAATTTTGAACGCTTTGAAGTTGGTTCGAGTCTAATGGGTAGGAACTAATCAACCGATAATTATGGTTGCGCGAATATGATAAAGAAAATTATTGTTTCTGTTGCGGTGATTTTGAGCGGTCTCGTGGTTGCTCAAGACAAGGTTACGGTTGGCAAACTTGGCCAGACCGTGAAACCCGTAAAGATCACTTCCAAGCCAGGCGGCGGGCGCACCTATTATGCGTGCAAACCCTACGAGTATTTGGTGCTCACCGCAACGAATGATGATTACTACCGAGTCTTGCTTCAGAACGGCGCCAGCGGCTATGTAAAAATTGCATCCGTCGCCGCCCTACCTTACGACGTTACGCGGCCGAAGTCCACTACTTTGGCGAGCCGCTCTTCTTCTAACCGTCTACCCTCCACGAATCGAGGCGCCGCCGCTACTGAAGGGCTCAAATACACCGGTACACCCTATAAATGGGGCGGAAACGACCCCAACAACGGCATAGACTGCTCTGCTTTCGTGAAATACCTTTACGGAAAGATCGGTCTCAATCTCCCCCGAACAGCCCGTGAACAAGCCCTCGTTGGTAAACAAATCACCCGCCTCGAAGACCTTCAGCAAGGAGATCGGCTTTACTTCTGGGATTCAAAACGCGGTCGCATTGGCCACACAGGCCTCTACCTAGGCAACGGCTACTTCGTGCACTCAAGCTCAAACAACGGTGGGGTATCTACTGATTATCTGGGAAGCAAAAAGTGGCTGGCGATGCTAGTTTCCGCTCGCCGCTAGGCGAGAAAGCAAACCTGGAGCCGAAGACAGGATTTGAACCCGCGACCCGCTGTTTACAAAACAGCTGCTCTACCCCTGAGCTACTTCGGCGTTACCTCCTAATTGTTCCATATTTAGCCCACCCGTGTCATGGGCTCCCTGCCCATGAGCGCCTAGGGCAACTTGCCCAAGGTGCTAGGACAACGCGACGTTATCAATCAAGCGAGTCTTCCCGAGCCAAGCCGCTACGATTAGGCGAGAACCTGGTTCGGGAGCCTCGATCGGATGCATTTCGGCGCTCACAGCCGCCAGATATTCAACTCGGAATCCGGCGTTGGTGAGGTCGGAGCTGGCCCGATTCAGGTGTGAAGTTAGGGAACTATCGGGCATTGGAGGGGTCTGTTGAGAAATGACGTCCGGAAAAATCCGGCATCCCTCCAGGGTGCGAAATTGGGGATCTTTGAACCCGGGGTCCGCTACGCCTGACCCTGTGCTACTCAGATTTGACCCTTTCAGGGTCACCTGCTCGTCACTCCCAATCGAACGGTCAGAACTGCATGGCGCAAATATGTCTGCCCCGGCAACCCCGCGCAAAACCTCATAAATTTTCGGGGCAATCACCCGCTCTTCCGGGCTCAAATAGCGATTTCGGCTCGACATCGCCAGCCCATCCGGCTCCCTAATGGTCTCACAAAACACCAACTCAACCGGCAAGTACAGGTCCGAAACCATCTTCGCAATCACGCGGCATTGCTGGAAATCCTTCAATCCAAAATAGGCAACCTGAGGGCGAACCATGCCGAAGAGTTTGTGAACAACCGTCGCAACGCCTTCGAAATGCCCCGGGCGCAGGGGCCCTTCCCAGCGATCAGCGACTCCGCTCACCCTTACCGTCGTACAGCTTCCACTATAAACTTCCTCAACGGTCGGGCAGAAAACCGCGTCCACACCTGCCGATTCTGCGAGTTCGAAATCCCGCGCCTCATCGCGTGGATATTTGTTGAAATCCTCGTTGGGACCGAACTGAGTTGGGTTTACAAAAATCGAGGCCACGCAAAATCCGCACTCAGCTTTCGCCTGACGCATTAGGCTCAAATGCCCCTCGTGTAGGGCGCCCATCGTGGGAACAAATCCCACGCGAGGGGCCGAAAATTGAAGCTCGGTGAGTGACCGAATGATTTTCATGGCGCGTTTTCGGAAGTTGGAAACTTCCCGGCCCGTACGTCGGCGACATACGCCTCCAGCGCGCTCGCACACAAGTCGCCCCCAGCGACGTACCGCTTTGAGTGTTTGAAAAGGTGGCTGCCAAACCCGAGTAGATCGTAAAGAACCTGAATTTCGCCATCGCAATCCGGCCCGGCGCCAATCCCAATTGTTGGGATCTTGAGCGCTTTAGAAATCGAAGCAGCAAGCTCGGAAGGGATCAGTTCCAAGACAATCGCAAACGCTCCGGCTTGTTCGATGGCAAGTGCGGCTTCCATCACCATCGCCCCCGATTCCCCTCGCCCTTGAGCCCGAAATCCTCCAAAATTGTTTACCGACTGCGGAGTCATCCCAACGTGCCCAATCACTGGAAGCCCCGTCTTCACAATCGCCCGAATTTCATCACAGTAGGTCCCCTCCAGCTTAACCGCCGTAGCCCCCGCCCGGGCAAGTGTCGTTGCTGACTCAACCGCCTGTGCCACCGATGCCCCATAGGATCCGAACGGCATATCGGCGGCGAAGAGCGCCCTCGAAACTCCGCGCCGCGCGGCGGACACATGATGAACCATATGATCCAGAGTGACTGCGAGCGGCGTTGAAAAACCGAGAGCCGTATTGCCAACGGAATCCCCTACCAAGATCAAGTCCGCCCCTGCGCCGTCCGCGAGGGTGCCCGTGATGAAATCATAAGCCGTAAGGCAAACGATTTTCTCGCCCTTCGCCTTCATCGCGAGTATGCCCGGAGCTGTAACCATAGCTCAGAGTTTACTTGGCTAGCCGTTCCCGAACTTCAGCGGCATGTCCGAGCGGCTTCACTTTAGTCCAAATGTGGGCAATGTCGCCCGATTCATCAAGCAAGAACGTGGTTCGATCAACTCCCATAAACTTCTTACCCATGAAGGTTTTCTCGATCCACAACCCGCAAGCCAAGCACAGCTCTTTCTCTGTATCCGCCAGCAACGAGAATTTCAGGGAAAACTTCTTGATAAACTTGATGTGGGACTTGACCGTATCCGGGCTCACTCCGATCAACCAAACATCGCCAAAATTATCGTATGCGTCGCGAAACTCGCACGCTTCTGTTGTTCACCCGGGGGTGCTGTCTTTGGGATAGAAAAAGAGCACAGACTTCTTTCCGAGCAGATTTTCGTTCGTAACAGTGAAACCGTTTTGATCGCTTAGAGAAAACGGTGGAAAGGGCTGGCCAACTTCAAGCATCACCAAAGCCTACCTCTCCGCTACAATTGAAACATGAGCGTCACGGACATTCTTGAGAGCATGGAATACGGCCCCGCGCCCGAGAGTCCGCAGTTTGTGAATGAGTGGCTCGACCACCATCAGCGCCGATTCGGTCAGTTCATCGGAGGTTCTTGGGTTCAGAGTAACGAGAGCTTTGAAGTCTTTAACCCCGGAAATGGCTCAGTCATTTGCACCGTGGGCCAGACCGATGATGCCCAAGTTGATGCCGCTGTGCGGGCCGCGCGCACTGCTCTGCCCTTGTGGCAGGGTTTGACCGGAGAAGAGAGGGGGCGGTACCTCTATGTAATCGCTAGGCAGATTCAAAAACACGCCCGCCTCTTCGCCGTTTTGGAGAGCATGGATAACGGAAAACCCATCCGCGAGACTCGCGATCTCGATATTCCTCTGGCTGCGCGCCATTTTTACTACCATGCGGGATGGGCCGCCCTCCTTGAGACTTCGTTCCCCAATCATCAAGCGTTGGGCGTTTGCGGCCAAATTATCCCCTGGAATTTTCCGCTTCTGATGCTCGCCTGGAAAATCGCTCCCGCTTTGGCCTGCGGGAACACGGTTGTTCTGAAGCCCGCCGAATTCACTCCTCTAACGGGATTGCTCTTTGCCGAAATCTGCACCGCCGCCGGCCTACCGGCGGGAGTCGTAAACATCATCACCGGTGACGGCGCATGCGGAGCCGCCCTCGTCAATCACCCCGATGTCAACAAGATTGCGTTCACGGGATCAACGGAAGTTGGTCGAATCATACGAAGAGCCACCGCTGGCACAGGCAAAAAACTCTCCCTCGAGCTCGGCGGAAAATCACCTTTCATCGTGTTTGAAGATGCGGATTTGGATGGTGCAGTAGAGGGCCTTGTGGATGCGATCTGGTTCAACCAGGGCCAAGTTTGTTGCGCGGGATCGCGGTTGCTGGTTCAAGAGTCTATTGCTGAGAAGTTGCTAAAAAAAATCCGCGCGCGAATGGAAAATCTACGAGTTGGTGACCCGCTGGATAAAGCCATTGATATTGGGGCAATCGTCGCCCCGGTTCAATTGGAGCGAATCAACGAACTTGTTCAAAAAGGTCTCGAAGAAGGGGCTGAGATTTTTCAGCCGACTTGGGCTTGTCCTCGCGAAGGCTGGTTTTACCCCCCAACTCTGCTAACTAACGTCGAGCCTGCGTCCACCGTCGCCCAAATCGAAATCTTTGGTCCGGTGTTGGTCGCGATGACTTTCCGCACCCCGTGCGAAGCCGTCGAGCTCGCCAACAATACGGTTTACGGCCTCGCCGCCAGCGTTTGGACCGAGAACATCAACCTGGCCCACGATATTGCGGCTAGGGTTAAGGCGGGCACGATTTGGGTGAACTGCACGAACCAATTCGATGCTAGTTCTGGGTTTGGCGGGTTCCGCGAAAGCGGCTATGGGAGAGAAGGTGGACCGGAGGGACTGCGGGAGTATTTGGCAGCGAGCTTCCAGCCCGTGTCCGAGACTTCCAATCTCGCTAACGAATCCAAATCACCCGGACCCCTCACCCCCTACCCCCTCTCCCCCGGAGGGGCGAGGGGGGAATTGGACCGCACCCACAAGCTCTACATCGGCGGTAAACAGGTTCGGCCCGATGGGAACTATTCGTTCGAAGTTGAAGGCCAGGAGATTGCCCGTGGGAACCGGAAGGACATTCGCAACGCCGTAGAAGCCGCCCAAAACGCTGCCAAAGCGTGGGCGAATACGCCCGCATTTACTCGCGCCCAAATCCTTTACTACCTCGCTGAAAATCTTCAAGACTGGGGACCCAACCCGGTTTTCGAATGCGCGGCGATGACTGATAAGTTCGAGGGATCGGTGCATGAGGTGCCGATGCGGGGCTTTACGTACACGAGAAATGAGCCTATAGGCGTCATCGGAATCGTTTGCCCAAATTCAACCGAGGGTTTGCTCAAACTGACCTGCATGGCGATTGGGATGGGAAACACGGTTGTCGTCATCCCCAGCTCCGAGAATCCGATCCCCGCCGTTGAACTCTATCGCATTCTAGAGATGTCCGATATCCCCGCCGGCGTCGTGAACATCGTAACCGGATTACAGGATGAGCTCATCCCCACCCTTGCGGATCACGATGGCGTTGATTCGATTTGGTATTTTGGGCCGCCTGAAGGGGCCGCAGATGTCGAACTCAGGTCTTGCGGGAACCTGAAACAGACTTGGGCTACCCGGTACGAGCCTTGGCTAGACATTCGCTACCTGTGCGAGAGAGCAACGCAGGTCAAGAATATCTGGATTCCGATGGGGGAGTAAGGTATCCTTCAGCCCCAGCGTGACACGAAAACTAGTCCTGTCCGATGGCTCCCATTTTGAAGGCGCCCCCCTTGGTGCCGATTGCGATGGAATTGGTGAAGTCGTCTTTAACACCGGCATGACCGGCTACCAAGAGATTCTCACGGACCCCAGTTATGCCGGGCAGGTCGTACTGCTAACCTATCCGTTGATCGGAAACTACGGCATCAATGAAGATGATTTTGAATCTGATCGGTTACAACCATCGGGTTTGATTGTGCGAGAGGCGTGCGAGATTCCTTCGAATTGGCGTGCCACCAAATCGCTGGATCAACTCATGAAGGAGCGCAATCTGGCCGGAATCCAGGGGGTGGATACTCGGGAGATAACCAAACGAATCCGGTCTGGCGGAGTGACGATGGGGATCATTACGGACGGAGATCTGGAGACGGCTCTTGCCCATTTAGGCGAGAGTCAGGCCTATGATGAAAGCGATTTTGTGTATTCAGTCACGACGAAAGCTCCGTATGCGTGGGGGTTTTCGGGGAAGGAGAGCGTCGAATCTAGCTCCGAAGGCTGGAAAGCTCGCCTCGTTGTGCTTGACTGCGGGCTCAAATTTAACATCCTGCGTCGGTTTACAGCGGCGGGATGCCGGTGCATCGTCCTACCCGCCACGGCGAGCGCCGATGAAGTGATGGCATGGAATCCGGATGGAATCTTGCTCTCTCCTGGACCCGGCGATCCAGCGCGCCTCGGTTCTGTGGTCGAAACGGTGCGACTGCTGCTTGGTCAACGACCCATCTTTGGGATTTGTTTAGGGAATCAACTCCTTTGCCAGGCGGTCGGGGGGACAACCTTTAAGTTGAAATTCGGCCATCGTGGCTCAAATCACCCGGTTAAGGACTTGAGAACAGGGGTTGTAACGATTACGTCGCAAAACCACGGATATGCAGTTGATCCAGAATCGCTCGTCGGGAGCGGCGCAGAAGTGACGCAAATCAACGTGAATGATGGCACTGTAGAGGGCATTGAAGTAAAAGGCGCCGACGCCGCCAGTATCCAGTATCACCCCGAAGCCGCGCCCGGGCCTTGGGATTCGCGCCCTTACTTTGGGCAATTTGTTGAGCGAATGATCAAGGCTTCCTGAAGTTAACGCCGGATGCCTCCAGTCGGCTCAAGTGAGGGCCAAGTCTTTCATTGAATGAAGCGAAATCACGGTCTGACCGTCGGCTCCATGCGACCTCGCTAAGCGCGCAAGCGCGGGGGAAGGCCATGTATTCGACCTTTTTGAAATCGCCGATATACTCCGTCCAAATCTGGAACTGGCATCCCATTACATGTTTCCCTTGCTCCGGTGTCATTTCGGGCAAGATGGGCTCATATTCATAGACCTTCTCCAGCGGCAAAAATCCGCCAATGGCCTTAGGCTCGTTCGCGGTATCTCGAGACTGATAGAAGTCAAAATACGTGTGAGTTGTTTGAGCCATAACCACGTCGTGGCCGGAGCGAACTGCCTCCATCGCCCCTTCATTGCCTAGCCAAACCATTAGTCCGGCACCCGGCGCCAGCCCGCCCTCCAAAATCTCCGACCACCCGATTAGGCGTCGCCCTCTGGAGGTCAAGTGCTGATCCATCTGTCGTATGAACCAACTTTGCAAGTCGTGTTCGCCCTTTAGTCCAAGGGAAGCGATCCGATCTTGAGCGGCTTTGCTTTCTTTCCACTCCTTCTTCGGGCATTCATCGCCACCGATGTGGATGAATTGACCGGGAAACAGCTGGATTACCTCATCCAACACGTTCTGCATGAACTTGATCGTGCTTGGCTCAGTGTTGAGAACCGTATCAATCACACCCCAGGTTGTAGCCACCGGCAGTTGGATTCCCGAATTACCTAGTTCGGGATAGGCGGCAATGGCGGCAGTGGCATGCCCCGGCATCTCGATTTCTGGGACGATGGTTACAAATCGCGCGGCCGCATATTTCACGATTTCGCGGATCTGAGCTTGCGTATAGAATCCTTCGTGGGGCTTGCCGGTATAGGTGGCGGGCGAGTAGTTCGTCATCGTGTTGGTTCTTTTGGAGCCAATTGCGGTCAGCTTTGGATACTGCTTGATCTCTATGCGCCAGCCTTGATCTTCGGTGAGGTGCCAATGAAACGTGTTCATCTTGTGCATCGCAAGCAGGTCTATGAAGCGCATGACATCGGGTACGGGCATAAAATGACGACCAACATCCAGATGTCCGCCGCGCCATTTGAACCGAGGATGATCCTCAACGATGCACGCCGGAGCCGACCAATTCGCCTTTGTCTTCGCTGGCCCATAAATTGAGGCTGGAAAGAGCTGAAGCAGCGATTGCATTCCGTAAAAAATGCCCGCTGGTTTAGCGGCCTGAATTATGATCCCATCGGCGTCAACTTCCAGCCGATAGCCTTCGTCGCCAAGTCTCGATAGGCCGGGAGCGATTTTGAGAACTATTCCTTTGCCATCTGCCGAAGAATCGAACTTCAAACTCAGCCCGGTCGCGGTCTTTATGCGTCCACGAAGCAACTCGCCGACTCCTTTGGTTTGTGGGCTAACTACGATAACGGTTCGGGAGTCAAGACTGAACGAGCCATCCAAGGGTGTGAAAGTGACGGGCAGCGGAATAATGGGGCACATTTGCAATTAGTATGCCTGTGCCAAAATGACCCATGCTTTTACAAGCCGTTCCCTTCATTGATCTCGCTCTTGAAACTACCCGACAAGTGGTAGTTGATCGTGAAAAGGGTGTTTATCTAGGGCATCCGACCACGGTGCTACTTGAAGACGGCAAGACGATGATCTGCGTTTACCCGCGAGGGCACGGTAAGGGCCCAATCCTGCTGAAGCGGAGTGAGGATGGCGGTAAAACCTGGGGAGATCGGCAACTAACGCCGGACAACTGGGTAACTTCGCTCGAAACTCCGACAATTCATCGGATTATTGAGCCAGTTACCGGCCATAAACGACTGGTTTTGTGGTCTGGGCTTTATCCCGCACGGTTTGCGACGAGCGATGATGACGGAACGAACTGGTCTCCCCTCCAAAAAGCGGGCGATTGGGGCGGGATTGTCGTTATGAGCTCGGTTGAGCAGCTGCGAGATGGGCGTTATGTCGCTTTGTTTCACGACGATGGCCGCTTTTTTACCAGTAAGCCTAAGCAAACTACTCCGCCGACATTCACTCTCTATCAAACATTTTCTGCGGATGGCGGCCTTTCCTGGGGAAAACCCCAAAGCATTTGGTCGGGGCAGGATGTTAATCTCTGCGAACCTGGCATCATCCGCTCGCCGGACGGGCGCACGCTCGCGATTCTCCTGCGTGAGAATCGGCGGGTAAAGAACTCCCAAATTATGTTCAGTTCCGATGAAGCCAAAACTTGGTCCAAACCCAAGGAAATGCCCGCGAGCCTCATCGGAGATCGCCACGTCGGCAAATATTCACCCGATGGAAGATTGGTCATTTCCTTTCGAGATACCAACAAAGAGAGCCCAACAAACGGCGATTGGATGGCATGGGTGGGAACTTTTGAGGACCTGCAAAAGGGCCGCCCTGGGCAGTTCAGGCTACGCCTCATGGATAACCAGGATAGCTGGGATTGCGGCTACCCCGGGGTCGAGGTTTTGCCCGACGGAACCTTCGTTTGTACGACTTACGGGCATTGGACGAAGGGCGAGGAGCCATATGTGGTGAGCGTTCGGTTTCGCTTAGAGGAGTTTAAGCCCAATTCTCCTGCAGGCGGCCCACTTCGGAATGAGTAGCTCCGACCCAAAGCCCATCGTGAGTGTGTTGTCCCGCCTCCACGGTGGGAGCCGTAACTCGCCCTTCAAATGCGCCGCCTACACCGCAGGAGCCGTAGCTTGGACGTCAGATACGACGCCTACCCGGTAGGAGCCGTAACTCGCCCTTCAAATGCGCTGCCTACACCGTAGGGGCCGTACCTTGGCCTTCAAATGCGACACCTACGCGGTGGGCGGGATATTTCAGGTTCAAAATGGCCCATTCTCGGCATTTTAGAAACGATTTTAGGTTCAAAATGAAAATTCCGTTGCATTTTGCCAGACTTTTGGGCTAAGCTTCAAACCTAATGGCAGGACGATATTTCCCCTCAACTGAAGGTCAACGTGTGATTTGGATGCAAAATTTCATTTCCAAGCTTCCCGGCTATCAAACGGTTCTCGGTTTGGTGTTAGCCGATACCACCGCGATCACGGCCGATCTGAATGCTTATATCTTTATGATTAATTTGTCGGCGACTTTCAAAACAAAATCGCAAGATGTGACGGCCTTCAAGGTTGACATTGCGGATGGCGTCGGCCCTTCCGGCCCCTATCCCGCCAATCCAACTTTGCCCGTCGCACCCGCCGTGGTTGCTTTCGGAGTGGTCACGCGGCTTACGGCTTTGGTTAATCGAATCCTTGCCGCTCCGGGCTATACTGCTGGCATCGGCGAAGATTTGGGAATCGTTGCTCCCGCGATTGATCCGGGCGATCCAACCGATCCAAAACCAACGGGCACGGCTATCGCTCTACCGAATTCTCAAGTGCAAATCAATTGGTTCAAGGGCGCCTTCACTGGTGTGATCGTCGAAAGCCAACGCGCCGGAGAAACCACCTGGACCGTTCTTTCGCAAGACTTCTCCTCCCCATACGTAGACGCCCGCCCGCCCCTGGCAGCCGGAGCCCCCGAAGTAAGGCGCTACCGGCTAAGATATCTCCAAGGAGACACCCCGGTTGGCGTTACGAGCGATGTGATGGTTGTGACGACGACTCCGTAGCGAGAGAAGTGGAGAACCCGTTTGGGAATGGGGCTTGGAGCGAGATAGTTCGGGTGCGCGCCATTTAAGCCCCTCCCGCCGCCGCTCGGCAAGCCTCAAGGTTCTTGCGCACGTTTCGGGTGCGCGGATGTTCCCGGCCCAGCGCTTCTTCCATCCCCGCCACCGCAGCCTCAAACAAAAGGATCGCATCGGCGTGCCTTCCCATCGCCCGGTAGGTGCTGGCGAGGTTGTTCATGCTCGTGAGGGTATCGGGATGGCGCTCGCCGAGCACTTCCTTTCTCGCTTCGAGCACATCTTCTTGAAGTTTGAGGGCATCGGCGTGCCTTCCCATTGACCAGTAGGTTCCGGCGAGGTTGTTCATGCTCGTGAGGGTAACGGGATGGCGCTCGCCGAGGACTTCCTTTCTCGCTTCGAGCACTTCTTCCTCAAGTTTGAGGGCATCGGCGTGCCTTCCCATAGACCAGTAGGTGTTGGCGAGGTTGCCCATGCTCGTGAGGGTATCGGGATGGCGCTCGCCGAGCACTTCCTTTCTCGCTTCGAGTGTTTCTTCTTGAAGTTTGAGGGCATCGGCGTGCCTTCCCATCGCCCCGTAGGTGCTGGCGAGGTTGTTCATGCTCGTGAGGGTCTGAGGATGGCGCTCGCCGAGCACTTCCTTTCTCACTTCGAGCACTTCTTCGAAAAGTTTGAGGGCATCGGCGTTCCTTCCCATCGCCCAGTAGATGCCGGCGAGGTTGTTCATGCTCATGAGGGTATGGGGATGGCGCTCGCCGAGGACTTCCTTGCTCGCTTCGAGCGTTTCTTCATGAAGTTTGAGGGCATCGGCGTGCCTTCCCATCGCCCGGTAGGTTTCGGCGAGGTTGTTCATGCTCGTGAGGGTATCGGGATGGCGCTCGCCGAGCACTTCCTTTGCGAGGCTTACGTTGACGATTCTCCACTTCAAAGCCATGTCATACAGGCCGACTTCGAACGCTTGCCAAGCAGGGAGGACCACGACCTTTTGCAGAGGTAGTGTGTGGAGCCCAAGCCTCATGCCGTGGTCGGCAAGGCTTATCCAGTGGGGCAACATTCGTGTTCGATAAGTGCGGGACTCAAACTCAAAATCTGGATTCGCCTCCGATGCTGCCCGGAAGATCGCGTCCAGTCTTGGAGTGCGCTCGGCCGGAGGAATCAAAGACCTCGCGGCAACCTGGGCTACCCGGTGCATTCCTACTCTCCTGGTATCGGGGTCGACCGTAGAGATGAGAGAAACCTGGCGCAGTTCTTTGAATGTTCAAACAAGGTTTCCCAGGCATCGCCTTCTAGGTTTCCAATTCCCAGTTTCGCCAGAATATCGCGAAGCCCATCGGCGGGGACATTGTCGGCATCAAGCCAGGCAACTAGGTTGACAACCTCTTGGGCAAGAACCGAAAGGAGGCCGAAGGCAATTTCAAAGGTCTTCCGAGAGGTCTTTTCGTATTGGGTCAGTTTCTCTCCGGTATCGGGGGGCAGACCTTCGCCCATTTCCTTGAGCTTTTCGCGATATGCACCCAAGGAAAAGCGCCCAGCGCCGATCGCGGCGGCGGCTTGCTCCAACGAGAGAGCGTAACATTGAAGCTCGTTGGCCAACGCGAGGGCATCGGCCCGGTTTTGTTCAGTTGGCGGCTTGTTCGGGTCGGGGAAAGCCCGGGCGAGCAGAAATTCTTGGGCGACGGCGGGTTCAAAAACATCTACTATGATCGCTGGACCAGTAACGAAATCACCAAGGTCGGCGATGCGAGACGTGATGAGCAAACAGCCACCAATGGGTTTAGGGAGTAGCCCCTCCGCCATTGCGGGGTCGTCCAAGTTATCAACAAGAAGGAGCCATTTCCCCTTGAGCCTCCCTAAACCCGTTTTCAGTAACTCGGCCGCTGTGTTCAAATCCACGTTCGCCATATCATCCGCCTTCAGAATGCCAAGGTTAACGGCAGCCTTGCGCAGTGATTCGAGAAGTTCGGATTCGCCCGAGGCGTTGAGTTCTTGAATGACCACAAACTCGGGCATGCCCTCGGCCTTTTGATGGCATAGATCAGCAAACCTCCGGGAAACTTGGGTCTTTCCCACACCCCCGATTCCGGCGATGGCCTGGGAAATGTGGATGGAGTTTGCGCTCATACAAATTCGTGCAATCTCAGCAATCTGCTCGTGTCGGCCTACGAAGTAACGGGACGGGAGAGTGAAGTCATAAGCATTGATTAGTTCGGGCTTTACGATGCCTTTGATCTCGGTGAGGGATTCCTGGGAAACGCGAGCGGATTCAATCAGACCGATTAGCGCTTTGGAGACACTGATTTCAAACGCTGCGAGCGCGTTTTGGATATGGGTGTTTCCTGCTAGGAGTTTGTCATGCTCATCACTTTGCTGGGCCAAGGTTGCGTACAGGATGAGGAACGGGTTCTCCTGCCATTCGGGGTCAATATCGCTTAGGTCGGAATCTTCGGCGATCCGCTTAACCGCATCATTCATGATTTCAGCGGCGGTATCAGGCGAAAATTCTTGTGCCTGGTTCCCGCGAGAGAGAAACAAATGAAGAGCTCCCGCCCCGATTAACGCGGAAGCGACGGCTACATTCTTAGGATCGGCCCCATGCTCCTGCATACACCTGCCAAACTCCCCCTCACAAATGAACTTCCTAATCTCCTCGCGAGTACTCTCGGGCAAGGCATGATAGGCGAGCATCGTTGCGCCGGTATTATCCGCCGCGTTTGCGCTCGCATCAAAGAGTCTGAGTGCTGTTGCCTTTAAACCCATGTAGACATGTACTATAGCAAACTTCTTGGGGAGGGACTTGTTGGACCGGTTGGACGTCTCATTGGTCCAATCCGTCCTACCTCCCCGCTAGCCTCAAAACGGTACACTCTACAGCATGAAAATCGCTGTTCTTCCCCTTAATGCCGCCGAGGGCACTCGCCCGGCGCTTGGCCGCCAGATTGCTAACTTCTGTAGCGAGATGGTGCGCAACCAGGGGGCGGAGATCAATTCGATTAGCTATCTTGCCCAAGTTGACCAGGATGGCGAACAGCGGGCCGCTTATGTCAACGTCGCCGATAAGCTCGTCGAGTTCTCCTTTATCGCGCCTCTCTTTGAACAAAGCGATGTTGACAAGGCGATGGACGGCCTCATTGAGGTGACTGAAGAAAATTTCAAAATCACCCAAAGGTTTTTCGAGCGGGGTAACGAGACGCCAGTTTCGGAAAAGAACTATGAGTTTGGCGTTGATGGGCTGTTTTCTTCGATGACCGAGATGACGGCGGAGCTGGCTCGGCAGACGAATGTGGCCGTCCCCGAAAAGCTTGAATTCGGCACCGATAACCCCCGCGCATTTCTCAATTTTATCGAAGGTTTTGATTCGCTACAGTATGTTCAGCAAGCGAACGGAATGGTGGCGCAAGAGTTTTCGCCAGATCCTTCCTATGCTTCACTTCTGAAAGCGTTGGAAACTGACACAGACTTTGTCGGCCCGTATGAGACGATTTGCGGCTTGAGTCGGATGTGCGCCCAACACCGAATCGGCACGTTTGATGCCGCCGAAGCCGCGTTGCGGAAAGCCGCCGAAATTGTCCCGGAAGACTTTAAGGCGTTTTACGCGCTCGGCGAACTTTACCAAGGAGTGAGCCTTGGCGATAAGGCGACAAGCGCTTACGAAAAGGCGCTGACGCTCCACGAGAAGGGCCGCGAAGAAGCGACCAAGGATGGCCAGGTAGAAAACTGGTTGCTTGAAAAGGCTTCGATCTACTCGCGACTGGGCATCGCCCAAATGACGATGGGGATGCCGGTGAACGCCGAACTCAACTTCAAGAAAGCGATTGACCTGGAGGGCCCGGATAAGCCTTCGCTTCAGTTCCTCGCCGGTGTTCTGGCCCAAACCGGGCGCGCTCATGAGATCCCAGGCCTTTGGAAAACTCAGCTCGACAAAAATCCTGAAAGTGTTCAGCTCAGCGTGGCGTATGCCGTTGCCCTCGTAAACGCCGAGCGATTGGAAGATGGCGTCAAAGAGTTCGAAAAGGCTTTGGAGCAATTCGGTGACGAAGAGCGGCTCTTCGTCAAACGATTCTATGCTCCGTTGCTCGTAAACAACGAAGATTTGGATCGAGCTATGGACTTTTATGAGGACTGCATGGATACGGCCCCCAACGATATTCCGCTGCTGCTGGAATATGCCCGAACGCTTGCAACCGCGAAGCGAGAGTTTGAAGTGCCTGCCGTACTTGATAACGTCTTGGCGAGCAATCCTGATCCGAACACTCGGGCCGAAACGCTTGCCTGGAAGACTGAACTTACCGAGCCCAAACGAGCCGAGGCGGTCGTCTCGGCTGAGAAGAAGCTCACGGATGGAGACTTTGAAGGCGCAGTTCGAGAGTTGCGCCCACTAAGAAACTGGCTGGCCGATTACTGGAAGCTATGGGCAATTCTCGCCGCCGCCCACAACCGACTCAATCAGCCCGAAGAAGCCAAAGATGCAGCCGAGCGTTTGATCAATCTTTATCCGGGTTGTGAAATCGCTTATGCCGAACTCATGGCGGCGCTAACGACGATGGGCAAAACGGATGATGCCTATTCGCTCATGCGGTACGCGGCAGGAATGATGCCTTCTTCGCTTGGAATTCACTTGAACTTGGCGCTAGCGGCGAAGCGAGCGGGACATACGGATGAGGCCAAGGCAATCGCAAAGCAGATTCGCGAAGCCGTTGGCCCCAATCCGGAACTCGACCCGGTTTTTGCTGAAATCGAAGCCTGATCTTAGTTGATGATCAGGTCAAGCTTGGTGCCAACCAGCTCTTGCCACTTGACCTTCTGCTCTTCGGTAAGGATCGCTAAACCCTTGTCGTAATACTTTGCGGCCATGGCTTGAAGTTTTTTGGTCTCGGCTGGCCCAATTCTCAATTCCTGGCTATTGCCATCAGTTTGCATTATCGAGTGAATCAGCTCGCCGTGCTCATTGTCAAATGCCTCGATCAAGGCTTCGATTGTTTTGGTTTGGTCTGGCGTTAGGGCCAGCTTCGGTTTGGCTTCCTTATCGGTGAAACCGCGAATTCCCTGGGATTGGCGATTGATCTGGCCAAATCGCGTCATCTGCTTCTCGTCAAGAATTGCTTTCAAGCCATCCATCATCTGCTTATCAAATTTCTCTTGATACTCTCTGAGCTGCTCCCTCATTTCCTCTTCGCCCCCACCGCTAATTTCTATGTGGTTTTCGCTTACTTTTCTCATCAGCTCACCCATCTTGGTCTTCTGATCATCGTTAAGGGCTAAGTCTTTTTGAACAACCGGGTTGGTAAGCAACGAGGGGTCAACCGATGGCCGTGCCATCATCATGGCTTGAGCTGCGCTGAACGTAGTGAGAGAGACGAAAATCGCGCTAATGGCGATGGCGAGAGCAGTTGAGGCTTTCATGCAAAGTTTTTACCACTGCGGCAGCGATATAGTTCCCGGACCCTTTGCTTTGGGAACAATTTGCTCGGAAGGTAAGCTGATTGATCCAAAATGGCCGAAATTGACCCCGCGTTGTTTCAGGAAAACGAGCGAACTGCGCCGAGCGCGGGTGAGCGACAGTGGGCCGCAGTCGGGTGCATAGCTTGCGAGGGGGGATCGGCGCTAAACGACGTCGTTCTGGCATACGAAACTTGGGGCACACTTAACGCGGATGCCTCCAATGCGATTCTCATTCAGCACGCCATCAGCGGCGATTCGCATGCGATTGGGTGGTGGGATCGAATGGTTGGGCCCGGTAAAGCGATTGACACAGAGCGTTACTTTGTGATTGGGCATAACGCGCTTGGCGGTTGCCAAGGATCCACGGGGCCGGGCTCGTTCGGGTCGAGTTTCCCGAAAATCACGATTGGGGATATGGTTACGGCCCAGGAGCGGCTGATGGAACACCTCGGCATCAACGATCTTTTTGCCGTTGCCGGCGGTAGCATGGGCGGACACTTATGCCTAGAATGGGCGCGGCGTTCCGGAGTTCGCCGGGCGTTCATCACCGCCGGATGCTTGGCCCATTCGGCGATGCAGATTGGCATCAATGAAGCCGCTCGACAAGCGATCATGCGCGATCCTAAGTGGCGGGGAGGAGACTATGGCGACGATCCACCCGTCAACGGCCTCAGCGTCGCTCGCATGATCGGCCACATTTCTTATCTAAGTGAAGCTAGTTTTGCCTCGAAATTTGGTCGAAACCGTCAAGAAGGTGCCAAGCAGTTCCAGGTCGAAAGCTACCTCAACTATCAAGGGGATAAGTTCACATCCCGGTTCGAGGCGAACTCCTTGCTCGTGCTTTCTTGGGCGATAGATGACTATACGTGCGCATCCCTAACCGGAACCACTACGGAATTCTTAGTGACCAGTTTCACGAGCGATTGGCTCTACACACCCGCACAAGGCCTGGCGATCCACGAGATGGCCGGGGCCGCGGGGGCAAAGAGCCGATTTGAACTTATTGACTTGCCCTATGGCCACGATGCGTTTCTGTTAGATGGGGAAATCCAAGGCGTCTTTGTGCGCGAGTTTCTAGCTACTCCCTCCGCAAGAAACTAGCCTTTCAAGAGCAACGCCAAGTCAATGAATTGCCCGCCCGTGTCCTGATGAGTGTGGACCGCGATAAGATTTTGACCCACCGTCAAGGCCTTCTTTACGGCGGCTGTTACATCGGTGGCAGCGTAGCCATCATTCCAAGTCTTGTCCTCAGATTTCCAGATGAGCTGACCGTTTAGATAGACTTCGGTAGCATTGTCAAAGTGGATAGGCATCCAAGCTTCCGAGAACTTTGCTCCATCATACGAAAAGTTCTGACGAAGCCATATATCTGGAGACATCCAAGGCGTTCGAACATCTTTCTCGAAACCACCCTTGGCCCCGAATCCACCGGGACCAGATTTCCAATCGCGATCTGAAAACGTGGCGGCCGTCCAGTTGGCGGGCGGATTAATTTCCGTGTAACGCCAGTTCGTGCCCTCATCTCGGGCGGAGCCGACGATGACTGTCCAGCTTTCTCTGCCTCTTGGTTTTGGAAGAGCGCCAGTCTCAAAGGCAGCCGGCGCCGAAAGCATGGCATGAATTTTCGCGACATCAAACTTCGGCTTGCGGTCGTAAGTGTACATTCCGTTTCGTTCTTGTTCAACATCTGTTAGCTGGGTATAACAAAACCCAAACATGTGTGGGTTGTCCATGAGCGCCCTTGCTAAGCCTTCAAATCGAACATAGAACTCATCCAGAGTCTTAGGCGCAGCCCCATATCCCCAACCCTTGCCCGTATCCCAACCGATGCCTCCAAACTCGCTGACCATAAAGGGGATTTCGAACTTGAAATTGGTGGAATAGCGATCAGGTAGAGGGCTGCTGCCCGCGTTCCATCGCTGCCGAAAACTCATCGGATTTTGATCGTAGTCATGAGCGTCAATCACTTCGGGGTCGGCTAGATGATGCGACCAACCCGAGGTTTCTATAACGGGACGACTTGGGTCGAGCTGTCGTGTGAGGTTTACCGTGGCTTGCTGGAGCCTGGCCGCGGAATCTGGTGTCTCATTGAAGGGGCACCAACCGATAATGGCGGGGTGATTTCGGTCTCGGCGCACGATCTCGCCCCACTCTTCCAGCACGGGCAGATCAACGCGCGGGTCCTCGTGGTTCAGCCCATAGTTCGGCGATTCGCCCCAACACAGATAGCCAAGCTTGTCCGCCCAATAGAGAAATCTAGGCTCAAAAACCTTTTGGTGAAGCCTCGCGCCGTTAAATCCGTAGGCCATCGAGCGCTCAATATCGGCCTTGAGTTCCTTGTCGCTTGACGCCGTCCAAATTCCATCCGGGTAAAAGCCTTGATCCAAGACCAGTCTCTGAAACACCGGCTCGCCGTTGATCAGAAGCTTATAGCCCTTGATCGTCACCGAGCGCATTCCGCAGTAGGACTTGATTTCATCAATCGTCTGGCCATCGCGAACGAGCTCCACTTTAAGGTCATACAGATAGGGATTCTTCGTTGACCAGAGTTTTGGGTTCTCAACATTGAGCCTGATTTGCCCGTTACGCCAATCGGCGATGACGGATCCTTCAGACACCTTGCGAGTTGCATCGGTAAGGGTCGCTTTAACTGTAATGCCATCGGTTTCACCTCGAACTTCAGCGCGCAGATTGAAGCACTTGTTAGCCAGATCAGGCTCAATCCTCAAGTTCTCAATGTACGAGCGCCCAACCCCCTCAAGCCAAACCGTTTGCCAAATCCCGGTTGTTCGGGTGTAAAAAATCCCGTGGCTTTCTTCGCGCTGGGATTGCTTTCCCGCCGCTTGCAATCCGCTCTTGGTGTCATCAAATGCCTTTATCACCACGGAGTTTGTGGAACTTATCAGGAAATCCGTAACGTCGAAGGCAAAAGCGGCT
Organism: Armatimonadota bacterium; assembly: GCA_031386985.1. Classification (GTDB taxonomy): domain Bacteria; phylum Armatimonadota; class Fimbriimonadia; order Fimbriimonadales; family Fimbriimonadaceae; genus JANJUB01. The sequence continues at coordinate 88,433 of JANNCV010000001.1, forward strand.
GACCCTCCTTGATGCTCGCCAACCTGCTTGCCGTTGACCCAAACCGTTGTGAGCCAATCGCATGCGCCGATGTGCAGACGAATCCTCTTGCCGTCCCAGCTGTTCGGAACCTGAAACTCGCGACGGTACCAAACGTTCGTGACGAAGCCCTTACGACCCAATCCCGAAAGCGCACTCTCTCGGCAAAAAGGAACGATGATCTTATCGGGGTAAGCCTTCGCATCCAAAAATGAAAGTTTTGGATCATTCGTCTCCGCAAACTCCCAGCTTCCGTTTAGATTCAGCCACTGCGCCCGCATCATATCGGGGCGCGGATGCTCAGAGCGCGGAGTTGTTTGGGAGAGGGTCACGGCGGCCATGAGCAAAAGCATGCCCCATTTTACCAAGGGCCAGCTTGATCCCCGTGTTTTTTGCAGTTCAGGAAAGGCTCGTCCAAAGCCAATAATCCCTTGGGGTGATCATGACTATCGAAGATCTGCAGGAACGGGTTATGGCAATAGAGGATTGGCGGTTTTCTCAACCGCACAACTGCCTGATCGAGATCGAGCGACTCCTGCCAATCGCAGTTCAATCGGCTGATGCCAAATCTGAAGCAAGGCTAACCCTTTTGATTGGGCAGTGTCATCACAGCTTGCATGACCCCGTCAAGGTTTACGAGTTTGCCCTAAAGGCCGCTACTCTTTACGAAGCCATTCCTGATCACGAGATGTTCGCTCGATGCCAGATCGTCGCTTCTTTGGGCGAAAAAGACATGGGGAATGCGCAGCGCGCCATCAAAAGATCGCTCGCCGTATTGCGCTTTGCCGAAAAGGAAAACATCCTGCGGCCCCAAGTAGCCTGCTTGCTCAACATGGGCTTCTTTTGTGGCGACCTTGGGAATATGGAGCAAGCCATCCAATATTCATTGCAAGCCGTGGAGCTCCTTGAAAAATACCCAGATGAGCGATTTGCCCGAAACCTCGCGAATAACCTGGCTTACGATTACGTTCGGCTCGGTCAATATGAACAAGCCAAAGTTTGGATTGAAAGGTGTCTCGATGGGTTTGATCCAGAGACCGACGCCCTAATTTACGCGATTGCGCTTGAAACCCGAACCTGGATCAGTGCCGCGGAGGGTCGCTACGAGGAGGCATTTGCAGATTTGGAAACGAGCGGAAAGCTCCAGTTGAAAATAGGCAACGAAGCGCGCTACGTTGAGACGCTGCTTCGATACGCACAAATATTGCTCGACCTTGAGCGAACCGATGAAGCGCTCGAAAAGCTCTTGGTTGCGAAGGAAGTTTCACTGCGCCTGGAGTTCAATCCGCACCTCCACGATGTTTGCCAAAGAGTTGCGCTCGCCTATGAGTTAAAGGGCGATTACATTCAATCTGTGGCGGAACTGCGACAGGCGTTTACCTTCCTGTCTGAAAAGAGCCGGCGCGATTTTGAAGAGCACACCAGTGCGCTCGTGGAGGCGCATGAGTTCGATATGGCGCAACGCGAAGCCGACATTCTCAAGGACAAGAACGCTGAGCTTACCGTCGCAAAGGAGCGGGCGGAGAGCGCAAATGCCCTAAAATCCGAATTCCTAGCGAACATGAGCCACGAAATCCGCACTCCCATGAACGGAGTCATCGGTTTAACCGAGCTCTTGTTGATATCCGATTTGGATGAGACACAACGGGAATATCTGGAGACGATACAGCAATGCGGCAACAACTTGCTTGCCATCATCAGCGACATTTTGGACCTCTCGAAAATCGAATCCGGCAAAATGGATATGGAGTCGGAAACCGAGAATCTGCAAGTTGTCGTCCAAGAAACAGAGAGCCTTTTCCGCGGTCAAGCCCTTGCCAAGGGCTTGGATTTGCGCAGTAACCTTGAGCTTAACGCCGCTCCGGTTGTTACGTGTGACCCCATCCGATTGCGCCAGGTTCTGTCAAATCTCGTGGGAAATGCCATAAAGTTCACATCCCAAGGCTCGATTGTGATACGACTAGGCACTGAATCGGCTGGCTCAGGTTTAGTCAAGGCCAAATTTGAAGTCGAAGACACCGGCTGCGGAGTTGCGAGTGATCGCCTGAACCATATTTTCGAAAGTTTCACCCAAGAAGACGGCTCGACAACTCGAGAATATGGAGGTACGGGGCTTGGCCTTACCATTTCGCAACGCTTGATCGAAATGATGGGCGGGACCATTCAAGTTTCCAGCGAAGTTGGCAAAGGCAGCATTTTCAGATTCGAAGTAACCTTCAACGGCGCAGTGGCGCATGCAGCTCCTGCCCAGGAAACCCTAGCGCCTATGCCCAGCATGATTCGGGTTCTTCTCGCCGAGGACCATCCGACAAACAGTCGGCTTGCGCGAGCGCAACTTGAGCGGCTTGGCTGCGAAGTCACGGTCGCCTTCAACGGTGAGGATGCGCTTTCTCACTTTAGCGAGCAAGAATTCTCTCTGATCCTCATGGATATCCAAATGCCGGGGATTGACGGATATGCCGCTGCCCGCCAGATTCGAAAGCAAAACCCTTCGGTACCGATCATTGCTCTAACCGCGCACGCCCTCAGCGAGCACAAGCAACAATGCCTTGAAGCGGGGATGAACGATCACCTCTCGAAGCCGTTCTTCATGCAGGACTTGAGGGATGTTCTAACGAAATGGCTCCCCGGTGAATTCGCGCAAGCCGCCTGAGTCTCGCGCAATTGTTCTGTAAACTCTTGGGGCCAGAGATTCCATAATTCGGGCGATTTGAGAGCACAAGCTGTGCCCAACTAGGCAACTCGCAGAGCTAGGTAATCTCTGGTCAAATGCGCAGTGTTGAACCCCGGGCTACTGCCGTTATCAAACCCTCCCGTGCGAAGAAGCTTCGAAACGGCTATCCGTGGGTGCTTCGGGACGAGGTGGTTGAAATTGTGGGTAAGGTTGAGCCGGGGGAGCTCGTTGCCGTTGTCAGCCCCGATCAGCCCGCGGTTGGGATTGGGTTTTGGAATCCGGTGAGCCGCTTCGCCGTTCGAATGCTTGACCTTCGGGCTCGTTCGATTGATCAGCCGTTTTTTGCAGGGAGGTTTACGCAAGCTCGGGCTCGGCGCGTCGGGTTATCGGTGGTTGGTGGCGCGCCTGGGCACGATGCATCCCAGGCTCCACGGGTCAATGACAGTGTATGTGATTCGCCGTCTGCGTTTGAAAGGGCAAACTCCGTGGAGCCGGTGATGCATCGTGCACCGGCGTTCGCATCAAACTCACACCGCGTGGTCTTTGCCGAAGCCGATGGCCTGCCCGGACTCATCGTTGACCGGTATGCAGATTGGCTGATCGTGCAAGTACGCTCGGCGGGGATGCATCGCTATCGCGATCTCTGGCTTCCTGCGCTCATTGAATCGGAAAACCCGAAGGGAATTCTTGAGCGCTCAGATATGGAAGGGCTCGCCGAAGAAGGACTTGAGCCGTCGGTCAGGACTCTGTTTGGCGAAGTGCCCGATGAGATCGAGGTGGTCGAGAACGGCCTTAGCTTCATCTGCCCAACCCGATCTGGACTGAAAACCGGCTTCTACCTCGATCAGCGTGACGCCCGAAAAAAGCTTGCCGAGCTAGTGTGCCCGGGCGATAGAGTGTTGGATGCGTGCTGCTACTCCGGTGGGTTCGCGCTGTTTGCAGCGAAGGCTGGAGCAACTGTGACGGGAGTTGATATTTTGCCCGAGGCGATCGAGTTAGCCAATCGAAACGCCAAGGGCGTCCAAGGAGCAACCTTCACCTGCGCGAACGTCTTCGAATGGCTCGCCGAAGCGACAGAGACCTTCCACACCATTCTCCTTGATCCCCCCGCTATCGCCAAAACCGGCGAAGAAAGGGATAGCCTCAAAGGAGCGATTCACAGGCTCACGACGCTCGCCCTGCCTCGGCTCGTTTTCGGCGGTCGCCTGGTGGTTTTTTCGTGCTCCTATCAGCTCGGAGTCGAAGCCCTGATGGAAGTCGTCAAAAGTGCCATCAACGACCAGGGCCGGCGATGTTTTGTTGAAGACATCACGCTCCAACCGGCTGATCATCCCTACTTAGCGCAGTTCCCTGAAAGCCTCTATTTGAAAGGAATTTGGCTGCGTGTAGAATAAATCGGCCACCAAGTTGCGTATTCTTGCTCATTCGATGGCCAAGTTAAGGTTTCGGCAATTCTCGAACGTCTTAACTAATATGAGAATCAATAGGATATTCAGTCTGGCCCTTATCAGCGGCCTCGTATCGGTGGCGGCCGTGAGCCATGCGGACTCGCTTCTCGAGCGTATTGCCATGGCAGTTTTGGCCGATAAGTTCGGCATTAACACGCAGGAAGTCAACGTTCTACGTCAGCAAACCCAGTTACCTGTTTACCAGCTGGCTCCCATTTATGAGGGGTCTCGCTATTTCGCACAAAAGCCAAGCACGATCTGGCAGCTCCGAAATCAAGGCTTAGGATGGGGCGAGATCGCTCACCGAGTTGGAATGCACCCCGGAACTTTCAACAAGTTGCGAAAGAAAGGCGCCTTTGACCAAGACCAGTTCTGGCAAACCTCTTATCGTGAGCGGTTCAATGTCCCAACTCAACAGGTCGCCGTGATGCGTAGGGCCGGGGGCTCGCTCGAGGATGTTCTGGGTGCCATTATCGTTGGAAAGCTAACCAAGCAGAACCCGAGCACGGTTTACAACCAGTTCCAAGCGCAAAAATCTTGGAATACGATCACTACGAATTCTAATGTCCGCTTCGAAGATTGGCGGCGAGTGAGCGTTCCCGTTCAACCTCGCTACATCCTGTTTAGCCCCACAACCAAAGTAAAAGCCCGCTCCGATGGTGATCGCGACCGAGATTTTGGCAAGAGCAAGTCCAAGGAGAGCAGCCACAGCTCTAAGGGTAAGCGCAAGGGCGGTGGTGAACTGACGAAGTCCAAAGGCAAAGGCGGTAGCGATCACGCAAAGGGTCAAGGAAATGGGAAAGGCCGAGGCAATGGCAAAAGCAAAGGCAAAGGCGGCAAAGGTAAGGGCGGATAGTCTCTAAGCGACCGTAACCCCATCACACAAATAAACATCCTGAATCGCATTCAGGATGCCGACGCCTTCGTCCATCGGGCGTTGAAATGCTTTCCGACCCGAAATCAGGCCGCTTCCTCCAGCTCGCTTATTGATAACTGCGGTTGCCACGGCGTCAGCCAGGTCCGACGCGCCAGAAGCACCGCCTGAGTTGATGAGCCCGATCCTTCCCATGTAGCAGTTTGCGACTTGGTATCGGCATAGATCAATTGGGTGGTCGGAGCACAACTCGGAGTAGATCCGCTTATCGGTTTTGCCATAGCTTGAACCTTCCATGTTCAGCGCCAGATAACCCCCGTTATTTTCTGGGAGTTTTTGCTTAATAATGTCGGCCCCGATCGTCACCCCAAGGTGATTGGCTTGGCCGGTTAAATCAGCGGAGAGGTGATAATCCTTTTCCACCTTAAACGCATTATTTCGCAGGTAACACCACAAAATTGTTGACATTCCCAATTCGTGCGCCATCTGGAACGCGTCGCTGACTTCCTGAATCTGTCTCGTTGAATTATCGCTGCCAAAGTAAATCGTAGCTCCCACTGCTACGGCACCCATGTTCCAGGCCTGCTGAATACTGCCAAACATGATCTGGTCGGCTTGATTCGGATAAGTCAGTAGTTCGTTGTGATTCACCTTAACGATAAAAGGAATCTTGTGCGCATATTTTCGACTGCAGGTGGCGAGAACGCCGAAGGTCGAGGCTACTGCGTTGCAGTTTCCTTCGATTGCGAGCCGGATGATATTCTCGGGATCAAAGTAAATCGGATTCTTGGCGAAGCTGGCTCCGGCGGCGTGTTCGATTCCTTGGTCAACGGGCAAAATGCTCATATAGCCAGTATCGGCAAGGCGACCCGTTCCGTAGATCGCCTGCAGGCTCCGCATGACCTGATTACTTCGATCTGAGTGCGCGAAAATCCGGTCCACAAAATCCGCGCCGGGAACGTGTATGGACTCCTTTGCAATCTTTGGTGAGTTGAATCCGAGGAGATGAGCAGAGTTTGCTCCGAGAAGTTCGGAAATCTGGTTAAGTGTTCGCCCGCTTGCCATAAACTAATTATGGCATTTGAACCCGGTAACAATAGTGGGGTAGGTTAAATGTCGGTGAGCCGAGAATTAGAGACGGTAACCTGCTTACAAACATGAACAAGATTTCAGTTGCGATTCCTTCGATTGGTCGGGATACTCTATCGGCAACCTTGCGGTCGCTCTCACGGCAAACGATGGCTCCTCATGAGGTCTTGGTCGTGAACCAAGGGCCACGCGATGTGGAGCACCGCGAGACGTTGGATATGCCAATTCGATGGCTACACCAAGACATCAAGGGCCTTTCGCGGGCTCGCAATCATGCCTTGAGTTCATTTACCGGCGACTGGATTTTCTTCACCGATGATGATCAAGAAGTGAATGCGGAATGGGTTGAGCAACTCAGCCAGCTCATTGATGCCTACCCTGAAGTTTCTATCTTTGGCGGGGTTTACTTTGCGCCCATCCGGCATGACTTTGAGGCCTCGTTCGTAACCCAGTTTTACGCATTAGGCGATGTTTTGATCAACCGCGAAAACTACCTTCGCGGTAACGTCCTTCCTCATATTCAGAACGATATTTGGGGAGGCAATTTCGCGCTCTCGCGGGCCTGCGTGGAGAAGATCGGATTCTATGAGGAAGCCATGGGACGAGGATCGAACGCGTTCTCAGCCGGGGAGGACACTGATTACATGATGCGAGTGATCTCAGCCGGGATGCTGGGGTTGCTCAGTTGCCGTCTCATCATTTATCACACCTATGGGGCACGACCGTATTCGGCCTCGCTTGAAGAAGAGCTGATTGAAACAGCGGCAGTTTTGCATTGGAAATCAAAGCAACCGAACTCGCCCGTAGCCTCTGAACTCGCCGAGAGAATGGTTCCGTACGGGAAAAAGAAGGCGACCCTCGCCAAGCTTTCGGGAGGAAAGCTGTTCAAGGATCAGGCACAAAGAAAGGCGCTTTTTGAGAAAACCACCGACTTGCTGAACCGCGAATGGGTGCTTGAAGCTGGGTATATCAAGCGAAAGGAAGGCTAAATGTCGCGCCTAGTTGACGTCATTATCCCCTGCCACAATCGCTCTGACCTCTCCGCGATCACACTGCGAAATGTGCTTCTGGCTGAGGGAGTTGAGCTAAACGTTTATGCCGTGGACGATGGGAGCTCCGACAATACTCTGGACATCTTGAGCGCGATAGACGATCCCCGGTTGCATATTCATCACTTCGAAACTCCACGCGGGGCCAGCTCTGCTCGCAACTACGGGTTCCTTCAAGGCGATTCCCCTTACGTTTGCTTCCTTGATTCCGATGATTTGCTTCACCCCGAAAAGCTGTCCCGCCAGGTTGACCTGCTGGAGCAAGAAACCGACAAGGACTTCGCGGTCTGTCAAATGGGGCATTTCGAAAATGACCCCAACGAATCAAAGTTCTTATGGAACACCTTTGCCGGCACAGACCCCAAACTCAGGTTTCTATTGCACGATGCGCTGTGGGGGATGCACGCGCCGCTGTGGCGACGGGGCGCCCTAGAGAAAGTTGCAGCGAGCCGAACGGCCCCAATGGTGCTCGATGACTCGCTGCCGATGGCACAGGATTACGAGTTACATGCACGGGCGTTGGCGCTCGGACTTAAGCCGATATTGACCAGCGAGCTGTTATGCTTCTGCCGTCAACACGCTGGCCCCTCAATTGGGTCTTCAAGTAAGATCAAACGATACGAGACCTTATTGCAGGTATTCGACTCCCTCTTTCCCTTAGCCCCGGACGCTAGCCATGCCATCAATGGAAACTACTGGTGGATCGCCACCTTGGCCGCCATTCTGGGACAGCCGAAAATCATGCGCACCGCCCTTTCGCATTCCCACGGAACGTCTTTTCGATTTCGGCTCCTTTGCCAGTTGACCGCGATAACAAAACGTCATCGGTTCTTCGCGTGGGCAAGGGCGGAAGCCCTCAAACAGGGTCACAACTTGAGCCTACGAGAAGATTGGCATAGCCATTACCGGGTGGATGCGGAACCGGGTCTGAAGCGCTTCGAAATGCCGCCTGGCTCATTCTAGTCAAAGAGATCGGCGACGCGGGCGACGTTGGCTTCCTTTGAGAATTTCTCGATTACGGAGGGCCGGGCTTGGTTACCCATGTCTTCGCATCGGTCACTCGTCAGGGATTTGATTGCTAGCCGCAATCCTTCAACCGTTCGTTCGGCAAACAATCCCGTTACTCCGTCCTCCACGATGTCAACAAGCCCACCCGTCAGATTCGCAATGACAGGTCGAGCCCTCGCCATCGCTTCTACAGCGACCAAACCGAATGCTTCGCTTTCCGAGGGAACGGTCAAGACATTAATCGAGTCATAGAACGCGGGCATATTCTTGACTGCTCCTAAGAACTCCACACCACCAGGAGCCGAATCTCTGATTGCAGTCGCAAAATCGGGGTCCTCGAAATCGCTGTCTCCCGCCACCTTTAAGGTGGCGAGACCCGCTTCTAGCAGGGGCCGCATGGCTTCAATCAGAAGGTCGTGGCCCTTGTTCTTTGAAACTCGGCCAGCAATGCCAACGACCAGGCTTCCTTGAGGTTGGGGAACTACGGGTTGCAGAAACTCATCGCGAATCCAGTTTGGAATCAAGTGTGAAGGTAGCGGTGACAATGCTTGCTGAACGGCCGCTGACGGACAGATAACTTTGAATTGTTTGAAACTCCGTGCCGCCCCCGAGATTATCCGTCTGTTTTGGCCCGAATAAATTAGGTGAGCATAGAACACGATGGGGACTTTCAAAAAAACGAATGCGCATGGATGGATGCATCTTGCACCGTTTAGAAAGATCGCGTCGCATTGATTTGACCTGAAAATCACACTTAAGCGTCGTGCGGCATTAGGCATTCCCTTGAGGAACTTAATGAAATCGCTAAAGGATTTTTGCCCGGAGGATAGCTTCGGCAATGGAAACTTGAAAACTTCCACCCCAATATCGCCGAGTGCCGTTGAAAACAAGCCTTCTTCCGGTAGCGCGGCAACAACCGTGTGCCCCCGACGCTGCAACTCTTGAATCACATCAAACGCAACGTGCTGGCCCCCTCCCCATTGGGCAAACTGATCAATGAAGAGAATGCGCGACACTACGAGGCACTATACCACCAGGTTTTGAGTCCCCGGGCACTATTGCTACGCCGAGGACGTCTGATATAACGCGTCAAACGCGGCGCAGGGAACGATGCAAAAAGGAGACGCTATTCGAGGAGCCAGTTGGGTCGCCTTTTTCACGATCATCAACCGGTTCATTTTGCCCTTCGTCGGCATCTACATCGCTGGTCGCATCGGACTCGAGGGTTTTGGGGTTTTTGCTCTCATCAGTGCTCTTTACACGATCATTGAGATGTTTCGTGAAGCCGGGCTCGGAACCGCGTATCTAGCCGATAAAGATCGCTCCGTGGAGCGCGAACAGACTTATACTTTTTTGGGAATTGCGAGTGGAGCAATCTTCGCGGCGGCGCTCTTTCTGAGCCGGAACGGGATCGCTGAGCTGATGGGAGCCCCCGAAGTTGCCGGCCCCCTTGCCTGGTGCGCCGGGGCGATGCTAGTTGGCAGCGTTGGCACAATCCCCGGGCAAAAGATGCAACTGAACCAGCGATTCCGCGACGCGGGTTTTCTGGACATGGTTTGCAATATCACGGGTTATGTTGTTGCCATCACTTGCTATCTGGCGGGACTGGGGCTGATGTCGCTTGTTCTTCAAATGGTTGTCCGGATCGTTCTCTTCACCACCTTGGCGCACCGCGCCGAACCCGCCCGTTACGGCATGCCGAGTTGGCCTATCGCGAGGGACATCCTGTCCGTTTCTTTGCTAAACATGAGCTCAAATGTTGCCTATACGATCTACACGATGGCGGATTACGTTTTGGTTTCGCGGGTTCTGGGAGCGGCGACCAATGGAGTGTACGCCGCGGGTTACAATCTAGCGAACAAGCCGCTTGACATTATCATGGGGCCATTGAGGCAAACTGCCCTCGTTAAGTTTGCCAAGACCGATGATCCGGTCGAATTTGGTCGTGTTTACGCGCGTATGCTCTCCGCGACCCTGCTCGTGACGATGCCTATTTATGGGATTATTGGGTTTCATGCCGAGGCCATCGTCGGCATCCTTTATCCGGCGAACTTTGCGCCGGTTGCGGGGGTTTTGCAGGTTCTGTGCATCTATCTGGGTTGTCGCTCGCTTGGCATCATGGCGGGAGCTGCCTTGGTTACGAGCGGGAATTCACGTTGGAACGCCATCGGCTGGATTCCCGCCTACGCGGTCGTGATTATAATGTTTGCGATGAGATGGGGGCAATTCGACCTGAGCTATGCTGTTACGACGTTTACAATTGGCGCTCTTTGCTGCTACTCAACTTATTTGCTTGTGATGTTTCGCAAGTTCCCACCCGATGCCGAGATGCGGCAGCGCTTGTTAAGAACCGTTGGGATCGGCTTAGTGACCGGAGCCGCAAGCGCCCTAATCGCTCTCCTGGGAATGGACAATATTCTGGCTCTCGTCGTGGCCACCGTGGTTGCAATGGGCATGCATCTTTTCCTCACGGGCTGGGCCTTTTTGAACAACGCGCGGGCGCTATTTTCAAGAGCGGGCGCGAAGCAGATGATTGAAGCCCTGTGACAAGTAGAATTGTCCCTTAATGCCAACAACTCTGCCGCTTGCCAAAATCAACGTAACTGATCCATTCTGGGTCGAATGGCAGCGAAAGCTGGTGCTGGTCACCCTTGATCAACAACTAGAGCAGCTCGAGATAACGAACCGGCTTCAGAACTTTGAAAGAGCCGTTAAAATGGAAAAGGGTGGATTCGAGGGCTATCGGTTTAACGATTCTGATGTTTACAAGTGGCTCGAAGCCGCATCTTATGCCATGCTTTGCCTCAAAAAGTACCCAGGCTCGCCCCGTTGGCCGAACGCATTGGATTCAATAATCGAGTCGCTGACCGACGCGCAAATGGAGGATGGCTACCTGAACACCTACTTCCAGTTGGGAAATATCGAGCAACGCTGGAAAAACCTAAATGCCATGCACGAGATGTATTGCGGCGGGCACCTAATCGAGGCGGGCGTTGCTCACTTTGAATGCACCGGCAAATCAACTTTGCTAAATGTGGCGATCAAATGGGCCGAGCATTTGCGGTCCATTTTTGGCCCGGAGGGCCGCGCCGGAACGGACGGCCACCCAGAAGTGGAATTGGCCCTTCTGAGGCTGAGCCGGCTTCAGGCGGAACGCGGCTTAACAGAGGAAGCGGAAAAGTATAGAACCGATGCCCTTTGGCATCTTAGCCAGCGCGGACGTCGCCCAAGCGTTTACAAAACTGAACTAGAGACGCCCGAAATCTATGCCATGTCACCCGCTGCTGGCAATCTATTGCTGGAAAAAGGGGAGTACACCGGCGAATACGCGCAGGATCATGTAACGATTGAGAACCAAACCACCGTGGTTGGACACGCCGTCCGCGCGATGTACCTTTACACCGCCGCAACCGAAGCTTTTTCCGCAATGCCAAAGGGAACGGAGGAGGCTATCGCCGCGATCTGGGATAACCTGACGAAACGCCGGATGTACGTAACTGGGGGAGTGGGACCGGCCGGACAGAACGAGGGCTTTACAAAGGATTTCGACCTCCCAAATCTTGATGCCTATGCCGAAACCTGCGCTTCGATTGGCCTGGTCCGATTTGGACAGAAGCTTGTAGAACGTTATGCTGATTCGGGATATGTTGACGTTTTGGAGAGAGCCCTTTACAACGGCTCTCTGAGCGGCATCTCCTTAGCGGGTGATCTTTACAGCTATACCAATCCGCTTGAGAACCGGGGTTCTCATCACCGAGTCCCGTGGTATGGCTGCGCTTGTTGTCCACCAAACATCGCCAGAATGATCGGCGAGGTCGGGCGGTTTGCGTTGTTGACCGAGGGACCGGATGTTTACGTGAACCTGCCGATTGGTATCGAAACAGACCTCTTGCAAATAGAGGGCAACTATCCGGTTACGGGTGAGTTTACGATCAAAATGAAACGGGCTGGCATTTACAAGCTGTGGGTACGCATACCAGATTGGTGCGACGACTGCGAACTTGAGGTAGAAGGCACCAATGACGAGGCCGATTTCGATAGTGGCTACGCGGTGATTGAGCGAAACTGGCAGGCGGGAGATATGGTTCGAGTGAATCTGGAAATGACGCCCAAATGGATTGAATCCCACCCGTTGGTGCTAGATAATGTGGGCAAAATCGCCCTTCAATGTGGCCCAATTATCTACGCGTTCGAGCATGATGAGAGCCTGCCCCAAAGATTTCGGGTTGACCTAAACGAAGAGCCGGTTTGGAACGGAAAAGCTTCTGAAGTTTTGGTGAAGGGATTTGTGCGGACCGAGGACTTCGGGGATTTGCTTTACGATGAATTGGCCAGCGAAAGCGAAAAGCCATTCACCGCCAAGTTCATCCCCTTTGCTCATTGTCACAATGAGGGCGGGAAATTTATGGCGGTGTGGATCCGAGCTTAACCTCTGAACCATACTTACAGCTTCTGAAATCGCCAAACAGTGAGCGAATATGGCGGAAATGAGCCTATAGCGACCTTGCCTTCCATCTTCGCCACGCTGGGCATGGGGGCTACTTTGAGCGGATTTGCAAGCGTGTTCTCATCCATTGGAGAACCCGAAGTTAGGATTTGGCCCCGAAGGAACTTGTAACTACCGAGCGCAATATTGAACTTGATCGCTTGGTCGGAGACATTCACGATTTTGATGATTTGTTCGTTTCCTGAGCGCCCGGAGACCATATGAATCGGCTTAATCGGTTTGGGTTTTTCATCAAATATGGTTTTGCCGTCAAGGAAACAGCGGACGCGCGAATCAGAATATTCGATGACGACGTCGTACCATCGACCGGTCTCAATCTTGCCAGGCACGGCTTTGCCCACCATCCTCTTGCCGCCACCAACTGCCCACTCGAGGGCGTGTTGGGTGTTGCCCCATCCGCCCAGATTAAACCACAGGTAGTTGTCTTTGTCCTTTCGACCCACCGAAATCAAAAAGCCTTCCGCTCCCGAAAGTCGCCTAGCTTTAAGCTTGAGCGTGTAGCTACTTCCCGAAACGGGAGCGAACAACCGAGTCGGCATTTCGCCGCCCGTTTGCTTTGCCACCCCTTCACTGAAAGTCCAGGCGCCCGACTCCCGGGTCATGCTAGACGGTTCTAATCTGGTTACCCTTTGACCTTGAGAAACCGAAATATCCTTGTACTCGGCCTGAGTGTTCCAAGTGCCTATTCCAACGCCGCCGGTTGGAAAACTAGTTGCAATTGACGGCAATGCGATTCCAGCGGTCTTGAAAACCTCATCGGGCAGATTCTCAGCGAACATCTTTTGAACGTGGTAGGAGGGCGTTCCGTACGCTTTGCTCGAATCAAAGTAGATAAGATCGGGGTTCCACGATTTCAGATTCAAATTTGCGAGGAGAGGCGCGTATGAAGCCATGATGACGTGGTCGGAGTTGCGCTCCATTCCGGTCATAAAAGCCGCCTCGGCAATGGCAGCAATCAAATTACCGTTGCCACAGCCTTGAGTTACGGCGTATTCGCCCACATAAACCTTGGGGCCCTTTCGGTCATACGCGTCATACCGATCGGCGTTTTCGATGAAGAAATTGGGGTTGCTGTAATAATGCTCATCAATAATGTCGAGCTTCGCCTTCTTCGGAGTGCCGCCCCACACATTGGCGATGATCTGGATTTCGGGGTATTTGGCCTTAACGGCTTTGTAGATCAAATCATAGCGTTCCTCATAAGCTGGGCCGCCGTTTTCGTTCCCGATTTCAAGGTATTTGAGCTTAAACGAGCCCGGATGCCCACTTTGAGCTCTCAACTTCCCCCATTTTGAAGTAGCCGGGCCATTGGCGTACTCAATGGCGTCAACCGCATCTTGAACAAACTCATCCATTTTGTTCATGGGCACGACTTCCTTGTGCGACATCCCGCAGTTCACCACGAACATGGGGGCGGCTTTGAGGTCTTCGCAAAGCTGAAGATATTCGTGGTAGCCAAGGCCGTTGGTAGATTGGTAACCCCAAAGGTTGTTCACGTGGGCTCGGTCCCTCGGGTCGCCAATGGTGGTTTTCCAGCGGTAGGCCGTCTTCATCGTATCGCCCTCCACCCAGCACCCGCCAGGGAATCGCATAAAGCGGGGTTTGAGATCGGCGAGGAGTTGCTTCAGGTCAGGGCGAAATCGCTCTGGCTGGAGATCCTTGTCATGAGGTGCAACGGAAATGAAATCAAAACAAACTTTCCCAGTTCCAGTGAGAGTGAGTTCCATCGAGGCATTCGAAGCCGTCATCGGAGGCAGTGTGCCTTTCTTGGTCATGAGGGATTGACTATCATCCAGCGTCCCCCACTCGCGCCCTCCAACCTCTTTTCCGTTGGCAATAAACTTCACGTCTGCCTTCACAGAACCCTCGAGTCCAGTCCGAGTGGTAAGGCAATACTTACGGTTCTGATCGAAGTGCATCCCCCAATACCCCGTGTTTCTTAGCGTGATTGGTGCGCCGAGGGTGACCTCCAAAAAGTGTTTACCGGTGCCGTCATCCAAAACTTTCACGCGCGCCGGATCGCTGGCTTCCCAGTGAGAAAATCCCTCCTCGAACGACCAGTTTCGAATCAACTCCGAATAAATCCCCCCGTCACCGGCACAGTTGATTTCTTCGAAAAAGATTCCGTAGAGATCGGGCGAGGGCTTGAAGACGCCTTGGGCCGGATCAATAATCACGTGCGGAGTTGAAAAGGTCAGAGCGGCAAGAATCGCGACAAGCATTGGAGCCCATGTTACCACCAGGGCTTCCAGCCCTAGCGCCGTGCGTCAAGCCTCAGATCAGCAATAAACGCCAAATGATCAGAGGCACCCGAGCCCCCGAATGAAGCCCCGACCGGGGTCAAACCTCGCGCCCAGATGTAATCCAAGCGCATCGCGCCGAACGGTTGGGGGAAAGTCCAACCGCAGCCATTTCCAGCAACGGCAAAGCTATCTACAAAATTCGCCGAAATCTGTTCGTAATCCTCTGATCGGGGGGTCATGTTGAAATCGCCGCAAAGAAGCGTGGGGGCGGGCTTGGCCGTGAGCTGCAAAAGCCGAGCCACCTGGGAACGGTGATTCTGGTAGGACTTGCGGATTTCTCTGAAATCACCTTTGGCGATTTTGGTCAAGCTCGGGCGAGCCAAGTGCGCCGCGATTACGCGCACGTTTTGCCCCTTTACCCTTACAACGCACTCCAAAAAGGGCCTCGTTTTCAGTCCAGATGGGCTGGGGATGAACTGAGTTGAAACAATTGGCAACCGCGACCCGATTCCCATCTGACCTTTGCGCACAAACTCATATTGAGGCAAATGCGCGCTCAGATAAGAGGGCAAGCCGCTGTTCATGGTCTCGGTGTCCGAATCAACCAAGACGATGATGTCGGCATTGGCAGCTTCAATAGCAGCCTTTATCTTGCTAAATCCTTCCGCGCCGCGTTTTACGTTCCAGGTTAGTACTCGCAAATCGGAGGTTTCGCCCGAGCCGCGCCACTGAAACCCTCCCCGAGTTACAAAAGCGATCAGACCGGCCGCCAACGCCACCAAACCCCATTTCTGTTCCTTACGAAAGATGCCGGCGAACCCGAAGACTATCGCCGGAAGAATGAAAATCATGGGTGGGCTGTTTGATTCGAAATAGCCGATGACGGTCGCTTCGGAGAGAAGAGTAGCAACCACACTCGCGCCCAACCAAACCACGCTCAACGCAATGAGCCATGGAAGATATTTTCTCGGTTGCTTCTTTCGCCTAGGGCGCACAAACTTATTCTACGCCTTATTCTAAAGTTTTGGCAAGTCTGGCTTTATTAAATCAATGACTGCGGATAAAAGTTTTTGGGGAGGTTCGGGGGAAGTTCGGGTTAGAAGAACTCGTGGCGAGTGTGAATCAATCCCGGGCCGACGAGGGGGGGGGGTGGCTCTTCCCCCCGTGGCAGGCTTGCAATGTTGCAGGAGTTCGGGGGAAGCTCGGATGGTTCGGGGGAATGCAAACAAAAAGCCCGGCTCTTTCATCTGGAGGTGCCCATAAGCCGCTTGATGCAAGAACACCTGTTTCGAGCAACCATTGCCAAATACAAGAGGAGGTGTTGCTGTGCCCGTACCCGGTAGATCACTTGTGTTTCAGGCGTCTGGCCCGCGTGGGTACTATTCATATCCTAGCAACTCAGTCCTAATCGCAGCAGCGTCAAGTCCAGAAGCGAGGGGTGGCTCGCGAGCTTGGCGCGGTTGTTAAACGGTGCCGCAAAGTTCTTGAGCAAAGGAACACTAATGAAATCAACGAAGTTATCATTTATCTTCGCAATCTGCACTCTCGTTGCAAGTTTCGCACAATGACAAGCCGTAAGGGCCGCTCCAACGGCGCATTGGCATCAAACTGCAGGAGTTCTCACATCCCGCGGGTCTCAAAACGTTTGAGAGGGCAGAACATTTGGAGCGTTGCTCTGATCTCGTATCCAAGTTGTGGATACAATTTCGCTCCCTGGGAAGTCGCCAGTAGCACGCTGTGGGAGACTCCTAGCTCCCGGTCGTCTTGAAGCATTCGGCTCATGAGGGCGCGGCCAAAGCCGTGCCTGCGCCACTCCTCTTTCACATGCAAATCCGAAACCCAGGCATCGGTGCCGAACGGGACGCTGTAGACCCACCCATAATCAAAATCTTCATCCCAAGCTCCGTACAAACGGGCATCTGGCCGGACTTTACGGATGCCGCTCCATCCTTGGGTTAGATTATCAATCTGCCGAACGCAAGGCTCAGAATCGAAAACCGGAATGTCGCGCAAGTCATGGGTAAAGAGCCATTCGGTTGACACTTTCCGATATCCCAGCGCCCGATATTGAGCATTGATTGCCTCAAGGTCGTCGCTCTGGGACCGGACGTCACAAAGGAAATGCCAACCCAAACTCGCCCGCGCAATCCGATCAACGACGGTTTCCGGGTCGAGGTCGGTGGCGATGACTTCGATTTTTCGAGGGCGTTTGCGCCCCGGCCCATCGCGCATCACCCAAAGCCCCTCCATCTGCTCGGCAAGGTAGGGGTGATATTGGCTCTTTCCGCGAGAGAAAGCATGGACGAAAACTTCGATTGCGCGCTCAATCGTGATTTGGTTGGACGGGTGGGACATGTTAGACCGATGGGTTTAGATCACGGGGCTTAGTTCACTTCCCACTCCAAAACCCCCGCCGAAAACCCTTCTCTCATCTTCGCCACCAACCGAATCTGGATTCCACCGATGGGGCGGAATGAGACGTCTGACCATCCATTCTTCACCAGAGGATAAGCTCCATCCGGCTGAACGTCCTCCCAAACTTCGCCAACCTTCACTTGCAGTTTCCAAGAAGCTGGGAGGCGAATGCCTCCCCGAGGCTCATCATCAAACCAATACACGCGGCATTTTTGGAATGTTCGGGTTTCCGTGAAGGTGTACTGAACCCACTCTTCGGTGCCCTTATGATCCCACCAGGTGAATCTCGGGATTTCCTCGTCGCCCGAGTTGGCGGGAATGAGCTTGTCGCTCAGGGCCGACTCGGTGTCCCACCAGTTTCGGTGAGAGTAGGTGGCGGGAATTGGGGTCGCGGCGGTTCGCGGCTTCTTCCAAACTGCCCCCGTTGGGGCAACGGTAGGAAATACCGTGGTCCTCAATCTCGCCGCGCCCATAGGAATTAAAGTGAGTTTTCGAAGGGGGGCGTTGGAAAGCACCGGCATCTTCTGAAGCGGGGCAACTAGCCCATAAATGTCCATTCCCCATTCCGGAATCTGGCGTCCCTGAGCTTCGATCTGTACGGGAACATTGCGGAAATCCCAAGGTTGCTTTCCCTCGACGAGAGGCTTGTTCATAAATCGCAACGGAACTCGCGGATCTAAACCGAAATTCCAATCGCTCCCTGGCCGAACTTCATACGACGGCCACTTGTCTAGGTGAGCGTACGGCTTTGTTTCCTCCTGAATTTTGAGCGAGTAAACGAGCGGACCGCGCGAAACCGTCAGGCTCCCCGCGTGCTTTGCCTGGTTAACCTTCGCCGTCATCGGCAGCCGGAGCGTCAACCGATCTCCCTTTTTCCAAATTCGGTTTAGCGTGAGGTAGCCATCCTTTGCCTTAAGCAAAACCGGCTTTCCGTTTAGGGTTACCAGCGGATTCGGGGACCATCCGGGGACCCGCATGACAAGCGGGAACTTTACCGGAGCCGCCGGATTCACGAGAAATCTGATTTCATCTTCGAACGGATAGTTCGTCTTTTCCTCAATCGTTACTCGCGTCCCGCCACCAACCTTCGCCGTTACCGAAGAAGGGGCATAAACAGCGGCGGCGAGTCCATTTCCGTTAGTTGCAAACCACAAATGCTCCGTGAAATAGGGCCAGGCCATCCCCACATTGTGCTGGCAACAACGGTGATCATGAGGATCAAAGAGGAACATCGCCCCGCCGTTTTCTATTCCCGGACTATGACCGGCGGCATCCGAAACCGCCATGTTCGCGCAAGTCAAATAGCGCAGAGCCTTGAGGTCGGCGGTCATGGTGGTCGGAAGCCAGTTGAATGCGACTTCCTCCGTGCGATCTCCCCAAACCGCCTTGCCCGTGGTTTGCATAAGTAACTCGTGCGAGAGCATCATTTCGGCCACCGAACAGCTTTCGGTCGCTTGGCGCGGATCGTCCTTGCCCGGACGAGCATTTTCATCGGCGGCATACATTCCGCCCGGCAACCCATAGTCACGCAAAAACTCGCTCAAATTTCTCTCAGTTGCGGCGTAGTCCTTAGCCGATTTCGAGAAGAGCGAGTAAAGCGCGGGTTCCTTGAACCCCTGGGCAAAGTTCACGCCGTGCCGATTAACGATCCGATCTACCCATCTCGCGCTGTGGCGGTGCATTTTCTCGGCAAGACCGAGTAGCTTAGGATCGGTGGTGTTGTTGTAAAGCCAGAGCAAACTAGCGATCTGATCTCCAACCCGATAATAGTGCCAATAATGCTTTGGGTCCACGGTTTGCTCTTCAGGCAGCGCAATGAGCCAGTCGGCGTACTTGCGCATTAGGTTGATCACGCGCTGATCGCCGGTGGCTTCGTAGTAGGTTTGCAAAACGCTTTGGGCGAGCATATTAGGCCACAAATCCGGAGTCCCGTGCCTGGTTTTTCGGTTCGCTTCGGGGCCAAACCAGCCATCTTCTTTTTGGCTCGCAAGGATGCCCTCAATCCAGGGTTGGCACTCGGCTTTGAGTTTCTTATCGTTCAAAACGTAAGCCAACGAAACCTGTCCCTTTAGCCAATAGGGCAACTCCTCCCAACCGGCCCGAGGGTTGGCGGTATTGCCGAGCCAGGCGTTGTCCTTCTCATTCAAAAAGCGGCTAATGTCCGAAAGCTTGCCCGCAAAACCGTCTCGTTGCAGTTTGAGCTGCATCAAAAGCCACCCCCGACCTTGCACTGCCCCCGAAGGAAGCTTTTGAAAAGGAGATGGAGCCAGCGGAGCCGCTTGCCCCACGTAAAAGGAATTCGACTGAACCAAGAGCAACGCGCAAAGGCTTAACACACTTGCAAGTTACCCAAAACTTGTAAAACTCATGCTATTTGCGCTATAACTGTAAGCATGATGAAACGTGTTTTCGTTCTCGTTGTTTTTGGGTTAACTTTCGTCGTCTCGGGGTGTGGCTCGGGAGAAAAAACGGTCTACAGCGGCGATGGCGGAACAGTTTCCACCGATGCGAACGGCAACACTACGATCAAGAATAAGGATGGCTCTACCGTTGATATTCGGAACAACGGCGGCGGCTTCTCGGCAAAGTCGAGCGATGGTACCGAAGCCAACATTAACCAAGATGGCACCATGACGGGCAAAAACGCCAAGGGTGAAGAGTTTTCGATGGGCTCGCTAGTGAGCGAGGCAGATCTCGGAGTTCCCTATTATCCGAGCAGCACCGCCTCAAACCGCGATGTAAGAACTGAGGAAGGCGGCAAAAAGCACTTCATGTCCATTCGCACAACCTCAGATAGCGCCGCGAAGGTTGCGGCCTTTTACAAAGAAAAAGTAAAGGACCCGGTCGCGACGGAAATGGGAAAATTATCAAGTGTCTCAGGGAAGCTTGAGGATGGGCGGGAAGTTGCGGTTATGGCAAACGAAGCCGATGGGAAAACTGAGGTTACCGTCTCTGTCTCGGAGAAGTAGGGCTTCCCCTCTCCTTTTGGATGTTTGTTCCAAAGGGAGAGGGGATCAAGGGGTGAGGGTTCCGGGTGATTTGGAAGCGTTGGCTCGATTGCAAACATGCCCGAATAGTCCGAGATAATATGCCTCATGTTTGCAAAATCCTGGTTGTGCAAAACTACTGAGACTGTCGTTACATCACCGGCTCCACAGAATCTGACGCTGACCGTTAAGCGGGGTTGAGTGGAGAGTAACATTCGGATGTCATTCAAAGGCCCGGCAAAAAGTGAAGGGTTACTGTTTTCCCTCGCGGAATGTCGAGTTGCATCGAACCTCTCGTCCACCATCCTGCCTTTACCGTGCCTATCCTTGCCCAGTCGATTTTGGTTGACGATGGCCACGCAATCTTGCAGTCGCCGTCTGACGCGACGTTTTTTATTCTGGCTTCCGTCAGGTGACCCTTCGACCAACTTATGCTCACCTCAAATCCGCCCCTAGCTCGCAAGCCACTCACCGAGCCTCCCGGCCACGCTTTGGGCAAAGCGGGGAGCAGGCTGATTGCCTTGTAATGACTCTGCATTAACATCTCCGCAATCCCAGCCGTGCCACCAAAATTACCATCTATCTGGAACGGCGGGTGGTTATCGAACAAGTTAGGAAGAGTTGATTTCGTCAGCAGGGCAATGAGGTGTTCGTTTGCGGATTCTCCGTCCCCCAATCGAGCCATCATGTTGATAATCCAAGCGCGGCTCCACCCGGTGTGTCCCCCGCCCTGGCTCAGCCGGTAATCAAGTGATCTTCGGGCGGCATCGTAAAACTCAATCGAGTCAGTTAACGATTTCGAGCTGTCCGTGGCGGGATAGTGCCCAAACAAGTGGGACATGTGACGATGACCTGGATCGGGTTCCGCATAGTCTTCGATCCACTCCTGCAATCTCCCGGTTTTTGAGCTGATTTGAACCGGAGCGAGTTGGGCAAGGGCATGTTTAAGTTCAGATCTTAACGTAGGATCAAACGGCTTCGATCGGGTTGAAAGCGTGTCAATCGCTTGAATGCAGTTACCAAATAAATCGCGAGCGATCTCCAGGTCCATAGTGGCCCCATAAGTAAACTGCGAAACTGTTCCATCCGCCTTGCGAAACGAGTTTTCGGGCGAATGGGATGGGTTGGTGACTAGTCTCCCTGCAACGGGAGAGCCGGGCGGTGCTTCTACGAGAAAATCGAGCATAAAACGCGCTGCTCCTTTCATCAGCGGATAGGCTTTCTCCTTCAAGAATTTCTTGTCTTGCGAATACAAATAGTGTTCCCACGGATGCCGCGCCAACCATGCCGCACCCATTGGCCAGATTCCCCAAACGCCATCGGCGGGTTCGGTGAAACCCCAGACATCCGTGAGGTGATGAACAACCCAACCATCCGCCCCGTAATGCGTTTTCGCCGTTTCGTGACCGTATTTGGCGAGGAGCTTCATAAGGTCAAACAGGGGCTCATGACACTCGGCAAGGTTCGCAACTTCAACGGGCCAATAGTTCATTTGCAGGTTGATGTTGGTGTGATAATCGGAGTTCCAAGGGGCTTTGAGATCAGCGCACCAAAGGCCCTGCAAGTTCGCGGGCATATCGCCCGGCCGCGAGCAAGAGATCATGAGGTAGCGGCCGAATTGGAAGTACAGAGCGGCGAGAGCAGAGTCAGATTTTCCAGCGCGTACGGCGGCGAGGCGCTGGTCCGTAGGCATGTCTGGCATGAGTACCCCCTGGGACACGGGGCGGCCCAGTAACTCAGCGGGAATATCTGGGGGCGCTTGTCCTAAATCTAGCTTAACCCGATCGAAGAGTTTACGAAAATCGGCAACGTGCTCTTCAATGAGTTCATCAGACCTTGATAGCGCCCGATCAAGCACCTTCTTGCACTTCGCAAAGCGATTTTGAGTCAAGGGGTTTGCCGGATCGGCGAAGTTGTAATTGGTCGCAGTCGTCAGGACTAAGTTAAGCTCCTTAGCTCCTCTTATCCGAAGTCCAAGGTGGCTCGCGCTGATCTTGCCATCCCCCTTTGCGCGCAAAACTGCGTCGTATTGAACGCCTTCTGTTCCTGCTCGGCCGAACATGTGCAGACCGTCCTGACCTACTGACGCAGTTTCGTAGTTTTCGGGCCGATCAAGTCTGATGTCAAGGTCAAGTGCTCTTGGACCAGTAGCTCGAAAATAGACAACAATTACACCCGCGGGATGGCTGGCGAAGACCCAACGCTCAAAGCTCGTATCCTCGCAGCGAAACGATGTGCTGGCAATACCGAGGGCCAGGAAAAGTCGGCGGCTATATCCGGTTATCTCGCCCTCAATTTGCTGTTTGATATGGAGGTCACCAAGGGTCTGATAGGATAGAACTCGGGCGGGAACGCCCATCATCGTCTCCCCGGCCAGCTTGCTTGCCGCTTCGTTTTTGCCCTCAAAAATGAGTCTTCTCACTTCGGGTAAGGCCGCGAGAGCATTCGGGTTATGCCGATCTTCGACCTTACCCTCCCAAAGCGTATCGTCATTGAGCTGAATCCGCTCTTCCCTGACTCCTCCGAAGACCATTCCGCCTAGCCTCCCGTTTCCCACGGGGAGGGCCTCGTTCCAGTTCGCGGCCGGTTGCAGGTACCGGAGGGATTGGGAAGGTTGAGCGATCATGGCAAGGATGGCGGCGGCAATCATGGATGTGAGTCCATTTTACGTTATGGATTCGTTTGCTGCCTGATTCTCAAGTCGTAGACTTGGAGGCGTTCTGCCGGTGTGAACCCGGAACTCCTGAATGGATCGGGAGAGCTATGCCGCAATCGGTTTTCGATCGGGGTCGAAGTGGATTACGATTTTGTTGCCGCTGGCCGTGTGGGATTTCGTCACAATCGGGGCCTTGGAACCGAGCAGGTCATCCAGAGTCATCGAACTCGCCCGCTCCTCCAGTCGCCTCTGAACCCACGCATTTTCATCCACGCCAAGCCGGTTGAGGCGGAGGTTGCGGAACTGGGTGCGCATAATATTCTCGTAACTCGAACCGGGAACCAAAGCTTCCGCCACGAGTGGGTACATCTGCCGAAGCTGCGGATTGCAGCATATGAGACGGTCATGTGAGTCATAAATGGCGAACCCGGCATTGATAGATTGGAACGCCTCGACGAGATAATCGCTGGCTTCGACCGCGGCCGCCTTTGCCGCGGCCAGCTCGGAAATGTCGGAGCGCAGGCTCACCAAGCAACCGCTGTCTGTCCGTGAATTTGAAACTAGAATTCGGCGGCCATTGTGATCGTGTTCGGATGGCCCATTCCGATGGAGCCGAAGAAAGGTCTCCATGAACGCATCTTCGCCTTCGGCGGTTTTGAGCTGGGCCAAAATGATATCTTTTTGCGACGTGCCCGGCTTCATAAAGGGGGCCGCTTCGGGATACAGATCCCGGAAACGACTGTTGCAAATGAGGAGCCGATCGTCTTTGTCGTACATCACAAAGCCGGCTTCGAGTGTTTCGAAGGCTTCCTCTAAGTACGCATGAGCGGTCTCGGCCACGGCCTGAGCTTCTCGTAACTCGCCAATGTCGGTAAGAATGCTCACATAGTTGCCTTCCGGCGTTCTCACGGTATTGGTTTGAACGCGGTGACCCTCTAAAATTTGCTCCCACGGCTCATCGGTTCGGTGCAGCATGCGGCGCCAATGAGCAAGGAATGAATCCTCTCGACCAAACGGATTCCGCCCACCCCGGTTCAAGTGCTCGCGCAAAATGTTTTCATACGGCATGCCTGGCACCAGGGTATCGGCAATCAGGGGGTAGTGAGCCTTATAGGCTGAGTTCGCTAATACGATCCGCTCGGAGGAGTCAATCATGATGAAACCGACCGAAAGCGATTCAAGCGCCTCATTCACGAGCGCTTGGGATTGCTGGAGGCGTTCGTGGGCGAGTTTGGATTCCGTTACATCCTCCATCGAACCTACAAATCCGACTAGAGTGCGATCTTGACGCCGAAGGGGCGACATTGAGACGCGCACCCAGAGTTGCTTTCCGCCAAAGAGCCAAAGCTTCAACTCATGAGTGAAGCCCGTCTCGGTTTCGGTCGCTCGTCTCAGATGCATAATCAAGGAATCGCGATAATCGGGGTGAATCCAATCAATCCATCCTCCTCCGACGAGCTCTTGTTTGCGATGCCCCAGTAATGCGATGAACTTCGCGTTTGCGTAAAGCATGCAACCGTAGGTGTCAACATGAAAGACGCCAACCGGGGAGCTTTCGGCAAGGGCTTTGAACCGGTCGTCCGAGTGTTCTAACTCCAGTTGCATTCGACGCACATCGGTGAGATCGCGCAGGACCCAAATCTTCTTTTTCTTGCCGCGAATTTTGGTTTCCGATACCGCCAAATTCATGGGAACGATGACGCCGTCGTTGCGCGTTGCGCTCACATCATAGGCTAGCCCCAAAATGTCAAGTTCTGAAGACGTAATCAGATGGCGCTGATTCCCATCGGTGATTTCCTTGATAAAGTGCTCGCTACATTTGCCGATGAGGTCTTGTGGAGAGTAACCAAGGAGCCGGCAAGCACCCGCGTTGACGAACTCGATCATGTTGCCGGTCCCCAAAAGGAAAAGGCCATCCGCTGATGCGTCGAGGATTTCCAAACAGCTTTGCTCGGACTCCTTGCGGGACTTTGCTAGCGGGGAGACGACGCCGGCAAAAGTGAACAACGACAGCATTGTTGCCGCCACCGCGCATCCGATCCAGACTTGCGCCGGGCTGGGCTTCATCATGTGTAAGCTATTCAGCGCGTTTACGGTGCAGACAAAGGCGGCGAAATTGAGGCCAAACAGGCCTAGACCCCAAAGAACGGTTTTGATTCGCATGCCCAGCTAAATTGTCGGCAAGTTCGCACGTAAAACTCGGAATCCGGATCATTTTGTATGTATAATCCCTGCGATGTATGATGTTGCGATCATTGGCGGTGGCCCCGCCGGGAGTTCGTGTGCCTCTCTGCTCAAGCGGTACCGGCCCGAGCTGAATGTTCTGATATTGGAAAGAGAGAAGTTTCCCAGGGAGCATATTGGCGAAAGCCTGTTGCCCGCGGTATGCCAAGTGTTCGAGGAAATGGGGGTCTGGGATAAGATTGAAGCGCAGAACTTTCCCGTCAAAATCGGAGGAACCTATCGCTGGGGGGCAACACCGGAGTTATGGGATTTCCAATTCATTCCGGGCGGCAGATTTGATGATGAGCCGCGCCCCGCAAAGTTTAAGGGCCAACGCTTTCATACCGCGTTCCAAGTAGATCGAGGAATTTTTGACAAAGTTCTGCTAGACCACGCCGAGTCTTTGGGATGCGAAGTTCGGGAAGAAACCAAAGTTGTTGAAGTAATGCGGGAGGGAGATCGCGTAACTGGGCTCAAACTTGAAGCAGGGGAGATTGTTGAGGCTCGCTATTATCTTGATGCAACGGGCGTCTCGGGAACCTTACGCAGGGCGATGGAAATTCCGGTGGACTATCCGACGAGCTTACGTAACATCGCCATTTGGGATTACTGGCAGAACGCTGATTGGGCGATCAACATTGGCGTTGGCGGAACGCGGATCTTTGTTGCTTCGCTTGATTGGGGCTGGATCTGGTTTATTCCGATTGGCGAAACTCGCACCAGCGTTGGCCTCGTTTTGCCGCTTGATTACTACAAGAAGACGGACAAAAAACCGGACGAGCTTTATCGAATGGCCCTTGAAGAGGCTCCCCTCATCAAGTCCCTGATGACCAACGCCATTTGTGAGAATAAGCAACAAACCACGAACGACTGGTCATATATCGCGGAGCGTCTGAGCGGCGAAAATTGGTGGCTGGTCGGCGATACTTGCGGGTTTGCAGATCCAATTCTATCTGCCGGAATCACGCTGGCCGTAGCCGGGGCTAGACAAGTTGCCTATTCAATCGTAGCCATCGAATCGAAGGAGCACGATGCAAAGTGGCTCGGTGATTTTTACACGGATGTGCACAAGAAGCGAATCGGTCAACACGTCATGTTTGCGGATTTTTGGTACAAATCCAACGGGCAATTCACTGACTTACTTGAGTACACAAGCCAAATAGCCAAAGAGGCGGGCTTGAACCTAAAGCCGGATGATGCGTTCCGCTGGCTGGGAACGGGCGGATTCTCGCATGAAGATCCGGCTCTTCCAATTTTGGGGGGTTGTGCCATCGAAGCGGTTCAACAAATTAACCAACAGCTCACCGGAGTTGCTGCGACCTGGAAAGTCGCGTCGCACAACGTTTTTAAGCTCAACTTGGAAGAGTCCGAAGAAGCGGCCATGCCCCTTATGTTTGAAGGCAAAATTTGGCAAAAAGTTTGCTATCGCCGGGATGGAAAGATATTGCCAAAATATGGCGTATATGACATTGCCATTAAGCTACTTCAAAAGGAATCCCACGTTCTGCCCGCAGTTGAGCGACTGCGTGCCTTTTTCCAACGGAATCCGATTTATGATACGCCCGAAGTTGGAATCAACATTACTCTCTCGACGATCGAAGCAATGATCGCAGAAGGATGGGTGGATTGCGAAGTTGATCCCGATCACGGCTTTTATCCTTTCACCACCCCATCAGAGAGCAGCATGATTCATAAGAACTTTGATCTCGCCGTCAAGATGTAAATGAGGTAGCTTTATCAAATGCTTGCAACCCTGCTGTTATTGTCCCAACATTCTGAGCCCGTCAAAATATTTGATGGTAAATCTTTGCACGGCTGGACCGTGGTCGGGGGGGGGAAATGGACCGTTGATTCCGGTGTTCTCAAGGGCGTTTGCACAAAAGCCGACGCTCAGGGGATCCTGGTTTATGAGAAAGAAGTCGAAAACTTCACCGCCAAGCTCCAGTTTAAGATATCTGGTGGAAACAGTGGCTTCTATTTTCGAACTGAAAGAACTGCAGAACAACCACTCGTAAAGGGGATGCAAGCGGAGATAGATGCGATTGACGATGTCGCCGGCATTTGGGAGACTGCGGGCCGGGGCTGGGTGTACAAGCCAACGCCGGAGGTTCACGCCAGGGCGAAGTTCAAGCCAGGCGAATGGTCGGATTTATACGTAAGCGCGATTGGAACTCACTATATTGTTAAGCTTAACGGCGAAGTTATCACCGATATTGACGACCCCGTCGGACGTCGCAAAGGCACGGTTGCTTTACAGCTGCATGGCGATATGGATATGACGGTCGAATTCCGGAACATTTCCCTGACGCACATTCACTAATCACGATCAAAAAACTGATCGCCTTGATAGAACTGCCCTTTGTCGAGGCGCTTTGTGTGAGTATCACAAAATGTGATGGTCGCACGCTTCGCTGGCTCATCTAAAGGGCGGCCCCAGCAATCGGCATCCGCCATGGAAGGCGCGAGCAAGAACTTCCCCTCATCGCCGCACCACGAACCCAAAACGCTGGATTTTGAAGCGCTGAACAGGACCGTATCGGCCGGAAGGTTCACGGCTCCTTGATTGTATGCAAAGTGATCATTTGCGTTGGAAAAATCAAATGCGATGGTGGTTAGGTAGGCGGCGTTGTAGCCAAAGTGACTCGTAGGTTGCCCCCCGGCATCGGTCGGATTCAGGCCACAACCTGGACAAAGCCAGACCTCCTTGTTCTTGACATAGGGGTCAATTAAGTCGTGCCAAATCGAAAAGCCTGTAGCCGTTCCATAAGCCGCCAGCGGAAAGGTGTCATCAACATCGCTTGAATACATCTGCACACTGAGGCCAAGTTGGCGCGCGTTTGACATACACGCCGTCGCCTTCGCCGCCGCCTTCGCTTGGGAAAAAACGGGAAAGAGAATCGCCGCCAAAATCGCGATAATTGCAATAACGACAAGGAGTTCAATTAGGGTGAATGCGCGAATTCTCACTTCTATCACTATGACACGCGGGGGGAACTTTCACTTTCGCTACCCAGAGCATGCGCGCACGTAGCCCAAGTCATGGCGCAGTAACCAGCCAGTCATCCCAAAGAGTATCGCTTGCAAATTTCATCTTTCCATAATCCGTCGCCGAGGATAAAAACACATTTCCGGGCGTGAAATCAATTGAAATCCCACGACTGCCGGCGCTGTTGGAGTTGTGACCTTCCCAGACGACCGCTTGAGCAACTGCATTTCGCACGGCAACGCAAGCACTTACCACCCCCGGAATCGCGGTGCGCGCTTCCAGTTTCGTGCAAACGTCCACCAGATCCCGATAGAAACGGGGCGGAGAAGATTGCTGGCTGTACGACTGACTCAGCAGGCGTACGTTCGGAATAACGGTCGCTAATGCGGCGCTGTTGGTCATCAATTGTTGGGCCAGAGTGTTGGTGGCTGCTGACAGGGCGGGCAACTTCGTCGGATCAATAACGCTTTGCGTAATTTTCTGGCTCGCATATCCACCATGCGCCAGAGTTGTATCCACAAACGCTTTGGTCAAGTTCAGCGGCGTGTCATTGGGGTTATCTCGAAACTTAGCAAACAGCGTGTCATAGCGGTATCCCTCTGCCGGTGGACTCTCTTCGCTTCCAACGATGAAATCGGCTTTATCGCGAATCTCGTAAGCCACTTCTTGCATCTGCATCAGGCTTGAATCCCAAGCGATGAAGTCGAAGTGATGCCCGCTGAACGCCGCGTTCAGTTCCCAAATCTGAATCGCGTTCCCCGTCTCATCATCGTAACTTACAGCTCGCGACTCTTTGTTGGGTTTGCGGCGCCAGCCGTTTCCATGATTCCAAACGATGACGCCGTAATGATCAGCCGGATAATAGGTCTTCGCCCAATCAAGGAAATCCTTGAGGGTCTGCGGTTTGCCCATATCCACGCCGCTCCCCATATCTTGGATCAGTTCACTTGCGATTGAGGGGGTGGAATCGGGCGAAATCAAATAGCGGCGGGTGCCATCAAATGTAGAGTTCGCAAACCTTGAAACCGATTGCTTCCATTGTACGAGATAGCGCACGTCCGGATTCCCCGCGGCCGTTTCCATCTGGTTTACGTTGGGTGGGCTATAGGATTGGAGGTCATTCGCGGCATTAAGAAAAACGAAGATTGACCACTTCTTCTTGACGATGACCGCCGGGCTAACCTGAACAGTTGCGCTACCAAGAATGCTGGTCGGGACATGCAAAGCCCGAATAGTCCCGCTCCCCGTCGAAGTCGAAAGAAACCGTCCTTGTTGCGTGATCATTCCCGTGCCGCCAAGCACGCTCCATGTGAACTGGTTCGCGGGCGCGAAGGTGGCGGAGCCATCGGTCGTTCGGGGTAAGGCGTAAAATGCGACGCTCCGTGGAACGCTAGTTGTGGCGTTTTCAGGCGTAACCTTCACTGAATCAACGGGGTCGCCGACGCGTGCCTGGAAATTGGTCTCGTTGATGATATTGACAATCGTTCGAAACTCACCCGTTTTGACTCCGTTAAGATTAGCCTGAGAAAACAGTTCAGACACGACGATTTGGGCTCCCGATTGGATCCCCTCGATGCGTGAAACCAAAACCGGACTCGTTCCCTTATTCAAGATCACAGATTTCAGCAAGCGACTTTGTTGGTCGAAAATGCTCACTCGTTGCGAAACTCCTCCGCCTGGATTCGCACTGTTCGTCCAAACTGTGGTGAAAACGAGGGTGGAGAGAGAACTTCCGCCGCCACCACCGCCCCCGCCGCCGCAGGCGAAGATAATGAAGGCGGCAAGCACGGCAAGATAAAGGCGGATTTTCACTGCTTATAATGACGGCTTGGGAAGGGCCGTCCGTTGCCCAAAGGTTCGGCTGGTTTGGTTTCCATTAGTGCGAAGTGTGAGGGCAACCTTCAAGAGTTGCCCTCAACACTGTCCCGCCCGCCACTATCCAACTCCCTCCCTCTTCGTTTCTTGGTGTATTCGGTCAGAACCCATTCGATCTGACCGTTTACACTGCGAAACTCTTCGTTGGCGACGCTTTGTAGAGCCTCCCACAGCTCCGGGCTGATTCGAAGCACGAATGACTTCTTCTCTGCCATTATTTTCCCTTAGGGGTAGAGGGTGCCGGTGTTCAGCACGGGCTGAGCCGCGCTTTCGCTACACAGAACCACCATCAGATTGGTGACCATTGCGGCTTTTCGCTCGGGATCTAGGTCAACGATGTTCTTCTCGGCGAGGCGGTTCAAGGCCATCTCGACCATACCTACCGCGCCATCAACGATCTTTTGGCGAGCCGCGATAACCGCCGCCGCTTGCTGCTTGCGGAGCATGACGCCGGCGATTTCCGGGGCGTACGCGAGATGCGAAAGCCTTGTTTCCAGAACTCTTATGCCGGCTCGGTCGAGCTTTTCTTGAACTTCGAGTTTTAGATGTGCGCTGACTTCCTCGGTGTGACGCATCAGCGAAATCTGCTCGTCTTCCGCATCGTAAGGGTGAGAAGAAGCTGAATGTCGGAGCGCGGTCTCGCTTTGAAGAGCGACGTATTGGGCGAAGTTCTCAACGTCAAAAACCGCTCGATGAGTGTTCTCAACTTGCCACACCACGATCATCGCGATTTCTACGGGGTTGCCGACAGCGTCGTTAACTTTTAAGCGCTCACCGTTTAGTGTTTGCGCTCGAAGCGAGACGGAAACTTTGCTTATGAACGGATTAGCCCAGTGGAGCCCATCTTGCTTAACCGAGCCTTTGTAAGCTCCGAAAAGGGTGAGTACGCGAGCCATATTCGGTTGAATGACGAAAAAGCCGGGCATGAGCAACGAACCTACAAAGATCGCTCCAAGGAGGGATGCGACATGCATAATGGTAACGCCCGTTCCGCCACTTTCGGGCGTGGCTTTGATTAGGGCTACGAGGGCGTAGATAAAGAACCCCCAGACGGCGAATGTCACGGCGAGCATTATGCCGCCGGGAAGTGTTTTAAAATCTTTTTCTTGAGTCATGTTTCACCTTGACACTGATATGATATCAGAATCATATCATGAAACGGTAATTGTTGGGCTCAGTAGGTCTTTTGGCCCATCCATAGA
This sequence comes from Armatimonadota bacterium, assembly GCA_031386985.1. Taxonomy (GTDB): domain Bacteria; phylum Armatimonadota; class Fimbriimonadia; order Fimbriimonadales; family Fimbriimonadaceae; genus JANJUB01. The sequence continues at coordinate 119,687 of JANNCV010000001.1, forward strand.
TCAGAATTGAGCTAATGATTGCGCTGATCGCTCTGCTTAGCTTAACAACACAGGAGGTCTCGACTCCTCCGGCGGCATTGAACAAGTCGGGGTTTTACAGTAAGTACATCCAAGCCGATGGCTACCCGATTGTGGCTTCTAAGAATGTCAACGATTACGCCCTTAAAGAAGCCGCTTATCTGGTCCGTATGCTCCTCTCCAGGCGCCCGGACGTGCGCGATGCGATGATAAAGAGCGGTTCGAGGATGTGTATCATCGCCCACAACGAGTTCACAACTGACTTGCCCGAGTTCGCTTGGCTAGGTAATCAGCCGATGCGCGAATTTCCAACGATTTCGGGCAAAGATTTTTGGGATGCGCGGGCGCGCGGAACTGGGGGGAGCGAGACTGACCCCTACTGCTCCAGTGCCGAAGAGAACATTTTAGGCTATGCCGGCGATCCGTATTCAACCGAGTCTATCGTCATTCACGAGTTCGCTCACAGCATTCATTTGAGAGGAATGATCAAGGTTGATCCGACCTTTGATAAGCGTCTCAAGTCCGCTTACGACCAGGCCATGAAGGCTGGGCTTTGGAAACTCAAATACGCGTCGGTTAATCACCATGAGTTTTTCGCCGAAGGCGTGCAATCTTGGTTTGATAACAACCGCGAACCCGACCACGATCATAACCATGTGAATACGAGAGCCGAACTCTTGGAATACGACCCTGGACTTGCCACCATGTGCAAAGAGGTTTTTGGCGACACAGAACTCCGATACACCAAGCCCGCAACCAGGCTGACCGGCCACCTAGAGGGCTACGACCCCGCCAAAGCTCCAACCTTCGTTTGGCCCGAGCGACTGACGGCGGCAAAAGCGGAGATCAGGAAACAGGCAGAGGCGCGCTCCGCACAGACCGCCGAGGTCATTAAGCCCGTTCGAACCGAAATCATCTCGCCCATCCGAAACGCGAAATTCAACAAGGGTGGCAAAGCTCGGAAGCGAGTGCAAGGCGGGAACCCGCGAACAGTCGGTGGGCATCTCATTTTCGACGGCACGGCAGACGGGAATCGGCAGGTTGATCCGCAAGTTGCGGTCGGAGGAAATTTTGTTTTTCACGCGACTAATTTGGGCATGGTGATCTCGGATAAGAAGGGCAATTATGTTGATGGTGTGCCCCAATCTGAGTTCAATGGTGGCATTGATCCGAAGCTGTTTTTCGATGTTCACAACCGCTCGTTCGTTTTCGATCTTTGGAATCCGTGGGATGAGGCCAAGCTCAAACCGGTGAATATCTCGGTCTCAGAAACCGCCGACCCGCGCGGCGCATGGAACACCTATCCGGTGCCCGCTCCCGGTGGAGTTGACGGCGGTGGTATCGGCTATAGTCGCAAGTGGGTCGGCTACTCCTTCCCCGGTGGCGCGGAGCGAACATTTGTGATGAGGATCGGCGAGATGAAGGCGGGTAAACCTACCACCGCCTTTCACTTTGCTGGCGGTCTCGGTCAGCCCGTTTTCACGCAGGACCCAACGGATGACCTACTGTTCGTGCGGCTCACTCGCCAAGACATCATTCTAACGACGATTGGCGAGGGCGAGGGCGGAACTCCGGTTATCAAGTCCGTGGTAACTGCGCCCCACAATTTCCGCAACTTTGGCAGTCCGCCGCAATCGCCGATGAAGGGTACAACCGCGACAACTGCCTCGGGCGATCGCAACCCTAAGAATTTGGTAGTTCAGGGAAAGCACCTTTGGTTTTCCCACACCGTCAACGTCGAAGGGCGGGCGGGAGTTCAGTGGCATCAAGTTCAACAGGACGGGAAATTCATTCAGAGCGGGCTGATATCTGATCCCGTGAATAGCTACATCCAAACTTCGATTGCCGTTAACAAGCGCAATGACCTTCTGATTGGCTTTCAGGAAACCGGTCCCGCAATGTTCATTTCCGCGCGATGTGCTTGGCGCAAGGCAAGCGACCTGTCCGGCAGGCTTCGACCGACATTTCCGATTGCCGAAGGACTCGCCGCAACCGAAGGCGGGTCGTGGGGCGATTACAGCGGCTCAGTGGTTGATGGGGATAACTTGGTTGACCTATGGACAGTTCAAAGTGTCGCGAACTCCGCCGGAAGGGGAAGTACGGTCATCGCGAAAATCAAGATGTAGCCGTTTTCTTTCGACGGCGCAGTAACATTGAGCCGACCGCGAAACACGCAAGCGTCGCTGGCTCTGGAACGGGGTTTAGTGCCATTCCCGTAGTGTCTTTGTGTGGCCCAGCACTGATAAAACTGGTTGCAGCGGTGGCGGTTGAAACTGTGTAGAAATAGCGATGGTAAAAGCTTACGGCATAGAGCGTGCCGGAGGCATCAAAGTCAATATCGCTGAAGTAGCTAAACGGGTCGCTGTTGGCCATCGAACCGATGAGAGTTGCCGAAGTTGCGAAAGCTGGAACGTGGAGCAGGCGGTCGGTGTTGAGCCCGACGTGGGCACTGAGATAAATATCGCCCGTTGTCGGCTGGAATGCGACGCCCTCGACCGTCGCCGTGGTTGGAATGGAAATAACTTGAGAATAGGTCACCGCGAAAAGGCCGAGGTCATAAAAAAATAGCTCCTGAGACGCATTACTGTATCCCCACACTCCGCCAACTCCATAGTCAAGGTCGCCGATCTGGCTTTTGCCGGTCGCGCCAATCGGGATAGGACTCCCGGTAACGTCCCACAGGACGCCGCCGGAGTTCGCGATGATCAAATTGCCGGCGCTCGTTCGGGCAAGGCTGTCGGTAACAAATGGCGTGCTGCCGTAAAGCACGCTCCCGTTTGTGGCGACGTTTACGGTATCAATCGTTGCATTTGAGTTAGATATCCAAGCGATCGGGGCCGCGCGTGAAATCGAGGCAAAAAACGCTAGGCAGCCGAGTGAAAATAGTGGGCGCATAAATCTACTTTATCACAGGAACTAGCGAGATTTGCCAATTCCTTGAAAAACCCCGTAAAACTAAGCTCGACGAAGGATATCCTTAGCGATAACGGGCGGCTGCCGCTACAAGCGAGCGCATTTTAGATGCAGCTATCTCCTCGTCGTTCATTTCACGCTCACTGAAAGTTGCAAAGCCGCAGTCGGGGTTTAGGAACAAGCGATCTGGGCTCCAATGCTGAAGGGCTTCATCAATACTGGCGCAAATTTCGTCAGGGCTTTCTACCTCGGGAGTTCGAGGGTTTACGGCACCTAAACCCAGTTCCTTTTCACCAAAAGGGATCAGGTCACCGGCGCGCGGTGTCGCATATTCAAGAACTAGTTGATCAACATTCATCCGTTCGAACCACGGAGCCAGCGGAGCGTAGTTACCGACGAGAAGAGTCTCCTCTCGCGTACTCCAGTTTCCGCGACAAACATGCAGGCCGATTCTCGGGCGACGAGGGTGGTCTTTAACTTTGGCAACAATTTCGTTGAGCATTTTCAAAGCCCATTCGAGCTCCTGGCTCGGATCATTTCGCGATGCCAGCGCGGCACACATGAATGTTCGCGTTTTGCCCTGTGTGAAGACCAATTCTGTAAAGACGGGCTCATCAAACTGGACAAAGTCGGCCCCCAAATCAGCAAGAGCCATTAGCTCGTTTGACAAGATTTCGACTACGACATCGCCCAGAGCTTCCTTAGTAGGATAGGCACGTTGAGTGACCTCGGGTACCCATAAAGCTCGGGTTAAGATGTACGGTCCAGGAAGAGTTACTTTGATAGCCCGGTCCGTTAGCTTTCGAACAAACTGGTAATCGCCGCTCGCAAGTGGGTCTCGAACCGAGATCGGACCGATGCAAGTTGGATTTCGGATCGCAAATGAGGGCACGTCCAGCCGTTGTAGGAGCTCCTCAAATCCCTCCTTGTCATCAACGTACTCCATCATTTCGGCGAGCGTCATCAGTTGTACGCCTTGTAGCTTTTCAGACACGAAAGAATAGAAGTTATCTCGCCTTAGCTCGCCATCCGTGATAATGTCTACACCGATATCTTCTTGGAGGCGGACGATTCGCTCAATCTCGCGATCTGCAACTTGATCGAATGCTTGGGAGGTTCCCCTCCCGGATTGCTTGGCTCGCTGCGCCAGAATGAGTTCGCGGCTCCTCGGCCATGATCCGACCATTGTGACGGGCAGATTCAAGACCAGAATCCTAACGCGTCGGTCGCGTGACCCAGAGGGCCGAAACCACTGGTCCGGCCAGACTCCCACTTCTTTAACCCTTCCATATCCATCATTTCTTGGTGTTCCGGATTGTCGTAAGACATCGCAAACAACGCTTCAAGGAATCTCTTTTCATCGGAAACAGGGAAGTCTTCGCGTACCGTGAAGACGCAGTGATCAAACAGGTCGGTTGTCGCAAGGACTTGCACTTTGGTCGGGTCAGCCGTGCCATCGCTTGACCAGAGCTGCCAGTTTAAGTCAAGGCACCAGCAGGCGTCGGCTCGACCAGAAAGCAGGGCTTGAAGCGCATCCTTCTCGCCTCCAATGTGATCTCCGTGTTTTCCAACGAGCACGTCGAAACGTAGGACATCGTAATCTGTTACGGGTCTCAGCCCATGCTTGAGCAAGAATCCCTGTGGGATCAACGTCGCTTGAGGAGAGTCCTTCGCCCCAAAAGCAACCGTCTTTCCCTTGAGTTCGGCAACGGATGTGATGCCGGAGTCGGTTCGGACAATGGCGCGAGAAACACGGTCTCGATCCGAATCTCGCATCGCGATCGCTCGGCAGGTGCCGGCGGAGAGGCGTTGCGAGTCTAGCCACGCCAATGGGCTATTCCAGGCAACATCAATATGTCCCTCGTTGAGCGCTCGCACCTGGATCTCGTAGTTTGTATAGTAAACGATTTCAATAGGGCAACCGCGTTCTTCGAAGAATCGGCGAATGATATCCCAGATGATCGTGACTTTGGGATCGTAAACGACGGCGCCTACCAAGATTGGTTTTTCGCTCATCAGAAGAGCTCCATTCCGCACAGGGCCTTGCCAACAAAGTCATGCAGCACATCGCTCGTTGGGGCCATCACGGACATGGCTCGAGCATCGCGGAAAATGCGCTCAAGACCGAGTTGCTTGCTAAACGCAGCTCCCCCGCAGGCCCTCATACCGAGATCCGTGACCTCCAAGGCGGCTTCGGCGGCTTGCGCTTTGGTGCCTAAACACCATAGCATGCCAGTCGGATCGCCCCCCTCTAGCGCATCAATAGTTGTTGCCAGATAGGAACGGGCCTGATCTGTTCGCAATCGCATGCGTGCAAGCCGCTCCCTCAAATTAGGAAGGTCGGCGAGAGATTGACCGAGATGCTGCAGTTTTTGACCGACAAGGTGACCCTGAGTAGCAGCAACGGCGGCCTCGCAACATCCAATGGAAACTGCACTGTTTCCGATTGCGAAGGTCGGCAGAACAGCACCCATCATAGTATCCATTGCCTTTCCAGACTCGGTTAGGGCCCGACTGTTTGGTATTCGAAGATCTTCCATGACCATGGGCGCACTCGCATTTCCCCTCATTCCAAGTGCGTTCCACGGCGACTCGATTCGAAAGCCTTTGTCGTCGCCCTCAATCAGATAAAGAGTTATCGCCATCGGATTATCGGATCCGGCTGCGCGAGTTGTGGCGACGTAGCCTTGAGCGTGGCCCGCGCTCGTTACCCATGACTTGATGCCTTGGAGGACAACAAAATCGCCGTCATCTTGGGCTTGACTGACCGGCGCCCAAAAGTGGCTACGGCTTCCCCTTTCACTCCAAGCGAGAGTGCTGAGATGCTTACCGGCGGCGGCGGCACGAAGCTGAACCTCAGCGCGATCAGGAGCCGCATTGTAGGCGGCAACCCCGCAAAGGTGCATTAGATATACCATGGAGGTCGAAGCACAGCGCTGGGCGACCGTGTCAACGGCGGCCGCCACGACTCGAAGTCCTTGACCGAGTCCGCCCTGTTCCGATGAGATATTGAGCCCCCAGAAACCGGCTTCGCCCAGGGCCCGCATGGATTCACTGGGAAATCGGCCCGATTCATCCACTTCGGCGGCATTGGGGGCGATGTGCTTGTCAGCGATCGAGCTCAATCGCTCGATCAGTTGGAGTTGTTCTGCGTTCAATCGGTAAGTGTTCATAGGAGTTGCATTTCAAGATTCAGGGTCGCTCCCTTTCGTAAGGTTGCGACAAGGGGAGAGCGTTTGAGCACCTCCATCCATACGCTTTGGAGCGCCTCGGGCGTGGCCGGACTGGCCACAGAAAGAGTGACGGTTGCTTGTGAAAGCGAAGGCTCGCCTTCTTCACCGACGACTCCTAAGGCAAAAAGCTCGTTTTGGAGTTGGCCGGTTACGCGGGCTTCAATTTGGTCTATTGGGAGTCGCCGGCGGTTGCTTAGATCGGAAAAGCGAAGAACGATGTCGGCACCGAGCGCTCCAAGCATAGCTTCGAGGGCAGAGGTTCCGAGAGAGGCGGCACCGAAATCAAGAGCCTGACCGACTACAAAACTGTGCGCCCGAGTACGGACGATGGCTGTTCCTTCGCGTGTCGAACCGACACGCGTTGTCCACGTGTGATTCAACTTCCGCCCTCTGGATATCGCCTCTCATCCGTCATTGCCATAAGTTTACCGATAACCCGCGCAAAACCACAGAAAATCCAGGCCAAAGAGGATAAAGACGCGCCGCAAGGTTGAGTAACCGCGTGGAAGAGCCAGACAACTTGGCGCCAAGTTGTAAACAAAAAAGCCCCCCGGCAAGCCGGGGGGCTCTCTTTGGGCAATCTTACTGGATACGAGTGATTCGGATCTTTGTATTTACCCTATTGCTGACGCCCCACCAGATTGGCTTGACGGTCAGAATCTGCCCTCCAGGGCCGCTCACGTCACCTAGGATGGTGTTCGTTCGTGTGTCAAAGTAAAGGTACATCGAGGTTTGACCAGGAGTTGGACTAAGCACACATTGGTCATGGGGATCTGGCCAATCACGCTCGATTGCCGAGATCCGGATAGGAATGATCGTGCCTGCGTAGTTGTTGATGGTAAAGGTCGGGTTTGATGTGACATTGCTATTGTCCTCCGCCAAGTTCACTGTCCGCTCGGTTGCACCAAGTCGAACCGTCAACGTGAAATCAGCGCCCGAGAGGTAGTCAAGATCGTTTGCTGCATCCTGAACCTGCATCACTTCCACCTTGATGCCGGTTTTGGGGGTTACCGGATAGTCATAGATAGACCAGCCACTTCGACGCGCACCAGGGGCATAGACATTTGGCCCGGCTACCTGGATTAGCTCGTTGTGAATCCAAGCCCCGTTGCCAGGATTGAACATCATTGATCCATGGTTGTCCACATCCCAAGGTAGCATCCCACCGTAGAGCGACGTGTCGAAGACTCTATAGATGTTCGGACTGTTCAAGTGATAGGCATGCGCCGAATCCCAAGCGAGGAATCCGTCTGAATCCCATTCGCCATCGGCTACGCCAGAGCGATAAGGGTTGCCAAGAAAGAACGTGTTAGCAAGAGTTCGAATAGTGGCCGGATTTGGGAACCAGGCTGCGTAAAGTTGGCGAGCCGTGCTTGGACCAACTCCCGCAAATGGGCTCGCCGTGCGATCGCCCGCCGGGTGCTCGGCAAATCCCCAAGGCATTTTGCCGTCGTTGCCATACCCTTCCAAATGGAGCAAGTTATTGATAAGGTACAGTGCCGATGCTTCCTTCGAGGGCCTTGTTCCCGTGATTAGGTCAAATGCGCTGACCGGGTTGTAAACCCCACCACCAAGAAGGAAAACCTTGCGGCTTTGATCATAGTAAGTCCCACCTGGGCTCCTACCGGCAGAAGTGTAGATCGGTACAAGCGGGCCGCCAGCAACTCGTTGAGCCGTGCTTGGGTGCAAGATTCCCGTATTGTATTCGGGCATTCTTTGTAGGTCCTGAAGGCAATCGCGCTTTCCGGAAACCGCGTCGAGAGCCATCTTGACGGTTTCTCTGGCTTTGGCTCTCATCTGAGTCTGGGTCAGTCCGCCGTTCGTAGCCCAATTGTAAGTATCAATGAAGCTGTAGATAATCGCGTAGCCATTGGCCGCGATGAAATCGGCGACATCACCAGCCGGGTCACCGATAAATGTGCCCTCGTGCGGAGCGGAAAGGGTTTGGACTAGGACAACGCGCTTTCGTAGGTAATCACATCTCAGTCTTTGGGTCGCCGTCAGCTTGTTTCCCCATAAATCGCCGCCAGTAGGGTTGGCAAGGATTGCTCGGGCGATGACTCCGCCAAAGCTATGGCCGACCATGTAAATCTGAGGTTGCCTCGCTTCGGGGAGGTGACCATAGGTTACGGTGTAGCTATGATAAACCTCTTCAATCGTTTCCGCTAACTGTGGGATCAAGTGTTTCGATCCGTCACGGGTGTTAACCATAACCATCGTGGACTGGGCCCCTGGCTTGGTGTAAAAGTTCACATATTCCTTAACGAACTGGGTGTTGTTCTCATACGTGGTTGAAATGTTCAACCCCGCGTAAGGAAACACGATTGGGGCTAAGTCAAACAAGTTCGAGTCCGTCGTGGTCGGCTGCCAGTCCGCTTTTGTCGTTTGCCGGATTCGTAGTGATCCTCCGATCTTTGGGGTGATCACAACCGAGTCTGTCTGATCCAATTTTCCCTGCAGGCCCTTAATGAAGTCGTAACCCCAATAGTGCCTAGCATGTCCGGATCGGGCGATGAACTGGTCAGGGCTTTCAGTTGGCTTTGGGGAAACCCCGTGCAAAAGCAAAACGAGACGGGGACGAGTTTGATTGATCGAGAACGGGGCAGTGGACTGGGCCTGGCCGGTTGTAGACAATCCAAGCGAGGCGGTGATGCCGCCTATTATCGCAAATGTTTTGTAAGAGAGTAGTTTCATTTTGTTGACGCGCTCCTTTGCGCTGATAAGATTGTAGGGGGTGGGCGTTACAAGGCAAGGCGTACGGCGTTACAAACGCGTTACAAATGAGATGTTTGCGGTTTTAGAGTCAGATTCGCCTTTCAAATGTGGGAATATCTCTTTATGAAAACAGCAAATGACCGCCAATGGCTGACTAGCCAGCAGACAGATCTGCTTAGAGCGTCCTTCGTACGGCTCATTCCGGCGTGCGAATCGGTAAGCGAAACGATCTATGCGACCTTGTTTGAAAGGCACCCCGAGTTGAAGCCACGGTTTCCCCAAGACATGCAACTTCAGCAAGAAAAGCTAGTCTTGATGCTCGCATCAGCCGTTGACATGCTCAAGGATCGAAAGGAGTTTGAGACGACTTGCGCTGAATTGGGACGTAGACACCTCGCATATGGAGCGGTGGCGGCTCACTATCCAATCGTTGCAACGTTAACGCTTGAAGCAATTGGGGATGCGGCCGCGCCCCCCCTGAGCCCCGAGGAGCGCGAAAGCTGGGAGCTCCTCTTTGACCTCATCGGCACCTCAATGCTCAGCGGAGCGAGTCAAACAGAGAAAGTCCCGCCTCGAGCGTGAGCGGCAACTCGTGGGGGCTTGTGCCCCCAAGTGACGTAAGAAGTTGGGCCCGGAACCCCAACTCCCACGGCACCAGCGTGAGATTATGTTCCCGTTCAAAGTCAAGCGAGAAAGCCAATACCCGCTTTGCCTCCTCAATGTTCCCTTGATTCTGCAGGATCAGGGCGGCAAGTGCAAGCGAGCAACATAACCCGCCTTTGTTATTGTCTTCGTACCATAAGGTCGCCGCCGACACTAGGGTTTGCTGAGCTTCCGTCCAACGATTCTGATCAACCAACGACTTCGTGATGGAGTGGTGTTGGTCGGCCTCTTGGAAGGGGCTACCAACGGTATGCCAAATCCGTAGCGACTCCCTGAAAAACTCTTCAGCCTCGGCTGGGCAGCCGCTATCGAGGGCCATTCGGCCTTCAAGCTCATTTAGGTATGCGAGGGCCGCTGGTTCGCGAGTTTGCTCAAGGATTTCTCGCGAACGCTCGACAATTACCGGGGTTTCGTCTCGTTGTCCTTGATACCAAAGGTGAACCGCCAGATGAAGCCCAGCGAGTGCTGATTCTGTTCCTGAGTCGGCGGCAACCAAGCCCCGGTGGCCTAGGGCGAGGTGCTTTTGAGTGAGATCATGATCTCCGCGAAACTCTGAAATCACCCCCAGGAGTCGATGAATACGAGCCGCCAAATAACCGTCGCCCGAAAGCTCGGCAACGTCCAAAGCTTTGGTCGCAACATCGGTTGCGGTGTCGAAGTCGCGTCTAAAAGCTATCGTTGCTTGGGCCAGAGCAATGGGAGCTTTGAGTGAACTTACGCTAGTTTCATTGGCGCGCCTCAAGGGCGCCAAGGCCTGGTCCTCGTGATGACAAGCGATCGCTAAGTACGCGTGAACCAACTCAAGGAGCGCAATAACCTCGGCAGACTCCGTACCCCACGATGCGCTGAGTTTGTCAAACTGAGAAAGCAACGACCGTGCCCTTCCTCGAGCCATTTCGTAGCGAGTAAATCGCGCCGCAGAGGCAAAAGCCAAAGGAGGACTGTTTTGACATGACCACTTCCAGGCGAAGGACAGGTTCTCAGACTCCGGATCCAAAGCTGGTAGCGAGCCCAAATTCAGAGGTTTCCAGGGGGCCAAGTCAAACCCTTCAAGAAATTTCCAAATGCACATGACCGCACGACCCTCAAGCTCGGAGCGTTGCCCACCCTCGATCTTTGATTCAATATATTGCCGAATCGGGGCCAAAAGTCGAACGCGAAGTGGCCCCCCACGATCTTCTAGGTTGACCAGAGCTGAGTCCAATAGCGACTCAATCAGATCAAGGTAAGGTTCGCCTTCAAACGCGATGGCGGCCATATCCATAGATAAGCCACCGGGAAAGGGCGCGATCCGCTCGAGGGCGAGCAGTTGGGCCTCGGTAAGGGTCGAGAAACTAGATGCGAGCGCTGCTTCCAGAGAGTGGTGGCGGGTCGGCAGGTCGCTTCGCCCGTGCGCGGGTAGGGAAATTTCCAATTGCTCCAGCAGCGCCTCTGGAGACAGTAATCGTAATCGAGCCGCCGCGAGTTTGAGGGCCAGCGGATAGCCATCAAGGCGAGCCGAGATCTGAAGTAACTCATCGCTAACACCCGGAAGACTGAGCATTTGAGGACGCATGGATTGAAGCGCCGAAACCAGCAGTTCTCGTCCTGATGTCGCCGGGTCTAGCGGACCTACCGGAACCAGAGTCTCCGCTACCAATTTTAACGGCGCCGTTGAAGTAATCAGAATGCGTAAACCCGGCACTTCTTGAAGGAGGAACTGAACCGCTTCGGAAGCCTCCGGCAAAACGGTTTCGAAGTTGTCTAAGACCAAGACGGTCCCGGTTTCCGTCAAGAGGCGGGCGAGGTACTTCAAGGGAACCGCTTCCACTGGAACTTCCTCCCGTAGTTGGGCAAGGATGGTTCGGGGCCATTCGTTCCGGTCCACAACATCGGCAAGCGAGGCGAATGCGACCCGGGATTGGCCCAATTCCGACAGCTCTCGGGCAACCTCAATCGCGAGCCGGGTCTTTCCGATCCCGCCCGGCCCAACGAGCGTTACAAGCCGAATTGCCGGAATCCCGAGCTTCGACTTCACGGTGTTTACCAGCTCCTCACGTCCAAACATAGGGTCCAGGGGAATCGGTATCGTCCTGGACCAATCGTTTAGTGGCCGGGTTACAGCGGTTACCGCGGTTGCGGCAAGTTCGGCTACGATGTTCTCGTTGTAGTTCGCGGGATCAATCCCAAGCTTGTCGCGAGTTTGGCGGCGCAGATCTTGGTATTCAGCAACCGCTGCCGCGACGCTACCGAGGTTCGAGTGAGCTTTAACCGCAACCATGCGAAGTTCTTCGTTCAGCGGATGATCGGAGATAACTTTTTGCGATAGAGCCAGCGCTCGGGCGGCGTCGCCGTTTTCCAAGAGGCGCGACCCGTAAGCGATAGCCGCCTCAACCTGAATCCGCTTGGCCCGACTACGCTCTCCCATGACCCAAGGGTCGTCCCACCCCGGAAGAAACGCTCCTTCAAAGCAGTGATCGGCATTTGGGCCGGTGTTACCCATTAGCGCGCGTTCTAGCAGATTTAGGTCGGTTGTGATGTTTGCCCGGTCAATCCAAACGTCGGCTTGGTCAGATCCCACGAGTTCAGAGTGGCTCTCCAGCGCGCGCTTTAAGCGGTGGATCTCTTGCCGCAACCGAAGCCGGGTGCTGTCAAAAAAGTCATCCGGCCAAAGTTGCTCGGCCAGCTGCCCGCGAGGCATCCGGCCAGAACGGGAGAGACTGAGAAGTACAAGCAGTTTGCTCGCTCTGACCGTGCCAAAATTTCGGATCGCCTGCCCATCCACGGTCAGGCAAACGTCGCCAAAGTATTGCAAGTGAAATCTGGCCACGTGTTGCTATTTTACAGTGTGTTGCACCGTTGAGAATGCGATAGACGGGAATGACTCTGAAAAAGGCAAGATGCAAGTCAAGAGGCCAAGTTTGATTTCACCGGGTACAATCAAGCCGTATTGCTTTCCATTCTCGTCGCACAGCATCACCATCATCACGTAGTGAATCACTGCGGTGCGTCCGAGTAACAAGAATCTAGCAAGACTCAAGATTAATCGAACCAGGCTCACCGCACAAGCGGTGGGCCTGTTTTGTTTTGGAACCAAACTTATGAAATTAGACTTTATCAAACTCGATGGATTGATCCCGGCCGTCGTTCAGGATGCTGTCAGCGGAGATGTGCTGATGGTTGCATTCATGAACGAGGAGGCATGGCGCGTGACTGTTAGAACTGGCTTTGCGACCTTTTGGAGTCGGAGCCGAAACCAGCTCTGGGTTAAGGGTGAAACTTCGGGTCACAAACTTGCGGTCCGGGAAATTCTAACGGATTGCGATCAAGACACGATCGTTCTCAAGGTAGATGCCCACGGCCCCGGAACCTGCCACGAAGGCTATAGAACTTGCTTCTTCAAGACTCTAAAAGACGGGGAGTGGAGTATCAGCATGAACCGAGCTTTTGATCCGGCCGAGGTGTATGCGTGAAACTCAAACTTGGAATCCCGAAGGGCAGCCTTGAGTCCGCCACGATCGAACTCTTTCGACGGGCGGGTTACAACATCGTGGTGCGCAATCGTTCCTATTTTCCCGCAATTGATGATGAGGAAATCGAGTGCATGCTCATTCGCGCTCAGGAAATGGCCCGGTACGTGGAGAACGGAGTTCTAGATGCGGGCTTGACGGGTATAGATTGGATCGAAGAGTCGCAAGCCGACGTTGTACGCGTGGCCGATCTGATTTACGCTCGTCAGAGTTTTGGCAAAGTGCAGTGGGTGCTTGCCGTGCCTGAAAACTCGTCAATCGAAACGGTTCACGACCTTGAGGGTAAGACAATAGCCACCGAGCTCGTTGGCGCGACAACACGATTTCTGCAAGACAATGGCGTCAACGCGCGCGTGGAGTTCAGTTGGGGAGCGACTGAGGTGAAGCCCCCAGTTTTGGCCGATGCCATCGTCGAGGTCACCGAAACCGGATCATCTTTGCGAGCAAACAAGTTGCGGATTGTACAAACCGTTTTGGAATCGAACACACAACTCATCGCCAATAAGGACTCTTGGGAAAACGCCTTTAAGCGCCAGAAACTCCAAGACCTCACGATGCTGTTGCAGGGCGCGATTGAAGCAGTGGGCAAGGTTGGGCTTATGCTAAATGTTCACAAAGACAACCTTGAAGAGGTTCTTTCGGTGTTGCCAGCCTTAAAAATGCCAACGATTTCGCCGCTTAGTGGGGGTGACTGGTTTGCCCTGAACACCATTCTTGAGGAGACCCTGGTCCGGACGATGATTCCTAAACTTAAACAAGCCAAGGCGGAGGGCATTGTTGAGTATCCACTCAACAAGATCGTGCCATGAGAACGAAGACCAAGATTCGAATCCTCCGGGCGGAAGCAGCCGCGCCGCTATTCTCCAAGAAGAATGACCGGCTCAAGGAGGTCAAAGAGACCGTCAAGCGTATCCTTGAGGCGGTTGAAGCTCGCGGTGATCAGGCGGTTCGGGAGTTCGCCCGCGAATTTGACGGCTTCGATAGACCGTCCTTTCTCGTGGATAAGGAGGAGCTGATCCAAGCTGAACAGTCCATTAGCCAAGAGTTAAGATCGGCCCTTCAGAGCGCGGCAACAAACATCCGATCATTTGCAAAGCTCCAAATGCCGCCGGAGTTCATGACAGAGCTCGCACCCGGTCATCGTGTCGGACAGATCGTTCGCCCCATAGAAACGGTTGCAGCCTACATACCAGGGGGGCGGTATCCCTTGCCCTCAACGGTTCTTATGACTTGCATTCCGGCATTTGTTGCGGGCGTTTCCAATGTCTGGGTAACCACTCCCAAGCCTAATGAGGTCGTTTTCGCCGCCGCTCAGATAACGGGTGCCCCGAACGTTGCCCTTATCGGTGGCGCTCACGCGATAGCCGCATTTGCTTTCGGCACCGAAACCATCCCCAAAGCCGGCCGAATCGTTGGGCCTGGCAATATCTATGTCACCGCCGCCAAGCAAATCCTAGCCGGGCAAGTCGGGATTGATTTTGTGGCCGGTCCCACCGAAGTCCTCATCCTCTCGAACGACGGAAACCCCGCCTGGATCGCTTCGGACATGCTTGCCCAAGCTGAGCACGACACCGATGCATGTGCGTTCTTGTTTACGACCTCACGCGCCCTGGCCGAATCGGTTGCCGCCGAGATTGCGCTTCAGTTAGAGACGCTGCCCACGGCTACGGTCGCCGCTACCGCAATAGACTCGAACAGCGCAATTGTTATCTGCGAATCTACCGACCAAGCCGTTGACCTTGCCAATCAAGTTGCGGCCGAGCATTTGTGCATTCATGATAGCTCCCTTCTTCCCCGGATTCAAAATGCCGGGAGCGTGTTTATTGGTCCTTACAGTCCAGAAGCCGCCGGAGACTACGTATCGGGGCCAAACCATGTGCTGCCAACCGCCGGGAGAGCGTGCCTCTCTGGCGGCCTATCGGTTCTGGACTTCCTAAAGGTCATCACCGTGCAAGAACTCTCCCAAGATGCGCTAGGCAAGGTAGGTCGAGAAGGGGCCATTTTGGCTCGAGCGGAAGGCCTAGAGGGTCATGCGCGTTCAATAGAGGTGAGACTGGATGCTTGAACCGCGATCTGCGATTCAGCGAATGCGCCCATACCATCCGCCAACCGGTAATCGGCGAAATTCCCTAAGGCTCGACTTTAACGAGAACACAATCGGTTGTCCCGATCACGTCTTGAGAGCGTTGACCAACGCCCTCTCCGGCGAACTATTGGCGACCTACCCCGACTACGAGTTAGCAACGAAACGGTTTGCTCGCTTTTTTGGGGTCAAAGACGATCAGCTCTTACTATCCAACGGCACCGATGAGGCAATCCAGCTACTGGTAAACACATTTGTGGGGCCGGGTGATGAAGTCGTAGTGCTGAATCCGACCTACGCGATGTATCGCTTCTACACGGAAATTGCTGACGCTGAAACTCGCGAAGTTCGTTATCGCGATGTACCGGGGAGCACCTCATATGAGCGAGTGTTGCACGTCGAACCCAGCGATATTCTGGCCGCGGTGAGTGACAAAACACGAGCGATCTTCATCCCAAACCCAAACAACCCGACGGGATCAACGATAGGCATTGAGGCGGTACAAGAGATTATCGAGTCAGTTCCCCAGGCATGCATCCTTGTTGACGAGGCGTACTTTGATTTCTGGGGCGTGACGGCGTTACCACTGATAAACCGATACGATAATTTGTTTGTAAGTCGCACGTTCAGTAAAGCATTCGGCCTCGCAGGCATGCGGCTCGGGTGCCTCATGAGTCAATCAAAAAACATAGCGAACATGAAAAAAGGTCAATCTCCGTACAGCGTTAACGCCTTATCAACCGTCGCGGCTTTGGCCGCAATCGAGGAACCTGACTGGATCGCAAGTTACTCAGCTCAGGTTCAAAGAGGCAGGTCACTCCTAGTAGCAGAATTAGAGAAGCATGGCTATCCTTACTGGAAGTCTGAAGCAAATTTTGTTCTTTTTGATGCGGGCGATCGGGCTGAGGCGTTGCTGCAGAGATCGCGCGAAGCTGGCATGCTCATTCGTGACCGACGACACGACTTACCCGGTGCATTGCGAGTTACCGCCGGTCCACCTCACCATACTGAACGCTTTGCTGCCGTGTTGGAGGCATTACGATGAGACAATCAAATTTGGAAAGATTCACTACGGAGACGCAAATTGTTGGCCGACTTCGAATCGAAGGTTCGGGACAATACAAGATCGAAACCGGTATCGGTTTTCTAACCCACATGCTCGAGCTGTTCTCAAAACACGGAGGGTTCGACCTTGAACTGATGACCACCGGTGACCTTCACGTAGACCAGCACCACACCGTCGAGGACCTGGGCATCGTTCTGGGTGAGCTATTCGGCCAAGCCCTTGGCGATCGCAAGGGCATCAACCGCGCGGGCTACTTTGTCCAGGCGATGGATGAGTCGCTTGCTGTCGTAGCCCTTGATTTGGGTGGTCGATCGGCTTGCATTTACGATGACAAAGTCAGAGCAAAGGAAGTTGGGGGGCTGACGGTTGAGCTTCTTCCTGACTTCTTCGAAGCGTTTTCACGAGCCGCTCGGGCAAATGTTCATGTTAAGGTTCTCTACGGTCGTTCTAGTCATCACAAGATCGAAGCGGTGTTCAAGTGTTTTGCCCGGGCCCTGAAATTCGCCTGTTCCACAGATGCCAGCCTAAAGGATCAGTTGCCTTCAACCAAGGGCTTGCTATGATTGCGCTCATTGATTACGGGGCGGGAAATCTGTTCTCGGTCGCCAACGGATTGGGAGCCATCGGCGCTACGTTCCGTTTCGTGCGCGAACCCTCAGAACTGCGGGATGATGACAAGATTTTGTTGCCAGGAGTGGGCCACTTTGGGCAAATGATGGCTTCTCTTGATAAGCTGAATCTGAGAGATGCCCTGATCGGAGCAGCCAAAGACGGAAGGCACCTGCTCGGAATCTGCCTCGGGATGCAAGCTCTTTTTGAGTGGAGCGAGGAGGCTCCTGGCATCAGCGGACTTGGGCTACTACCGGGGACGGTGAGATCTCTTCCGGAGCACTGCCGCGTTCCGCACATGGGATGGAATAGTGCGAGATTTGCAGATGGCGAAGCCAACTGGTTTTACTTCGCAAATAGCTTCATCGTGCCCGTGACCGCCGCGACTTGGGCGACAACGGATTACTTTGGGGAGTTCAGCAGCGCGGTTCGCCAAGGGAACCTGTGTGGATTTCAGTTCCACCCCGAGAAGTCGAGCCGTGCTGGCCTAGAACTCATCGCTAGGTGGTGTCAAGATGCTGGCTAAGCGCATTGTCGTATGTCTTGATGTCGCCAATGGCCGGGTGGTTAAGGGGACAAATTTTGTGAACCTGCGGGACGCCGGTGACCCAGTGGAATTGGCAAAGCGTTACAGTAACGAAGGGGCCGATGAAATCGTTTTTCTTGACATAAACGCCTCGCACGAGGTGCGACCAACGATCTTAGACGTGGTCTCGAAAACGGCACGAGAGGTCTTTGTCCCTCTGGCCGTGGGGGGTGGAGTGCGATCTGTCGGCGACGCCAGACTCCTTCTTAACGCCGGTGCAGATAAGATTTGCGTGAACAGCGCGGCGGTTAGCCGGATTGATTTGCTGACGGAGCTTTCAAGTGAGTTTGGAGCCCAAGCGACGGTGCTCGCCATTGATGCCAAGAATTCAGATCACGGCTGGAAGGTTTACATTAAAGGAGGCAGGCAGGCCACCGATTTGGAAGCCGCGAACTGGGCCCGATTGGGGCAGAACGCTGGAGCTGGCGAAATTTTGCTCACAAGCATGGATACCGATGGAGTTCGAAACGGGTTCGATTTGAACCTCGTTAACGCCATTTGCGCGGTTACAAGCATTCCAGTTATTGCTTCCGGAGGGGCCGGATCCGCCCAACACTTTGTCAATCTGTTTACGACTACGGAGGCAAGCGCAGGTCTGGCGGCTTCGATTTTTCACGAGAAGGCAACCTCCATTTCCTCCATAAAGCAGGTCCTAAATGAGGAAAACATTACAGTGAGGCTGGCGTGATCATCCCTTGTATTGATCTGATGGGGGGCAAGGTTGTGCAGCTAATCCAAGGCAAAGAAAGGGCATTGGAAACAACGGTCGAGGAAGCACTCGCGTTGTTCGAAGGGTTCCCGCTTTTGCATGTTATTGACCTGGATGCCGCGATCGGATCGGGCTGTAACAAAGTCGAAGTAGATCAACTGCTTCAGCGAGTTCGCGCCAGAGTTGGAGGTGGAGTAAGGTCGCTCGAACGGGCGAAAGAACTTGTTGATGCCGGGGCTGAACAGGTGATTGTCGGCTCAGCCGCCTTCAAAGGAGCTGAGATCAATGTTCACTTCTTGAACGAGCTAGCAAGGGCAATCGGAACGGCCCGGATCATGATCGCAATTGATTCCAAGGGTGGGCAAGTCGCCGTTGACGGGTGGAACTCGGTTTTGAACCAAACCCCAGAGCACGCATTGCAGTCATTGGCACCTTACTGTAGCGGCTACCTCTGCACAAACGTTGATAAAGAGGGTCTCCTCCAAGGAACCAATCTGGAGTTGTTTGTAAACCTGCGTTCGAAGACGGATAAGACATTGGTGGCGGCCGGAGGGATTACGACAATGAGCGAAGTCGAAACCTTAACGCAAGCAGGAATAGAGGTCGCTTTGGGTATGGCTATCTATACCGGACGGCTCGACATAAGCGAGCTTCGCAAGAAAATGTCGGGCTGAAAACCTTGAACTTGCCTCCCCGAGGCACGTCAATATCGGGCGAAGCGACGCCAGCGATCAGCTTTCGACTACTGATGGTGGAAGGGGGCTCGAACCCCTGATCTTCCCGTTGCTACGGGAAGCGCCTTTGGAATTAAAAATTATTGGTGGAGATTAATGGACGGGTTTCGACGGGTCTTGAACCTGATGCCTCAGACCACAGAGTCCGTCGCGAACTGAAGTTCGAGTTCGAGCATGTCAGTTGGACTAGATCGGCAGACGAACATAGAACTGCCGTCACGAGTCAAGCTGGCCTCGGCCATAGAGCCTGGCAGGCACATCAGATTTCTGCGAACGGTTCGGCGAGCACATCGAAAACGCAGCCGTTGTCGGCATGCATGGGAAAGGCCGCCGCCTGAGGTTCTGGGCCTACTCGATCGAAGCGATAGGAGCTCCCTGTCCCAAGTTTGTGCGTGAGCGCGCCAGCGAGGTAACCTGACTGGTATGATGCGTGGGTTAGACACAGATGGGGCTCAGAAGAGTACACCTGCGCTAAGCCCCCGCGAAGCCGAGATCGTCGGGCTGGCGATTCTAGGGCACACCAACGAGGGCATCGCGCACGAGCTCGGATTGAGCGTCGGAACGGTCAACACCTACTGGCTGCGCATCCGGATAAAGGTTGGCGGGCTTGGGCGCACCGACACGGTGGCCAGGGTGATCAAGGAGCGCACCGACACGGAGGCCAGGGTGATCAAGGAGAGCACCGACACGGAGGCCAGGGTGATCAAGGGGCAAACGGATTCGCTGGTTAGGCTCATCAAGAAGAGCGCCGATGAAGCCCTTCGCGCAGCCAAATTGGACCAGGAGAGCCTTGTAGGCCTTATTGTGGACAGGGACCTATCGCTCTTGGAGGTGCGGGCCTCGAACGCGTTGCTTCAGCTTGCGTTGGACCAGCTCCAGGCCGCGGTTTGGGCCACAGACAAGGACCTCTCCATTCACATCCTCACCAACGGAGAAATGCCCTCGATGCACGGTGGAGTGGTTTGGGAAACGGGCAAAACGGTGCATGAGATTTTCAAGTCAACCGACCCCGCGTATCCGCCGGTGGCCGCGCATTTGGACGCGCTGAACGGAAAGGAAACCATCGTGATGCTGGAGGGCGAGTTTAGCGGCATGGTCTTGAAGGCACTGCCCGTACGGGACGAATCGCAAGAGATCATTGGCTGCATCGGCATCATGAGGATGTGGGCGAGTAGGTCTTCCGCCCGGGGCGAAGAGCGGACATGATCAAAAAACCCCCCGGTCCTGCCATTCGCAAACCCGCCCCTGGCAAGTCGGATAGCAACACTAAGGTCAGACGTCAGGAGATTTTGCTCAAGACTGGAGCCCTACAGAGCACCATCTTCAGCATCACCGACAGTAGGGCCGACCCGACACCATGGCCGCAGCGCAGCGGCAACACGGCGAAAGATCGAGAATGACGACCACGAAAAAGTTATGGCTTGGGTTCGGGACGCTGACGGCCCTGCTGGTGCTGTCGAGCGTGGCGATCCTTGTCCGGGTCCGGTCCATCGAAGGACAGGTGGGCGAGATGGCGAACGCTCGCAGCCTCAGTACGGCGACACGGGAGTTGGAGAGCAACACTCTTGGCTACGTTCTGAACGTGCGGGCTTTTCTCCAGACGGGTGAGCCGCAGGCTCGGCAGGATGCGGTCACTGAAGCCGCCCAAGTGGAACGGCAGTTGAAAGAATACGAACGCCTGGCGACGACCGACCGGCAGCGGGACATGGCGGCGCGCTTCGCCCCCTTGTGGCAGGAGCTCCAGAAACTCGGCCAGAGCCTTTTACTGGACGCCGAAAACGGCCCAGCGAATCTGGAGGACTCGAAAAAGTTGTACGTCCTGCGCACCGGCCTGGAGAAGTTGTTGGACGATGAAATGCAGGCCGAAGCCGAGGAGACGTACAACGCCCGCAGGGATGCGGCCCAGCAAGACGTGCAGACGATCGTGGGCTTCGCCTTGATCCTGCTGATCGTGGGCGTGGTCCTCGCCGTGGTGACGAGCGGGGTGGTTGGCAATGCCGTCGTCAAGGGTGAGCGCGCCGTTGCCGAGCAAGCCGAGCAGTTGCAAGAGGCCCATGACACGTTGGAAAATCGGGTGCGAGAAAGGACTGCGGAGCTGGCCGCCTCCATGGAAGCTCTGGGGCGCAGTAACCGGGAACTGGAGCAGTTCGCGTCGGTCGCATCCCACGACCTCCAGGAGCCCTTGCGAAAAATCCAGGCGTTCGGCGATCGACTCCAGGCCAAATACGCCGATGGTCTGGGAGAGCAGGGACGCGAGTATGTGGAGCGCATGCAAGCGTCGGCCGCCCGGATGCGGAACCTCATCGATGCCCTGCTGACCTTCTCGCGCGTGACGACCAAGGCCCAGCCGTTCGTCCCGGTCGATCTCGCGGCGACGGCGCGGGAAGTGGTCTCCGACCTTGAGGGCCGCCTGCAGCAGTCTGGCGGGCGGGTGGAAGTGGGGTCGCTTCCCACTATCGACGCCGACCCGTCACAAATGCGACAGTTGTTACAGAACCTCGTCGCAAACGCGCTGAAGTTCCACAAGCCCGGCGAGCCACCCCTCGTCCGGGTCGAGGCCCGGCTCCTGAACGGCGCTTCCGGCAATGGACGGACGGACCTGCGCTACGAAATCGCCGTGTCCGACAAGGGCATCGGTTTCGATGAGATCTATCTCGACCGTATCTTCGAAGTCTTTCAGCGGCTACACAGCCGACAGGAGTATGAGGGTACGGGCGTGGGTCTCGCCATCTGCCACAAGATCGTCGAGCGGCTCGGCGGCTCGATCACGGCAAAGAGCGCCCCGGACCAAGGGGCCACGTTTCTGGTGACGCTCCCTGTTCAACAATCAAAAGAGGAAAAGCATCATGGCAAAATCTAGCAAGCCCATCACCATCTTGATGGCGGACGATGACGCCGACGACCGTCTGATGACCAAGGAGGCGTTCGAGGAAAGCCGGCTGGCGAACGACTTGCGCTTCGTCGAAGACGGCGTGGAGTTGATGGACTACCTGCAACGTCGGGGCAAGTACAGCGACCCAGCCACGTCGCCGCGTCCGGGGCTGATCCTGCTCGACCTGAACATGCCGAAGAAGGACGGTCGCGAGGCGCTCAAGGAGATTAAGGCCGATCCGAATCTCAAGTGCATCCGTACCGTCGTCTTGACGACCTCGAAGGCTGAGGAAGACATCTACCGGACCTACGACCTGGGAGCGTCGTCTTATATCACCAAGCCGGTGACGTTCGCCGGGATGGCCGAGGTCATCAAGACGGTCGGCAAATATTGGCTGGAGATTGTGGAATTGCCCGGCGATGGGAATGGAGGCGGGAATGGATAACGGCACAGTCCGGGTGCTCCTGATCGAGGACGACCCGGACGACTACTTCCTGACGCGCGAGTTGCTGGAAGACGACCCTGAGAACAAGATTGTCCTGGAGTGGGTCTCTGACTTCGACGCCGGCCTGGATGCGATCACGCTCGGCGAGCACGATGCCTTTCTGGTCGATTATCGGCTGGGCAAGGGCGACGGACTCGAGTTGCTGCGCGAGGGTTTGCGCCTTGGGTGCAAGGCCCCGATGATACTTCTTACGGGACATGGAGATCGCGACCTGTTGCTCAAAGCGCTGGACGCTGGGGCGTCCGACTATCTGGTAAAAGGAAAGATCGACGCCGCAGTCTTAGAGCGATCAATCCGCTATGCACTGCAACAGAAACGGCACACCGACGAGCTGGAGCGGAAAGTCGCCGATCGGACGGCGGAACTGGAGCGGGCCAACGCAGCGCTGCACGCTTCGTTCAAGGAGGTCACCCAATTGCGGACCGCACTCGACGTGCACGCCATCGTGGCCATCACCGATGCGCGGGGCCGGATCACGTTCGTGAACGACAAGTTCTGTGCGATCTCGAAGTATTCGCGAGAAGAATTGCTGGGACAGGACCACCGCATCATCAACTCCGGCTATCACCCGAAGGAATTCATCCGCGACCTGTGGAAGACGATCTCGCAAGGCCGTGTGTGGCAGGGGGAAATCAAGAACCGCGCCAAGGACGGCTCCTTCTA
>JANNCV010000021.1:0-63011 GCA_031386985.1 Armatimonadota bacterium
GAATCCAAGTCACCCGGAAACCCTCCCCCTGCCCCCTCCCCAGCTTCGCTAGGGAGGGGGTGAAAATGCGCCGGATCAATGGCGTTCACCACGGAAACCGAGCGGCCTAGCTTGCATCCGACGTATTGCTCCATCAACCCCAATTCCTCGTCGCTGTTCGGTAACAGGCAAGCCGCGCGGAGGAGCAGGTTCCGCATCTCTCGTTTTCGAGCCGGTGAATAATATCGCGGACGCCCTGTTATGCGTGCGGCGAGCCCCATGGCTATATCAAATGCAGGTTTCAACGCGGGCTTTGGCGACCAACCCCGCGATTGCATGAACTCGACAAACATCGCATGGCTCAAATCCCAATGGATGGTGCTAACCAAGTAAGGCTTCCCCGCCGCTTTTGCCGCCTCAGCATATTCGAGCGAATTCTCAAGGGTTTGCGTATTGAAAACATGAACTAGATCGCAAGTCGCAATGGCGGGATCGGTTGGGCTTTCGGCAAAATGAATCTCGCAACCAAATGCCTTAGTGATAGCCTCGGCCGTCCGCTCCATCTGAACGCTATCGCCGCCGGGCCGAAAACGCCAGTCCGACCGATTCGCATAAACGACCTTCATCTTCGGCGATTATGACAGCCGTGCAACGTCCCGATAATCTGAACAACTGCCATATGAGTCAACCCCTTGTCACGGCCGTCATAACAACCTACAACCAAGCCGCCTATCTGGGTGAAGCCATTCAAAGCGTTGTCAACCAAACTTACCAACCGCTTGAGATCATTGTCATAGATAACGACTCCTCCGACGCAACCGCAGAAATCGTTGCAGAGTTTCCGTCCACCAAGTACATCAAGCAAGAAAACTCCGGCCCTTCTGGGGCGAGGAATCGAGGTATCAAGGAAGCGAATGGCGAGTTCATTGTGTTTCTGGACGGCGATGATCGTGTGCGCGCTGATTGCGTTGAGGCTAGGGTCAAGCTACTTCTGAACGCACCATCCGCAAACCTGGTTGTGGGCGCCTATGACGTTGTCAACAGCCAGGGCGAACTCCTGTTTCATGACAGCATCGCTCCCGCCGAGCGAACTACGACGACCTTTTGGCAGGCGGTTCAAGAAATGCGCTGCCCAACCTGCGGATTGGTCGCTCGCACGAGTGCGCTTCGCGAAATTGGCGGCTTCGACGAGCAACTAAGGATTGCCGAGGACAGCGACCTCTTGATTCGAATGTCGGCGATTTCGGATGCCCTGATCGATCACGATTTCCGCGCGGACTATCGGCAAGTTCCAGGTTCAATTTCCCGCGATTATCTCCTCTGGTTCGACTCGTATAGCAGGATGCTTTCCAAGAATGTCGCCGCAACTACCGACGTGAAAAGGTATCGCAAAGAGTCCAAGAAATCCTTGGCGAACCTCTGCAATATTCAGTTATTCAGCAAAATCATAAAGGATCCAACCGTGACGCAGAAGGCAGTTGTACTCCTGAAACTTATGGCAGGTAGACCCATTCTCATCGCCTTTGGCCTGCGATATGCATGGCTTCACTTGGGAAAAATGTTGAAACGGAAGAAAAAACAATCCTGACACTTCTGTCAACTTTCTGTCACAATCTTCGTAGAAAGGATCAGTCGTTCGATGCCGGTGCTGCCGGGTGGGGGCGATTGCGATGTCTATGAGCCAAGTTAAAGATGAATCCGCGGTCGAGTCCGCGCCGGAAGTTGATGAGTCCACTGCCATTCTAGAAGAATGGGCCAATCGGGACTACAAATGGGGATTTGTCTCCGATGTTGAGGCCGATCAGTTCGAGCCTGGCCTGAACGAAGATGTCATCCGCGCCCTTAGTGCAAAGAAAGGCGACCCGGCATGGCTCCTGGAATATCGCCTCAAAGCCTATCGGCACTTCCTCACCATGACCGAGCCGAAATGGCCCAACGTGAGCTACCAACCCGTAGATCCCCAGAGCATCAGCTACTACTCGGCCCCAAAGAACAAGCCGATGTTGGACTCGCTGGACGACGTTGACCCCGAGATTTTGCGCACGTTCCAAAAGCTAGGAATACCGATTGAAGAGCAAAAGGTTCTTCTTAACGTTAAAGGCGCGGCTCCCTCCGCCGCCGATGCGAACGCTCCTATGAGTGGGATCGCAGTGGACGCGGTCTTCGATTCCGTCTCAGTTGCCACGACCTTCAAAGCCAAACTCGCCGAAATCGGTGTGATTTTCTGCTCGATGAGCGAAGCCGTCCGCGAGCATCCCGAGCTCGTCCAGAAATATCTAGGCTCGGTCGTGCCGTATAGCGACAACTATTACGCCACCCTAAACTCTGCCGTATTCAGCGATGGTAGCTTCGTTTACATCCCCAAAGGATGCCGATGTCCGATGGAACTCTCGACCTATTTTAGGATAAACGCCGCCAATACCGGCCAGTTCGAGCGAACGCTTATCGTCTGCGAAGAAGGCGGCTATGTGAGTTATTTGGAAGGCTGTACCGCTCCAATGCGCGATGAGAACCAGCTTCACGCCGCCGTGGTTGAGCTTGTTTGTGTGGGTGATGATGCGACCATCAAATACAGCACCGTTCAAAACTGGTACCCCGGCCATCCCGTAACGGGCGTTGGCGGCATTTTCAACTTCGTTACCAAGCGAGGAATCTGCAACGGCAAACGCTCCAAAATTACTTGGACCCAAGTCGAAACCGGCTCCGCAATAACGTGGAAATACCCCAGCGTCATCCTCAAAGGCGACGATTCCATCGGCGAGTTCTACAGCGTCGCCCTCACGGCAGGCAAACAACAAGCCGACACCGGCACCAAAATGATCCACATCGGCAAACGCACCAAATCCACCATCGTAGCCAAAGGAATCTCCGCCGGAAACGGCCAAAACACCTATCGAGGGCTAGTGAAGGTAAACGCCGGAGCCGACAACGCCCGCAACTACAGCCAATGCGATTCCATGCTCATGGGCGACCGCTGCGGAGCCCACACGTTCCCCTATATTGAGGTGAAGAACCCAACCGCAACGGTTGAACACGAAGCCTCGACATCCAAAATAGGCGAAGACCAAATCTTCTACTGCAACCAAAGGGGAATCCCAACGGAAGACGCCGTAAACATGATCGTTTCTGGGTTCTGTAAGGATGTGTTTAGGGAGCTGCCGATGGAGTTCGCGGTTGAGGCGCAGAAGCTGCTTGGCGTCAGCCTCGAGGGCAGCGTAGGCTAAGGTCGCGCCTTGGTAACATCCACTGATGCGCCTAGACCGTCACGCGGCTTGCCTCGAAGCAAACTATGGGCTCCAAGCACGGGCGCTCACTGCCCACGGCGCTGGCCTCGACATTCATTGCCGGACCTTCCGCGTTTCCGCCCGGGAGGGAGAGTTCTTTCTGAAGCTGAGGCGAGGATCGATCAATGAGGCCGCCCTGAAAACATCGGCGCTCTTGGCTAGCTCGGGCGTGGATGGCATCGTGCCACCCGTGCCGACAAAGAAGGGGGAAATGTGGGCCCCATGCGGCGACGAATTCTTGATCCTGTTCGAGTTCATCGAGGGCGAGCTGCTGGCGGACTCAAGGCTCTCGGACGAGAATTGGCGCGGCCTTGGCCGAACCTTGCGCGCGGTTCACTCTTTCTCGCCCCCGGAAGGTCTCATGCGGGCGATTCGGCAAGAGCGTTTCGACCTGCCCTGCGCGTGCGCGCTCCGAAATCTGGACGCGCTTCAAGGCACGGGCTACGGAGCAGCGCGCTTTTTGGCCCTACTCAGGAACAACCGTGAGAGAGTCGCCTCGCTGCTTGAAGAGGCCGAGAGCTTGCGCAGATCGTGCCACGGCTTGCCACTTGTCCTTTGCCATGCCGATCTCCACCCATGGAACATCCTCGTGGACAAGAGCGGGCGGGCACAGGTCATCGATTGGGAGGACGGGCCCCTCATGGCGCCCAGGGAGCGCGATTTCATCTTCTTGCGGGACTTGGGCGGGCAAGCCCTGCGCGATGGCTATGGCGGCCATCCCCTTGTCGGGCCCGCCCTTCGTTACTTCTGGCTGGAGCGCGAGATCGAGGACATCGCCTCGACCATCGCGACGGTCCTTGGCGGTCAGGGGGCCTCCGAGGCAATGGTCGACGAATACATTGCACAGCAGGAGCGATACTTCGGCGCCTGACCGGGTGTCGATACCTCCGCACCTCTTTGGGGGGCGCAGCGGAATGAGGTTCTGGCACCCCTTCAGGGCGCCCTTCTTTTCGGGGCACGGAAGCCCCGGGTCTTCGACCCGCGGCTAAGGTCTTCGATCCCTCAGGGATCTTCGCGGAGGGCCTCCAGGAAACGCTCAGCGGTACTCGCCCCTTTACAATACAGAGATGCGAAATGGAGGACAGATATGAGCGCACGCGCAAAGAACACGGTTTGCCTTTGGTACGACGATGACGCCGAAGAGGCCGCCAACTTTTATGCTAAGACCTTTCCCGATTCGAGCGTCGGCCAGGTGGACCGCGCCCCGGCCGACTACCCGGCGGGCAAAGAAGGAGACCCGATCGAAGCCCGCGCGTCGGGGGTAGGGAACAATGCCTGCATCGCGCGGGCGAGGGCGCTCAAATCACCCAATGCGAAAAGTCGGCGGTCGCCGTCTTCTTGACAATCTCCCGAAGCACGTCGAGGTCGGCGTCCTCGAACTTTCGGAAGTTGATGCAGCTCCGTCCGATGTCTGCCTTCGGCAGCTTGTCGGCGTAGGCTTCCGCTAGAGTCTTGCCTTCCGAGCCGGGCGCGCAGGTGGCGAAGCAGATTGTGTTCTTGTTGCTCGATACCCCAACCTTGAACCACTCGCCTTCGCAACTCTTGCTCTTGCCCTTGTAATGGAACTTGCCGAACCCGATTTTGCCCGCGACCATCCACGGTTGCAGATCGGGAGCCTCCTCGCGAACGAGGTCGAACAGGGTTTGTATCTGTGAACGTCGCGGCTCTTCAAGCTGCGCAATATACGCTTCGGGTGTGGTGGCGGTTACGGTTGGCATGCCTGAATTTACCCATCAGCGTTCGCCGCCGGCGTCACTCGATTCGATTGTGGGCGAGTTTGGTACGATTCATCAAGTGGATATCCGAACCGCCCTGAAAGAGCAATATCACGCCGCCCTCGCCATGCTCGCCGAGTGCATCGAGAAGTGTCCCGATGACCTCTGGACAATCCCGAACCCCCGCAGCAATGACGGCGACCGCGTTATCTTCCGGCCGTTTTGGCGTATCGCCCTCCACGCCGCCTATTTCACCCACCTCTATCTCGGTCAAGGTGAATCCGCCTTCCAAGCCGCCCCAAACAACTTCGCCATCCGAAAACGCGAGGACCTCGAAGCCATGTGGCAAGCCCCGTGGGATATCGAGCCGTTTGAACTCCCCGAAGACGCGCCAGCAAGTTCAAAACAAGACATTCTTGAATACATCGCCTACATCAAGACTCTCATCAATCCCACCGTCGAAGCCCTCGATCTCGATACCGATGATTCCGGCTTTCGTTGGTACACCAAAATCAGCAAGTTCTCCCACCAACTCATGAACCTGCGCCACATCCAAGGTCATGTCGGGCAACTCTCCGAACTCCTCCTGACCCGTGACCTCAACCCGAATTGGGTCGGGCGCGCCTAACTCGCCTTTTGTTATCTTCAGCCCCCTATCCCACTTCTTCCAGTAGCCGCCGGTACGCGGCGAAACGCTCTCTTGTGATGGCGCCCGATTCTATGGCTTCTTGCACTCCGCATCCGGGCTCGGATTCGTGGCGGCAGTTGTTGAATCGGCACGTGACCTCCGCGATTTCGGGGAAAGAGCGCGAAATTTCCGCTTGAGAGACCTCCCAAAGGCCAAATGATCGAATGCCGGGAGTGTCTACCAACGTCATTCCATCGGATAGCTGATGTAACGAACTGACAGTCGTGGTGTGAGTTCCGCGACCGTAAACCGCGCTAGTTTCGCCTGTTTTGAGCCCAAGTTCGGGAGCGAATGCATTGATCAGCGAAGACTTGCCGACGCCAGAGTGGCCGACAAAAGCCACCATCTTTCCCGCCACGCTCGCCCTTAGCTCGGTAATCCCGCGGCCATTGAGCGTTGAGCAGAGAAAAACGGGGATGCCTATCTGGCGAAATGGCTCGAGAACTTCAAGTTCGGTTTCATCCTCCAAGAGATCTAGCTTATTCACGCAGATTACCGGCTCAGCCCCGCCGTTCTGAACCGCGATCAGGTACCGATCAATGAGGCGCGGGTGCAGGGGCGGGCTAACAACCGAAACTACAATCATTACGACATCCACGTTCGCCACAATCAGCCGTTCTTTGCGCGGGTCTTGCACATCGGGGCGGGAGAGTTTTGTGCGTCGCGGTTGCACTGAAACCACGAAGAGCTGATCCGCAACGCGACCGACAGTAACGTTATCCCCAACGATAACTGATTTCGTGCCGATCTGGACGGATTCGGTGCGACCATTGATAAGGACGCCAACTTCTTTGGGATACACGCCGCTGATCTTCGCCTCAGCGTGGTCAGTTGCGCGGGCTAACAGCCGCTGTTCTTTGCTGAGAATTCGTTCGATCCATAGCTCAATCGAATCGCCACGATCACTTGATCGCTTGCGCATTTCCTTGGCCCTTTGGATAAGTTCGGTTGTTTGAGCTTCGCCTAAATCGGCGAGCTGCTTCTTAAGTTTTTGTGAGATTCTTTCTTTCATTTTTCGAGCGTTGCCCCGGCGGTTTGGATCTAGAGCCCAAAGGGACGGGGTGGAGAGGGTTCCGGGTGTTTCGGAATCAGTGGCGACCCTCCATCAAATGCTCTGCTGCCTAAATGCAGCGATCCGAAATGGAGGTTTGGGCAGGGTTCTGGGCTGTTTTTTGCATATTCAATAAGACCTCCAGTGGATTTACCCTCACGGGTTATGAACATTATGACGTTATCTCGGCCCAAAATGAAGTAGGATATTAACACCGATGATTCATGCCCTCGCTCTTTTTGCCGTTTCCGCCTTGCCTCAAGAGTTCAACACGCTGAGCCAAAATGAGATCAAGGAAGGCTGGAAGCTTTTATTCGATGGCTCCACCACGAATGGTTGGAAGAATTTCAAGTCCGACGCAATTCGGCCGGGTTGGGGCGTCAAAGATGGCACGCTCGCCACGATTGATCCGGGCAATGCGGGCGATATCGTAACCGTTGACAAATACGAATGGTTTGAGCTTCAAATAGACATTCGGTTGGAAGCCGGACAAAACAGCGGCATCCTCTTTCGAGTCGCCGATACCGGTATAGCTTCTTGGCATAGCGGCCCCGAAATCCAGATTTATGATGGTAAGCCACCCGCCCAGGTGACCGGTTATCTGTATCAGCTTTATGATGCGAAGGAAGATGCTTCAAAACCGGTCGGCGAATGGAATCACATGGTGGTCCACATTGCCAAGGACAAATGCTACACGGAGCTGAATGGCGTTCGCTACTACGAGTTTGTGATTGACAGCGAAGATTTCTGGGCCCGAGTTAAGAAAAGTAAGTTTAACGAGTGGCCCGATTTCGCGAAGCTAAAAAAGGGCCGAATCGGCATCCAAGGCGATCACGGCAAAGTGGCTTTTCGAAACATCAAAATCAAGACGCTCTAGCGAAGCCACCATCCGAGCGCAAATCCCAACCCTCCAGCGACGAGCCAATGGCTCAGGCGCAGCATCCACGTTTGCGCGGTTACGGCCGACGGATTGGTGCTTTTTAGGCGAATCTGATCCAGAGGAACGGTTTCCTCTGTGCCCCAAGCGTTTACGGTCACGGTCTGCGCTGTTTCGTTGAAGCGAACCAGATCAGCCGTCCACCATCCACCACTTGAGGGCGAGTGATAATTGACTTTGAGCCCAGGAGTGAAGGAGAGCTCACGCAAATCGGCCATGGGCTTGGTTGCTTCCGATCCGTTCATAAATCGAACCCTAAAATTTTGACCTTCAGCACTTTGGATTCGGGCCGGGTAGAAGTGACCATCGGCCGACTTTGCGTAAACAAGTTGCCCGGCTTCGGGGGTTGTAACGGGGAGGCCCAACCGCTCGCGCAAAGCTTGCAGGGTTGCTTCGCGAGAGATACCCGCTTCCTCGGCGGCATCAATGTAGTCCTGATAGCCGGAAATCGTGGCATCCGTTGGCGCGTGAGATTCAATCTCATGTGCGCGCCGCAGGATTTCCGAAAGCTGGTTTTGCTCTAACACCTTCGTTATTATTATGCGGGATACCGAGTAAATGCCTCTCGGTATTTCAGCCCCGTGCCGGTATTGAAGATCACCACGCGTTCACCTTCTTTGATCTGACCAGCGGCAACCAAATCTTGGAACGCCGCATAACAGGCGCCTCCCTCTGGGCAAACGCTGATGCCCGTGCTGGCGGCCAGTCCGTACGTTGCCTTCATCAGAGCTTCGTCTGTCACAGTAACGGCCGTTCCACCCGTTTTTCGTATCAAATCAAGCATGATGAAATCCCCGATCGCTCTGGCTACGCGCAAACCCGAGGCTATTGTGCTGGCGTTTGGATACAAATCGGAATCGCTTCGGCCTTGGCTGAAGGCAGTTGCAATTGGCGCACATCCGGCCGCCTGAACGCTCACCATTCGGGGCCGCTTCGCCCCGATCCAGCCCATCCGCTCCATCTCATCAAAGGCCTTACCCATCCCGATTAGCCCCGTGCCGCCTCCCGTTGGGTAGATAACAACGTCGGGCAGATTCCAATCGAATTGTTCGGCCAGTTCGTATCCCATCGTCTTCTTTCCCTCCACCCGGTAGGGCTCTTTTAGAGTCGAAAGATCAAACCAACCTTCGTGTTCCTTACGTTCCCCAAGGGCTTTTGCGCAGTCATGAAGCAGACCATCAATCAGCGTAACGTGAGCACCGAGTAGCTCGCACTCCATTCGGTTAGCTTCGGGAACATCCCTGGGCATAAATATGTGGGCCTCAACTCCATGCAAAGCTGCGTATGCCGCGAGAGCGCCACCCGCGTTTCCGGCGGAAGGAACCGCAAGTTTTGTCGCCCCTAGCTTCACCGCCATTGCGACTGCCAGCGCCATCCCCCGGGCTTTAAAGGAGCCCGTCGGGTTCACGGCTTCATCTTTAACGTAGAATTCGACTCCGTTTCGGTCCGAGCGGATCAGGGGTGTGCCGCCTTCGCCGAGCGTCTTATGAGTCGAAGCGGGCAGCACATCGCGGTACCGCCACATATCTAGTCCCGTCAACTTTGATCGGTCAAGCGCAGGCAGATCGTAGTCAACGCGCAGCGGCTTTCCGCACTCACATAGATTGATAAGTTCGGTCGCGGGATAGTGCTTGGCGCACGAAAAACAGGTTAGCCCAATCATATTCATGGCTAAAATCCAATCCCCGCCGACCCGGCTGAAATCGGGACGGCCGTGCCGCGCAAACCAGTCTTATCCCATAAAACTCGCCTCGCCCGTACCTGTTCAAGGAGTCCAAGAACTTGGTGAGGAGCTTTCATACGCTCGCCAAAAACCCGTTCAAACACGGGCAGCATGGGCTCCACATCGTGTGAATAATCAAAGACCATCACACCCTGGGTGCTCGCGCAAGCCGCTTGCAAAGCATTCGCCAGGCCCGCCGGATTATTACGATACTGCTCGAGCGAAAGGCCCGCGTATGTCCACGTTTGGTCCCGGGCGACGCGATTTGAAAGCTGCCCCGCCGCTTCCACCGATCTGCCAATCGGAACTCCCAGCCCCATCGCCTCAAAAATGGTGGCGGTTGGATAGTAACACCCGGTCACAAGCAAGTCAAGTTGATTCGCGAACCCAGTCTTTCGATAGGTTTCGGTGAGGAACCAGAAGCCCGCGTCCAGTTCGTTGGAGCCGTAGTTACTTCCAAACTGGGGATACTCGCCATACCATGAGCCTGCGTATACGCCGAACTTTGCTTCCTTTCGCAAGCCCTTCACCTTTGTGCGAACCCGCGCGACCCAGTTACGCATTTGCAGGGCTCGCCAAGACATCCAAGCGTCGAAATAGGGCCCCGGCTGGATGCCCTGCTTAAGCTGGCTCGTGTAGGTGTATTTGAAGACATCGTCGGGCCAAGTGATCTGCTTGCCAATGAACTTCTCGAACAGGTTGCGAGCCAGGGGGCTGAAATCGGCGTTGAGCCCACCGTATCGAAGCCGATCATCGTAGAGAATGCCGTCAACTTGATAGTTCCGCATGATTTCCTCAATGATCGCCAGCGCCCGCGATTGCACGTCGGGATGATGAGGATTCATCATGAGCGGATATTGCTGGCCGGGCCGCTCGGAGATCGGAACAAATGTCGGCCCGCTATCGAAAAGCGGCTTCGTTCCCGGCACCGCAAGCTCTCTTAGCAAAGCCACCGCCCCTCCGGCCCCAAGGAGGATGCTTCCTCCTTCTGGAACGGTCGGAATCCCATCGCCCGTTCCGCCGAACTCATAGCCATCCACCGCTCGCCCCTGCTTATCCAAGCTCAGGGCAAAGAAGTTTTCCGAGGGCGGCGGAAGCTTTGAGCCGTCTGTGTAAATACTCACCTCGTTCTCCCTTGGCGTCTCATTAAGGGTCGGGTTAACTCGCCGATACGCGCGACTTCCAACCTTCACCGGGCCACGGGCGATGATGGGAAAGGGATCGTACAGCACGGTTTGAAGCGGAACTTGATCATAGCCTGGGCCGGCTCTAAACATTGAATGCCCTTCGCTGAATGCGTTCAAACTGATGAGGAGTTCGATTTTCTGCAGCCTCGCCTCACGCGTCATCGCGGCTAAGGGATCAAACTCCAGCGGCAGATTTCTTCCTCTCCAACTTTCGATTTTTGGGGCGATTTTTGAGTTGTAGAGCACCTGCCCCGAGATTGGCTTTACGTCAAAAACAATCGTGTTAAACCCGGCTTGCTTGATACTTGCAACCAGCTTTTTCACCAGCTCATCCGAGGCCACTCGATCAAGATTAGCCGTCCCATCCACCCACATCATCCGGCCCTGCAAGCCGCGCGATTTTGCGAACTGCTGAGCCACGCCTTGGTTATCATTCAGCGCATCAATCTTGATGGGCGGCACCCCTCGCAAAACATAAGCCGTCTCAAACCGGCTGATCGGCGGCTTAAACGTAATGTCCTGAGCGACGAGCAAAAGAGACAGCAAAGGCATACCTAGGTTCTACCTAAACCGCCGCACAAAAAACCCTCTCCTGAAGGAGAGGGCAGCAAGCGAAGCGAACTGGGGAGAGGTTCTCAGAAAAACTAGCCACCGCGAGCGAGTGGCTCTTACCGTACCAACAGTAAGTGTCAAGCTGCAATTTCGATGAAGAGATTCACGCGTAAGGATTGTTCTTCGTGCACTTCAATTTGACGAGTGCGCGCTCGGCAACTTTCCCTCTTCCCCCAGCCCATCCTGCCATATTCTGCCCCTGGCAATATGGCTGCTATGGGGGTAGCATTGGCTCATGAAGGGGCACAAACGGTGGCAGAACAGCCAAGACGTCTGCCGAACTTCCTTCGTTACTACCACTTGCCTGGGCTTTGCTCGCGTGCTTCAGCGCCGGGAAGTGCGCGAACGTCTATTGCAAATCTTGATTTCGGATTGTCGGCATTATGGCGCGGTGCTGCACGCCTACTGCATCATGGATCACCACATCCACTTGCTCGTGCGCTCGCCGGAAACGGAGACTATCTCGTGGTTCATGCAGCAGTTCAAGCGCCACTCCGCAAGCGAGATACTACCCTTGCTTACTCCCACCGAGCGTCGTCGGTTGCTTCCTCACCAGGGGCTAGATAATCGGCAGTTCTGGAAGCCGCGCTTTCGAGGCGAAGCCATACAGGATGAACGGATGTTCTGGGGTTGTGGCCGCTACATTCACCTCAATCCGGTGCGAGCCTTGATTTGCAAGCGGACAATAGACTACGAGTGGAGCTCGGCGAAACTCTATGAGGAATGTTTATGGAACGAGGAAACGGGAATCATGAACTCGGTAGACGCGGCGGAGTGAGGCTTTGCAGCCATATTACCTGGGGCAGAATATGGCAGAATGGGCTTGGGTGTGAATTGGAAGAACCGAATGTGGCGCGAGGACGCGGAGCTGCTCTAAGCGGCCTGACCGCAAATCAATCGATCCTATATATGATTGAAAACGCGACGATCTTGCCTCCAATGCCTTCGCCCCCATATGTTGACGATGGTGGCGTCCCGTCCCAATTCCAGTCCTCCCATAAAAGTTGACCGTACTGAAAAGATGAACATTACCGTATACATTCTCGCGATCACCGCTTTGGGTGCACAGTTGTCCCAGGCCCAAGGATCAATAGCCAAGCGCCCTCAAGTGGCTCCAGAACTAACGGAGACTCAAAAGAAGCTCGTCATTAAGCGCTCTGTTGAACTTGCCGGAAGGCTTGGCGTAAAGTTGAAATCATCTGATTTTGTAATTGACCACATACGTGTATCGAACACGGTATATGCAAATTCACATCGATTCCGATTTAGCATCAGTCCCCAAACGGGGGGGCGCTAATGGCAAGTGATGAGGATGCAATGAGGCGCCACGTGAGCCAGACAGCAATCGCCGCACGGACCATCGCTGAGTCAGCGTGGGTGAAACGAGCCAGGGCGGATGCTGATTTGACTTGGCCCGGTCAAAAGCTTACATTCACGAGCGCGGATAGCAATCCGGACGCGCGCTCTTTCGGAAAGCGGCCTAACAGCGCGGCCTGCATAACGCTTGTTTTTAAGGGTGAGATCGACCAAAGGCAGTATCACTTTATGATTGCTTATTCAACCGCCACCGGTATGCTCCTAAATGCCATCAGGCCGAAGCACCCCACCCAAACGAAGTAGCAATCCTCGCGCCACATACTGTCCCGCCAATGTAGCTCCTTTGCGTGCGTTTCGTGATAGGAGGGTTGGCCGTCTGTCGCCCCTTTGGGGCTTTATGTTTCTCGCTCCGAGTAACCAGGCCCTCGGCCTTCGCTTTACTCTGACGGCCCCTGGGCCTGGCGGGCAACCTTTGGGAGTCCTCTCAATTGCCTAACTTCCGGGCTGGAAAGGCGCTGCCAGCCCTTGGTCCGGGTTACTTATAATAGTGCCGAAGATTACAAGCCACCCGAACTCCTCACCCCCCAGCCCCCTCTCCCCCAGAGGGGCGAGGGGGAGCGGTATCCTTAGGGGCAGGGAATGGATACCAACTCGCGCCTTTTGACCGCCGTGCAACTCGCCACAAGGAAGCTGGTGAGTAGTGGAAGCTTTGATCGAATCTTGGCCGATGTTTTGGCGATCTGTGTTGAGGCAGTGGGGGCGCAGGGGGGGACGATTTATTTGCACGATGCCACCAAGCAGCGGTTGAAGTTTCGCCATGTTCTGCCCCCGGAGGTGGCCGAGAAGCTACCCTTTACCGAGATTCCTGATGATGCGGGGGTGGCGGGAGCGGCTTTTCATACGCGGCAAACCCAGTTTGGCACGGCGCATCGAGACGAAACGCGGCAAAAAATCGAATCTGCGACCGGTGTCTTCGCCCAAACCATGATCACGGTTCCCCTCATGATGGAGAACGAGGAGCCGATCGGCGTGGTGCAGCTTGTTAATAAGCATAACGGGGAGTTTGACGAGAACGACGCCCACGTTTTGAACACGATTTCCGCGGTCTCAACCATGGCTTACTTGAACTCTCGGCTGATGGAAGAAAACAGCCGCGCTTCTTCGCTCTTGGGAATGGGCAAAGTGAGCCACGATATTGCTAACCTCGCCGCCTCGCTCTTTGCCAATATTTCTTTCAGCAAAATGACTCTGGACGGAATGAAAGACGATCTTGAGGGCAACGAGACGGCGGTGATGTATGTGGATTCGATGGATTCCATGCTTGGCGATTTGGATACTTCGGTGAACCGGATCGTACGCTATGCGCGGCTCATTAGCGATCTCTCGGCGGGCGGCTCTTTGAAGCCAGAACTGAAAATGGCGATGCTGGGCCAAACGATTACGGGAAGTGCGGCCTACCTGGAAAGCGAGGGGCGCAAGAACGCAGTTGCGTTAAGATATTCAATCCAAGAAGATGCTCCAGCAACGGCTCACGATGAGATGTTTGTGTTCCGCATCGTGCAAAACCTGGTGGGTAATGCTATCAAAGCCGTGAAGGAAACGGTTCCATCCGACTGGCAATCAAAGCTTGATGAAGATGAGGCGGCCGTATACGGTGAGGTGCTAATTCGCTATGCTTTCGCGGATAATCAACATGTTATTGAGGTCAAAGACACGGGCGCGGGGATGTCGGAAGAGGTTGCCGAACGGATTTTGACCGGGAATGCCCGAAGTTATTGGGATAAGGGCAGCGGCTCGGGCTGGGGAACGAAAATAGTTTTAGAGCTAGCCGCGACGCATGATGGCGAAGTTTCCATTGATTCCGTAGTCGGCAAGGGCTCAACGTTTAGAGTAACGCTTCCCCACCATCCTTCACTCTGATTTTGTGGTTCGGAAGGTTTTGATCAAGGCCTCCGCCACGTTTTCAACTTCGTATCCATTGTTGTAGGCTTGCAAATAGATCGTCCAATAGTATTTGCCATCCGCAAGGCAATACATGATGCGCGTGATCTCATCACCGCCAATACTCTTGTCGTTGTGGCGAATCTCCGCGCACGGGCCGATTGCGAGTTGGATTTCCTTGGCGCTCGCGTCCGACGCGATTGCTTCCTTACCCTTTGCCAGCGCCTGTTTTGCGGTAATCGCGCCAACGTCTTCCTTTTTGATAACGATGCGGCACAGCTCTTCGCCGGGCAACGGTCGCACGTTTTTGCTGTAAAGTACCAATCCGATGCCCTTTTCCTTTTGTTTGGCGAGGTCTTCGGGAACGACTTCATTTTGAGGCTCCTCGATCGTCGGCGTTTCTCCTTTTGTGATTGCGTCGAAATCAAGTTTCGGCATTTCACTCATCATGGTCGGATTGCGAAGGGTCCAGTTATCAGGAGCGGCAATTGAGAATCCGTATTCGGGGCGATCATATTCAGTCCATCCGGCGGGGGTCTCCTTTGGCTTTTGGGCGAGCACGGTTGACTCACCCTTACAACCCACAACCATGACAACGGCGACTAAACTGAGTAAAAACGTCCTCATAACCAAGCTTAGCACTCGCTTTTGCCAAATTGCAAGCGTTGCAATCAAGATATCGGGCTAAAATGAAAACATGCGAAAGCTAATCTTAATCCCCTTAATCTTATTGTCAACGGTCGCGTTTGCAGATCAACCAACGGCGAAGTCGTTAGTTGATGCGGCGGTTGCCAAAGCGGCCAAAGAGCACAAAAGCGTGCTCGTGATGTTTGATGCTTCGTGGTGAGGCTGGTGCAAACGGCTAGATAGTTATCTAGCATTGCCGAAGGTCAAAGCTTACATGGAGCAGGAATTCGTTCAAGTCAAGCTCGATGTTCAGGAATCACCCGATAAGAAAGCGTTGGAGCACCCCGGCGGCATGGATCACATGAAGGCATGGAACGGCGAAAAGGCAGGCTTGCCTTTCATGGTGATTCTTGATGAAAAAGGCAAAATGATCATCAATTCCAACTCCAAGAAAGATGGAACGACCGGCAATATCGGTTGTCCATGGGCACCCGAAGAGCAAGATTGGTTTTTTGGCATGGTGCAGAAAGCGCGAAGCAAAACGACCAAAGCTCAGATAGATATGCTTCGAGCCGAACTTGCTGCCCTTATCGCGAAAACGGAAAAGAAAGGCGGCGGCTAAATAACCCTACGCTCGACAACCCCAACCGGATCGAACTGGCGGAACCTTGCCGCCAGCGTCCATCCTGCTACCACGGCAATGGCAAACGGGATTGGTAGCGTATAGCGGATCGAGACCGGATCAAATACGCTGAGCGAGAAAGCATTCGGGTCCATCAAGATCGTTTTGGCGAGTTTGAGAAGGCCGATTGCGCTCAAAACGCCGAGCCCCCAACCTACTGCCAAGACGATTCCGGTTTCGGCCAGAACCCTCTTGAGCAAACTCTGCTTTGTGAATCCGAGGGCCTGCAGTAAGCCAAATTCGATGAGCCGCTG
Organism: Armatimonadota bacterium; assembly: GCA_031386985.1. Taxonomy (GTDB): domain Bacteria; phylum Armatimonadota; class Fimbriimonadia; order Fimbriimonadales; family Fimbriimonadaceae; genus JANJUB01. Next base: position 15,998 of record JANNCV010000021.1, read on the forward strand.
ATTGACATAAATGTTCATGAGCAATCCCATCATGAAGGTGATCACGATGGCGAGCGACCAAACTACGACATCCAACAGCCGATAAAGGAGGTCAAACATTTCGGTCGTTTGCTTTTCCAAGATATAGAATGCGAAGACTTGCGCCCGTTCACCTTTCAAAGAATCGCGCACCCAGTGATCCACTTTGTCCTGCGTTTCCATGTCTTTGGCAAAAACCAGCACGTTATCCACGGGAGGAAAATGGTTCGCCTTTTGGTATTCAAACCCGTTCAGAATGAGCCACTCATCGGTTTGAGCTATCCCCACAACTTTGACGGGAAAGGGGGAATAAGATTCCTGGGTTGCGGGATTCTGAAGGTCCGAACCGATTTTGAGGTCAAGATTCTCCGCTACTGGACGGCTGATAATTGCTTCCGGCTTGGCTGGATCGGGCATTCGACCTTCGATTCCGGTGCTGCCGAGCTTTTTCAAATAGTAATCCCAATCTGCCGGTTGCATTCCTAGAACGACGAAGGGCCACTTGCCCACAATGCTGCGAACCTGCGTTCCGCTCGCTCGACACAGCACGATGCGTTCGATTGGATGTGGGCACTTCGTTTGGATTTTCTCCACGATTTTCGGGGTCATCCCGGGGTCGCCGCGAGGGCTCACCGCCACCGCATACCGCCCATAAGAGTAAATAGTTCGGATGGATAGCGGGATGGAATTCATCATGCTTACCAAGCCCATCACGAGCAAAACCGCAAGCATCACAACCACGATAAGCGGAATGCTTTTGCCCGCGTTTCGAATCAGAAATGTTGTAGGCGCGAGCGGGTTGCGCATGAATACCCTGATTCTAGCCGTTAAGAGGGATCAAGTTCTTGAATGGCATCGGCAAACATCTGAGCAAAAGTTGGATCGCCGGTGTTACGATGCAGCCCCTCACGCGCCACTTTCAGCGCATTATCTGAGGCTCCGATCGCCCGATAGCAACGATAGAGCGCATAAAACACGTGATCGTAATCGGTGTAAGGCAGCGAATCAAACACGGTGGAATAGGCGAGCGCCCGGTGAAAACTCTCGATCCCGACTTGACCGCTAACCACGGGCATCGTGCTTTTGCCCACCTCGGAGGGAACCGATCCGGTGTCGGCCTCGGCACCCTCCCAAAGCAAACTTCTGAAGTAAAAATCGCTGTAGGGAGTGTCGGAAATGGTCGAAAACTCATAATCTGGGATCATTAAGCAGTCCGGCTTTTTGAATGTTCTTTCAATCGTCCCGAGGCTTTCCCTCTCGCCCAGAGTTACCGCGAGTCTTAGATTTTGCGGCCAGGTCAAAGGCACGAATCGCTTTCGATACATCATCCGCGAGGAAATGTTAATGCCTTGGCGGTTGACAATGTCGAAGCGACGGCGAGCCCCTAAATACGGTGCGCCATCGCCGGCATTATAGGTGCATTGCTCGCGATAGCTTTCCAATAGAAAAACGTCTCCCGCGCGGTTAGTCTGAAGGCTGAGCAACTTCAAATTTCGAGGAAAAGCCTGGATCGGCTCAACCAAATTTGGGTCAGCGTTAACGACTCGAACGTCGCTTGGAGGCTTGATGCGAAACCGCTCAATGTTCGGCTTAACCCGTGAAATGGTCCATTCGGCGAGAGGCATATACGTGTCATCGTAACGAGTTGAAAGCCGAACAAACGCCAAAGTATCGCCCGTCCCCGGTCGGACCAAAATTCGCTGCAAACGCCGGCTGAATTCAAACGAACCATCAGCATTGAACTGACACTGGGCGGCGGGCCAAACCTTATCCAAGTTTCGGAGTAACTGTGAGAGACGCACGCGGGGAGGACGGGAGAAGCTCTCAACGTCATCGTTGGCCGTGTGAAACACGTTCGTCGAAACCTCATAGCGGCTCTTTGTTTTCCCGTCGAAGGCAACAATTACCTTGCCATCTTCTAACTCAACTCGGCGGGCACCAGAGCGACTTTCTTCAACGAGTCGCGTATGAAACGGTGTGCCATCTGGATTCAAAAGCGCGATGGTGGATTGAACTTGGTCGCATTCGGCGAGGGTTTTCTTTAGCTGTGAAATCGTCTCGATCCGCTTTGAGATGGGATAGGCGAAGACGATGACAAGCGCGACGAATGTGCCAACGGCGGTGATAAGTCTTATGCGTCCCATTCGCTTTTGGCGGGCGGCATCTAGGACTGCCCACTCGCTGTAGGGCATGTATTCGGGGCCACGCGTTTCGCTCACGGCTCTAGTTGTACCCCGCCAAGAGCATTTTCAAAATGAATTCTTGAGCCCAAATCAGATACAATCTAACATGATTCGGCAAGAACTCCAAGCGATTTTGAAGACCAACATTGATGCGTTGGTTGCGCGTGGCGAGCTGCCTTACGTTTCATTTCCTACTCCGGAAGTGAGCGATCCCCGCGATCCTTCTCATGGCGATTATGCGTGCAATTTTGCTCTGATTTGTTCGAAACTCTTCGGCAAATCACCGCGCGACTTGGCGGAAATACTGCGCACCTCATTGCTGCTTTCATCGCCGGAAGTTTTTGCTTCGATTGAGGTGGCGGGTCCGGGGTTTCTGAATCTTCGGTTGGTGCCCGCGTTTACGTCGGCTTTTTTAGCTTTGGTCGTTCCCGGTTTTGAGAAGTCTTCAGCGGCGAAGCCGCTGAAGATTAATGTTGAGTTTGTTTCCGTGAACCCTAATGGGCCCATCACAATTGGCTCGGGACGAGGAGCGGCTTATGGGTCCACGCTTTGTAATGTGCTGGCGGCGGCGGGGCACACGGTTCACCGGGAGTATTACATCAACGATGGCGTGAACAGTGAGCAGATGCGGTTGTTTGCGGAGAGTGTTCGAGCAGCGGCGCTAGGCACACAGCCTCCAGAAAGTGGCTACAAGGGAGATTATGTTAAGTCAGTTGCGGACAAACTCCTCACAAATGACAGTTCTCTCCTGGATTTTCAATTGCAGACGGCACTCAAAGCGTTTGGAACGATATCTGAACTCTCATCCGATCCGACCCGACGGGGATATGTCAAGGGGTTTCTTCTGTCAGAACTGCAAAAAAACCAAGCGATCCTTAAACGAATATCCGGTGACGAACCAGCAGTGCAATTGCCAGCCGGCTTTTTCGACTTGCCTGAGGAGGAGCGAAAGGCTATTTTTGCCGAGCTTCATCCAAGAAAAGCACCCGAAGACGAAATTCGTGACATGAACGTCGCCATGCTTCAACACATTTCCCAAGACCTCATGCTGACTTCTCAAAACGCGGACCTTCAAGCCTTCGGCGTCGTCTTTGACACCTGGTTCTCCGAGCAATCCCTTCACGACGGCGGGCAAGTTGCCCACGAAATCGAGGCACTCGAAGCGAAAGGCGCCGCCGATACCCGCCCGATCCGACATAAGCTCAAACTCGCCAAAGGCAGGGTGATTGAGGATGTGGAGATTGAGCCTCAGGATGAATCCGGAACCTCGCAAGACGAGGGGGACCCGGAGCCCTCACCCCCCAGCCCCCTCTCCCCCGGAGGGGCGAGGGGGAGTACCCTTTGGCTCCGCGCAACCAAATTCGGCGACGACATGGACCGCGTCTTGCGCCGAAAGGACGGGCGACTCACTTACATCGCCAGCGACATCGCTTATCACAAAGATAAGTTCAACCGTCCCGAAGGCGCCGACAAGCTGATAACCATCCTCGGCCCCGATCACCACGGCTACATTGCCCGGTTGCATGCGGTGCTCGCCGCCATCGAATTCCCCTCCCTAGCGATAGCTGGGGAGGGGGCAGGGGGAGGGGTTCCGGGTGACTCGGAATCGTTGACTAGCCACGGGCTGTCCGAAGTCGAAGCCAAGCTCTACGCCTTCGTCGCCGAGCGTGATGCGGCTCGCGCTGCCCTTGAGAAAGCAAAGCAAGAACTCGAAGTCGTCATCTTCCAACTGGTGCGCTTTGTTAAAGACGGGAAACCCGCTCCCATGCGAAAGCGAGATGGCAACATTTACGCAATCATAGACCTCATAAAAGAAATCGGGCAACACGCCAAACCGAGCGGCACAACCGAAGAACAACTGAAGATCGGCAAAGATGTCGCCCGGTTCTTCTATCTCATGCGGTCGCACGATACAACCTTCGACTTCGACCTCGATCTCGCCCAGCGACAAAGCGATGAGAACCCCGTTTTCTACGTCCAATACGCCCACGCTCGAATCTGTTCGGTGCTTAGGAAAGCGGAAGAAGCAGGGATCGAATCCAACAAGAATTACGATCTGCTCCAACATGATCGCGAACTTGCCTTGATCAGAAAGATCTGCGACCTGCCCGAAGAAGTAACGCGAACCGCCGAAGACTATGGCGTGCATCGTCTCACCACTTACGCCATCGAACTGGCCCGAACTTATCACTCGTTCTACGATGTCTGCCGGGTCATCGAGCCTGGCGAGCCCGCGATCTCGGGAGCCCGATGTGCGCTTTGTGAAGCTACAAAAATTGCCCTCAAAGCCGTTTTCGACCTCCTTGGCATCGAAGCCCCCGAAAAAATGGAGCGCGATCCGGTAGCCTTAGAAGTATGATCGTCGCTCTCTTTGGTTCGACCGGTCAAGTTGGCCGGGAGGTTTTGCGTTTGCTAATCGAGCGTGGGCATCAGCCGCGTGTACTCGTGCGCAATATCATGCGCCTTAGCCAATCGCTTGCCCAAGATCAAGTCGTTGAGGGCGATGTTCTCAAAGCGCGCGACGTTGCCAAGACAATTGAGGGGGCGGAAGCCGTGATTTCAACCCTGGGAATGGCTGATATTAGCCAGCCCGCGACTGACTTATCGGATGGGCTGCGCAACATTGTTTCATCCATGAAACAGCTAGCTCTAAAGCGCGTAATCGCCGTGGGCGGGGCGAGCGTCCTGCCTCATCCCGATGGCGGGCTTCGCAAGCACCACGATCTTGCCGATTTCCTGGTGAACGTCTCCGCCGAGCACCTCCGACAATGGCAGATTTTGAGCGAAAGTGGTAAGGACTGGACGCTGGTTTGCCCAGTGTTCTTTTCCGACGATGTTCCAAATACGCGGTATCGCGTAATGCGCGAGGGCCTACCCCCGATGAGCGACTTTGTGGCGATTCGCGACCTCGCCGAGTTCATTGTAAAGGAGCTTGAGGAAAGGCAGTTCCTCCAAGCCCGGGTTGGAATAGTAAGCGACCGCTTAGAATATCTGGCTATTGCGCAAGCTGATTCCGGGTAAGGTAACAAAATGTTAAGGATTCGCCAGGGCTTTACGCTAATCGAGTTGCTCGTCGTGATTGCTATCATCGCCATTCTCGCGGCTATCTTGTTTCCGGTCTTTGCCCAAGCAAAAGCCGCGGCAAAGAAGTCCGTTTGCCTTTCAAACCTAAAGCAAATTGGATTGGCTCAGATGATGTATGTCATTGATGAAGATGGGCGCTATCCGGCCTGGGCAGCCAACATCGCGCCCATTAATGGCGGCAACATCAACTTCATGCCGCCAGACTTGCAACTCATGCCTTACGTAAAAAACACCGGGCTTTGGCACTGCCCGATGGATGCCCAAACCCGGGTTAACGCCAACACCGTGCCATGGTGGGATGGGAGTTATCGTCCGAAACGCCTCTCGCGATCTTACGTCTATGTTGGCAATATCATCACCCGACAATCGAGCCCGTTTCTAGATGTGAACACGGGATTGACTCATTACATCGGCCCCGGCACCTGGGTTTACACCGGGCGTCAAGAAACTGAAATCGAAGAGTCCGCCAACATGATTGGCTGGGCGGAGCAATGGGCGACCGGGTTGCCCCATGAGTTTGTCGGCGGGATTTGGGGAAGCGGCTTTATAGATTGCGATACCTGGAAGTTAGCCGGACGCAACGTTCCCAATCAAGGCCCTGGGGATCAACTCCCCCCGGCTTGCACAAGCTTCAATAACAGCAAACCGACGCCGGGGCATTCGAAACTCGGAATCTATGTTTTTGCCGACGGACACGCTGGCGCGAAGCCATGGTCGTTTGTTCGCAAGAACGATTTCTGGGTCTTTAAAGCGCTGAAGCCGACGTTACAGTTCACCCCGTAAACTTACGAGGGTTTGCGCCAGGTTGATCGGTAACTCCAAAAAGCTGTGTTACAATAAGTGACAACATCCCGCGGCGATCGCCCTGGGTGGAGCCCTTCTTATGAAATTCTCTCGTGCCTTGGCCCTTGCCGCAATTCCCTGTTTAAGTGTCCCCTCCGCTCATGCCGTTTGGACGGTCACCAATCTGCACCCTGGAAATGCCCTGACCTCAATCGCTTGGAGCGTCCGCGGCGGTCAACAAGCGGGTGTTATTCGCGACATTAATACGTTTCAATCGCAAGCGAGTTTGTGGACCGGTTCAGCCGGTTCGTGGGTGAACTTGCACCCATCCTTAGCCCAAGTTTCTGGCGCAGCTACCACGGATGGGTTTCAGCAAGTGGGTGAGGTAAGGCTGACTAGCAATCCCACCCAGGAGCATGCTAGCCTTTGGAGCGGCACCGCCGGATCGTGGGTTGACTTGAATCCGGCCGGGGCAACGAGGTCGTTGGCAAGAGCAGTGAGCGGCGGAGTGCAGGCCGGCTCCGCAGAAATCGGCGGGAATTTCCACGCAAGTTTGTGGACAAACACCGCCGCTTCTTGGCAAGACATGAATCCGAGCGGGGCGGTGAACTCATTCGTACATGCGATGGATGGCTCAAACCAGATTGGTGAGGCCTTTATCAGCGGAGGGGACCACGCGGGCATTTGGACCGGAACGGCGGCGTCATTTGTGGATATCCACCCCCTCGGAGCCTTGAACTCTTATGGTTTTGGCGCCGGAGGAGGACAGCAAGTCGGGTACACAATATTCGGCGGTTTGAGCCGCGCAAGCCTCTGGACCGGAACGTCCGCTTCCTTCGTTGATCTAACCCCCGGTGCGGCCAGCGAAGCAATCGCCTATGGAGTTTTCGGCGGCCAGCAGGTTGGTTATGCGAATGTAGGCGGGGTCGATCACGCCAGCATCTGGAGCGGTACGGCGGGATCGTGGATTGACATTCACGACGCAAACTACCTCAGCACCCGCGCCTACAGCATCTGGGATAGCGGATCTGTTACTTACATTGCAGGCTATGGAGTGGACCCAAACACCAATATGGCCGTAGCTCTGTTATGGTCACAGCCCGTGCCCGAACCCGCGACCGTGGCTGCACTCGCGATGGGCTCGTTGCTCTTAATTCGAAGGCGAAAACGCTAGCCGTGGTACGGGCATCTTGCCTGTGGGTGCCATAAGACTAATACTTCAGGTGCAGAAATCTGAGGTGTAGCAAATATGCTGAAAAATTAGGGAAAATCTAATATTCAGTGTTATCATTACAGAGTGAACAGATTTTTGATCATGGCGATGGCCGCCGGTGCGGCTACGATTGGAACCTTCAAAACATTCGTTGATCCACCGGTTAACCTTCAGGCCGTTACTCCCGGAGTAGCCCAAACCGGACATTTGAATATCACCGGAACCGCAACTGCAGGTTTGTTTAAGGGTACCGGCAGCTTGCTCACTGGCCTCAACGCGACCGCCCTCGCCAGCGGCATCATAACGCTTACTGGCACAAGCTCAACTTATATCATTCGCGGTTCGAATACCTCATCGGCGGCAAATGCGGCCGGTTTAATCGGTATCTCAACAAGCACAACGGGGGCTACTTATGGCGGTTGGTTCGAAGCAAAAAGCTCAGCGGGCCGCGCACTCTTCGGTTACGCTAGCTCAACTGTCGGGGCGACGTACGGCACCTATGCACAAAACAACAGTAACGCTGGTCGCGCGAGCTTTGGAATCGCGACTTCGGGCGCGGGAAACACCTACGGCGGTTGGTTCCAGAGCAACAGCCCCGACGGAATCGGGCTTTTTGCCAAGAATCAAGCGGGCGGTGTGGCGATGAAAACGGAGAGTACCGGCACAGCGCTCTCCGTCGTTGGTAAATCTCTGTTTACCGCTCTGGCGCAATTTACTGGCCCCGCAACCTTTGCCGACACGCTCCAAGTGACGGGCCCATTCGCGGCCATAGGAGCCAGAACGACCGCGATAGGAAGCAATGAAATTCTTCGATTGAGCCACCCGGTCACCTCCGGAAGTGCCGGAATGTACATTTCAACCGGAACGGGTGGGCAACCCTATTACGGCTACAACAACATCGCAAACGACGCTTTTTCGTACCTCAGCTCGGCCGGTATTCTGCGATTCAACGTTCACGGAACAGAGACGTTAGGTCTCTATCCAAACGGGGATGTCGGGATCGGAACGACCGCCGCCCCCTCGAACAAGCTTGATATTCGCGGCGATGACTCCGCTCGAGCCGCGCTGGCGAGCATCACCAACGGAGGTCCGGGTGGGGGCTATGCTCCGGCCCGAAGGGGCCTGCTGGTTCAAGCGTTTGGAACGAGTTCCCTCTTAACTTTGGGCGTACAAGGGGTTGCAAGTGGTAGCTCAAATCCGTGCTATGGAGTGGCCGGGATGGCGCAAGGAACAGGCGTGAATTACGGAGTATTCGGGTTTGCACCAAACAATGGATCTAGCTACGCCGGCTATTTCGATGGACGTCTTTATGCAGCCTCGGCAACTTCTGGCGTAAAGTCGTTCCTGATAGATCATCCGCTCGATCCCGCCAATAAGTTCTTGGAGCACTCCAGCGTAGAGAGCAACGAACGCAAGAATATGTATGATGGGGTCGCTGTTACCGATTCGCGCGGTTATGCCACGATCACGTTGCCCGACTGGTTCGATGCGCTCAATGAGGATTTTAGATATCAACTTACGGTTGTTGATAACGCCGATAGCGACAGTTTCACTCAAGTCAAGGTCATCCAAGAGTTGCGAGAAAACAAATTCCGAATCCGAACCTCGGTGCCTCAAACCAAGGTCAGTTGGCAAATTACCGGGCGCCGGCACGACGCCACGTCCGAGCACATGCCGCTAGAAGTCGAACGGGCGAAGGGGCCGCTAGAAAAGGGCAAATATCTCGTTCCGGGGGCTTATGGAAAGGATCAAACCTTTGGGATAAGCGGCTCCAAACGCTAGCTACAATGCCCACTTATACGTAAAGCGATCAATCTTGAATATTTTTTGGGAGGTGACCGAAATCGCCCTCTTGATTGTTCCTGGCTTTACGGGTTGCCCGTCAATCGAGAGCCAGGTTAAGTTCATTACGCCCTCCTTGAAACTCATTGAACCCGAGGATTTGAACCCAGGGCCAATATAAGTGAACTCTCCAAACTTCGTGAATAGAAACTTGTTGGCCCTAGCGAATTTGCCCTCGGTATCAATCGTAAACCAGGTTCCAACCACCGGGGCGACCGACGCGACCACTTTCTTGACCGGAACGATCACCTTTTTTAGGACTGGCTTCCTCTTCTTTTTCTTTCGGATGGACTTCTTAACGACCGATCTGCTTTGCGCATCCGCGTTCATAGGTGTAAAAGACCCCACACAAAACAACCAAACCAATGCTAACGTAAACCAAGTTCGAAATTTCATGACCCAGACTCCAAAAAATAAGACGTGCTTTCTACCGGCAAGTTCCGGTCGTTCGAAAGGAACTACAATCTTGGCATGGAACGACGAAAACTTTCTGTAGAAGAGGTCAAGGTGTACCTCCACGACTTACGCGGCTGGGACGTGATTGAGAATCAAATCTCAAAGACTTACGAGTTTGCGTCGTATGCATCTGGCGTGATGTTCGCAAGTGCAGTGGGACATCTAGCGGACCATATGGACCATCATCCTGACCTCACCATCTCGTACCAAAAAGTCAAAGTTGCGCTGAACACGCACGACGTTGGTGGCATTTCGCTCATTGATTTTGAGCTGGCGCGCCGAATTGAAGCAATAGCGTGAAACGCATTTACCTCGATCACGCGGCGACGACTCCGTTGTTGCCGGAGGCGGCGGAAGCCATGCTTCCCTGGCTCGCCGGGCGGTATGGCAACGCGAGTAGCCTGCACTTCGAGGGGCAACAAGCCAAACTTGCCCTCGATGAAGCCCGGGCTGTCATCGCGGAAGCCTTCGGGTGTTTGTTTGGCGAAGTAACCTTCACGTCAAGCGGGACTGAGGCCGCCAACCATGCCTTGATTGGGGTTGCTTTGGCAAATCAAACATCAAGGCGCCGGGTCGTGTTTTCTTCGATTGAGCATCACTGTGTGCTCTCTTGCCAACCAGTTTTGGAACGCCTTGGGTATTCGGTTGTACTAGCCCCGGCTTCTCGTGAAGGTGAGATTGGCTTGGAGGGCTTGGTTGATGAAACAACTTTGTTGGTGTGTTTGATGCAGGCGAACAACGAGCTTGGAACGATCCAGCCCATTGCCAGGGCCCGTTCAATCACCGCGAATGCCGGTGCCCTTCTCTTTGTTGATGCGGTCCAAACCTTTCTTTCTCGGCCTGTTCCTACCGCCGATATCATATCGGCGAGTTCGCATAAGGTTGGTGGCCCCTTGGGCGTTGGGGCGCTGTTTGTTCGGGCCGGAACACCGGTTTCTCCTCTGATTTCAGGCGGCGGGCAAGAGCGAGAAATGCGCGCTGGGACTGAAAACATCACAGGAATCGCCGGGTTTGCCGCGGCCGTTCGAAATCAACCACTGGATAATCGGCGAGAGGCTCGGGACGCGTTTGTAAACGCTCTTGAAGGGCATGAGGGATTAGTTCGCACGGTTCCAACGGCCGAAACCCTAGGGGGTCATGCCCACTTCCGAACCCCCGGAGTTGACGCCGAGGCGATGCTGATAAAACTCGATCGGTTGGGGGTTTCGGCATCCAGCGGAGCCGCTTGTAGCTCGGGCAGCTTAAAGCCAAGCCACGTTTTGCTCGCCTGTGGTTATTCAGAACAAGAGTCGAGAGAGGGGCTCCGATTCACATTTGGGAAACAGAGCTCGACCGACGAAGCAAAGGAAGCAGCGAAACGGGTCGTTCAGGCTCTGGCCGAGATAGCGAAAGCTCGCCAAACCCGCGACGCTCAGCCTTGAGAGTTCTTTCCGAGCTACCCGATTGTCGCCGGCGATCCCAATCGCCATGAACGGTACAATCCTAGTGCCGTGAATGCGACATCCTCGACCGCAACCAGCTACCTAACCGTCCAAGATCTCCTTTGGCTGAACTTCGAGCTAACCAAGAGAACAAATCCATTTGATTTTGCAATCCTTGAGGAGGCCACCTTTTGCCAATACGGCTATGGGGTTAGCAATAATATCCAATCCCTGGCCAGTAGGTTTCTAGCCGGATTTATGAAAAAATCGCCCTTTAGCGGCGACGATTCGGCCACCGCGTTCGCCGGTTTTGTTGCCTTTCTGATGCTAAACGGGTACGAGCTCGATCTTCCCGATGCCGAGGCCGCCGCTTGGGTTTCCCGTGTTCGCTCGGGCGAAACCCAAGCGGAAGAAGCCGTCGCCAAGCTAACTCATTTAACGGCGGGACACTTTGAAGGCGACGCGCGCAACTGCATGGCGCAAGCGATCAGCTTGTATCCAAAGTCCCTCGGGGCTCTTCTTTAATCGTGGTGCGCACAGATCTCACCATAATTGGCGGGGGCCCAGTAGGGCTTTTTGCCGCCTTCTATGCCGGAATGCGCGGGATGTCGGTTCGGATCATTGATAGTTTGCCGTCTCTTGGTGGGCAGCTTACGGCTCTCTATCCCGAAAAATACGTCTACGATATGCCAGGTTTTCCAAAGATTTTAGCCAAGGACCTGGCCGCGGAGATGGCAAAGCAGGGCACCCAGTTCTCGCCTGAGATTGTGCTTGAGGAGATGGCGACTTCGCTCGAACCAACCGAAGGTGGATACCTCATTAACGACAAGTTTGAAACGCGAACCATTATCATTTCAGCCGGGGCCGGGGCGTTTTCGCCGACCAAGATTGGGGTGCCTTTAGAGGAGGATTTTGTGGGCCGTGGCCTTCACTATGGGGTTCGAGAATCCGCCCTCTATAAGGGCAAGGATGTCACGATCATTGGTGGCGGCGACAGCGCGTTTGACTGGTGCCTTCACTTGCTACCGATCGCGAGATCGGTTACGCTGGTGCATCGTCGCGATGAGTTTCGAGCCCACGAAGACTCAGTTCGGCAGGTGCTGAGTTCGCCCGTCAAGCTCAAGCTTTGGAACCAGGTGACCGAGTTGCACGGTATCGAAAAAATTGAGGCAGTAACCCTCACCCATAGCCAAACCAAAGAAAATGAGCATCATGAAACCGACGCTGTAATCGTAAATATCGGATTCAAATCCACGCTTGGCCCGCTCAAAACATGGGGATTGGAAATCGAGAAAAACCAAATCAAAGTGGATCACCTGTTCGAAACCAACTTACCCAACATCTTCGCGGTTGGCGATGTTTGTACATTTGAAGGCAAGATCAAACTCATAGCCACGGGCGTTGGCGAAGCCGCAACCGCGGTCTGTGTTGCAAAAACGCGGCTCGATTCGACGGCCAAGCTCTTTCCGGGGCATAGTTCCGATATGGATTTGTAGGAAATTTAACGAACCCCAACGCACATCGGAGCGCCAAACGACCGCCGCACTTTCCCGAACTTTTCCAAACATGTTGAGGCAATCCCCAGCAAAGAGCGGTGCAAAGGAAACTGCACACTGCGTTTTCGCCGTATTGAAGGGGTGCTTGCCAATTTTGCTCTTTCCCTCCTTCTCTCGCCCCAGGCTCTAACGCTGACTTCTCAGATCAAAGATGAAACCCTCGGCGTTCTCTTCAAAGAAATGGAAGCCCGCTATGTGATGCCAGAGATCTCAAAAAAGATTGAGGCTGAATTGAGGACTTGGATGAAATCGAAGGAGTACGGCGATCTCACCGACGGCGGCTCTTTCGCGAGCAAAGTGAACGAAATTATCAAGGGACAAGTTACCGATGCCCATTTGAGGTTTCGATTCCATGCGGGCGTGCTCCCCGCTCGCCAGAATCGAGCTGAATCCTCTCCTGAAGAAATAAAGCGCGCGGAGGAAGAAACACGTTTCACCAACGCCGGTTTCCAAAAAGTGGAGCGAATGAGAGGCAACGTCGGCTACATTGCCTTCAACGGGTTCGCCTCGCCCGAGTACATGGCCCGGCCCGTTCAGGGCGCGATGACGTTCCTCGAAAACGTTGATGCCATGATCGTAGATCTGCGCGGGAACGGCGGCGGAGACCCAGCCGGGGTGCGACTCTTTTGCAGCTATTTCTTTGAGTCAAAACCCGTGCTACTCAACACAATTTACTTCCGCCCCAGCAACTCAACACGGGAGTTTTGGACGCTGGAAAAGGTCGCTGGCCCGCGATTTCCAAGCGTTCCCCTGTTTGTCTTGGTGAGCAAGCGAACGGGTTCGGGGGCAGAGGAATGTGCCTACAATTTCCAGCAACTCAAGCGCGGAACCATCATTGGCGAGCCCACTTGGGGCGGGGCAAACCCCGGCGGTGTGGTTCGGTTAGGCGATCACTTTTCGTGCTTCATTCCGGTTGGAAGAGCAATCAACCCGTACTCGAAAACGAACTGGGAGGGCAAGGGAGTCCAACCGGACATCGCGATCAAGCCCGAGGAATCATTAAAACACACCCAACTTCTCGCGATCAAAGGCATGATGGAAAAGGCGACAAGCCCTGAAAAGAAAGCCGATCTTCAGGGCATTTATGACGAAGTTGAGAAGGGCGGCTAAGCCAATCTCGATGCATTTGAGTTCACTTCGAGCCACCGCTCGCGCGTGAGGCAGGTAAGGATTTCGTCGCGATATTCACCGCGCTTCCAAAGTAACTTGGGCCAGCGACCGATCTCAACGTATCCGGCCCGCGCCTGCATTCGAGCGGACCGCTCGTTGCCTTCAATGTATGCCGATCTTAGCAGTCGCAGGTTTAGGACGTCAAAGCAGTATCGAGAGCGCACTCGAATCGAATCGGTGGCGTATCCCTTGCCCCACTCTGAACGATCGCCGATGAAGGTGCCCGTTAGCGCGTCGCCGTGAACGTGGTTGATCTGGTGCACTCCAGATGAGCCGATGTGCTTGCCATCCAAAGTCTCTATCGCAAAAATAATGTTCTTGCCGCTCATGTCCTTGGCGATCGTTTCAAGCCAATCGCGTTCGGCCAGCTTCGTCATCGGCAAATCGCCAATCAGCAATCCGTGCGTGATTTCGGGATCGTTCAGCCATTGAACGTAATTCTCCAAGTGCTTCTCAATATCCAGCGGCACCAGCCGCACTTTCTCGCCTTCCCAACCGTAAGCCATGAGACATTTTACCGCTCGGACTCGCCGAATCAAAGGGCAATGGGCCCATCGGGTTTACTTGCGGGCGAGTGGATTATTCGGCGGCCCTTGAATACGTTGCATCTCTAGCCCCACGAGGGTGGCGCCTCGGGCTGGACCGAATGAGCGAGTTCGCGCGCCGAGCCGCTTGCATGCCCGGGCCAGATTGCAAGTTTGTTCATATTGCGGGAACGAACGGCAAGGGCTCCGTTACCGCGTATGTTCAGAGCCTGTTTGTTGAGCTGGGTTACAGAACTGGCTCATTTTTCAGCCCCTATGCTTACGATCCACGTGAACGGGTGCAACTTGGCCGAAATTACATTTCTGAGCAGGACTTCGCTCGGATCGTCACCGCGCTTCAACCCATTGCAGAATCACTTTCTGAAACCGAATTTGGCGGAATCACCGAGTTTGAATTCAAAACTGCCGTTGGATTTCAGTATTGGAAAGAAATGGGGTGCGAGCGAGTCGCCCTCGAAGTCGGACTAGGCGGAAAACTTGATGCCACCAATATCATTTCGCAATCAGTACCCGTCATCGTTAGCATCGGCCTTGACCACACCAATATTCTCGGCAACACGATTAGAGAAATCGCGGCGGAAAAAGCAGGGATTATTAAGCAAACGCCCGCCATTTGTGGGCTTGTATCCGACGAAGCCCGATCCGTCATCCGGAACGTGGCCGGAAATGATCTCATCGAATTTGGTCGAGATATCTACGTTTTGGATACAACCATTGTCACTCCAAACGCCCGTTATGAACCTATAGCGACCGGAATCAAAGGAAAAATGCAAATGCACAACGCCGCGCTAGCGATTGCGGCCGTCGAGCTCACGGAAGGCGGGGCACTGCCCTTTGATGCTGTTCAGCGGGCAATTTCAACTGCCGCCGCCCCTGCCCGGATGGAAGAACGAATCGTAAATGGCCAGAAGTGGATTTTGGATGGCGCGCACAATCGAGCGGCGGCGGAAGTTCTGGCGGATTCCCTGCCAAAAGGGGGCTACGTGCTGTTGACAAATATGGTTTCCGGTCACGAAGTCGAGTCGTTCTATGAGCCGCTACTGCCCATCGCGGATGAGATTATCGTTTGTCCCATCAACTTTCATCGAGCCCGCGACCCGCACGAAATGGCCCAAGTGATCTCTGGAATCTCGGGGCAACAAGTATCGGCGGTGGAGAGCATTGAGGACGCCGTTGCCCTAGCCCGCAAAAGCGAGAAACCGGTCTTAGTCACGGGCAGCTTTTACTTGGTTGGAGAAGTTGGGCGGCATTTAAGCCGCCTATAGCGTCTGGAATGCGATGGGATTTCGCTCCACAATTTGGACTCTCGTGGTGGGCGGGGACATCATGCTCAACGCGATAACCCCCGGCGCAAAAGTTTTTGAAGGGGTGAAAGAGCCCTTCCAGGATGCGACGATTGCATACGCAAACCTAGAAATCCCCCTTACCGATGCCCGCATCACTACGACGAGAAAGACTGCGGCCGAAGTGAAAAATAGGACCCAATTCATTCTGAAAGCCAAGCCTGCGCACGCAGACTTCCTCAGGTCAGTTGGCTTTGATGCGTTGAGCCTGGCCAACAACCACGCGATGGATTACCGCGAATCGGGTTTGCAACAGATGCTGGGAATGCTCGATAAGCGAGAGATACTAGGTTTCGGGGCAGGTTCAAATTGGGAGGCGGCTCGGCGGGTCGCCTCCATTCAGGTCAAAGAAAGTCCAAGTGTCGGATTCATTTCGTTTTTGGCTTTCAATGGGGCGGCGGCCCTGAGAAAGTGCACTCCCGCAACCAAAACGGGAGCTGGAATTGCAACTCTAACGATCACGGGAGTTGCCGAAAAACAAGCGCGAGCAACGATTCGAAACATTGTCAGCAAAGGCAAAGAGTCATGCGATTTCCTCGTGGTTTGCCTTCACTGGGGAACCGAACGCCAATCGCAACCCACGTCCCAGCAAGTTCGAATGGGACGGATGTTCATTGATGAAGGCGCCGATGTGGTGCTCGGCGCCCACCCTCACGTTTTGCAACCGGGCGAGCTTTACAAAGGCAAGCCGATTATCTACTCGTTGGGCAATCTCATCTCGCCGCGCCCCGCGGAAACCGCTCTCTATCGCTTAACCTTTGAGGGAACCAAGCTAACCGAATCCGAGATACTGCCCGCTCGCATTACCGGCGGAACGGTTAAGTTGCATCAAAAGGAGCCCAAAAAGTTAGCCGTTAAGGCTGCAAAAATTGCCCAGTTGACTCTTGCGAAAAACCACAAATCGAAATTTTCGGGGCCGCTCCTAAAGTGACAGCTAGTTAACTTCTGGCGCACGCACCCGGTCGGCGGTTTGAACGGGTTCGCCCAGATAAACCTTTGGAATGCTCTTCCCCAGTCTCGTCATCACCTCGTGATGTCGAATCCCGGTTTGTTGAGCAATATCGGCCACTCTGATCTCCTCATTGCCTTGCTTTCCGATGATCACCACCTCGTCGCCGCGATTTGCCGGAATATTGGTGACATCGGCAATGCATAAATTCATGCAAATCTGTCCAACGAGGGGAGTTTTCACGCCAGCGATAACACAGTTGATTTTGTTCGTCATGGATTGGCTTAGTCCCTCTGCATAGCCCATCGCCAAAATCGCAATCTCCATATCGTGGGGCGCAACGAAGAGTTTGCTGTAGCTCGTGGCTTCGCCTTTTCGTAACGGCTTTCGCTGCATCACCACCGTTTTGGCGGTCAGCGAAGGCTCCAGACCCGGGAGCACGGGCTCAACTCCGTATAGCGTGAGGCCGAGCCGGACGTAATCAAAATGCCCTTCCGGAAAGGGTTTGACTCCGTGCGAGTTCGTCATGTGGATTGGCACGCTAACTCCCATTTCACCCATTGCTGCGATCATAACGCGGAAGTTCTCCAACTGCTCCAGATTTACGTCCCGAGTTGAGGACATCGCGAGATGAGTGAACACGGACTCAACCTTGAGCATCGGGAATTGCGCGGCATTTGCTAAGAATTCAATGGCTTCGCTAATCTGCATGCCGAGGCGATTCATACCGGTTTCAACCTTCAAATGAACCCTCAGAGGAATGCCAACCCGGATCGCGAGGTTATGGAGCAAATCAACGTGCGAGCGATCATAAAGGCTCAAAATATAGCCATCACGGATCGCCTCTTGGATCTCGGCATCGTCAACAAAGCCCATAATTAGAACATCTTTTGTTGTTTCAGTTCGGACTCGCTTGGCTTCGTCGAGCGAGATGACAGCATAGATCGGGCAGTTCTCACGCTCCAAAACACGAACAATTGGCTCAATGCCATGCCCGTATGCGTCGGCTTTCACCACCGCCATCACACGGGTTCGATCACCAAGAAACGCCCGCGCATAGCGGTAGTTTCGGGCGACTACATCGAGATTAATTTCAAGCCAAGCACGCATAGTTTTTGATTTATCCGTTCTATTTGACGGATGAACGGAAGGCGGAGCCTCAATGGACAGTTTACTTTTTAGCGCTCTCGTCCGACTCTCTGGGATCGCAAATGTCCATGAACTCTGAGGCACCTGAAATCCTCCCTTGACGCGAACGTGCAAGGCCGAAGAGAAGGATTCCGCCATAATCTATGCGATGCCCGAACTGCCCGAAGTTGAATCTGTTTGCCGTGTGATGCGGCGGGTTTTGGAGGGGAAGCGGATTGCGGCCGTTGAGGTCGTCGCTGATGATATTGTTTGTAAGGGTATCGGGCCGGACCTCTTTGCGGGCAAGCTCGTGAAAACCATAGGGAGAAAAGGAAAATACTTCTGGTTTGAGTTTGATACTGCCCCCGTTGTTTATGGGCACCTGGGGATGGCGGGCTGGATTCGGGAGGTTCGCGATGACATCAAGGAGACTCGGATTCGGGAGCATGGAAGTGCGCCGCTTTACGATGAGGACGGCCGCCCTCGGTTTCTCAAGCTGATGCTTACCGCCCCGGATGGTCGAAAAGTTGCCATGACGGATGGACGGCGTTTAGCGCGGCTTTGGGTGGGTGATGACCCGGCCACGGACAAAAAACTCAAGCAACTTGGTCCAGACGTTTTCAATGAGCCCTATACGACCGAGCGCCTTCAAGCCGTTTTGAAGGGTCGAACCGCGCCGATCAAGGCCTCGCTTTTGGATCAGAAACTGTTCTGCGGAGTGGGCAACTGGATTGCCGACGAAGTGCTGTATCAAGCTCGAATTTCTCCGAAACGAACCGGAGACAGTTTGAAAAAAGCCGATATTGAAGGGCTCCTCGCGAGCCTACAGCAAATCCTCGCCACCACCATAGACTGCGAGGCCGACAAGGACCAGCTCCCAAAGACTTGGATGTTCCACCACCGCTGGGGCGGCGGAAAAGGCGAAGATGAGATCGAGGGGAAGCCGATTCGGCGCGAGCAGGTCGGCGGTCGAACCACGGCTTGGGTTCCGGGATTGCAGAGATAATGGATGAGCGCACTTGCACCTATGACCCCCTGATCGAGCTGATGGCTCGGTTTGAAAACGTGCGCGCAACCGACACCAGCACCGACCCATTCGAGGGTTTGACCGTTGAAGACTGCTTGAAAAAGCATATCGTCGAGGGGATAAAAAAGAACTTAGACGCCCACATCGCAAAGGCGCTCGAAAAATATCAGCCCCTTGAAATCATCAACGATGTCCTGCTTGATGGCATGAAAACGGTTGGCGAGCTTTTCGGCTCGGGCAAGATGCAACTGCCTTTCGTATTGCAAAGCGCGGAGGTGATGAAGGCGGCCGTCAGAGTTTTGGAGCCTTTGATGGAGAAGGAGGAGGGGCAGGCGAAGGGTTCAATTTTGCTTGCGACGGTCGCAGGCGATGTTCACGATATTGGAAAGAACTTGGTTGACATTATCCTTTCCAATAACGGCTACCGAGTCGTTAACATCGGCATCAAGCAGCCGATTAACTCGATCCTAGAAAAGGCCCAAGAGAACAACTGCGAGGTCATCGGAATGAGTGGGCTACTCGTGAAAAGCACGCTCATCATGAGGGATAACTTGCTTGAAATGAACGACCGGAAACTCATGTCGTTCCCAGTGATTTTGGGCGGGGCGGCGCTAACGCGTGGCTATGTTGAGAACGATTTGCGCTCCATTTATGATGGCAACGTTTTCTATGCTAAGGACGCGTTTGAGGGTTTGCGCCTCATGGAGGATATCGGCAAAGGGATCGAACTGCCGGAGCCGGACGAGCTAGATGAGTTCCGGCCACGATCTCACCGAATTGACATTCTGGACCCTGCGCTCTATCAATTCAATGGCGTGAAATCCGAAGTCGGCCCATCAATTGCTCCAACGTTGCCCTTTTATGGCGCAAAGAGTTGGGAGAAGTTCGATATTTTCGAACTCTACAAGTACATCAACCCGATTGCCCTTTTCCGGGGCCAATGGCAGTTCAAGCGCGAAGAAGGAATGAGCAATCCTGAGTTCACCGAGTGGCTCAAACAGAATGCAGAACCGATTTTTGAGCGTTTGAGGCGTGAGCTTGCAACCACGCTCCTGCCCAAAGTTAAGTGGGGCTATTTCTGGTGTCGTAGCGAAGGAAACGACTTGGTAATCCTGCGAGAGGACGCCAAAACCGAGCGGCTTCGCTACAACTTCCCCCGGCAGCGGGACGGTCGCCGTCAATGTTTGTCAGATTTCTTCTCAGCAGATCTTGATGTCGTTGGCTTCCATATCGTAACGGTCGGCGAAGAAGTGGGCAAACTCGAACGCAAACTTTTCGAGGAAGGAAACTTCCAGGACTATCTTTTTGTTCACGGGATGGGAGTAGAAACGGCCGAAGCGCTCGCCGAGTATTGGCACCGACAAATTCGAATGGAAATGGGAATCGCGGATCAAGAACCGGACGAGATGAGGTTGCTCTTCAGTGCCAAATATCACGGTGCGCGCTATTCGTTTGGCTATCCAGCTTGCCCGAATCTGGAGGATCAGGCTAAGTTGTTTGAGTTGCTTTCGCCGCAAGATATTGGGATTGAACTCAGCGAGGAGTTCATGCTCGTGCCGGAGCAGTCCACATCGGCGATCATCGTGCACCATCCCGAAGCCA
Source organism: Armatimonadota bacterium (assembly GCA_031386985.1). Classification (GTDB taxonomy): domain Bacteria; phylum Armatimonadota; class Fimbriimonadia; order Fimbriimonadales; family Fimbriimonadaceae; genus JANJUB01. Next base: position 36,318 of record JANNCV010000021.1, read on the forward strand.
AATACTTCAATGTGAAATAGGATGTTGAGCATTCTGATCGTCAACTGGAATACGCGCGATTTGCTTGATGCGTGCCTGGCCTCCATCGCCCAATTTTCGAGCGATGTTGAGGTGATAGTCGTTGACAATGCTTCATCGGATGGGAGTGCGGCGATGATTGCTGCGAAACATCCGTGGGTGAAGTTGATTTCTTCGGCAAAGAACCTTGGATACGCGGGCGGAAACAATCTTGCCTATTCCCATTCTTCCGGAGAGTTCGTGTTGCTTTTGAATCCTGATACGAAGATCTACGAAGATACGCTGGCTTTGGCGGTTTCTACGCTCATCGGTTTGCCGGAGTACGGCGCGCTTGGCGCACGCCAGATTTTCACCGATGGAACGACGCAAGCCTCTGTTCGGGGGTTCCCGTCGTTCTGGGGTTTGGTGGGTGATTTCACAAAGTTGGGGCGGTTAATCCCGGGTCTAGACTCGTATCGTTTGGGACGATTTGATTATAACAAAGCACAAGATGTGCCTCAACCGATGGGGACGTTTCTTCTGTTAAAAAGAGAAGCAATTGAGTCTATGCAGTCCAACTTGTCCAACAAGTCTAATGTGATCGCTTCCCCCCTTATGGACGAAAATTTCCCTATCTTCTTCAACGAAGTAGACCTCCTGTTTCGACTCCGCCAAATGGGTTGGAAAACTTGGTACGAGCCAACCGTGCGTGTCCTCCACCATGGGGCGGAGGGGACCAAGCAAGTGCGCAAGAACATGATCTGGGAATCCCACCGGAGCCTCGTCCGTTTTCTCGAAAAGCACCGTTTGGTCCCTTTCTTGCCAATCCTGAGACCCTTGATCCTACTTGCCGCATTCATCCGGGCGCGAGGCGTTCACGAGGGGTTCAAGCCATGACCCCCGATCTCAGCATTACGATTTGCAGTTGGAACACGATTGAAGATTTGCGTTTGTGTCTCCAAAGCCTACAGGACGTGCAGGGCGAAGCTAACTTTGAAGTTTTGGTAGTGGACAACCACAGCGAAGACGGCTCGCCCGACATGGTTGAGAACGATTTTTCGTGGGTTCGGTTGTTTCGAATGCAAGATAACCTGGGATTCACTGGCGGTCAAAACCATGCCCTCGCGAACCGCCTCGCGCCCCATGCTTTGCTCCTGAACAGCGACACCATCGTTCACGAAGGTGCGATCAAACGGCTGATGGAATATCACAACCAGTATCCCGAAGCCGGAATGATTGGCCCGAAGCTCTTGAACTCGGATGGGTCTTTGCAATACTCTTGCCGGAGATTTCCGAATCCGGTAGCCGCGCTTTTTCGCAATACGCCCATCGGAAAGCTCTTCCCCAATAACCCCTTTACTCGTGACTACTTGATGCAAGAATGGGATCACTCGGATACCCGCGAGGTGGATTGGGTTTCGGGAGCGGCCCTCTTCGCAACCGGCGAGCTTATCGGAAAAATCGGCCCCCTTGACCCTGAATATTTCATGTTTTGTGAGGATGTGGATTGGTGCTGGCAGTGCTGGAAGGCAGGCTACAAGGTGGTCTATTTGCACGATTCGGTGATAACCCACGCCATTGGGCGCAGTACCGACAAAGCTCCGAACCGCATGATCGGGCGTTTTCATCGCTCCATGTTCCGGTTTTATCGCAAAAATATAGTCTCGCAGCAGTTCATTTTGCTTCGACCATTTTCGTTGCTCTTTTGCGGTTTGGCCCTCCTGTCACGCGCAAGCATGTTCATTGTAAAGAACAAGTTTGACCTCGTTATGAGGAAGTTGAAGAAGTGAACTTTGCCGAAAATATCGGGGCCATCATTTTCGATTGCGATGGGGTTCTGATTGACAGCGAGGTTCTTGCAAATCAAGCTGAGCGCGATTACTTTGCCAATTTTGGGCTCGATATAAGCACCGAAGCGTTCATGGCTCGGTATGTGGGGTTGAGCTTCAAGGATATGATCGCCGATATCCAAACGAGGATAACGACAACGCTGCCCCAAGACGTAGAAGCTCAGATTAGCGAACGCATAAACCGAGCGTTCGATGGCAATTTAAAGCCTATGGCTGGAATCGAAGCACTTCTTGATTCAATAACTCTCCCAAAGGCTATCGCTTCGAGTAGCTCTACTGAGCGGCTTGAATTCACGCTTAAGCTCACCGGTTTATGGGATCGTTTTGAAGGGCATATCTATTCATCAAGCATGGTTTCCAGAGGAAAGCCAGCCCCTGATCTCTTTCTACTTGCGGCGAAACAGCTAGGAATCGCACCAGAAAACTGCATGGTGATTGAAGATAGTCCGCTCGGGGTCCAAGCGGCCATTGCCGCCCGAATGACGGTTATCGGCTTCACGGGCGGAAGCCACATGACGCCAGAGCGAGCTCAAAAACTGTTAAACTGCGGGGCTGCCTACCTTTTTGACCAATTCCCAACCTTGACTTTCCAAAATAATTAGGACTGAAGCAGGGCAACTCAATCACCGATAATTCTCAGGGGGGAGCAGGAGCACAATAATGCAATCAATGGGACTTCCCCGTCTGGCTGATAGTTTTCCAGATCTATTCCTTAATGCAAGGGGCACATTTCAGCGGATTAAGGACGCAAAAATCGGGCACGGTTGGATCGTTAACATCAATGATTCCTCATTCACCGTTCGAATCAAGTTCGGCTTAGAAGTCGCAGTTGGAGAGGAGTTCGCCTTCACGCTTTATGGCTTGGGAAAGAATCTGCACTGCTTCGCTCGGCTACGTGAACTGATCGGATGCCAAACCGAAGAAGGCGGTTCGATTGGGACCTTCCTGATTTATGGCGAGAGGCGATTGGTTAAGGGCGATGATAATGCCCGCTTGTGCGATCAAAACGTTTCGGTTGAAATCTCGGTGGATGGATGTCCCATTACCATGGCGCCCGTCGCTACCGCAGATATCTGCCGAAGCGGGTTTGGACTTTTCTTGCCCACCGCCATCGAGAAAGATGCAATCGCCGAAGTTACTTTGATCACACCCGAAGATAGAGTGATCGTTCAGGCGAAACTAATGAACACCCGTAACATGGGCGAGCAAGGCGTACATCACGGATTTTCAATCGTCGAAATTGGACGACTGGATTTGGCACGGTGGAGTCGAATTTTTGAGCGCGGCAGATAGAGCTAGCGCGCAAATCACAGCCAACTGCTCCAACTGGGTGCGGATCCCGGTTTTCGTTGCCCATATATCTACCGGGAGAATCCGCGAAAGCGGGCTATTGTAAATGTTTAAAACTCAATATTGGTCCAAAATTTATTGTCGAAAAAGGTGCCGCCCCAGCGACCAAGGCAAGACCTCCCTTCAGGCGATCTTGGATACCGTTGACGGCTTCCGCGATCCGGTTGCTCACGTGAGCGAGCAAACCGCCGAAGCATCCGCCCTTGCCAGCAAGGTAAGAGCCGCGATTGACGAGAGCATGACGGCGATCCAAACGAACTCTGCTGCCGCCGAAGAAATGGCCGCATCTTCAACTTTGGTAAGCGAGCAAGTAGGCGAAATCAGCTCGCTAAGCCAAGAGCAAAGCGCCACGACGTCAGAGCTAGTAGAGCGTTCAGGAACGCTAAACGAACTAGCCCGATCGCTAGATGAAATGGTGAATCACTTCAAGCTGAACGATACGGCGGAAGCGATCCAACTAAAGCAAGCGGCATAGCCGCGTGGCTCGGGCGTCCTCGCCGTGCAATTTTGGGGGAGTTGCGCGCCCCTCGCGCCACCTTGAGGCTACTTATCTGTCGTGCCACATGCCTACCCAGTCCATGTGGCTCCATCACTTTGAAGGTTTCGTTCATCTGTACTTTCCTTGACGTTCTGGGTTAGAGATTCTGTTGCTTGTTTGGTTACGATGGGAGTTTACAACAGGAGCCACATCGGTGCCTTCCTCTTGCGTCGTGCCACATACTGCCCCCAGGCCATGTTACCTGTCAATAATCTGCGTGTTAACGGGGCAGATTTTTGTATCAATGTAGCTTGCCTTATGCTCCTATTTATGGTATACCGGGAGGAGAGTCCACCGCGTGGTTTCTTGCTCTCAGAAAAGAGGTAAGGACTAATGAAAGCTAAATACATTTCAATGGGATGCGCCCTAATCTTTGGAGCATGCTCCATGTCTAGCGGACAGAGCCTAGATACGTTCTCCTGGCGCTACTATCGGCCCGGTAACACGGGCATCCAGGGCGATTACAACGAGTCAATTTTCATTGATGCGGATGGTGATCCATGGATTGGCGGGTACAACCCGATCGCGGAGGAAGGGGGCGTAGCCAAATTTATCCAGTCGCAAAATCGCTGGCTTAATGTTTCCAATGTTGATTACCCCGTGATCGGTAATGCGAACGATGTTGGCGTTAGTCGAGTGAGCGATATGATCAGCGACGGAGCCGGAAACCTCTGGCTGGGAACCTGGCGCGGAGTATTGCGAATGAACCTCACCGCCGGTCCGAACTCTCTCGTGAAGTATGGCCCGGGGAACTCGGGACTACCAGGCGGTCTGACCCGCGACATGGCCCTCGCCCCTGACGGCACGATTTGGGTATCGGCTGAATCAACCATTTGGGCTGGTGGTGGCTTAAGCCGATACACTCCGGCCACAAACTCTTGGACAAATGATGTGAATCACGGCGGAGGAAAGATCGCCATCCAGCCGAAACCCGGCGGTGGATACTACGTGTTTACCGCGAACGATGGGTATAGCGATTTCGAGAAGTTTGACTCTACAACCCAAACCTGGACCACCTGGCACAACAACCCTCCGGTGGCGGGCAACCCCGCTCACCTTGTATCAAAGGATTCGGTTGATGCGCTTGGCAATCTGTGGGTTACCCGATGGATTGGAAATCAGGGTGAAGAGAAACTCGACTGTCTCCGCCCCGATGGAACTTGGGTGTCGCCACCGCTGCCGCCACAAAACCCGAATATTGGCGTCGCCGCCTTGAGAGCTTTTGGCAACAGCCAGGCTCTCATGGTGAACGGCTACGGCGACCTTTACCGAAACAACGGAACCGTTTGGATCAACCTTGGAGCAGTGCCCCACAGCGGCTTCATAGATGACTTGGACATAGACAACGCGGGGAACATTTGGCTCTGCGGTACCGGAACCGGGGGCGCAATCAAACGCGACGTCACCTCTGGCATTTGGCAACGATATCGCATTACCAACACGAGTCAGTTTGATTACTTCAACAACGATTTGTCGGTGGATCCGAATAGCGGTGCAGTTTATGCCACCGGCAATGCCGCGAGCGGTATTGGCGGAATGGTCAGTTTTGATGGCACGCGCTGGACGAATTTCGTTAGTCTTTATGGATACGACCTCACGAAGCCCTGGAACTTTAACAGCGATCAAAGCGAAGCCGTCTACGTTCGACCTTCAAATGGCAAAGTCGTTTGCAATCCGATGAACGGCTTCACCCATGAGTGGGATGGCTTTGCGTGGGCACAAATTCCCGGCGGACCTGATCAAATCCGACAATACACCGAAGACTCACTCGGCCGATTGTGGGCAATCCCGCACTATGGCGGTCTCGGTTTCTTCGCTTCAGGCAGCTACATCACCATCCCCATGACTGGCTGGGGCTCTGGTATTCATCGTGATCCTTCGCGTTCGGGCACAGTCTGGGCTGCCAGCGAAAGCGAAATCGTACGAACGGACGGAACCTACCTTCTCTCAAAAGGAGTCGCCGACTTTGCCGTTCCGGGTGCAAACAACTTCTCCGGGATTGCGGTTGAATCCAACGGCTCCGCCTGGTTTTCAACCCAAGCCGTAAACAATCCCGCCGGGACCGCCTTGATCCGATTCAACCCGAACACGGGAGCGACCAAGATCATGAGGAGATCCAGTCCAAGTTGGCCGTTCCAAGCCGATACTATTCAGCCCCTCCGGGTGACACCCGACGGCAAACTCTGGCTCATGTACTGGAATGATTATCCTTCAACGGATTACGGGCTCTATTGGTACGATGGCACCAACGTCGGCAAGTTTCCCGCCCCGCCCTTAGGCGCATGGGAATGGGGAGGGCTGCCTTGGGGAGTCACGGATATGGACATCAAGATGATTCCAGGTGGATACGAGCTTTGGATGACCTGCCCAAGCCGCGGTATCGCTGTGCTCAAGGTGCTTCGCCCCATGTTAACTTCCATCCTGGTAGCCAAACCGCAACTTTGGGGTGGCCAACAGAACACGCTCACCGTGAAGGCCAACCGAGCGGCGCCGGCAAACTCCGTCGTAACCTTAAGCGATAACTCACCTAATGTCTCGATTCCAACGAACGTGACTATCCCAACGGGAACAACCCAGATCGGATTCACCGCGTTTTCGTTCAATCCGACCGCGACTGAAATCGTAACCGTAACGGCGACTTGCTGGGGAAGCACTACTTCCAACAGCTTCGTTCTGCACCACATTCCCGCGTTCACCTACACTCCCGAATCCAGCAACATCTACGGAGGAGAGCGTTTCAATGCGACTATCAATATGGGCGCCCCGAACCCAATTGTAGCGGTCTACACGTTCTCCGATACCTCCGCCCAGATTGCGAGCCCAGTCTCAACATCCATTGCAGCTGGAGCACAAACGCGAACGGTAGCCCTCTACTCGCTGGTTGTTGCATCAGCCGTGAACGCGCAAATCTCAGCGAGATTGGCGAACACGACCGCAATAGGTAACGTCACCCTCCACCCGCGCCCTGAACTAAGCACGCTCACCGTCGCCCCGGTGTCAGTAGTAGGCGGCAATCCGGCCACGGCCACGATCACGATGAACATTGTGGGCAACGCCGGACCGCAAACGATCATCACCAGCGATTCGTCCGCCGTCGCAAACTCACCTGCCACCGTCATCGTTCCGGGAGGGGCGATTGCCCAAAACTACACCGTCACAACCAGCACGGTTCAGGCCAGCGTAAACGTAACACTCAGAGCCCAACTACGGGGGATTTCAAAGATGGTGACACTTAACGTTCACCCCTAAGGAATCGGATTCTCCAATGGCTCAACTCGGCCTTCTGCAGCTAAACCCCGTTCTTGAGAAGTGAAACAAGGAGACGTGCGTCCCGGCGCCTAATCCTCGTTAACGGCACTTCCTGTCACGCCCTCCTAACGATTAAGAAAAACGAGGGTTTCATCGGGAGCGCTTCCGGTGCTCTCGGCTTGAATCGTTGCTTTCAGCGATTCAAGCGCGACGTGAATCTGCTCGTCGTTTGGCTCCGAAGTCGTGAGATATTGCGTCATCAATCCGGGCCAGAACATATAGCCAACCCACGCCTGGCTTCGAAACTTACCCGCGATGCGAATCAACTCATACGAAATCCCGGCCAGCACGAGGAGCAGGGGGACTTCGATTAGAAACCGAATAAAGCTCGATAGCATCACCGGTAAACCTTGCACCCTTGGCACAAATGTGAAGAAAACTAAGCTAATTAGCAAGACAATTACGGCAAAACTCGTTCCACAACGCGGATGCAGGCGGGTTTGGGCCTTGCAGTTTTCCAGGTTAAGTTCCTCGTTTGCCTCGAGCGTGTTGATCGCCTTATGCTCGGCTCCGTGATATTGAAAAACCTTCTGAATCTCCTCCATCCGGCTAATCGCCCAAATATAGCCGATGAAGAACACAATTTTGATGATTTCTGTGATCAAGTTAATGCGCCAATCGGGGGCTCCCGTTTTCTTGAATCCGGTTTGATTAGCCGCAGTTAAACCGGCGGTTTCGGCCAGCTTTTGCCCGGCAGCCGCGTCATCCAGCTTTGAAAACTCGCCAGTGATACGATAGGAAAGGTTAACCGAATCTCCGGTTCCAGGCGTAACTTCGGCGACGATGCCCGCTTTCGCTAAGCGATCTTGGATTTCCACCGCCGTAGTGCCAGAGGGAACCGAATACGAAGCCTCGATCATACGATCGCCCGCGATACCCGCCGAAATAAGGTTTGGCAAATATTGAAAAATGAAAAGCCCGATAAAAAGCGAAACGATCATCGTCGTGACGATAACGCCGTCCTGCACCTTTTTGGACATCGGCTTGAGCTCTTTGCCGGGCTCAACTACGGCGTTCTCGTCCTGAAATTCTTCGCTGATTTGTACGTTCGAGGCAAATCGCATCGAGCGTAGCCCCAGCGCCATCGAATCCAAGATCGCCAAACTCCCTCGCAAAAAGGGCAATTTGAGCCATTTTTGCCTGCCGATCCATGTTTTCTCTATAGCTTCGGTTCGAAGCACGATTTTCCCGTTGGGGGCGCGACATGCGACTGAAAAGAACTTGGGCGAGCGCATCATTACTCCCTCGATGATCGCTTGCCCTCCGTATTGTAAATATTCGCCTGGCATTAGTTTGTACGTCCGTGTTGCAAGATTCAAGTATAGCCGACCATAATCACAGCCTATGGCTGCCGTGCCGCTTTCTGCGCGAGGAGGATCGTTTTTTTCTAGCACTCCGGACAATGTGTTTTGCCCAGAGGATTTCCTCGGCGACGAACGCTTGATGATCAGCGAAGCTGAAAAGTTCTCGCGCAACGAGATCCTTCCGAGGGTTGAAGCTCTTGACGCCCAAGAGGAAGGCCTGATGCCCTCGCTGGTTCATAGGGCGGGCCAGATTGGATTTTGCGGCGTAGACGCCCCCGCTGAATACGGCGGGCTAGGAATGGGTAAAAACCTTTCGGCTCGCATCCTCGAATATCTGAGTCTGAACGCCTCGTTCAGCGTAACGTTTGGAGTTACCAGCGGCATCTCAGTTTTTGGCTTGATCGCCTTTGGAACGGAAGCCCAAAAGCACCAATATTTGCCCAAACTGACGAGCGGCGAATGGATTGGCGCCTATGCTCTAAGCGAGCCCAACAGCGGGAGCGACGCCCTTTCTGCCTCCACCCGAGCCGAGCTCAGAAACGGGAAATGGGTGTTGAACGGCACGAAGATGTGGATCAGTAACGCAAAGTGGGCCGATTTCTTTCTCGTAATGGCGAAAATTGACGGGGAGAAGTTTTCTGCATTCATCGTCGAAAGAAATCACCCTGGGGTAAGCATTTCTCGCGAAGAACACAAAATGGGGCTCAAAGGCTCCTCAACCGCCCGCTTGGTTTTAGAAGACGCCCAGATTCCCGAAGAAAATTTGTTGTATGAACCCGGTCTCGGGCATCACGTTGCTTTCAATGCCCTCAATATCGGCCGGTTCAAGCTGTCGGCGATGTCGCTTGGCCCCGCGCGAAACGCGATGGAACTGGCCTCAACTTACTCGCAAGACCGCAAGCAGTTCGGTCGGGCGATCGGGGAGTTTGGATTGATTCGCAAGAAGTTTGCCGAAGCCGCCGCTCGATTTTATGCTTCGGAATCGGCGATTTATCGAACGGGAGCCCTGATTGATGAAGCATTTGAAGCCCACCCCCACGATAGTGCAGGAATGCGCAAGGCGGCCGAGGAGTTCGCAATGGAGTGTTCAGCTTGCAAAGTTCTCGCGACGGAAGCGGAAGCCATGATCGTGGATGAAATGCTGCAGTGTTATGGCGGTTACGGCTACACCGAGGAATTTCCGATTGCGCGCCATTATCGCGACGCGCGCGTAAGCCGAATCTATGAAGGAACCAACGAGATAAATCGGGTTTTCTTGGCGGATCGTTTGCGAAGGCGGTCCCTCGAAGGTAGGTGTTCTATCATGGCTGCCGGGGATTCTTTCATCTCCGACCTGGCCGGGAAAGCGATGAGAAATGAACCCGTCGGGCAAGTTCAGCTTGGATCTCAAAGCGATTTGGTCATGCTCGCCTACGCCGAACAATCCGCCCGCCTAAGGGCGAAAAAAGTGGGAGGAGTGGCAGTTGATCTGCATCATGCGTTCGTGAACTGGGCAAATTTGGAGGCTGCGCGAGCGTTTGCGATCGTAACCGGAACGAGTGCGGGCCACCTACCCCATCCGCATCCCGTTGATCTAGATTCCCTTGGGTTTCAGACCATCGAAAGAGGAGGGCCATTGCTTTGAGAGTTGGAATCGTTGGCGCGGGAGGAATGGGCAGCGTCCACTCGCGCCACTACCGCAGAATTGAGGGAATTGAGTTAGTTATCTTTGATGAGTTAGCCGAAAAGGCCCAAACATTGGCATCAAATCATGATGCCTTGCTTGCTAGCTCACTTGACGACTTGATTCGTCAAAGCGACGTTGTAGACGTTTGCCTTCCCACCGACGCCCACAAACCGTGCGCATTGGCCGCGATTGCGGCGGGGCGACATGTCTTTGTCGAAAAGCCCATTGCGGGGTCCCTCTCTGACGCGAGCCAAATGATTGAGGCCGCCGATAAGGCTGGAGTTGTGCTCTCGGTCGGGCAAGTCGTACGCTTCTTCCCCGAATTTAAGGCTGCTAACAAACTTGTAAAGGAGGGCAAACTCGGTCGCCCCGCGGCGGCTCGAACTCGCCGCGGCGGAGGTGCGCCCAAAGCCGATTGGTTCTTAGATCACGCCCGCTCGGGTGGAGTTATTGTTGACCTCGCTGTGCACGATTTTGATTGGTTGCGTTGGACGCTCGGCGAAGTTTCACACTTGTACTCGCGCTCGGTTGGAATTCAAGATGGCGTAGGGCTCGATTACGCCTTGACAACCTTGACTTTCGATTCCGGAGCGGTCGCCCATGTAGAAGCTACCTGGATGGATCCAGCCGGATTTCGGGTGACATTTGAAGTATGTGGCTCGGAGGGCATGGTTCAATACGATTCGCGCCAAGTCCCCACCCTCCGCACCCACCAAACCACCGGTGTTCGCAACGAAACCCAGCTCTCGCCCGCCGACGATCCCTATTTCAACCAACTCACCGCCTTCATCCGGGCTTGCCGGGGTGAAGCTCCTCCGGCGGTTACGGGTTATGACGGCTTCATGGCTCTTTCGATTGCGCTAGCGGCGTTGGAGAGTGCCAGAACTGGTGAAGTAGTGCGGCCTACGCGGTAGGGTTGGAAACGTCTTGAACCCCATCGGTCGCGGGCAGTTTTTCAGGCGGAACGTCGTGCGCGTCGCACTTCGAACTCGCCCGCTTCGACAAACTGGGAAGGGCCTACCACCCTTCCGAAAAATTTCACGCCGCGGTGAACCCGTCTAACCTCCGCCGCCTTTCACCCGATCCCGAGTCAGCGGGGCTGTGCCCCGATTACGCGGATTCTTTTGCAAGTCTTCCAAAAGCCAAGCCACCGAGCGGTCAAGCTGCGGATCCTTCCCCTGAGTGTAAGCGTTGGGATCGCTCGGCACATCAATATCGGGCGAAACACCGCCGCCTTCGATTACCCAGCCATCCTTTGGAGTCCACATTCCGTAGTTCGGAACGCTGATAACGCCCCCATCAATCAAAGGCCAACCGGGGGATGATCCAACCTCACCGCCCATGGTGCGACGCCCAATAATCGGCCCTCGCTTTAGATCACGGAAGCGATGCGGGAACTCTTCGCCGCATGAGATCGCAAACTCATTCGAAACACAAACCATCGGCCCCAAGAAGTAATCCTGCTGCCGTGTCCAGGACTCATTTGAGTTTCGCATATTGAAAAATCCTGTCAATGGCGCGCTCAGAATGCGGTTCATGTAATCTTGCACAAAGCCGCCGTTGTTAAAACGCATGTCAATGACAAAGCCTTCTTTATCGCGCTGGGCAAAGTATTGCTTGATGAAATCGTTCATGTCGCCGGTTCCCATCGCTGCCGCGTGAAGATATCCAAGCCGCCCGCTCGACGCCTTTTCGACATAGAGACGATTGCTTTCAACCCAATCCACGTAGCGCATCCGGCTTTCGGCAGGCACCGGCTGAACCAAGAGCGAGGTCGCCCCCTCCGGCTTGGGCTCGGTGTTCACCTTGATCGTAACGGTTCGTCCCGCGCGACCGGCAAGTCCGGCGAAAACGTCGTTGCCTACCTTAGCCGGAACACCAGCAACTTCAATCAGATACATTCCCTCTTTTACTTTCTTGCCGTAACGAACCAACGGGCTTTGCTCGCGCGGCCGGAAACCATCTCCCTTGAATATTTTCGAGATTCGGTAAAAGCCGCTCGGAGTCGTCTCGACATCAATGCCGAGATAAGCGCCCGGAACCGGAACCTTGGAGGTTGGAATATCGCCGGGGCTGAGATACTCGTGCGAAGACCCGACCTCAGATTGCATCCAGCGGATCAGCTCGTCCAACTCATCCCTTGATCTCACGCGGGGGAGATAGGCGGCGTATTTGCGACCGGTCGCCACCCAATCCAATCCATGCATATTGGGAACGTAGAAGTAGTCGCGCATGAGCCGCCAGGCGTTCCAAAAAATTTGTTTCCACTCCGCCGCGGGTTCAACTGCGAGTCGCAGGCCGCCAAAATTCGCCACCTTCTTTGCTTCGCCGCTCGGATCAGATACCGACATCCCCACCAAAATTTTGGTCTTAGTCGCGTTAGAAGTGAAAGAGAAGCCCGGTGAAAAGTCAGTTAGCACTTTTGAAGCCAGATCAAATGCCTTAATGACCCCATCACCGGCCAACAGGACTCGTCCGCCAAACATACCGATTTGGTTGTAGTTCCCAGCCGCCACGGGGAGTTCAATACGCCGATCATAGAGGCCATCAAGTTCAACCCCGAACTCAAACTTCTCTTCCTTTGGGGGCGCGACGTTTTCGTCGGCATCCTTAAGCATGAACGGATCGGGTGTGGATTCTTTGAGCGGAATGATATAGGCCAAGACCATTGGGCCAGCATTAAGCTGATTTTGAACCGGATCGCCCGTCACCGAGATCGAGCGCTTTGAAAGGTAAGCCAAGTATCTGCCATCGGAGCTAAACGAAGCAGACGTATCATCCGAACGACCGTCACTAATCCGGGTGTTCTTTCCGGTTGCGATTTCGTATAGCTCAACCGCTCCGTAACCCGTGATCGGAACCGATTGACCGTGAACGATCCACTTGGAATCCGGCGAAAAATCGAACGAAATGCCATACCAGACTTGAGGTTGCTGGCAAATCACCTTGTCCTCGCCCGTCGCCACGTTGATCAGCCGAAGCCGCATATTTGAGTCGTTTAGAGCGATCCACTTGCCGTCGGGCGACCAATCTGAGTTCACCAAATGCCTTTCAACGTCTTTCGTGATTTGGCGTTCACCCGAGCCGTCGGCATTGGCGACGCAAAGCTGCATTTCGCCGGATTCATCGCTAAAATAGGAAACATACTTCGCATCCGGTGACATCATGGGCACGCGATAGCGTACGCCTGCCTTAGCCTTCCAAACTCGTGATTCGCCTTCGCCAAAAGGAACGCTCAGGATTTGGCCGCGAGCTTCGACCATGGCGCGTTTGCCGGTAGAAGTCAGCGAAACGGCGGTCGCAATACCCTCTGCCACAACCGTTCGATTGCGCATATGTATCAGATCGCTGGCTCCAGTGAACTCTAAATCCGTCGCCTTTCCAGTCAAGGGATCAAAAATCTGACAATCCGGCCCATTTTCAAAAACAAGGCGCTTTCCGTCATTAGAAAGCTCCCGAATCTCCGTTGCGACCGGCGGAAGCTCAACCTTCGGCGCGCCGCCGTCGGGAGAAACCGACATCAACGTGAACTTGGAATCCTTTTCATTGACAAAGAAAATGCGATCTCCAAGCCAGCACGGGAACTCGTTCGTTCCTGGGATATTTGTGATTTCCTTAAACTTCCCGCCGCGATAAACCCAGATCTGGTTTTGCATTCCGCCGTCGTAACGGAACCAGGCCATGCTCCAACGATTGAAGCGGGTCAGCGCGTACTCTTGATCGGTTTTCCCGAACCAGATGTGGGAGGCGAACTCAAGCGGGAGCTTAGTTGGCGCGCCGCCACTCGCGGGAATCAGGTCGTATTCGTAGTTCGTTGGAACCGTTCGCTTGCGGAAAATAACGTTCTTTCCATCAGGAGTCCAGCCAGTTACGGCGCGGAAGTCTTCGACGTAAGTCAGCCGTTTCGGTACGCCACCGGTGGTAGGGATTACATAAACCTGGCGCGAGCCTTCGTAGGATGCTTCGTAGGCGATGGTCTTGCCATCGGGGGAAAACTGGGGGCAAGTTTCCGGGCCGGCATCGGAGGTGAGGCGTTTGGTGGTGCCGGTGGCGCGATCTGCCACCCACAGGTCACCCTCGCTGGAATAAACCACCATATTCCCGTTGATATCGGGGTTCCGCATAAAGGGTCTCGCGGGCATCTGGGCAAGCAAAAGGGTAGCAGCGAGCATGAGATTGAATCTACCTGGTTTTTGATCTCGAGTTTGGATTTGGGTGGAATTGCTCCCTCATTCTAGGAGTGAAACAGGGGTGGCCAGGCGGGTTGTAGTTGTTGCAAGCTTAGAAGGCACCCGGAGCGGGCGAGGACGCCCGAGCTACGGGCTTGAGTGGAGAGATTTTAGCCAGCGAGTTGCTTCGGCGGAGCCGGCTCTGTCGCCTACTTTGGTGAATCCTTCGTTCGCTTGGGTTAGGTAGGGGCGGGCTTGGGTTGGGTTTCCGGCTTTCGCTTCAACCGTCCCGAGTTGAAGCTGCGTGACGGCGATCCAGCGGGGGTGGGGTTGGGATTGCCAATACCGAAGACACACCTGCAACTGGGCGCGCGCCTTATCAAACCGGCCTCGCTCACACAAGATTAGCGCTTGTTGTCCTCGAACGTCGGTCTCAAGATCGAGTTTGCCCAGGCCCCTTACAGCGGTTAAGCTAGATTGATACCAGGTGCCTGCTGCCTTCAAATCACCCTGCCTCATTGCCTACGCACCGAGCGTGCGGCAGGCCATTCCCTCGCCCATCGGATCCTTGAACGAGCGAAACATACTCAGCGACCGGGATAAATGGGCCTTCGCGCTCGTAAAGTCTCCCGTCTTTACTTCCAAATCGCCGAGCGCTTCAAGTATCGCGGGCTCGGATCGCTTGATGTCAAAGGCGGTACGCAAATGATAGGCTTCCTGGTACAACGCCTCGGCATCAACGAACGAGCCTTGGGCTCCAGCGATGTCGCCCTTCACGCGTAATGAAGCAGAAAGGTGACCCTCGGCGAAGTGCTCTCGAGCTAAGGAAATCGCCTTCTCAATCTGAACTTCCGCCGAGGCAAAGTCCCCCTTGTGGAAGTTTCGGGAGGCCTCCGTAAGCACCTTATCGAACCCAGGCTGCCACCCGTTATCGGCAGGGGTTGGCGACTTGGACCGTTCCAAGGCGGCAATAACTAGAACGGATAGCGCAAGAAATCCGACGACGGCAACTCGTCTCATCGGTTTTCGCTCCTTAGCTACGGGAACTACGGGAGCGGCGCTAACGGTCTCCACCGGATGGGCTACTTCGGCGGTGACTCGCTCACAAAACCCCTCGTCCCAATCCAGCCTGAGGCGGCTGAAAGCCCACATCAGCGTCGGCCGATCTACGCCCTTGCCTTCCAAAATCCGCTCGCTTGTCGCCACGCTAACGCCGAGCAAGTTTGCCCGCGCTTCTCGGGTCAGCTTCGACGAGGAATCGGCACGCTGGTGCGCATCATAAAGGGCGGCTCGCAAGGCCTCACAGGCGGGCGGCGTAAGCCGGACCGCTCGTCCTCGAGATCGGCTTGAGTTGCTCATTTCTTCGGATTCCTTCCTTGTATGATGACTGAACGAGATGGCTAAGTTCGAATAAGTTAATGTTTTATTTCTTAAGTTATCCTATCTTTACTTGTTTTTGGCGGTTTCATGTTGGATACTTCTCATCAGCGAGTTCTCGGCAGCGAACTACAGCCGTCGCCGGTGCTCGTCCTTTTCGGCGGGAGTTCGTGCTTCGGGGGACCGAACAAAGTTTTAGCACGACACATCGGGGTGGCCCTCATTTGAGGGTCAACCCCTTGTGGTTTTGGCGATTAGATCGCGATTTGATACGGAATCAGCCAACAATTCCAAGCCACCCGGAACCCTCACCGCCCAGCCCCCTCTCCCTTTTCTGGCACGAACGTCCAGAAATAGGAGAGGGGGTGTATCGGGAGAAAACTGGGCTCAAACCTCAGGCGCCTGAGTCGGAAGTTAACCGCTTGGTTGTGCCCGTCGAGCGCCAGATTCCCATGAATATCTGGATTCCGCATGAAGCAAAAGGGTTGCCGATAGCATCGGTTTGAATCTACCACTTTTGCGGTTTGGGGGAGGTCGGTGTCGCCCCCCGTTTTTTGATAACCGGCCGCTTGTTAGGGTTTGAAGTCTTCTAACCGGCGCCCAGCAAACCAAAACTCCACAAGGGAATGAAGGCTATAGAACATTACGCGGCGAATCTCGCGAACAATAGCCTTCTAACCATGTAGCCCATGTTGGTTGTTAACTGTCCGCCGGACTCAACCTTACGCCCACCGTAGACCTGCGATGCGTGCCACAAATTCGCAGGTTGTTGTGCAAGTTGCGGCTACATCTTAATTAATCCGGTTAATCGCGCCTGGAACAATTGGCACAGAACTTGCTCTAACGACTACCTATGAAGAGAATAGCACTCCTCGCCCTTATCGTCTCGTCCGCCGCCTCACATGCGTTGGTCTTCCCAATTTTTGCCCCGTTCCCAACCCCGGTATTTCTCCAGGAAGGGTTTGATACGACACTCGCAGGTTCCTACGGCACCTTGCCGGTATTCAGCGGGATTGGCACCGCTTCGGCCATCGGCCCTGGCGTTATGGTGGTTACGCCTTATCCGGGCGTTGTTTCGGTGCCGCACCTCATGGTAGGACGCAGCGCCGATGTTGAAATCAAGACGGTCGTCCCGATGCGACGCTTCGGAGGCTATTTTAACTCGGGCTTTTTTGGGCTTTTTTCTTCCACAGCTACCTTCAATTTCTTTGATGCTTCAAACACTCCAATCGGATCAATGACGGTGCCCTTGACGCCCGTAATGCAGTGGTACGGCTTCTTCACGATTCCAAAGTGGCAGCGCGTCGAGATCATTGGCAACGTTCCTGGTTTCCAGGGCTTAGTTGGCATGGACTCACTCCGCATTCGGCCTAACTAAGGGCTCGAGGTTCATCGTGGTTTGTGTCTTGACAGGACATCCACTAACTTAGAGGGGGGCGAACTTGCATTCGCCCTCATCACAAAGCTAAAATAGGCTATGCCTCCTCGATCTATTTGGAATGGTGCGGTTTCTTTTGGAATGGTGAGTATTCCGGTGCGCATGTATCCGGCGACTTCTTCCAAGGATATTAGCTTCAACGAACTTCATTCAACATGCAAAAGCCGGATGAAGCGGCAGCGTTGGTGCCCAGTTTGTCAGCGCGAAGTAGCAGGCGACGAGGTGACTAAGGGTTACGAATACACCAAGGGCCAATATGTGGAGATGACCGACGAGGATTTTGAGCAGATTCCGCTTCCCAGCAAGCACACCATTGAAGTTCAGCGCTTTGTAAAAGGCGAAGATATTGACCCGGTTTACTACGACACCGCCTACGTTTTGGAACCGGACGACATCGGCAAGAAGCCCTACGCCCTCATGATGCAAGCGCTCACCTCGAAGAACATGGTGGCAATCGCTCACATCACGATAAGAAAGCGTGAGCAATTATGTGCTCTTAGGGCAAACGGGCCGCACCTGATGCTCGAAACGCTTTTCTACAGCGACGAACTAAGAATCGAGCCGAACAAAGAAGCGGATTTTGTGCCCGTCAGCGAGCCCGAGCAGAAAATGGCGGAGGCGTTGATGGAGATGCTAGCCGGCGAGTTTGATCCGAAAGAATACAAAGACGCCTACCGCGAAGCCCTCACCGAGGTTATCTCGGCGAAGCTGGAAGGCAAGCAAGTCATCACAACCCCCGAAGCACCGACCCAAGTTATGGACCTAATGGAAGCCCTGCGCGCCAGCGTCGAAGCGGCAAAGGCACGACGGGCGAGTTAGCATTTTCGGGACCTACGCGAAGCATGGTACGCCGGATTGCCTCAGGGCAGAGCAAGAATGCTCTCGTGCGGATCGGCCTCAAAGACGATCATATCTTCATAACGTTGTCGTAGCAACGACTCCACCACTCCCGTTCGGCAGTTCCCAAGCCGAATCCAAATCACCTTCGGCGGAGCGCCGAAAACGAGCGCGCGCTGCTCGAAGTCAGAATCCTTGCTCACGATAACCAATCCGTGAGTCTTGGCATAATTCCAAATCGCGGTGTCGGAAGCTTCCAAGCTAACCGCCTCGACATGAATTGAGTTGGGAAACAAGTCCGAAAGCCGCTGCGCCAACTCTGGAGCCAGATTCGCGTCAATCAGTAGCTTCATTGAATCGGAGCGGACAGTCGTCTCTCGCGCTCGGCGGCGAATGAGAGGCATGCGCGGACATCGTCAAGTGTAAGATAAGGGAAGTCTTTCACGATTTCCTCTGGCGTCATTCCCGTAGCGAGGTAGTCCAAAACATCCGAAACAGTGACCCGCATTCCCCGAATGCAGGGCTTGCCGCTTCGCCGATCAGGCTCAACTGTGATCACTTGCTGCCAATCCATAAGCCTATTGTACATCCTCCCGGTCTTAGATTCCCTTAATTGACATCGCATCCCAGGGGCACGATCATCCGGTGCACTCGGGGAACAGGTTCATCGGTTCATCGCCGACTGCATTCCCTGGCCGCACCTCCTTCAACGCTCTTTCAACATCGGCACGATTTACGTTTCTTGCCAATCCGGCCCATCGAGGCGACTTTTCGGATGTAGTCCGGCGCGAAGGGGACTTTGCACGACGTGTTGCCCATGTCCACCTTCACCCGGCCGATCTCTTCCGCAACAATCACGGACTCCTCAAAAAGCTCACCCACGTACGATCCCAGCGCGATGATGAAGCCGTTCATCTTGGAGCGCACCTTGTTCGGCTGGTCATGAATCGTCGCCGAGACCCGCTCCAGCAAGCCCCGCAAAGCCGGAATATCCAATAACGCATCGTCCTTTACGGCAACCAGCGAAGACAGCGTCCCCCAACCGACCACCTGCGCCTTCTCATCCGCCGAGTCAATCCACTCCAAAGCCAACTCCCAACCAAACGGACCCTCCGCCGCCACCCAAGCGACCGCGAACTCGGCCACAACATCACTCGAAGCCTTCGAAAGCCATCCGCGCAGGTCGTCCTTGGTCATCTTGGATTCATCGGCGATGAGCCCGGCTAGGTAGATCGCGTCGTAGACGCCGGTGTCGAAGAGATCGAGCGCGAGATGGTAATCCTTCTTGATCGCCTTCTGGTACTTCTTAAGCTCCTCAACCTTCACGCCGAAGAGAAGCCCGGTGACGCCGTGGTTGCGCATGATGCGGCGGTACCCCTCGGTGCCAAGCGGCTCGATTTCTGAGATGATTTGCTGTGCGGTCATAGTGAACTCCTTATATCTTCCTCAATAAAATCCCATAAGTTGCCGCCAAATCATACGGCTTGCCGTGAACGGTGCCCGCTCCATTGGCGATCGTCAGCTTGCGCTTGCGCACGTCCTCTACCCAAATCGGATTCGCCGCCTCTGCTCGCCGATTGGCGACAATTCGCATCCGCGCTACCTCCCGATCCGCTTCTGACATAGCTGGTAAAGCGGCAAAATCTGCCAGGATGAGTTGCTTTGTGGCAGGCTTTATTGAGCCGTTTTGGGTTCGAATATCGAACATGAGCGCCGCTGCGCGTTGGCTCCAGAGCCCATATTCCGCCACCCAGGCAAGCGCCTTTTGAAAGTTCCCGTCAGCATGCGCCGTCTGAATCGCCTGATACTCTGGTGTGCGCCCCAAGGTCTTGAACTCCCCCCGCCAGGGCTCATTGATCACAAACTTGTTGTTCTGAATCGTCTTTGCCCACGCCACACCTTCCTTCTTCGGCAACTTCATGGCCGCAATCAAGGCCGTGTAATCGACGTGAAAAGCCGCCCTGAGAACATCGCGATGCTTCGAATCCATTTCCAGGATCATCGGCTGAAGTGAGCCTTGCCCTAAGTTCCACTGCAAAACCCCGAAACTGATCCCCTGCCCATCAAAATTCCCACTCAATCCGGCAAAGCAATCGGGCGGCGGAAGAGAGGTCTCAAACGAGCCCGTCAGGGCCAAACATCGAACTGCCAGCGGCTGATTCGGCAAAGTTTGATTCGAACGCGGAGAGCCAAAGAGCAACTTCCAAGATGTCGGGCCAACTTCGCCATCGGATTTGATCGCTCTCGCGATTTGAAACCGCTTAACCGCCCCTTCCGTCCCCGCCCCAAAATCCCCATCCACTGGCCCTAAGTAGAAGCCCAATACTCGCAAGCGATCCTGAATTTGTCGAACCTCCGGACCGAAAGAGCCTCTACGTAAAACCATGACCGATTATGCCCTGACAATTTGAACGTCTGCACACGCGAATCCCGTCTCTACAGTTCCGATGAAAATCCCCTTTATTGCGTCTGCGCTCGCGCTTGCCTGCTTTGTGAGTGCCCAGGGTGGAAGCGTCATTCAGCCTTACAAAACTGAAACTGCGCCAAAGCCCTCCATCATCAACACCAACTCGTTTTCACCCCAAGTTAAGGACATTACCGGTCAAGGCCGCAAAGATGTTCGAAACGAGTTCGATCTGCCCAAGCCGATCAACGCGGGCACCAATACATTGCCCGTGGGTGGCCTCCTTGATACGATAACTACGCTATCCCAAAAGCTGCACTTTCCTGGCATTAATGCAACCGGTTGGGTCCCACCTGATCCAGATATTGCCGTCGGCCCCACACATGTCGTCAATGTCGTCAATGTTGCCCTTGCCTTCTTCAAAAAGGATGGCACCAAGGTCTTTCAACAAGACCTCGGGCGCACGGGATTTTTCCAGGGCGTCGCCACGAACGACTTCGTATTTGATCCAAAGTGCTTTTTTGATCCCGTCTCTCAGCGATTCTTCGTTGTAGGTTTGGAACTCGGCCAAAGCACCACCGAGAGCTTTATTGACATCGCCGTTTCCGATGACAGCAATCCCGAAGGAAACTGGTTCCGGTATCACATTGATGTCAAACAGACGGTTGGAACGGAGAGTTTCTGGCTCGATTATCCTGGTTTTGGATTCTGCAAGGATGCGATCATGCTTACCGGCAATATGTTCGGCTTTACCAGTGGATTCAATGGCATCCAGTTCATCGTCATTCAAAAAGCTCCGATGCTAACGGGGGGTCAGCCGACGGTGAGTAAGTTCACCCAAGGTGGCGGCTCCGTTCAAATCGCACGCACACCAAATGATCCAACGGCGAACACGCTTTACGGCGTCAACTTTGCCAGCACGAGCGGCCTAAATCTCTACGCCATCAAAAATCCAGGCACGGCCCCAACAATGGTAACAACTACCGTTGCGGTTCCCACGTTCACTCCCGTTCAACGGGATGCGATCAGCGTGGGAGGAAACCAGCTTAGCGTTCTTGATGGACGCATGATGAACCTGTACTACCGAGGCGGAAACCTCCTCGCCGCCCATTCGGCGGCTCGAAGCGGCTCCGACGATACGCCAGTGGCGCGTTGGTACGATATGAACCTGCGGGGCTGGCCCAATAGCGGCAGCAACCCAACTCTAACACAGAGCGGCAACATTGGAAACGGCAGCCAGGATCACTGGATGCCCGCAATCGCCTCCAACGCGATTGGCGAAATCGCCGTTGTCATGAGCCGTTGTAGCCCTTCAATCGTCGCGGATTTCGTGATCGCGGCTCGCCGCCCAAGCGATCCGCTCGGAACCATGCGCGCACCCGTTAAGCTCACTGGAAGCATCGGCGCAAGCTATGGCGGCGCCAGCAATCGTTGGGGCGACTATTTCGGAATCCAAACTGATCCGAACGATGATCGAACCTTTTGGGGCGTCGGCATGGTTGCCAACGCTTCAGCGGGTTGGCTAACCGTTATCGAGCAGTTCCGACTATCAAACCCATTTGAGGTTCAACCGGGCGCGGTTTCGATGTTCGAGGGACTTTCCTCAAGCGGCGGGCTCACCCAAATCAAAACGAGCGACAACACGACGTTTAACGTGACAAGTAGGTTCGTTCAGCGTACCGGCCAAGTGGCCTCAGCGCGAATTGACTTCACTGTTCCGGGTTCAACGTTTGAGTTGACGACAACGCTTGAGGCGAGGGCCGCCGCAAACGTAACCGGGAGTTTGTTCTTATGGAATAACTCGACCAGTAAATGGGTCTATTTCGGTTCAAATCCCTTGGGAATCAGCGATACCGTGAAGTCATTCGCGGTTGGAAGCACATTCAATCAATACATTGATGGAACGCGAAAGGTCAAGGCACTATTTAGAGCCATTGCACCCGAGCGAATCGGCGCCAGCACGCCCGCCTTCATCTTGAAGATTGACCTTGCGAAGCTGACCGGTTCAAACTAGGAAACAGATCCAAAAGCGGTCACGCAGTATAGCCTGGGGTGGAGCGAAGCGACACCCCAGTCCGAATTCCAGAACTACCCTTTAGCGGCTTGAATGAAATCACGCATCTTGCGCCAATCCTTAATTCCTGGTGCCGACTCGATACCGCTACTTACATCCACTGCGTAGGGATGAAGGACCGAGATGGCCTCCTTCACATTTGTCGGGTTCAACCCGCCCGCCAGGAAAATCGGCAGATCACAGATGGCAACAAAGGCTTCCGCTTGAGCCCAATCAAACGAAATCCCGCTCCCGCCGAACTCGGTGGGGGAAAAAGCGTCGAGAACCACGCCGTGCAGTAAGCCTTCATCATGCATCGAAAACAGCTCAAGGTCAGTATCGCTAGCCACCCTGATGACCTGTAAAGCACGCCGAGGGGCTAGATTGGCCCCTTGGGCGGCTTGAACCAAATCGAAACCCGGCGCGCAATTTCCATCGAACCGGTGGAACACCGCCACCTTCCGGGCCCTTTCGGTTGCAAACGCCAACACGTCTTGGTTTGCGGCGATGCAACGCGGGCTCGTGGGTTCGAAGACGAATCCTAAGTAATCGGCACCGTATTCGATCGCCTTTTCAATATCCTCAAGGCGAGTCAACCCGCAAATCTTGACCTTCACCATCCCATGACCTCTTTCACTTTAGCCTCAATGTCTTGAGAAGCACAGAAAGTTGTCCCAATCAGAACCGCCCTTGCCCCCGCGGCTTGAACCCGCGAAACATCCGCTATGGATGCCAAAGCGCTTTCGCTCACGACCAAGACCTCTGCCCCGAACATGGGTAGGATGCGATCCGAAACCGACAAGTCTGTTGCGAACGTCGAGAGATCGCGATTATTAACGCCAACAAGGTTAGCCTTGAGTTCGAGTGCGATTTCCGCTTCTTGCTCATCGTGAACCTCAACAAGCACGTCCATGCCCATCCCCGTGGCCTCTTGATGAAGCTCGAACAACGCCGAGCGCTCAAGGCCCGCGACGATAAGCAAAATGGCATCGGCCCCCCAAGCCCCTGCTTCCCAAAGCTGATAGGAATCAAAAATGAAGTCCTTTCTCAACAGCGGCAAGTCGGTTGCCTCACGAATTCGTCGCAAGTTTGAACTCGAACCCTGGAAATACTTTTCATCGGTTAGCACGCTCAAGCAATCCACGCCCGCTTGTTCATAAGTTAAAGCGATTCCGACCGGATCAAAATCGGTTCGGATCAAGCCTTGGGATGGGCTGGCCTTTTTCACCTCCGCAATGAGGGCAACCGGGTGGAGCGACGATGCGAGCGCGTCCCGAAACCCTCGAGGCGGAGTCTCGATTTGCAGAGCCGACAGGGGAATCGAAGCCTTCGCTTTTGCGACTTCCTCGCGTTTATGCGAGAAAATCTCAGCCAGTTTGCTCACTGACGGCTTGCCTCGACAAACTCATCAAGCTTTCTCGCCGCTGCCCCGTCGGCAATAATGGCTCGGGCCAGCAAAGCGCCCGCTTGAATTGAATCGGCAAGCCCAGCAAGCCACAAAACCGCCCCGGCTGAAGGCAAAATGGCTAGGCAGCGCGGCGATCCCGCATCCGAAATCGCCTCCTTCAAGATCAAAGCGTTCTCTTCCACCGTTTGACCCGGGGCCAGATGCGCTTCGGGATACAGCGGCTCCAGATCGAACGGCTGAGTGCCCGAAGCATCGCCGTAAACTCCGTAGGTCCGCGCGCCAGGGGAAATTTCATCTAGACCGTCGGCTCCGTGAACGCACAGCACCCTTTCGCACCCAATCGAAACGGCCGCTTCTGCCATCACCTGCAGGAGCTCTCGATCGTAGACTCCAATCAATTGCACCGTCGCGCTAGCCGGATTTACGAGGGGACCAAGCAAATTGAAAACCGTTCGTGTTCCAAGCTCCCTTCGCACTTTTGCGACGTGGCGCATCGCGGGGTGATGGTGAGGAGCAAACATAAAAATAAGGCCGCATGTGCTGAAAATCTCTCGCTGGCGGTCACACGTTTGCTCAAGCCTTACTCCGAGGGCCTCCAAGACGTCGGCGCTCCCGCAAGAGCTTGTAACGGCCCGGTTTCCGTGCTTAGCAACCTTCGCCCCAGCAGCCGCAGCTACAATCGCGGCCGCCGTTGAAACATTAAAAGTTGGGAGCCCGCCGCCCGTTCCGCACGAATCTACGACCGTTGAGAAATTGTGATTGATGCGATCCGCGGCCGAGTCCAGGGCCCGGGCGAACCCCGCCAGTTCCGATGCAGATACTCCTTTGGATTTCAAAGCGACCAAAATGCCCGCAATTTGCGCATCGGTTGCCTCCCCTGAGATCAAAAACTGCATCAGTTGATGGGCCGAATCTACAGACCGGCCCGCAAGCAACGAATCTACTAATTGTCCGACATATGTCATATCTGCCAGGAATATAGCCGTTTAGAGCTAAACCGCGCCGACTAGGTATCCTTCACTTTGCAATGCACGATCAGTATTTGGGGATGTTGATGATGATCGGCCTGGCGGCAGCTATCTGCACGTTGATGGTCACGATAAGTTGGCTGTTTGGACCTAAAAAGGTTACGCCTTACAAGCAATCGCCTTACGAGTGCGGCGTTGCGCCCGAGGGAAGCGCACGCGAGCGATTTCCTATCAAGTTCTACATCCTCGCGATTGTTTTCATCCTGTTCGACATTGAAGTCATCTTCTTATGGAGTTGGATGACCGTATTCAAGAGCTCGGATTGGAACTTCCAATGGTTTAGCTTCCTTGAGATGATTATTTACATGATCACCTGGTTTGTAGGTTACGTGTACATGTTGCGGGTTGGCGCGATTGATTGGGATGAAACCGAAAATCTAACCCCAGCCATTGGAGATTCAAATGGCTAATCCGATGGTGGGCCAAGAGCGGCTCGAAGCTTCGCTCATCCGAGAGGCATTTCCGCAGGGGCTTCTTAAAGTCAAGCAAGATCGCGGAGAGACCTTCTTGTGCGTCACCAAAGATTGTCTTACTGGCGTTCTCGAGTTTTTGAAGAACGACCCGCGACTAGATTACAGCTATTTCAGCGAGTGCGTCGGCGCAGATTACAGCCAATGGAAACATGAGCGCGATTTCACCGAGCGCTTCGAAGTGATTTACAACTTGATGTCGCTCCGCCATTTCTCACGAATTTTCGTAAAAGTTGGCGTCAATGATGGCGAAAAGATTCCGACCGTTATGAATATCTTCCTTGGGGCTGAGTATCCCGAGCGGGAGATTGCCGATATGTACGGCGTAGTTTTCGAGGGAAATGAGCATACAAAGCGATTCCTCTTGCCCGATGATTGGGTAGGTTTCCCCCTCCGAAAGGAGTATCCCTTGGGCGGCGAAGATGTGTGGTTTGCCGAAGGTGACCGCGGCCCCGCGGTTGAAGACGTCTCCATGCCCCATGCGGGCGAGAGTTTTGAGGGCAAAACCGGCACTGAAAATGTTTCGGGAAGATAGCGCCTAACCTAGCAATTGCGGCCAAATCTAAAAAAGTTCACGGTGTGGGAACTTTTTTTCAAAAAAGTGCTGCATTTTCGAAATTTTCCTCTATAATAAATGCGTGATGCCCAAATGGGCTTCAACTTTGAAATCGTTAAAAATGGAGGCACACTTAAAATGAAACGTGCATTTACTCTTATTGAACTATTGGTCGTAATCGCTATCATCGCGATTCTGGCTGCGATCCTTTTCCCTGTTTTCGCACAGGCTAAAGAAGCTGCTAAGAAGACCCAAGACCTTTCCAACGTGAAGCAGCTCGGTACCGCAACCGCGATCTACATGAGCGATTCCGATGACCTATACCCACAGCAAGCTGGTCAAGACCTGACTGGTATCTGGGGCCACAACTTCATGAAGTTCGCTCCTTGGGACTGGGCTATGCCCGGAACGGGTGGTAACCCGAACCGTGGTCTGTATTCGCGTGACATGTACATGAACACGATGCAGCCCTACGTAAAGAACTGGGATATGGTTGCCGCTCCTTCCGCTCCGATCAAGGATGGCTTCCATAGCTCTCAGATCACGGGCGTATTGGATACAGCCAACAACAAGAAGAAATACAACACTACCTACGCATTCAATGGCTTTTTGACGTCGTTCCCTTCGACGGCTGTTGCTGAGAGTGCAAAGCAGATTCTGCTTTCAGGTGCTAACGGCTTCGCCGCTGGCGTTGGTGTTACATTTGCTAACCCAGCTCTTTCTTGCACAGTTGCTAACAGCCCTTGCACCTATCAACCTCTTACCAGCGGCGCTTGCGTAGTTGGTAACGGTGGTCAAGGCTTCATGTATGTAACGTTTGGCTACCCATCAAGCTCCGCATCCTACTGGATGTACAGCCGTGGCCAGAACTGGTCGCACACCGACACGCACGGCAAGTTCCGACGCGTTGGCGCGACTCAATCGCCAAACAACACTGACT
>JANNCV010000012.1:0-52275 GCA_031386985.1 Armatimonadota bacterium
GCCGAGTTGGTGCGCGATAATTCCCTGAGAATCAGCGGACTCTTAAATGCGGAAATCGGGGGGCAAAGCGTGATGCCGTACCAGCCAGCTGGAGTCTGGAACAGCCCTTACAGCGGTGAAGCTTGGACTGACATGCCCGCTCCGATCAGATACCGGCGAGGACTTTACACCTTCTGGAAGCGAACGTCTTCCTACCCTGCCTTTATCACGATGGACGCCGGGAGCCGCGAACAGTGCCTTTCGCGACGGTCGCGTACGAACACGCCATTGCAAGCCCTGGTTCAACTTAACGACCCCATGGCGATGGACGCCGCGCGAGCGCTGGGTTTGAAGATGGCAGCAAAGGGAATCGCCTACGGTTTTAGAGCTTGCACCGCTCGAATACCCACGACCGATGAACTTGCTCGTTTGGTTCGGCTACAAGGGCAGCTTCTTGCCAAGTACAAGCTGGACAAACCCGGTGCAGAAAAGTTAGGCAAGACCCCGGAGGCGGCGACCTGGACGATGATCGCCAATGTGCTTCTCAACCTCGACGAGACGATCACGAAAGAATAACCATGGAAGATTTAACCCAACTCACTCGCCGAACGTTCTTCAAGGAGATCGGCTATGGCATCGGTGGCATCGCCCTTGCCTCTATGATGCCAATGCCTCAAGGCAAGCAGAAGCCAGGCCCGATGGCTCCGAAGCTGCCCCATTTCAAAGCGAAAGCAAAGAATATCATTTACCTCTTCATGGCGGGCGCACCCTCTCAGGTAGACCTTTTCGATCCCAAGCCAATGCTCCAAAAATTCGACGGGCAGCCATGCCCCGAGGAGTTAATGAAAGGGGAGCGGTTCGCCTTTATTCGAGGAACCCCGAAACTTTTGGGATCACCTTATAAGTTCGAGCAGGCGGGTAAGAGCGGGCAATGGGTGAGCGAACTCCTGCCTCACTTCAAAGAGATTGCGGACGATGTTTCCGTTATCCGCTCGATGAGCACGGATCAGTTCAATCATGCTCCCGCTCAACTTTTTATGAACACCGGCTTTCAGGTGCCCGGCCGACCGAGTTTGGGTTCTTGGATGACCTATGGGCTTGGTTCTGAGAATCAAGATTTACCTGGCTTCGTCGTGCTTATCTCTGGCGAAAACAACCCCGATGGGGGCAAAGCTTGCTGGTCCAGCGGGTTCATTCCTTCGCTTTATCAAGGCGTTGAATTCCGGTCAAACGGCGAGCCGGTTCTGTTTGTGTCTGATCCTGACGGGGTTTCTCGCGAAGTCCGTCGAGATACCTTGGACGCTTTGCGCGATCTCAACCAGATGAAATTCAAGCAAGTCCTTGACCCCGAAATTGAAACCCGAATTGCACAATATGAGCTTGCCTACCGCATGCAGTCCAGCGTCCCCGAGTTAACGGATATCTCGAAAGAATCACAAGCTACCCTTGACATGTACGGAGCGGAAAAGGGCAAGGCAAGCTTCGGAAATAATTGCCTCTTGGCGCGGAGATTGGTTGAGCGAGGCGTTCGGTTCGTGCAATTGTATCATCGAGGCTGGGACAATCACGGCACAAGTCCCGGCGACGATATTAAGAACCGCCTTCCCGCCCTTTGCCGCGAAACCGACCAAGCCGCCGCCGCCCTCGTGAAAGACCTCAAACAACGGGGCTTGCTCGACGAAACCATCGTTGTTTGGGGTGGCGAGTTTGGCCGAACGCCGATGAACGAAGCCCGGGGAGGCTCTACGTACCTAGGCCGCGACCACCACCCCCAAGCCTTTTCGATGTGGATGGCAGGTGGCGGCATCAAACCCGGCGTTGCTTACGGCGTAACCGATGACCTCGGCTACAACGTCGCCCAAGACCCCATGCACGTAAACGACTTACACGCGACGCTGCTACATTTGATGGGCTTTGATCACACCAGGCTGACTTATCGCCACCAGGGTCGGGATTTTAGGCTCACGGATACGGCGGGGGTTGTGGCGACGAAGTTGTTGGCGTGAAACAATCGTTGAGGGCCGAACATGAGCAATGGGGAAGGGACTTGACTCAGATAGGCACTGAGGCCGCAGTACGACTCTTCTAAACTCACGGTAGAGGCTCACGGCCCTGGCCGATTGGTCAAAGGTGGCTCGGTTGAAACTGCACCTGTTGTTTAACAGGTTTCCCGACGTCGGTAGGCGTGAGGTTTCTGATCAAGATTCGCAAGATAAGTCAACGTTGAGGATAGGCGAACCTCCAGAGATAGTGACCCGTTTAATCTGAGGATATGTTGTTCTTTCCTGTTCTGTGCATTCTAGCCCAAACACAAGAAGATGTTTCCAGCAGCATCACGTATGTTACCGATCCAAGCCAGCACCTTCTTCGGATTTACGCGGAGCCGAAGGTTGACGTCTGTGCCAACAAGACGCCGGTTCGATTAGTGGTCAGAGACTTCGCGCGCCAAAGTTCTAGCAGGGTTGCGTTTACCAGCAAGATGACCGATAAGAGGGTTTCGGGGACATTCATAAACACTTCGTTGAACATTGTTCTTGATCGGATGTTTGCGCGGCAAGGCTGTTCAGTTACGTGGTCCCCGCCATACCTTATCTGCCCTCAGAGTTGGTGACGTTGAGATACGAGAACTGTGACATTCGCGATCTACTCTCGATCTGGGCGAAACAGCTGAACATGTCCTACACGGTTGCCACCGATGTGCAGGGCGTCGTGTCTATTGATGCAAAAAGTGCCTTGGCGTTTCAAACACTAAGCCAATTGCTCGCGCCCTTGGGAGCGACGTTCACAATAGAAGGAGGCATCGTCAACATTTTCAAGCAAGCAGGAGTTTTGCCCGATCTAGAGCAAGTTGTTCCACTCTTTCGAGTCACTGGCGAGACTCGGTTCAGTGCTCTTTGTCGGCTGACCCGCATAGGAAACTTCTCGATTGAGGCGGAGCCGGGCGTAAGCTTGGGCCGCGCGATTAGAGTGGATGCCCGGGGTGCCTCGGTTCGAATGTTGCTAAAGCAAATCCTTGGCCCTGATCTCGCCGCCGAAGCACGTAAGGGATACGTGTCTATCTTGCAATCAAATCGCGCCCCCCAAGGTGGTGGATAAAGGAATGAGGGCGGGAGCTTCCGCGCCCTCAAGACTCTCGGACTGTCTGAGTTCCGCTGTAGTGCTTAGTCCCCTTCGTCCATCCCCTTCTTAGCCTTATCAAGAGCGTCTCTAAGGTCTTTCAGCTTCTCGGCTTTGTCTTTTAGGTCGCTTGCTTTTTCATACGCTTCGAGTGCCTTCTCCGCCTTCTCAATCAAGTCAATGATCTTCGCGCTCTTGGTCAGCACTTTGGCTCCCTTAAGAACCGTGCCAAGCCCCGGCATAGGGAGGTCGGTGTAGCCAAGCAACTCGGCCGCCAGGCCAATCAACTCTGCCCCAACTTCGAGCACTGTCTTGTCGGCAAGAGCCTTATCGGCAACGACCTTAGCAATTCCAAGATCATCGCCCGCGAGGTCGCGAGCTAGCTTCATCTTCTCGATGAATGACTTGAGAATGTCGCGTCGCATCTTGCGACCCGTTTCCTCGGGGCTGTTTGGCCACTTTTTGCCCGCCGCCGTCGCATCCGCCTCTTCTTTATTGATTTGAGCCACTTCAGCCTCGGCGGCCGCGATAAAGGCATCAAGCAAGGCGATGAATCCGGCCTTATCCAGATTCTTCTTTAGGGCGTGAATGCCTACAGCAAATAGGACGCCACGAATACCGAAGCCGCCGGCGTTGATAGCCGTAACCCCCATGCTCGTCGTCCAAACATTTCCTTTCACCATTTCTGGGGTGATCGAAAAACACTTGCTCGTACCCTGGAACCCCTGAATTCTGATGATTCCGGGAGACTGATTTGTTAGTTCAAACGGGATCGGAAATGCTTCGCGATCTAGTCCCTCAAAGCCCGAAACGGTGGCTTGTACCGTAGTCTGTTCCCCTTTGAGAAGAGTTGTCTTCGGCGCACTAAGTTGAACGCTAAGACTATTGAACGGCGCGCTAAAGCTCTTTCCGTTCTCCAAAATCGTCATCTGACCGGCACTCACGTTAGGCGGCACCATAACGATGCAACCGCGCGGCGATTCCGCGAGGACCGCTGCTCTTTGGCCACCCAATGAACATTGCGTGTTTGCAATATCTCCATCGAATTGCCCATTGATCTCGATCGGACGACCGGCTTGGCCAATTCGAGGAATATCGAAACTATGCCAAGGGTTTTCGATTGTGGGCAGGCACTCAAGTTCTTGGGATGCAACGACCTTCCCGCTCTTATCTAGAACATTCATTCTGAGAGGCGAAGGGGCCGAAATCATAAAGCGCAAAACTCCATTTGCGTTCGACTTCTTGCCCTCGATTTCGATCACGTAGCCCGAAAGTGTATCTTCGTTCTTAGCTTTCGCGGCTGCATTCCTGCCTTCCGGAAATGTAATCACGGTGCCAGTGATGGTGTCTCCATGGCGAATATCAGAGGGTAAGTACAAGGTTGTGCTTCCCAGTTTCGGTATAGAAAAAGTCAGGGCCTGTGAAAACGCGTCGCGCTCCAAGCTCGTTGCCATTGTTGTGTTTGTTTGTGCGCTGAACGCGAACATCAATGCTATGGTTGTCATTGTTCCCCCATGCCCAGTCTTATGCTGGTTCTCATTTTTGGCACGACTGCCTAGTCCTCCGACGGCAGTGCTTTCAGGATTGTTCCACGGCAAGTTCAGCGGTCTCGAAACTGCTAAAATAGAAGCTCTATGTCCGAACACGTTTTGACCCGCCAAGCTTATGAGCGACTTGAAGCTGAACTAACTCGTTTGAAAGGGCCAGTTCGGGCTGAGGTTGCCGACGCGATTCGGGAGGCTAAAAGCCACGGCGATCTGCGCGAGAATTCTGCCTACCACGAAGCCAAACTGAACCAACAACGGTTAGATAGTCGGCTTAAGGAACTCGAGAAACTTCTCCAACTAGCAAAAATAGTTGAGGGGTCAGACAACGATGAGAGTGCCGGGCTCGGCAGCGGAGTGAAACTCCTAGACTTGGAGTTTAACGAGGAACTTGATATCACTCTGGTCAGTTCGTTCGAGGCCGATCCGGCTAACGACATGATTTCGATAAGTTCGCCCCTGGGTGTGGCCGTTATGGGCAAAGGCGTTGGCGACGAGATTGTTGTCGAAGCCCCCGCGGGGGCCCAACGATACAAGGTCGTGGCGATCTCAGCATCTAAGGACTGAGAAGTAAAGCGGCGATGGCCGCGGGACCAGCAGTATCAGTTCTTAAAACAAGGGGACCAAGCGACACACCTCGGTCGCCGATTGAGGCTGTTTCACGGGGAGACCAGCCGCCCTCGGGGCCAACAACCAAAACCGTCTCGTTCTCGGTTTTTGCGAGTTTGCCCGTTGCGGATTCTGATTCCGACAGGACCATGGCGTTTGGATAGCTTGCCAAAACCGCCGGCAGGGAAGTAGAAAAGTTCAACGTAGGCAAGGTGCTTCGAAATGACTGCTCAGCGGACTCGCGGATGATCGCATTGAACCGCCTTGCCTTCTCCACCAACTTGTCCTCTTCCCATTTCACGATACTGCGATCCCCGGGGAAAAGGAGAAACCCGGCAACACCGAGCTCAGTTGCCATTCGCAAGAGGGTGTCGGCGCGATCCGTTTTCGGGAACGCTTGAGCCAAAATGACGCGATGAGAGCGCTCGGTGTGGATGTGCACTGTCTCAATTGGCCAAGCAGAACCTTCTCGCAGTTCACATCTAATCAGGGTCCCATCATTTGGCAAAACCCCGATCTGATCGCCATCCTTGAGCCGAAGAACCTTCACGAACTTATCAAGCTCATCCCTAGGGAGTCTGTACGACTCTTGATCTGGTTCTAATCCAAGCAGAAAAACTCGGGGGAGAGCCCTTAGTGGCAGAAAACTGCTCCGATCCATTCGTCCTCCTTCAGCTCCCTTTTCAAGCTAAAGCCAGCATTCAACGCTGCGGCTCGCACGTCCGGCCAGTTGCCTTCGATGATTCCACTCACCAGCCAGTAACCACCATGCTTCACATGCGCAAGCGCATCGGGCGCGAGGCCAATAAGGGTTGCGCTAATGATGTTGCTGATCACGATATCGAAGGGTCCAGATTCCAAGAAACCTGCGCCCTCGGTGGCTTCATAGGGAACTTGGTTCAAAATCGCATTTTGCCGGCTCACGACCACGCTCGTTCCATCAATATCGCTCGCCGTCACTGTCTTTGCGCCCAGCTTGCATGCGGCGATAGCAAGGATGCCCGAACCGCAACCTAAGTCGTAAACTGTTGCGCCCTCAAGGGGCAGCTCTTGCATTAACTCAAGGCAAAGTCTTGTTGTGGGATGGTCTCCGGTACCGAATGCTTGCCCCGGGTCTAGAACGATTTCAACTTCATCTTCTGCGATGGCTCCGGGGTCCTCCCATGTTGGCCGGATCGTTACGCGGGCACCGACTTTTCGGGATTTGAAGTGTATCTTCCACATCTCCGACCAATCTTCGTCGGGGACGGTTTGGATTTTAACGTCGTTTGCCCCCAAGCCTCTCAGCTCACTCGCAAGCATCTCTGCCCGCGCTGCTGAGCCTTCAACTTCGATCAGGTAGGCACTCAAGGTCGGCGGGGTGTCCGTCTGAAGTGAACCAGGGCAGCCGAAGCGATCAAAAGCATCCACATAGAGCGACCAATCGGCCGGGGCCATCGAGAACACCGCTTTGATCTCAATCCAGTTACTCAAAGCCGGCTCGCCATATCTACGCAAATGCGCAAGCCCAAACCACCGAACCCAAAACTATCCGAGATTTCCCTCATTTCTTCTTCTTAAAGAACCCGCCGAGCAGGCCGCCACTTTCGGTTCCCTTGGGGATAGCTTCATCAAAGGCCTGCGCCAACTCAATCACGGCGACCTTTTGGCCCTCGCTAAGTTTTTTCGGGACTCGGACCTTGATCTGAGCAAAGATGTCTCCGCGCTTTCCGCCGTGCAATGGCGGTAAGCCGGCCCCCCGAACAGCGAGAATCTCGCCCGGTTGAGTTCCTTGCGGTATCTCCAAGTCATAGTCGCCATCTATTCCTTCAATCACAACCGTGTCGCCGATCGTTGCTTGGGCGAACGTAACTTCAGCAGATGTATACAGGTTTTTGCCTTCACGTTCGAAACGCTTATCGGCGGTAACTGCGATCCCGACGTAAAGATCTCCGGGGTGGCCGCCGCCCAATCCCTCGTGACCCTTGCCCGTCATTTGGATCGTTGCGCCATTGTCAACCCCTGCTGGCACCCGCACCGACATCGTTACATCGGTAACTACTTGCTTCTTGCCACGGCATCGTGAGCAAGGCGTTTTGATGGTTTCGCCCGTGCCACCGCAAACGCCGCATGGCGACTGAGTTCGAACCTGCCCCAGAAAAGTGCTGACAACGCGCCAAGTAGAGCCCTGGCCTTTGCATTCCCTACACGTTTCTGCTTTAGCCCCGCCTTCTCCGCCGGTCCCTGAACAGCCTTCGCAAACGACATTTCTGCGAATCTTAACTTCGCGGTCCGCGCCTTCCAGCAGGTCTTCAAGCGAAACATTGACGTAGGTTTCAATGTCACCGCCGTTCCATCCTTGCCTTCGCGAGCCGCGGTCGCCATTTGCGCCGCCAAAGAACATATCAAAGATGTCTCCAAAGCCGGCACCGCCACCTTGGAAGAAATCCTGAGGCATGTCTTCCGTGGTGCCAAAGCGATCATATTGAGCGCGCTTATCGGGGTCGGATAGCACCGCATAGGCAGATCCAATTTCCTTGAACTTCTCCTCTGCCCCGGGGTTATCGGGGTTCACGTCGGGGTGAAATTGGCGCGCCAGTTTACGATAGGCGGACTTAATTTCGTCCGGAGATGCCGTTCGGCTCACCCCTAAGATTTCGTAAAGGTCGGTCGCCATTTCAGCCCCGTGCGCTTAAACTTCAGCTTCTTCTTCGTCGGCCGATTCTTGCTCAGCGATGTCGGAAAGGGAAAGCGTATCGTCCTCAGAAGCGACTGGCGCAACTTCCTCTTCCTCATCATCATGACCATCAACTAAATCGGTGAGTGACATAATTTTCTCAGCAGGGTGGGCGTCATGATGATCATCGTGATCATCACCGTGCTCAGCGAGAATTTCTTGAACAAGCGCAACTTCAGTTTCATCCAGAGCGGGAAGGAGCATTCCGAGCTCAGCCGGAACCGTATCATCTGTCAAGAGCGTCATTTCGTTGGTATCAAACTCGTTAACGATGGCAGCGGAGATAATCGGCTTAATCTTGCCCGCCGCAATTTCGGCCAAGGCGATAGTGAGCGGATGATGGGAATCAATCTGAACCAAAGGCATCGCACCCTCACGAAGTTGTCGCGCACGTTTTGCAGCGAGATTTGAGAGCACAAATCGGCCGTAAGGATACTCATTAAGGATATCGGGTGAAGGAAGCATAGTAGGGGGGCGACGCGTAGCATCGCAACGCCTAGAATACCCTATTTTTGGCCATTTCAAGGCTATTTTGGGTCAGCATCATTTTCAGGCATTTGGGGAAAGCTTCAACCAAACTGCTTTTATCAATCTAACCGCCGCAAAGCGTAACGATTTGTTAGCCCGAAACGTCCCAATTCTGTTGGGGGCAATGTATGCTACTTGGAGTCTTATCGGTTTGCACTTTCGGATTGAGCCAAACTCAGCCGACTTTCACTTACACTTGCAGGGCCAAGGCCATCAGTCTGGTCCTTGAGGACTTTGTCAAAGAAACCGGCATCAAGGTTAAGGCGAGCACCGTGGGCGTGCGCCCGGTTGTTTTGAAAGTTGACAACATGCCGACCAGGCGGTTCCTTGATGAGCTCGCGCGCGTGACCTATTCCCACTGGGAGCAACAAGGCGATTGGTCAGTTTTAGTGCGGCCGGCGGATTGGGCAAACCGACTGAACTCAGATTCCATGGCGATGCGCACAAAAGCCATTGAAAAGCAACTTCAAAGCAATGCGGTCAGCCTCGGTCGGGGTTTAGATTTTAGTGACAAAGCTGTTAAGGGATACGTTGCTTCCGCAATAGCCGAGCGTCGTCAACATCAAGATAACCCGGTTGGTAGCAGCCAAGTGGCAATTCGAGTTGGAAATCATCGCCCGCCCAGCTCATTCTTGTTGATCGAAGCCCTGAGGCGAATTCCAGCGAAGACCTATGCCTCAATCGGGCTCAATGAGTGCCTCGTTTTTTCCAGCTTGCCGAATCGCTACCAACGGGCCTTGCCCTATCCCCCCAGCGCGATAGCAGAGTATCTTGGCGCGCAGCGGAAGCTGGCAAGCGCCGTCAAGCAGCTCCCGCCTAGCGATCTTTATAAGTACTACATCGGCAACTCGGGATACTCTTCTCCAGGTGCCAAGGCTCAAGCGCCTTTTTCCAAGTTCTTGATCAGGATCAGAAATCAGCATTTGAGCTACCTCACGATTGAGTTATTCGTTGTTAGTGAACTTGGCGAAATTTTAGATCAGCAAAGTGTTGGCGTCAGTATTCAGCCGAATTCTCCCGATGTAGCTGGATCTGAGCTTATCACCCTATCGCCTGAATCCATGAAGCTTGTTAAGGCAGTAGGCGCGGTCGGGGGATCGCGCGAAGAATATCCGACCGCAAACTGGAGTGGACCGGCGATGACCAAAGAAGTCCGGGAGATTATCATTGATCCCGTAAAACATGAGCCGCTGAGCTTTCATGTCTCCGATGTACTTTTGGGAGTCGCGACGAAATCTCAAAAGCAACTAATCGCGGCCCCGCCTGACTCGACTTTCCAATACTTGGCTGCACTTGGCATCAACGGTAAAGTCAGATATTATCCCAGCTTCCTTTCTCTGGTCGGTGGGAGCATTCGTGTTGACGGCGACGTCATGTCCGTTCGCGCGAGCGACTCAATCGGAGCCGAGGAAACAGACAGAGGCGCCCTTGCGAAAGTAATGGGAGCGCTAAACGAGCGCGGATTTGCTCGCTTATCAGAGATTATTGACTACGCTAGCACGGTACGTTTACCTGCCCAACACATTTATTTGGGGGTTGGGGAAGCGGTGATTTCGATGGTAAGTCCGGAAACAATTGAACAGATACGATCGGCCACGCGGGTTTCGATTGAGGCCTACCGCTCGCTAGGGGTCGCCCAACTCTCTGGGGGCACCGCGATCAATATTCCCAGCCGGAGTTGGACTCCGAAGTTAGAGAATCTGGTTCTTACGCAGCTCTTGAACAACGCGTATGGGATCTACTTCCAATCGGGCACAACCCAAATCGAGCAGCAAGAGATTACGGAGGCATTGATGCGGTTTAATTTTGCCGATCTTCAAATGCTGGTCACCAAGCACAAGTCAGACGTGGTCTATGCTAGTGACGAAAAGGGCAACCATGCGTTCCTGCAGGGCGGGCAATTGATCCAGAGCAAGAATAGGTACAAATCCTACCGAATGGCAAATCTAGAGTTCATTATGATGACGCCAGCGCTAGCTTCTCAGCCGCTTAACCAAGGTGGATGGGGTTATTTGCGTGACGTTTTCATCACTGGCGATAAAGATTTAAGCTACGCGGAGCTTCCCGAATCGCTTCTCAAACAAGCCAAGCAACCTTATCAGAACTACATTAACGCTGATTATAAATATTTTCCGGGGAACCGCGGAAAGATCCCGCCTCACCCATGAGGCCTCCCCGGACCATGCTACTACTCGCGGGTAAACTGACCATCCGGCGATGCCCGCTCGTCTAACGGCAGGACGACTGACTCTGACTCAGTTAATCGAGGTTCGAATCCTTGGCGGGCAGCCAGAGCTTAGAGAACCCTGTTCACTACGATCACAAGTATTCAGGCAGTTAAGAGATAAATGTGAACCCTCATTAACGAGTCGGCTTAGTGATTATAGATAGAGTAAGCATTCCACTCGGGATTCATTTTCAACCGCAAATGCACAAGCTGGCCGACGTGATACGTTTCGTGCAGGATTAGATAAGCCGATGCGGCCTTGATCACCTTCTCGTCTTCTGAAACGCGCGAAACGGCTTCGGCTCGTAGGGCGGAAAACTCTGTCATCACATCAGCCAGAGTCGCCGCCGAAGACGTGTACGTTCCCCAGTTGTGCTCGATGTCCTCGCAGCTTTCGTTAAATGCCACACAGCACTCGCTCAAATGCACGAGTGATTCGCGCGCGCTCATGGCGAAATCGAGAGCCTTTTGATCGGCATCTTCCTCGGAAAGGCCGGAAAGAACGGCGTTCAGTTGGAAGCCGCTGTCGGCAAGTTGGAGTTGAATAAGTTCGCTAGCAGTCATGGTTTTCAATTCTGACATCAATCGCGGCTAAGAAGAGGTTAAATGATGGGCGTGCAGGCGTTCTGGAGGATCATTAACTGGCTCGACGACCCTCTTGTCGAATTCGATTTGGGCGTAGTTACGCCGATCGGCATCATCAAGCTGATTTTATTACCCATTTTCGTTATAGTGCTCGCCCGACTTGTAAGGCGGTTTATGCGCATGCGTCTGGAGGTGCATTCTGAAGACGCCGGAATGGCGAACACGGTTGCCACCCTAACCAGCTACACCATCATTGTCGTCGGAATCTACTTAATCATTTACGATGCGGGGATTAATCCGACTGGGCTTGCGGTTTTGAGCGGCGGCTTGGGGTTGGGAATCGGGCTCGGCCTTCAGGAGTTTGCCAAAAACATGGTGAGCGGGTTAATCATCCTAATCACCAGACCGCTCAGATTAGGTGATCGAGTTCAGCTCGGCGAAATTGAGGGAGATGTTGAGCGCATTGGCGCGTTCTCAACCATCATCCTATCAGTAGATGGTGCAAGCGTAGTTCTGCCCAATTCTCAGATTGTTCAAAACCAACTCATCAACTGGACATTGACGAATCCGAGCCGCTGTATAACGCTTACGGTTGGTGTTCACTATGATAGCGATGTTCAGCTCGTACGGCAACTCCTGCTCGAAGCCGCCATTCGAAATGAAGATGTTTTGCAAGAACCCGCTCCTGATGCGCGATTGGCCAAATTCGGCGACTCTCGGCTCGAGTTCACGCTGAGCGTTTGGACGAGTTCGAAAACCTATCTGCATCGCCGGTTCAGCAGCGATCTAAATTTCGAAATTCTGAAAGTGTTTCGCGAAAATGAAATCAAGGTTCCCTATCCTCAGCGCGACATCAACATCAAATCCTCATGAATGGTTGGGACGAATCTGCTCAGGCTTGGATTGATGATATGGGTGACGATGGCGATTGGAGTCGCCGCCATGTTCTTGATCCTTACCTGGAGCCCCTGTTTACCAAGCTTCCACTGGGTCGGGTGCTAGATTTAGGATGTGGAGAGGGGCGATACTGCCGAAAGCTTGCCCGCATGGGATACGACGTGGTCGGTATTGATCCGACCCTCGCTCTGGTTCAACACACTAAGTCAGTGCAGCCAAACCTTAGAGTCATCAGAGGCAATGGAGAAAAGCTCCCCTGTCAATCGCAGAGCTTTGATATCGTTCTGAGCTACCTAACCCTCCTTGATATCCCCGACTTCCGGGCTGCTATTCGCGAGTCCGCGCGAGTTCTAAAACCGGGCGGACTTTTTATTGTTGCCAATCTCAACGACTTTGCAACCTCCTTACCGAATCCGTGGGTGAAGGATTCTGATGGAAAGAAGATTCACTTTGCCATGGATAACTACATGGTGGAGCAGGCGCACTGGGTCAGTTGGCGAGGAATCAAAATCTGCAACTGGCACCGGCCTCTCTCGGCGTACATGGCCGCCTTTTTGGGTGAGGAGCTCCAACTCGTGGCTTACGATCAGCCACCAGCAATGGGAGTTTCAGATTTTGAAGCGCAGAACTACGCCCGCGCGCCCTATTTCGTAGTCATGGTGTGGAAGCGACCTCAGACGGAGGACGTTTAGGAACATGATAAAATCAACTCAAGTGAGCGCCAACGATGTATTGTTTGAATGTGCGGCTAGAGTTCACAGCGAAGATGAGCTTTACGCCGAACTTGCCCAGGCGATCATGGGGCTTTCGGGGGCGGACGGTTGCGACCTTTTGAGTCCTCAGGGCGAACAACTCGTTCTGCGAGCGAGTACCCATTCTCCCGAATACAACAATCGCGTCCGGATTAGCCAAGCGATTGGCATCAGCGGCAAGGTTTACACAACGGGAGAGCCTGTTTTCTTGGCTTCTGCTGCCGAAAAGGATGCCCTTTACGCTCGCTATCCCGGATTGGACGATTCTCAAACCGAGGGGCTCGCGGTGCTTCGCGTTCCGGAAAGGCTGGGCGTTTGCCTTTTGCGTAAGGACTCTACATGGCAGTTGGGAACCGATGATCGAAAAAAGATATCCCTGATCATGGACTCGGCCGGGCTTTGTCTGCAAGCCTTTATGAGGGGGCATGAGGCTGGACTAGGCGCGAGCCGGGTCGGCGCGCTTAGCGAGGTTTCAACCACGATCGCCCAAAGCCCTTACATCGAAGAAATATTACAACTCTTGGTGAATCTCACAGCGCAACAGTTCAACTACCTCGTCTGCACGGTAAGGCTCCTGGATGAAACGCACGGCGAACTGGTGCTGCGAGCAACTCAAGCCCCGGCGAAAGCATATGCGAGAAAGCGGGCGATCAAACTTGGTGAGTCTATCGCGGGGCGGGCAATCGAAGAGGGTCGCCCCATTGTCATTGAGGACGTTCAGGCCGATGCCGATTACATCGGGCACGATCTGGCCGTTGAGCAAGGCATGCACTCGATGATTTGTGTTCCGCTAACTTTATATGGTCGGGCGGTTGGAGTATTGAGTTGTTACACTTCAGAGATCAGGAGCTTTGGTGCAGAGGAGATTCAGGCTCTAGAGACCCTCGCCAAGCAGGCCGCCGTCAGTATCGAGCATGCCAAGTTGCAAGTACGGACCACGTTGATGCAAGAGATGCACCATCGGGTTAAGAATAGCTTGCAGCAGGTGGCCGCACTCTTAAGGCTTCAGCTAAGGCAAGCGCCCTACAAGTCGCTGGACGAGGCCCTAAACGACGTTCTTAGCCGTATTCTTGCAATTTCTACGGTGCACGACTTGCTGAGCCGCGAAGATCTGGATCACGTGAGCATTCGCTCAATTGCGGAAATGTTGGCTCAGCACCAAATTCAATCTCTGATTCGGCCGACGCACAAGCTGCAATTTGAGGTCAAGGGTGATGACATTCGGCTCAACATGAACCAAGCGACGCAGGTTGCGCTTGTTCTGAATGAGCTGATTCAGAATGCGGTTGAGCACGGGTTTGAGCAGACTTTGGAGGGGGATATTCATGTCACAGTCGAGGATAACTCTGGCGAAATTGGGCTGTGGGTCTCGAATAATGGAGATCGGCTCTCCGAGACCTTTGACGTTGCGAAGGAAAGCAATCTCGGACTACAAATCGTAGAAAATCTCGCTAAGGGCCTAGGCGGGACATTTTTGCTTGAACAGAGGCTTGGATGGACGGTTGCTGAAGTCAAGTTTTCAAAAGCAGGAATGAATCTGGGCTAATCGCCCCATAAATTGAACTCTTGGACACCGTTCTTGCGTTACACTAAAGTAAGTTTCTAATGCGTCGCTTTTTTTGTCTGTTTTTTATCGCAGTTGCTAGTGAAAGTTTTGCCCAGGCAGAGTATCTGGGCGTCTTCATGAACTCCCAGAAGATTGGCTATTCTTCGTCTGAATCTATACCGGACGCGGCTTATGGCGGCGATACCCGGGCGGACTCCTATTCAGTGATGAAGATGGCCCTGCTTGGAACTGATATGAAAATCGAAATCTGGACCAGATCTTGGAGTGCAAAGCAAAAACCCAGACGAATCGAGTCGAAGATGGCGAGCGCGGGTAGGGTTCAGAGCGTAATCGCAGACTTCAAAGCGGATGTCATCGAGGTGCAAATTGACAACGCGGGAAGCAAATCGAAGAAGACTCTCACTCTCCCCAAAGATGGAGAAGTTGTAGATGATGCGATCAACATGGTTTGGGCGGCTGGTGCAGCGGTTGGGTCGAAACGATCCTTCTATGTGCTCGACCCGATGACCGTGTCATTGGTTAAGAACGAGATTAAGTTGCTCGGTCTCAAGACCACAACGCTTTTCGGCAAGTCAATTTCAGCGAGCGCGGTGGAACTGAGCGAACCCCGCTCGACTATGACCGCCTACTTTGGCCCTAAGGGCGACATGCTTAAATTCGAGGGTCCAATGGGGCTAGAGATGATCCCGATGACCGAAGCGGAGGCTAAAGCGGAGGTTCCAAAGGCTTCCGGGACGACCGATATCGGCTTTTCGAACGCGATCCGTCCAGATAAATCTCTTGGAGATGTCCAGTCGCTTTCAAGCCTAACGCTGAGAGTTTCAGGCAAGGATCTTTCTCGCCTCCCCTCCGATCATCGTCAGACTGTTACCGAGCACGGCCGCTCCTGGCGAATAGTTTTGAAACCGGAGATGGCAAATGGAAAGGCCACGATTGCTTACGCATTCAAAGCGGTCCCGAAGTGGGCGAAGCCGAGTCTCAATATTCCCAGTGACGATGCCAACATGATCAAGCTGGCTAAAGCGATCATCGGAAAGGATAAGACTGTTGTGGGTGCATCCGAACGGGTCCGGCAATACGTCCTGAAGATAATGACCCCCAATGCTGGGATCGGAATAATTCGCGATGCACGAGAAGTCCTGAAAACAAAGGAAGGCGTATGCCGTGATTACGCGATCCTGACCGCGACTTTGATGCGAGCGGTTGCGATTCCGAGCCGGGTCGCCGCGGGCTTGGTTTATCAAGATGGGCAATACTATTATCACGCCTGGGTTGAGGCTTGGGACGGCAAAAAGTGGTTCGGCGTTGATTCAACTCGTCCAAACTCGGTAGGTATGGGTCATATCAAACTTGCGCAAGGAAGTGTGGAAGATGCGTTCACTTTCACGTTCTTGGGCAACGTAACGATGGAGGTTATTGATGTTAAACGACGGCCATGATCAGCCTCTTTCGGTTAGACTCGCGAAGTCGCATGTTGACGAGGAGTCGCCTTCAGCAGACTCGGTAGTTACCGCGTATGCGGGGGAGCCCCCAATTGAGCACCCACCGATCCAGTATGGCCGGCTTGTTTTAATCGTGCTTTTCGGATGCCTGGGCGCATACATGTTTTTTAGCTCCTCGGGTCCCACGCTTAATAAGCTCGTTGCGAATATTCAGATGCTCGCCTCAGATCGAGATGTTGCTGCAGGGTTCGCACAATTTGCCTTCGGCGCAATCGGCTTTCTCGCCGGAGTAAGCATCGCAAACTTGTTTATTACGCTTGGGCGGAGGGTGGGTAACAACTGGGAGGATCTCTCAACGCCCGATAAAGTTACGTTTTTCGTGGGCGTTTTTCTTGGGCTCATCGCTTCGGTACCCTTTATCTTTTTGGTCTACGCAATGGTTAACCAAAACATCGTATTGTTGATGGCGACCATGATGTTGGTCATCGCCGGGTTTTCCACGGGCACGGTTTATGTTTTGAATACGATGTCGGACATTCTGCCGTGGTATCGAGGTCATGCTCGTGGCCGAAGACGGGGCTTGAAAATCCTTGATACCAACGTGATCATTGATGGGCGGATTTATGACATCTGGCGGGCTGGATTCCTAGAAGGACAGTTGTACATCCCTAGTTTTTGCTTGGAAGAGCTTCAATTCATCGCCGACAGCCACGATCCGTTACGACGGCAACGCGGTCGCCGCGGACTCGACGTGCTGAGGTTGCTTCAGAGCGATCTGCCCTTGGAAGTTGGAATTCATGATCGCTACGCCGGTTCGCCAAAGGATGAAGTGGATACTCGCCTGGTTCGACTTGCCATTGCCCTCGGCGCCGATATTGTCACCAATGATTCGAATTTGAACCGCGTGGCTAAGCTTCAAAATGTGCGTGTTCTTAACATCAACGAGCTTGCGATGGGATTGCGCCCCAACCTTTTGCCTCAAGAGTGCATCGCATTGCCCGTCTCAAGAGAAGGGAACCAGCCGTTTCAAGGGGTTGGCTACTTGGATGATGGCACGATGGTGGTTGTAGATAACGCGAAGCAATACATTGGGCAAACCGTTGATGTCGTTGTGACTCAGGTTATTCAAACAGAACGAGGCAAGATGATTTTTGGACAGTTGGTTTCTGCGCTTCAAGATGAGAACGGAGAAGAATAACCATTAGAGTTTTCGCGGTCATCCTTGCCGCAGGGCGAGGCGAGCGTATGGGCTTTGATAAGGTCAACTTGGTTGTGCGAGGCAAGCCGCTCTGGCGTTATTCATTTGACACGTTCTTGGCCCATGCTGACGTTGAGGCAGTCGGGCTCGTTTCTCATGCCGTCTACGAATGCAGAGAAGCGGCGTTCGTTGTTCCTGGTGGTGCAAATCGCACCGAAAGTTCTCGCGCAGGTTTGGATGCCGTTCCCACATGGGCGGAGGTGATCTTAGTTCACGATGCCGCGCGACCTTTGGTTTCGCCCCAAGTCATATCAAGGGTTATCGAGGGCGTACGACAAAGTGGAGCCGCTTCGCCCGTCATTCCGATCGTTGACACCATTAAGCAAGTTAACCACGAACAAATCAAAACCTTACTGAGGAGCGAACTGGTAGCAACCCAAACCCCTCAGGGCGCATTGCGACAACATTTAGAGGCCGCCCATCGTATGAATAAGGGAACGGTTACGGATGATATGGTCATGATCGAATCTCTTGGAATCAAACCCACTCTGGTTGAAGGCGAAGAGCGAAACTTCAAGGTGACAACCATGGATGATTTGATCAAATTCGGCGCGATATTGGGGCAACCGGAAACCCGAACTGGCTTTGGATATGACATCCACCGTTTTTCAGATGACCCCACACGCCCTCTCATGTTGGGCGGCGTTCACTTTCCTGATCATCCCGCTTTGATGGGTCACTCTGATGCTGATGTCGTGATTCATGCGGTGGTGGATTCGCTTTTAGGCGCGGCGGCACTTGGCGACATTGGAGTCCACTTCCCGAATTCTGATCCTCGCTGGAAGAACTGCCCTTCGTTGAATTTCTTGGTTACTACAGGCGGAATGTTAGCTGCCGAGTGGGAAATCGTCAACATTGACATCGCCGTTATTGCGGAAACACCAAAGATCATGGCGAGATCATCAGAAATCCTGATCGCAATATCAGGGGCGCTGAAACTCGAAACGGGTAGAGTGTCAATCAAGGCTACAACAAACGAACTCTTGG
The DNA here is from genome assembly GCA_031386985.1 of Armatimonadota bacterium. Lineage (GTDB taxonomy): Bacteria > Armatimonadota > Fimbriimonadia > Fimbriimonadales > Fimbriimonadaceae > JANJUB01. The sequence goes on from JANNCV010000012.1 coordinate 18,209, forward strand.
GTGCCATCGGGCGCTCAGAAGGCATCGCGGCATTTGCCACTGCTACGATTCGCCAACGATTTTAAGCTCAGCCGAGCTTAAGGAGGCAAAAAATGGAAGTATTAGTTCGCAACGCGGAAGGCAATGTGAGCGCTCTTGACCGGGAGTATGCCGCCAAAAAATTAGGTCGCCTGGACCGTTTCTTTAACGCCGCCCACAAGGTGGAAATGGTTCATCGCGCCGATAAATTGGGCCATCGGATCGAGATCACGGTTTTTGCAGATGGCTTTACCGTAAGAGGTGAAGAGCATGACGCCAGCCTCCGGGCTGCCATTGACAAGGTAAGCGAAAAACTAGAGCGAAGGCTCAGAAAGCTGAAGACTCGCCTAGTTGATTCGCATCGGCGACGGGGAACGGATAAACTGCCCCCCGCGCTTGAAGAACCTCATGATGAAGAACATCACATTGAGATTAAGGAGCGAAAAACATTTTTGCTTAAGCCGATGACTCCCGACGAGGCGGCCTTGCAACTAGAAATGGTGGACCATCCGTTCTTCATTTTTCGCAACGAAGCGAGTTCCAGAATAAGCGTGCTGTATCGGCGAAAAGATGGGCGATATGGTCTGATTGAACCTGAACCCTAATTCAGTTCTCAAGCTCCTCCAGCGTTTTGGGCCAGTCGTCTTTCAGTAATCGCGAAAGCGACCTGTCCGCGAGTAGTCTTCCTTCGTTTTGGCATTTCGCACAGTAGTTCGTCTCGTTCTCGGCATATTGAATGCGCTGAATCTTGCTACCACAAGCTGGGCAGGCAAGTCCGAAGCGACCGTGAACGGCAAAATCGGGCCGAAATGCCGTAACATCGCCTGCCCCTGGGAACTTGGTAGTGAACTCAGTCACCAGCTTGTCTCGCCATACACTCAGGGTTTCTTGGGTGGCAACAAATAAGCGAGCAAGTTCCTGATCGGATAGGGAAGTGGTGAGGCGTAAAGGGCTCAGGCGAGCTTCGAAAAGGATTTCGTCGGAGTAAGCGTTGCCAATTCCGTTGATTCTATGCTGATTGGTCAGAGCGCGCTTGAGGGTCCGGTTTTCGCATCGCATCGCAACCTCGAACTCCTTTGAACTGCAAACGAGCGGATCAGTGCCTTCAGGAGTATGTTCGACAAGGCCGTCTCGCCCCGAAACCAAGTGAATGCTAGCCCGCTTCTTCGTGCTTGCTTCCGTTAAGATCAGGCTGCCAGTTTCGAATACAAACACGGCGTGACCAATCTTGCCCATCCCCATGGCTTCTCCGGCGATCCATCGAAAACGTCCCGAAATCATGAGGTGGATAACGATGTACTGCTCGCCTTCGAACTCCAAACAAACCCGCTTGCCAAGCCTTGAAACCGCTAGAACTTTCAATCCCACAAATTCGGTGGCACGGGGCAAAACCGTCCGCAATACAAATGGATTCAGGAACTTGAACGAAACTAGCTCGCGGCCCACGATTCGAGAACGCAGGCAGTGCAGATAAACTTCGATATCAGGAAGCTCAGGCACGCTTCAATTCGACTCGCTTAAACTCAACCTCGCAGCCCTCAGCCTGAAGCGCGATCTGGCCCTTTGAGGCTGTGCAATCGGTGCCCTCATTGACTTTATCGCCATTCACCCAGACTTTGATTGAGTTGCTTTTGCACTCCACCACGATCGTGTTCCATTCTCCCACCGGCCTTTCTGATCCGTCGGTTAGATTCGCGATGCGGCGATTCTTGTCGCCATCCACGCCCCACTTCTCTTTGGGACCGCGGCGAGCCTCCATATCAGGAACCGTAATATCTTCGCCGATGCACCAGAAGTCGCCCGCGTGACGATCTTGTAGCTGAACTTCGATGGATTGGGGGAACATCTGATAAAGTCGCCGAGGCTTTGAGGCGAAGACCAGAATTCCGCAGTTGCCAGGCTGAGCGGAAAAACGATACTCGACGGTTAGAGTGTAATCGGCAAAAACTTCATCCGTTATCAAATGCCCGCCGGGAGATTTGAGGGAGACGAGCTTGCCGTCACGCACGATGAATGGTTTCGGCCCGGCTGGATCGCGATCAAGCGCCGGAACATCTATGTGCCAGCCGGTGAGGTCTTTCCCATTGAACAACGAAACCGTCTTTTGAACGGGAGCGAGGGCTAAGAGCGCAAGTATGGCAGTCATGCCCTATTTTGCACAAATTCGGCTTGAGTTCGTTCGCTGGAGGTATCCAAGCCGATCACTTGGCGATAAACTGCGACCACTTTTTCGGCCATTGCTGCCGTTGAGAAGCCCCGAACCGCCCTTTTTGCCCCAACCGATAGATCAGAATACAAATGATCATCCCCCATAACATCCGACATCGCCCGGCTAAACTCGTGAATGTCGTTCTTCACAATGAACCCGTTGACACCATTCTCGATTCCCGCACTCGCCCCGCCGCCGATAACGGCCACCGCCGGGAGCCCGTAGCTCATCGCTTCTTGCACCACCAGGCCCTGCGTTTCCGAGATAGAGCTAAACACGAATAGGTCAGCGAGAGCGTAATATTGGTTCACATCTTCGCGCTGAACAAAGCCGACAAAGCGAACCTTATCGCCAATGCCAAGCACCCTTACTAAGTTGAGACACGCATCGCGATGCGGCCCATCCCCGACTAACCACAGACGCAGATTAAGGTCATGACTCATCGCGATCGCCGTAGCCTGAAGCAAAGTCTCTAAATTCTTCTCGGGCGCGAGCCGACCCACGTAAAGCAAAACCCGATGCTGAGGTGCGATTCCATGCGCCTGGCGTAACTCGCTTCGATTGAAAAAGGTCACCGGCGGTATTCCCGTCGGAATAATGCTAATCGGTGTATCCACCGAATGTCGCCGCAACCACCGCGCCGAGGCCGAACTCGGCGTAATCACATGATTCACCGAGCTGTAAAAAAAGCTCGTGTGCTTCGCAATCTTGTAGCGTATGTAGCGTCGGGGAAGCGGAAAATAATGCGAATAGCGGTCGTAAAGCGTGTGATAGGTCGAAACCACCGGAATCTCATGCGATTGTGCCCATCTCAATCCCACGAAGCCAATCGTGAACGGCGTATGGGTGTGAATAACATCGAACTCGTTCTGCCGAAACTTGCGCAACATGGGAAAAAAGGGCGGATAGGCAAGCGGGTAAGCCCGAGTCCAGGGGGTTTCGACAGCGCGAAAGCGATACGTGTTTGGATCAGCATCAATATGCCCGGCATTAGCGGACGTAAAGAGCGAAACGCTGTGCCCCTGATCCCTTAACTCCCCAATCAGCGAGGCTACGCTGACGCTAACTCCATTGATAATGGGAAGCGCGCTATCGGAGAAAAGTGCGATGCGGAGCTTATTCGTGGGGGAAGCGCCCATGTTGATCTACAAAATTGACGATATCACTGAGCCGAAAGCGTCGCTGACCGCCCTTTGTTCGATGATGATGAAGCCAGCCGCGATTAGTATAACGCCGTATCGTCGCCGGGCAAACCCCGAGGAGGCGAGCCGCTTCTTCAAGATTGATCTCTGGGTCCAAAAGCCGCGTAATTAGATCTACCCGGCTCTCCGTGAATCCCGTTCCATAGTAATTTGCGGTAACCGAATCATCAAAGTGGGTGGTTAGAAAAGCCACGCTCTTGGGCAAATGACGCCAAACCTGATCAAGCCGAGGGTCCATCATTGCCTCTCCCCCTCCCGCCCGGCGCGGTCGCGGCGCACTCATCTGAGTTTTCTTAAATCGTCCCTTAGCGGAAGAAAGTTTAGCCCCTTCAATCGGCTTGGCCTCGTTAGGGTCTTTATCCTCCAAATAATCCCGCATGGTCGGGATCACCAGATCGGGATTTGAGATGTCCAGCGTTTTCTTATCCATTCGATTATCTAGAAAGGCGCTCTCAATGTACGCTAATGGATCAAAATCGTTTTTCTGCATGTTTAATGACCAATCTTATACTAAACCCTGAAACACGGTTATACCCCGGAATCAAAACCATGCTTACGCCGAATTCCCCGCCCGACAGATGTTTGTGCTACGGGAAGGGGGCGGAGGAGAAATCCGGCGACGACTCCACCCTCGCCCTTTCCCAAGGGAGATTCTGGTTTCAGTTTGCCCCTTCTTTCTTGACAGTTGCTAACGTCTTCCGATGCTTTATTCGCCGGAACACGGGCACGAAGTACATGATCACGCCGCTTGTTCCCAAGATGAACAAAATCAAGGCGATGAAGGGCAGAACCGTCTCGCGAAAGACCGGCTTGAAGAAGCTCAGGTCGTGGATGTTTTCAAAGAGTTGATCGTTTCGAGTGCCCACGGATAGAACCTTGCCGGTTCCGGCGTCAACTTGTACCTCGTGAAAGTAGTCCTTGCTTGTAATTTTGTAAACATTCTTATCGGCATGGAGTTCAAGCCGATTAACATCTTTCATCGTAGCTAATCCGGGCAGATTTTTGGCAAAGGCGGCTTCGAGCGCGACTCCGGGATGAACCATATCTGCAATCGCAACGGCGGTGCCCTTGGTCGTCGCCGGTTTGATCGCCGTAAACTGCCCCTTGAGGGCAAGCAAGAAGCCGGTCACCGATATTGTGATCAAGAATAACGAGCCGATGAGGCCGACGATCTTGTGGAGGCTACGAAGAAAGCGATACATGATGTGGGCTAGTTACGCTGTTAATCCTGGTTCAAGTTCCGCGGCTTTGCGTAGCATTTCTAGCTCCAGCCTTTCCCGCACAATATCCTGCAATCCAAGCAAAATGGTGAGCAAAACTGGTCCCGCCATGATCCCAACGGGTCCCAATGCGAGGACTCCACCCAGCAAGCTAAAGAAGATTGCCATGGGATGCAGCTTTACTCTCGAGCCGATGATGAAAGGTCGCAAGATGTTGTCCACGTTGCTGATGACACCGAAACCCCAAATCGCCAGTCCAATTCCCGCGCCCCATTTTCCTTGAGCCATCAGGATTAAGCTCAACGGGGCATAGATGATGGGGGCGCCCAGGAGAGGAACGGCGCAAAGAACCGTGGTCGCAAGCATCCATACGATGGGCGAAGGCACACCGGTGACCCAATATGCTATCCCGGCAAGGAGACCTTGGACTAGCGCTACGAGGACAACCCCGACAAAAACCGCGTGGATTGTTTGTCCCATTCTCTCCAAAATGTATTCGGCTCGATCCTTGGGCAGGGGGATCAGTTCTAGGGCAGGTTCTTTAAGTTTGTGCCCATCCCGCACCATGAAGAACATCGTGAGGAATGCCACGACTAAGGTGAAAAGCGAATGCCCGGCGTTTGTCGCGCCTTTCGACATAACCGTGAGTAGCCCATTCGTGAGCCCCTCGCGATTCTTGCCAAACCAAGCTTCTGCGGAGAAGTCTTTTTGCCCGAGACGCTCCATGAATGGTTTGAGGTTCGAGTCAATCTGTTGCATCGCATACTCCGGCGTCCACGCCTGGCCAGCGGGAGATGTGCTCTTCAATGCCTGGATTGAACCGGAAATCTCAGTAAAAAGCACCCAGGTGACCAGCAAGAGGGGGATGAAAACGAGGAAAATCGCCATGAACGTCGTGAGGGCAGCGCCAAGATTCGGCCCTCGTTTTGAGAAATACTTTTTATGCAGCGGCATCATCAGCACGGTCAAAACTCCCGCCCACATCAATGCGGGCAGAAAGGGCAGGATGAGATACGCCGCGCCAATCAAGACAAGCGCAACCATCCCGCTAAACGCGTATTTACGATACTTCGGACCGAAATCAGATTCCATGTTGTTGAGTTGTACGGAGCTTAGGCGGCGGTGGTTTCAAGCGCATTTGATCGCTCTTCCATCGCGGTCACGCAGGTAGCGATCGTAATGTCGCCCGTGACATTGAGGACGGTTCTACTCATGTCAAGGATGCGATCAATGCCTAGGCATAGGCCAATTGAGGTTGGCGGCACGCCGATTTTGGTGAGAATAATGGCGATCATCGGCCAAGATCCGCCCGGAACTCCCGCCGTGCCGATCCCCGCCACAATGCTTAAGAGCATAACCGTAACCTGACCTGAAAGCTCCAGCGGGACGCCATAGAACTGGGCGAGAAAGATGATCGTAATGCCTTCAAACAGGGCCGTCCCGTTCTGGTTCGCGGTTGCGCCAACGGTGAGCACAAACGAACTGATGTTGCGAGGAAGACCAACTTCATCCTCGGCGGCTTTTAGAGCATAGGGAAGCGTGGCGTTTGAAGAGCTGGTTGCAAACGCCGTCAGCATGACCGTTCGAACTTGACGAAAGAACTCGATGGGGTTGCGTTTGGCGACGAAAAAGATGAAGATCGGATAGATCACGAAGAGTTGAATCGCGAGTCCGATAAGAACAATTACTGCGTATTTACCCAAAGCTACAAAGGCATCCACACCAAGCTTCGAGGCGGCCACAAACGCAAAGCCAAAGACGCCAATCGGAGCAAACCGCATGGCGTATTCGATCACCTTCTGACTTATCGCAAAGAGCCCTTCAAGGAACTGTTTGACGGGCTGCGCTTTCTCTGGTTCGATGCTTGAGAGGGCCAATCCAAAGAAGAGAGCGAAGACCATAAAGGCGAGTAGCCCGCCATCGAGCGCCTTCACCGCTGAATCAAGGGGGTTTTTGGGCACGAGGTCTACGATGGTTTGCGCCACCGTTTGAGCTTTCCCCGCTTGTTCAGTTTTCTTGGCGGCGTCTTCCTCGTTGCCAAAGGCAGACATCAGCTTGAAGGTGCCTGTTACTGTTGACTTGGCCGCGCTGTCCCCTTCAAAAGCGGATTCAACGGTTAACAAGGGCTTTCCGATGGTAACTGGCGTGTTTTCGAACTCGACCAGAATTGGCTTCGCAGGCAGCGGTCCTCCCGTGCAAATGGCCTTGATGCCGGCTTGCCCCAGGGCGGACTCAACGACCGAGGCACTTGCGTCGAACATGACTTGAGCAACGGGAGCCTTGTCCTTCAGCAACGTCAAGGTTCCGTTAGTCGGTGTGCCCGAGATACTGATCCGGTCCATTTGATTTCCTCTATCAATATCGCCCGGCCTAACCAGATTCACCAGACCCAAACCCAATAGCACCGCAATTCCGCTCAAAACGATGGTCAAAAAAAGCGATCTTACGCCAATCCTTCCAAACTTGCGGGCATCACCAAGCTCGGCTACGCCTAAGACTAAAGCGGCGAAAAGGAGCGGAACCACGACCATAAAGATCAGGTTCATAAAGATCGCGCCGGCGGGGGCGAAGAGGTTGTCTTGCCAAGCCTTGAGCGCATCGGTGCCACCCCATTGCGATTGAGCGATGGCCCCCGCGATGGCCCCTAGTACAAGCGCGCTCAGCACCTTCACATGAAGGGGTAGTTTTCTTCGAGCAGGCATGGCGGATATGTTACTTGCTTTTGCCATCGCACGGTGGCTCCAGCCGGTGCCTTAGATGGGTTAACATGGCACGAACCATTGCAAAGCTCCTCAAATTAGGCTATGCTAGCAGAATGCTGGTACTGGGACTACTTATCGCCCGATCCGCCCTGGGGTTCAACCCCCCGATCGCTCGCCTTCCCGTGATACTGAAAGACCTCTCCAAGCTGGCGGGAACGGAACTTCAGTGCGCACCTGAACTTGATAACGAGGTGTTTTACATCAACGCTCCAAGCCAAACGCCCAAAGACATCATGGCGCAGATTGCATACACGCTCGAAGCGAACTGGGTGCAACTTGAGGGCAACAAGATGCGCTTGAGCCGCCCTTTGAACTGGGCGGAAACCCAGAAAAAGCGAAAGGAAGCGCGGATTGAGATAGTAATGGCGAAACTCATCGCCAAGGCTGCTCCGAAGGCCCTGACGCCGGAGGAGATGGTTTCAGAGGTTAAGCGATTGAGGGATATTCGTAGCAATGCCATGAAGAATGAGCAAGGCTTCACTTACGCCCTCTCCCTTAAAATCATGGAGTTGGGTCGGCAGCTACCGGCCGGCAAACTCCTTGACGCCATCATCATGGAGATAGGGGCGAAAAAACTTGCTAACGTGGAAGAGTGGGGCAATGCCGTTTACTCGAACTATCCCACCAAGATGCAGAGACCGCTCCCCAAATCTCTCAAGGAGCCAATCGGTCGTTACATTTCAGAACACAACGCGATCACTGGTCAGCTACTTGTCGAGCCCGACCCGCGATTCGGGCCATTTGGCAATCAAGATCCGTTGGCGTTTGGTCGCCAGTTATCGCCAGGTATTCGGGTGTTGTTGAAAGTTCTAAGCGACCAGAACTCTGCGTCAGTGCAACTGTCGGTGTTTGATGGAGACAGCTCTGTGGGTCACGTTTCCCGCCAAGCAAGTCTTTGGGGTGGGTTTGGCGGGGAGGTTTCACCCGATGTAGAGGTTCCAGAGCCGCCGAAGCCAGGACCAGTTGTTCCATATTCTGCTTTGAGTTTGGCCTTCTTTCAACTCAGGAGTGAAGAGCGCTCAGATCAGCGCTCAATGGCGTGGGATGTATTGAAGAGGCCATTTGACCGAGACCCATTACAAATCATCAATGAGGAGATGCTTGCGGCTTACTCAAAGGAGTCTCAGATGCCAGTGATTGCTCTCCTCGCTGATGAAATGATCCCCTTCAATCAAGGCGTGAGTGCCAAAGAGATAGATTTGAATCGCTACCTCACAGTTTTCAAGTTTACAGGCGGTGAGCTTCAGGAGCGCGCTGGCTGGAAAGTCTTTGGTCGTAGCCCGATTGCGCCGCCTCGAGCAAACCGTCGCTCCATTCAAAATGCAATCCAATTGGCGGATAGAGAAGGAAGACTTTCGGTGGCTAACATCGCCGAGCTAGTGGCAAAAAACCCAAGCGCATTGGACTACTGGATGCGAGACTATCTTGACGCCGTCGGTTTGAAGAGCGGCGGATATTATTGGCCCTACGACCTTGCTCGCCTTTATGGCGCATTTTCGGAATCGCAAAAAGACCAACTAAAGGGAGGCTCGACGGTGAATCCAGAGAACTTAACCGCAAATCAACGGAGGCTCGTGTTGAGCTTACTGATGAATGAAAACAGCAACTTGACCTGGATGCATAAGGCTCCAGTTGCCGCTTTGATGCTCTGGCCAACGCAGCATTTACACGACGGGTTAGTCTCGCCGTTTGGAATCAAGGCAGATTATAAGTCAGGCGAATCTTGGTTTTTGCCGCATGTTCAGGATAACTCCAAATCCCCAGATCGGCCCGGTCGGATTTATGTAGCACAGGTTGAACCGTGGACGTTGACCTCAGAGATGGCCGCTTTCCAGCGGCCAGATTTGTTCAACCGAGTGAACCCCGAAGACCCGCGCAAAAAGTTGAAGTTCTACAAGGGCCGCTCGACAGTTTGGGACATCACATTCCTCATTTCCGAGCCATTGGATCGAGGGGGTAGTTTGCGGGATGAGTCGTATGACACCAAACGCACCTACACGTACGCGGATCTCCCTGAGGCCTTTCGAAAGCAAGCCGAGGACCAGGTGCCCACACTGATCGCCCGCTATGAGAAATTGAAAGCCGAAGGAAGACTGAATCCCCTAAAAAAGGGGAATCCTCCTCCGCGATAGGATTCAAACTTCAACATAAGATGCAGAAAGTATCCACTGGTTTTGAATCCACCAGTTGAGAGCGAGTAACGCGATGAACATGCACTTCGATTTAACATGATCAAGGCTTCCAACGGTTTGCGAGCCGAGAAGGATAAGCACGGCGCCAAGCGAAGAAAGCACAAGATTTATGATTAGGCACTCGGAACCAACTGAGTGGATAGGGCTTGCCGTGTGACGGCCCAAAGGATAGTGATCTTGGGTGCTCATCCACAAAATGACCGGCCAAGGCGTGAGCGGAACTAGGATGCCAAGGCGGGATAGAATTCTTCCGCCCCTATCAGTCATTGGGTGCCTCCCTCACTCTTCTATTCCTCAAACTCAGATCGTTGCAACCTTGACTGACGAACGATGCTTGCCAGCGTTCCTATCTTCGCTCTCGGTGTCTCGGAACAGGAACCGTAACGGTTGAGTCTGCTCGCAGCTTCTGCATAATGATGTGGCTACCCTCCTGCCTAACCTGGCTGAAACCCGTTTCGCTTCAAAATCTCGCAACACTCCTTTCCTGATAGGCGGCGAAGCCTACCCAACTGACACCTCGATGCTCGTCACAAAAATGTCCCCGCGGAGGCGTTCGGATATCTCGCTCGGATAGGCAGACTGAAAGAAAAGTGTTACCGCCTCTTTCAAGTTTCCGTGAGCCTCCTTAATGGTCGCGCCCTGGCTAGCGATATCAAGTTCCGGGCAGAGCGAGACAAACGTGTCTCCTTCCCTTTCAATAAGCACTGTAAGTCTCTTTTTGTCTGCCATAGCTTATTATTCCTATCTACACGCCGCGTGCGCGGGCCATTACCAAATCCCCACACGCTCCATCCCAAGCCGGGAACTCGAACTCAAATCCGGCCTCAACCAACCGCGTGGGGACAACCCGTCTGCTCTTCAAGACCAGTTCGCTTTCGGTTCGCATCGCCCAGGTCCCTATTTCTACCATCCAAGCGTTCGCGGCTAGCCCGATCTTAGCGCCAACGGCCCCGCGCAGCACGCGCATAAACTCGGCTTGAGGAAGCGGGTTTGGCGAGCACAGATTGACGGGCCCACTCATGTCGCTATCAATCAAAAACTGAATGGCTTGGGCAAAATCATGCTCGTGAATCCAGGATATGTATTGCTGTCCCGAACCCAAACGCCCGCCCAACCCCCTCTTGGCAAGGCTCGCGAGCACGTCGAATATGCTGCCCTTGTCGGGGGACATGGTCATGGCACTTCTCAAGGCGACCTTTCGGGTGAGAGGCGTCTCTGCTTCTTCTAACGCCTTCTCCCAAGCTCTCGCGATGGCAATGCTGGCGTTCCATTTATACGGAGCGCCGGGTTCATCGCCGCCAAGAATCCCGGTGATTTCGTCGTTTGAAGCATCCAGGCGATGCTTGTAGATCGTGGCCGTGCTCGCCTGAAGCCAAACCCTGGGCGGGTTTATGGATTGCGATATCGCCTGGCCCATGACCCGCGTCGAATCCACCCTACTGTCCATCATCAGCTTTAGGTTAGCTTCAGTGTATCGGCAGTTGACACTTCGGCCGGCTAAATTAATGATAACATCAGCCCCATCAACTTCATCGGCCCATGGGCCAATGACTTTGCCGTCCCAGTGCGCAATTCGATAGGAAGCCGCCGCTGGAAGGGCTCGTGACAAGACAACCACCTCATCCCCCCGGCTCGCGAAATGGCGCAAGAGCACCGCACCAACATGCCCCGATCCGCCCGCGATGACAACTTTCATAGTTTTCTGAAAACTCCATTTCATCATATCCGACCTTGATCGGTAAAATCAGGGATGTGCCGCTTGAACCCACCGAACTCATAGAGTTTCTGGCTCCCTATCCAGACGACATTCAAGCGCTAACACTCGGGGCGCGGCTACGACTGCACGAGCTAGTTGGCCCCGCTAGCGACCTGTTTTTCGATGCAACATCAGCAGTTTGCTCAGGGTTCTCCTATACTGGCGAGGCACGGGATAATTTCATTAACCTTGCCGTCTACGCGAAGCATGTGACCCTGATTTTTCCATGGGGAGTGAGGTTGAATGACCCAGAGAGTCGGCTTAAAGGAGAAGGCAATCGGGTCCGAAACTTAAGACTTGAAGGCATCATGACCTTGCACGATCCCCACGTTGAAAACCTGATCGCGCAAGCGGCACGAAGTGCCAAGCGTCCGGAGGTTCAGATTGAGCCAATCAGATATGTAAAAGTTTATCGCGGCCCTAAACGTCGGCCAATATAGTAAATTGAATCCGTGGCAACGAGAACTCTTATCCTAGGCGGTGGGTTTGGGGGCATCACTCTCGCAAACTCGCTGCGGGCGGCACTGCCAAAAACCCACCAAGTCGTTTTGGTAGATCAGTCGCCAACGTTCCGCATCGGAGCAACCAAAACTTGGCTATCCATTGACCATCCGGGCGCAAAAGGGATGGAATATCGCCGGGATAACCTTAAAAAGCGAGGAATAATCGTTATTGAGCAAAAAATAACGGCTATTGATGCGAAAACGCGGCGGGTTACATTGGCAAACGGCGAATCCCTTGTCGGAGATCATATGGTCATCGCGCTCGGGGCAGATTTTGCGATGGGTTCGATTCCGGGTTTGGCAGAGAATGCGCATACGTTCTATTCAGTTGAAGGCGCGCTCAAACTGCGCGAAAAGCTGAAAGCGTTCGAGGGTGGGCAGATCGTGATTCTTGTTCCCAAACTCCCTTTCAAGTGTCCGCCCGCCCCTTACGAAGCGGCCATGCTGTTCAAGGACTTTTTGGAGCGCCGCCGGGTTTGGTCTCAAACTGAGTTGGGCGTGTGGACGGTGGAAGGATTGCCCATGGGCACCGCCGGACCCGAAATGGGGAACTTTGTCAAAACTCTGTTAAGCAATGACGGGATTACGTTCAATCCGCTGAAGAAAACCGTTCGCGTGGAAACAGATCGAGTGGTATTCGAGGATGGCGAAGCGCGATTTGATCTGCTGATTGCCGTTCCGCCCCATGTCGCTCCATCAGTAGTTAAGGAGGCGGGCTTGTTAGCTCCGAATGGTTGGATCAGCGTTGATCCTCTCACGCTTGGGCTTACGGGTCATAAGAATGTTTATGCGATTGGCGATGTAACCGCGATTCCCTTGCCGGGAAGATTCAGGGCCGACGTCCCATTAAGTATGCCAAAAGCCGGTACGGCAGCGGAGGGTCAAGCTAAGGCTGTCGCCGAAAGGATCGCGGCTAACATCTTGGGACTCCCTCAACCGCTCGGGTTTAACGGTAATGCATTTTGTTATCTTGAAACGGGTGACATGCACGCGGTTCGCGGCGACGGCCACTTTTACGCGATGCCGAGCCCAATCATGACCCACATTCAGCCCGACATGCAGCAATACGAAGCCAAGAAGGCCTGGGTTCGCAACTGGATTTGGGAATCTCTCGGGATCAGGACCTGAGTCCCATGAGATGTTTGGGTCTAATTGCACTTAGCCGAAAATGGATATCAGGTAGTAAGCCCGTAGCTTTGTGCTTCTCACTGGATCTGGCGGGACGAGCACAACCCTGCGCGTTCCAAGCGGCCCTTCTTTGCGCGGGTGTCATACTCTAAAAACCAATGGCGAGGGGCAAACAAAATCTGGTTGGCTATCTGTTTATCAGCCCTTGGTTGGCTGGCTTTTTTGCCTTTGCCTTGTGGCCGTTTTTGCAGAGTATCTATCTCAGCTTTACTCGTTACAACATCGTTACCGAACCCAAATGGGTGGGGACGGCTAACTACAAGATGTTGCTGACAAGCGATGAGCTTTTTTGGAAGTCGGCCTGGGTTACGGTGAAATACGCCATGATTTCGGTTCCGATCGGCGTTGTTGTGGGAGTTGGGTTGGCCCTGCTACTGAATTCTAATGTGAAGGGCATCGCCGTTTTCCGCACCATCTTCTATCTGCCTTCGATCGTGCCAACGGTCGCGACTTCCGTGCTTTTCATCTGGCTCCTGAATCCGAGTGTGGGCCTGATCAATCGCATTCTCGGACTCGTCGGAATAACGGGGCCGGCTTGGCTGAACACCGCGCCATGGGCGTTTTACAGCTTGGTGATGATGGCGCTCTGGGGAGTGGGCGGGAGCATGATTATCTACCTCGCGGGCCTGAAGGACATTCCCCTTCATCTCTACGAAGCCGCGACTCTGGATGGGGCGAACGCCTTTCAAAAGCTAAGAAGGATTACGCTACCTCTGATGACTCCGGTGATCTTCTTTAACGTCATCATGGGCATCATCGGGGCATTTCAGACTTTCACCCAAGCGTACGTCATCACCCCTAACGGGGGGCCGCAGGATAGCACCTATTTCTATAGTCTTTACCTTTACAATCGCGCTTGGAAATACCTCGATATGGGTTACGCGAGCGCCATGGCTTGGATGCTTTTCTTGGTTATCGTGATTTTAACCACGGTGGTTTTTAGAACTCAGAAGCGGTGGGTGCACTATGGTGGTTAAGCGCATTTTCTTGATCTTGGTTGCCCTGGTTGGAATCATCGTTGCCTTTGCATCGGGGCATTCCACGCCACGGGAGTTTCCGAAGCGCAAGCTCGTGCGGTTCTGGCACCGGTGGCAAGGGGATTGGGAGAAGCAGGTTCAGAAGATTGTTGACTCGTTTAATCAGAGTCAAAACGAATACGAAGTGACGGCCGTAAGCATTCCCGGTAGTGGCTCAGATTCAAAGTTCATCCTCGGCGTTATCGGCGGTGACCCGCCCGATTTGATGTCAATGGGTAGCAACGCAGTTCCCAATCTTGCCGCGAGCGGTTTCCTCACCCCCTTAGAAACTCTGATGACCCCCAATGAGAATCGCCGCTTCTTTAAGGACAGCTATCCCGCGATTCGAAACATTGGAATGATCAAGGGTCGCTGTTATGGCATCACTATCGGGGCCGATTTGATGGCACTTTATGTGAACTGTCAACACCTTCGCGATGCGGGCTTTGACCCCGATAATTTCCCGAAGACCCTGGAAGAGTTGGAGATGATGGGCCTTAAGCTCAATCAATACGACTCAAAAGGAAATCTAACTAGGTTGGGATTTTTGAGCCAGGATTTGCCGTATTTTTCGCGCTATTTCGGGGGTGGATTTGATGTTGATGCCGACGGAACCCTCCACCTTAACACGCCCGATAACCTGCGCGCACTTGAATCTATCGTTAACTACCGCAAGAAAATTGGATTCGAAAATGCAGTGCGTTTTCAGGCGGGTTTGAACGATATTGAGGGCGCGGCCTCATGGGCTTTCATGAATGGGCACTTGAGTGTGACCTTTGATGGGCAATGGCGCGTGGAGGAGCTTCGCAAGTTCAAGCCCGACATGGATTACCGGGTCTATCCCATCCCACCACCTCGCGTTGGCGGTACGCCATTGGGTGGGCAGGTTGGAGGGAACTTCATGATTGTTCCGATTTCGGCGAAGCAGAAAGCAGGGGCATGGGAGTTCCTCAAGTTTTGGACCGGGCTCGACAATCCCGACCGTGCGGCGGAGTTTTACAATCTCGGAGGTTGGCTCCCGTACTCTCCGGAACTCGCCAATTCGCCAACCTTTCAGCGCTGGCTCAAAGCCAACCCGCAGTTCCAGGCGTTTCTCGATATCCTAGCGAGCCCGAACTGCAAAGCCCCGCCCGCAATTCCGAACTTCCAGTTTCTGAATGATCTGGTCTACCGGGCCGAAGATCAAGCGGTTCGTGGTGCGATCACGCCCAAGGAAGCCCTAGAACAACTGGAAAGCAAGTTCAAAGAAGAACGAAACAAACGGAGGGCGCTGGGCTATGAACAGTAAAGCACTGACGCCGAAAGTCGGCATTTATGCAGCTCTGATTCTGCTTTCCTTACCCGCGATCTTGCCGTTGCTTTGGATGGTTTCGACGAGTTTTAAGGGCAACGAGCAGATTTTTGGAAGTAGCGATTTGAGCCTGAAGTCGCTTGTCCCCTCGCCGGTTGTCACTTCGAATTACCCTGAGGCTCTTAACAACAAGCCGTTTATGCACTACCTGCGCAACACCCTGCTGCTGTGTGTTTGCACAGTTCTTGGCGCGGTTTGCAGCTCAGCGTTGGTGGCGTACGGGTTTGCAAAGGTCGAGTTCGCGGGCAAGAAGATGTGGTTCGCACTTATGATTGCAACTATGGCATTGCCGGGTCAGGTCACGATGATTCCGGTTTTTGGGCTGTTCCGTTCCCTTGGGTGGTACGGAACCTACCTCCCCCTCATCGTTCCGGCATTCACGGCCTCGGCCTACTACGTGTTCTTGCTCACCCAGTTCTTCCGGACGATTCCGCTCGAAATGTCGGAAGCCGCCCGAGTGGACGGAGCCAGCGAATGGACGATTTTCAAGACTTTGATAGTGCCGCTCTCAAAACCCGCCCTCGCCACCTGTGCGCTTTTCCAGTTCATCGGAACTTGGAACGACTTCCTCGGCCCGCTCCTCTATATCAACGATCCGGCCAAGTACACGCTGGCGTACGGGTTGCAGCAGTTCGTTTCGCACTACGGCGGATTCTACGCCCAACTCATGGCGGCTGCCACCTTCTTCACATTGCCGATCATCGTTCTGTTCTTCTTCGCACAGAAAACGTTTATTCAAGGGATTTCTACGACGGGTGGAAAGTGAGTACCGGGTAAGTCATGACTGAGCAAGAGGAAGGTCGGATCCAACTGAATTGGGGATTGGTCCTTATGGGCATTCCGATTGGGGGCATCTTGATACTTGTTTGCTCAACAGGGCAGGCGGTGGACGGAGGATTCTGGTCGGTGTTCTTCGGATTAGCTTATCTAGGTCTTGCGTCTGGCATCTGCATTGGTCCGATCGGACTGATCCTTGTGTTTCTCGGACTAATCAAGCTATCGAATCACCCCCGACAGCGGCCGCACTCCCAAAGAAATCCTGAGCCCCCATCGTTCCAGATTGGCGACGATGACTAGATGTCGGATGCTGCCTGATATGCTTTCGCTTCGGCCGAATCTAGATACGCAAACGCGACATCCAAGCTCGCCGCCGGTTCCCAGAGGAAGCCTTTCTCGTTTACGATCCACAGTTCACACCCTTCGCAAAACGGCGGCGGCAAACGCACGATTCTGAATTTGCCGATCTCTTCAAGCACCTCAACCGGATCGGAGAAGTCTCCGATGTTTCGTATGTGATCACCAGCGCTGAGGTAGTTCTCGGGCATGATTACAATTATGGGGCTTCCGGAGTTGCGCGTTCGGCGGGCTTTGCCCGTTCGGTGGCTTCGCTGCTCGGAACCGAACTTCCGAACTCCACGAACCAGTCCGAACGAGCTACGAGGGATACTCCACCAGAGTATACTAAGCGCAAATGAGCAAAAAGTGGTTAGACCGACTAGGAGCCTGTGCGAGCGCGCTTTGCGCGGTGCACTGTTTGCTGGTGGGCGTAGCGCTTGGGCTCATGAGTACGCTTGGGTTGGGGTTCCTGGCTAACCCATCTACAGATTACGCGTTCATCAGCATCGCGATATTTTTCGGGATTTGGGCCGTCGTTCACGGTATTCGGCGGCACCATTCCTTTTTACCCGCTAGCTTCTTTATTTTTGGCATTGTCGCCCTTGTGGGAACCCATCTCGACCGCATGAGTCATCGCGGGGAAGTCCACGAGCATGGCATGTGGCAGACGGTTTTTTCCGTTATGGGCGGCCTTTCTTTCGTTACTTTTCACCTTCTGAATTTGCGCATGCAACATTTGCACGAGGAAGGGAAGTGCGGGTGCTGCAAGACCGGTGAGGCCAAAACACCAACGCCGGCGACTTTAGAAGTCAACCGGCGCTAAATCTTTGGGTGCGGGGGCAGGATTTGAACCTGCGACCTCCGGGTTATGAGCCCGACGAGCTACCGGACTGCTCCACCCCGCGGTAACCCATTGAGTATACCCTTTAGCTTCGAACGAGGATTTTCTCTCGCTGAAACATTCGGGTCGCAAGGGTGAGCATGATAGCGGCGAGAAGACCATTCACGAGGATCGAAATCAACACGGGCAGGAACTCGGTTTTGCCTTGAAGGGCGGCTCTGATCACAGATGCTGAGTTCAATATCGGAATGGCATTGATCCAAACTGATTTGGCAAAATCGCTATAGCCGATGAACTGCGACATCATCATCGGCATCATCACGACGAACGAAGCCAACCCAAGATGAGATTGAGCTTCGCGCATGTTCTTTGCATAAGCCGAGATTGCAATCATCAGCGCCGCAAGGAAGCAAACCAGCGGAATGAGAGTGCCGATTACGGCTAGGATTTCGGGCAGGCCAAACCCAAGCCCGCCTTCCATCAATTTCTGCGTTGCCCCGATTTTGAGCGTGCTCATGATCAAAACCCCTAAAAAGGCGGACATACAGCTACTGAGCGAAATGGCTGAGAGTGCCAGGAATTTGCCGATTGCGATTTGGCTTCTTTTGACGGGGGAGATGAGGAGCGTTTCAAGCGTGAGCTTCTCTTTTTCGCCCGCAACCAGATCACTCACGATGGCCATACCTCCGAAGAACGCCCAAATGATGATGAGATAGGGTAGCATCTGAATCAGGAATGCCCCGGCGGAACCTTTCTTGCCGACTACAACTTCATTGGGGACGAGCATGATCGGGTCTGCCGCCGTTTCAGGTAGTTGCCTTGATTTCAAAAGAACCATCAAGGATTTTCGCGATTGTTTGAAGACTTGCTCTTGTACTTTTCCCATCGCCACTTTGGCTTTTTCTTCTTTTGGGTCAAAATAGGCGTCTATCTTTACTTGCGGAACGCCTTCAGGCGGGAGCATTGGAACAAAAAGGACAAGAGTGGCCTTGCCCTCCTTGATCAATGTTGTGCCTTCCTCGACGCTTTTGATTTCGACAAGCTTGAGCTTTGACTGCTTAATCTCTGAACAGTAAGGGCTGCTGAGATTGACCACGTGAACGGTTTGGTTCTCAGCCCGACTGACCTTGTCAATCACAACCCCCAACAGCGTGAACGTCATGATTATGATCATCGCGGGCATATAGATCGCGTTGCCTCGCACTCGCTTATCCCGAAACATGTCGCGGAGCTCTTTGATGAAAATGTGGATGATCGGATGCATTAGTCTTCGTTCTCCTGATGGCCGACGATGTTCAGGAACGCTTTCTCCAGCGTCTTCTCCCCAGATTGCGCGAGGAGCTCAGGAACGGTGCCGTAAGCTCGAACTGTGCCGCCGTGAATGATTGCAACTTGGTCACAGAGCCGCTCTGCTTCGCTCATGATGTGAGTGCAATAGATCACCGTTTTTCCCTGACCGCGAACTTCCTCGACAAACTCCATCACTTTCTGGCTCACTAAAACATCAAGCCCGTTCGTGGGTTCATCAAAGAACAGAACCGGGGGGTCGTGGAGAATGGTTCGGCCGATTGAAACGCGTTGTTTCTGCCCGGTCGAAAGCTTATCGCAGAGGCTATCAGCATAACTCGTGATTCCGAGTTTTTCGACCGTAGCGTCAACCCTCTTCTTCGCCTCCGCTCCAAAAATTCCGTAGAGCCCGGCGAAGTAGTACAAGATTTCGCGCCCGGTTGAACGTCCGTAAAGCGCAGTTGAGGCCGATAAGAATCCGATACTTCGGCGGACGTCCTCACTATGAGTAACGACATCAAATCCGGCGACTTCGGCCGAGCCAGATGTTGGCTCCAAAACCGTTGAAAGCATGCGAAGCAGAGTTGTTTTGCCGGCGCCGTTCGCCCCCAGCAAGCCAAAAATCTGACCCGGATGGGCTTCTATGGAAACTTCCTCAACGGCTTTGATAACTCCGCGCTTAGGATCAACAAAATGTTTGGAAAGAGCGTGAGTTCGGACCATTCGTGCCCAACAGTTTATCGCCTATTCGTTGCGCATCGCCGAAATTGGGTCTTTTCGCCCGGCTTTCATCGCTGGGATCAAGCCAAAAACCGCGCCAACCGTCACCCCAACCCCTAGAGCCAAAGCCACGATGGGCAACGTCATCGTCGCCTTCACCGGGGTAAGGCGATACAGAGCCAAGCATCCTGCATAACTAATAATCAGCCCGGCGATTCCGCCCGAAGTGCTGATCAGGATAGACTCCGAAAGGAACTGGGCAAAAATATCGCGCTGCTTCGCCCCCACCGTCTTGCGAATCCCAATCTCTTTCGAGCGCTCGTTCACCGACATCAGCATCACCGTCATAATCCCCACCCCGCCCACGAAAAGCGCGATTGAAGTCAGACCCGTTAACAGCCAAGTCAAGATTCCCATGAGTTTGTAAACGAGGCCAAGCAGATCGTCTTGGGTGAGAACCGAATACTGTTGCCGGTTCAGCCGCTTTCCTAGTTGAATGTCCACCGCGCTTTTCAGCGTTTTGGGTTCAAAGGCAGGTGCCGTTTGGATCATGATTCGATCAATCTGGGTTGTTGGTTGTTTGGATTTCAAGTAGCGATAAGGCACGTAGGCCATGTTTTGGAACCCAAACATCGAGAACATGTTGCCGCCGCCCTCGGCTTTCTTTTTGTCCTTGGTTACCCCGATCACTTCGTATTCCAGCTCGTTGATCTTCACCTTCTTCCCAATCGCGCTCTCCTTTCCAAAGAGGGCTTCTTTGGCGATATCGCCGAGGATCGCCACGGGCTTTCCTTCATCGGCGGGCGTCATGTTTCGACCTTCCACCAGCGGATTCGGATGCATGATGAACCAGTCGGAGGTCGCGGCGACCGTCATCGGATAGGCTTCCTTTTCGCCGTTCTTAACTCCGCCGCCGGCAAAGGTTAACGTCGAAGTTCGCAAAACTCCCGGCACGCTTCGAACTCGCTCCGCGTCGGATTCCGCCAAGAAACTCTGTCCGCCGAGATTGGGGTTGAAGTTGCCTTCCTCCACCCGCCCCGGAAGCACGACCAGCAAGTTCACCCCCAGATCATCAATCTGCCCCGAAACATCGCCCTTCACCCCCACCGCGATGCTCACGAGGAGCACAATCGCAATCGTCGCCACCGTCACCCCCAGCGCCGACAAAGCAAACCGCCCCCGCTGCTCTCGGATATTGTTCAAAGCAACAAGAAAGTTGGTCCACATCTCGGGTTCAGGATACCGGGTTGGTGTTGTTCGGGGGAAGTTCGGTGATTTGGTGCTTTGCGTTCGTGGGTTCGTGGGAAGTTCGCTTGTTCGGTTGTTCGGGAAGTTAGAAGTCCTTCGAGACCGACGAGGGACAGGGGGGTGCTTCTTCCCCCTGTGACAGCCCTTGCTTTTCTTCTTGTTCGGGGGGGTGCGATGGAGGTTCGGAACAACGAGCGATTCCCGCTTCCCCCTGCCCCGGCAGGGGAACCCAGAGTCCCTAGGCCCAACCGGGCCGGTAAGATAGAAGCCCCGACCAGCGGTCAGGGGTAGTGACTCAGCCTTCCCGTTTCGGAAAATGGGGAGGGAGGTTTCTGGGCATTTGTGGTTGGGTACTCTTATTCTCGTGAAGCTTCGATACGCTCTCATCGCCGAATATGCCAATGTCACGGGTGACGGCAAGCTCAACCTTATGGGGGTGACAGATCGGCTTTATGCGTTTCAGTTCCCAGCTATTCACCGCGACCTTATTATTGTAAATAGCTTGGAGACGGAGAATGATGAGGATGGCTCAAACCAACAGGTTCATATTCAACTCATTGATTCGGATGGGCGCACGCTGACCGAAGTTACGGGTCAGATTCAGATTGCGGGCGGGCGGCAAGTTTTCAACCAAATCCACGTTTTCCAGGATGTCCATTTTGCGCAAGCGGGAGCCTACCAAATCAACGTGTACTTCAACGGGGCTCAGCAGGCCACGCTCGATCTGGAACTCATCCAAATTCAGGCTCCGGAAGTTGTATGAATCCCTACGACCGCGTTAAACACTCGGGGTGCTTGGCCGCCTCTCCCATTGATTTACTTGCCGTCGCATTGGCTCGCCGCGAGTCGGATGTTTCTGAGACCAGCGCTCGTGAAATGATCCAAAAACTCGGAAGAATCCAAGCTCTCTTAGAGATTAGCCCGGATCAGATTCGCGAATGGGCGGGCTTAGATGACTTCGAGCTCATCCGATTTCAGGCCTCGATTGAACTCGGCCGGCGAGCTGGGGGAGCGGGGAAGGGGATGCTGCTGGAGGTCGCCTGTCCGGAAGACGTCAGCGACGCCTTCGACTATTTGCGCCTTGAAAAGCGTGAGCATGTGTGCCTGGTTTTGCTTGATTCGGCAAATCAAGTGATGCGAATGGTGACGATCCACATTGGAACTCTTGATCGGAGCCTGGTGGGGATGCGAGAGGTGTTTCGAGAGGCGATAAGAGAGGGGGCATCGAGCTTGATTCTGGTTCACAACCACCCCAGCGGCGACCCAAGCCCCAGCCCAGCGGATATCGCCGTTACCGATCAGATCGTAAAGATCGGCCAACTTTTGGAAATCCCCCTGAGAGACCACATAATCTTGGGCGATCGCGGGAAATTCGTTAGCTTGATGCAACGTGGTTTGATCTAAGGGCTAGGTCATTCGTATCCGGGTCGAACCGCAACGGGCAGTTCATTCAAACCCACCAACGAATCAACTTTGCTCACGAGGGCAGAAACATCTGAACCATCGGGAAAGGCGATTAGGCCCAGCATCTGGGCCTTGTGCTTTAGAATATCCTTCAAATCAGCATCGGTGTTTCGCGCATGACCGGCGGGGTACATGATGAAGCCGCTTTCAAGAACGGGATGCCCCAGAAGCTTGATCGTCAAAGACGTTGGGATTCCATCGGGGTACTTCTCATCGTAATCTGGGCCGCCGTTCTTGAAATCAATCTTCTGCATAATCGCGCGGGCTTCCGGTTTGAAGATCGCAGATTCGTCCGGTTTGTAATCAAACGGCGAGAGCATCAGAGCCTTCCAAAGATTGTCATGTGAACCCCCGGTTGTTGGGATGAACGACGACGCTTGTGCTTTAGAGAGCAAGCTCGCGACGATATACGCCATCGAATGATCCGCGCTTTGGCGAGTTTTCGGGTCCTTCTTCATAGGATTGCCGATAATGCCGAATGCAGGCTCGTAAGCGTAAATCGTGATCGCTTCGATTTCATCGGTCCACAACGCCGGATTCGCCGCTAGAAGGTTGAT
This sequence comes from Armatimonadota bacterium, assembly GCA_031386985.1. Taxonomy (GTDB): domain Bacteria; phylum Armatimonadota; class Fimbriimonadia; order Fimbriimonadales; family Fimbriimonadaceae; genus JANJUB01. The sequence continues at coordinate 40,859 of JANNCV010000012.1, forward strand.
CACTCCCTGTAATGCGCCCGCGGACTGATGCTCGTAAAGGCCCAGCTTAAAGTGCATTCCCATTACGGCAAAATCATCGCCCGAGTGACTCAAAACTAGATCAAAGGGACTATCGCCCGATTCCTTCCAACGCTCCGCCCCGGCGGTTGTAGGCTCAAAGAACCGCCAAATCGCCTCGGGATTTCGGAAGATATCTTTGGGGCCGACAAAGCCATTCATCGCCCGCTTCATACTGAGAATCGCGGATTCAGTTGAAATCGCCGCTGAGGCGCCCTTGCTATCGCTAAGCTGCTTCCCGGCCCTTATCGCGCGCCACGGAATATAGTGGGCAACGAACATGCCTATCGCGCTTTCAATCTGCTCGGCGGTCGCTCCCATTAGCGCGCCGTAGGTCGCAGCTGATCCGATGGCACCATGGACCACGTGGTCAATCTTATAGCTCTTGAGGCTGAAGACCTCCGCCAACCGGCCCCGAATCTCATCAAGCAAAACCATTGCTTTCAAAGCTGTTTCCGGTCCCAGACCGCGTTGCTCGCACGCCGCGATAACTACCGGATAGAAATCGTTGTGGCCAAACTCTCCCGCCGTATGGCCCAGCCGAGGGTTGTATCCAAAGTTGGTGCCGTTAGAATCCCATTCCCGTACGGCCGCGGAATTGGCGAGGATTGCCTTTTCGGCTTTAACTCTGGCGGGCGAGCCAAACACCGTCGCCCCATTTTCGTCAGGATAATCCAAGGCTTCATTGCGCAAAATCGTCGGAGCATTGGTTTGCAAGGCAAGCGCGGAGATTCCGCAGAGTACGGCATCGGTATGGAACATCCTCGTCCTTTCTAAAACCGCTGCACTCGGGCCAGGGCCGAGCGCGCCCGACATGAAATCGAGGGCAAACTGCCCGATGCCAAAAGCCTGATTAGAATCGCGAGAAAGGGAAACCACCGTGCTCATTTGAGCCTAAAGGGTACCCGGTGCTAGGCATGGGCAAGAAGGAGATTCAGCGCGGTTGCCTTCCTAAGACGAACGGAACTCGCGACCGCCGTAATACAAGGTTTGCCCGCTTTTCGAAAAGTTGACCCGGCCGATACGGCCGCGACCGTTAAGGTCGCTTTTGCATTCGACGAACATGATTCGGGAGCGCATCGCCTTTTTACATATGGGCGATGATGTTGTCGCCGAATTCGCTGCATTTGATTTCCGTCGCGCCATCCATGAGGCGGGCGAAATCGTAGGTTACGCGTTTTGAGCCAATCGCGCCTTCCACACCCTTGATAATCAGGTCGGCGGCCTCGTCCCACTTCATATAGCGGAACATCATTTCGCCGCTGAGAATCACCGAACTGGGGTTGACTTTATCGAGGCCGGCGTACTTTGGCGCGGTGCCGTGGGTGGCTTCGAAGATGGCGTGGCCGGAGATGTAGTTCAGATTTCCCCCAGGCGCGATGCCGATTCCGCCGACTTGGGCGGCGAGGGCGTCACTAATATAATCGCCGTTGAGGTTCAACGTGGCGACGACGTCGTACTCCTTCGGTCTAAGCAATATTTGCTGAAGAAAGGCATCGGCGATGGCGTCTTTGATGATAATTCCCGCGCCGGGTTTGCCTTCGGGGATGACACACCAAGGGCCGCCATCAAGCTCAACCGCGCCAAAAAACTTCTTCGCAACATCGTAACCCCAATCGCGGAAACCGCCCTCGGTGAACTTCATGATGTTGCCCTTGTGAACGAGCGTAACGCTCTTTTGGTTAGTCGCGATGGCGTAATCAATAGCCGAATAAACTAAACGCTCGGTTCCGAAATAGCTAACCGGCTTAAGGCCTACACCGACATTGAGCCCGCCGCAAGCCCACTTCGTAATATCTCGCGGAGGCATTCCGATGCCTTCCAGTTTCGCGTTCCACTCGACCGATTTCTCGACGGTGCCAAATCGAATTTTGCCGAACTCCTTCGGAAAGTTAGCAGCGAAGAAATCAAGAACCTTTGCCGATTCCGCTGATCCGCCTTCGAACTCAATTCCCGCATAAATATCCTCCGTATTCTCGCGGAAAATCACCATATCCACCGCGCCGGGATCTTTCACCGGAGAGGGAACACCCGTAAACCATCTCACGGGGCGCAGGCATACGTACAAATCCAATATCTGGCGAAGGGCGACGTTGAGAGAACGAATCCCACCGCCAACCGGGGTTGTGAGCGGCCCCTTGATGCCAACGAGATAAGTGTTGAAGGCATCGAGCGTCGCATCGGGCAACCAGTTTCCGGTCTGGTTGAAAGCTTTTTCACCGGCGAGAACTTCCATCCATTCAATCTTCCGCTCACCTTTATAGGCGAGGGCCACCGCCGCATCCAAAACGCGTACGCTTGAAGCCCAAATGTCCGCGCCTGTGCCATCGCCTTCGATATAAGGGATAACGGGATCGTTGGGCACGTTGAGGCCGGAAGGGGACATTGAAATTGCGGTTGCCATAGGGTTAAAGCATACCGCGTCAGCTACTTCAGAACTTGGGTTTGCGTGTGCCAGGGACTCCAGGGCGTGAGCCTCCATTTGAAGGTTGTGGTCCACTTGCCGGAAATTGATGGCACTGACGCGAGGTTCAGCCTTTCCCCCTTTTTGAGCTTCCACTGACCGGGCTTAAGGGCGATGATTACCTTATTGCGCTGAATCCGCAGGTCTTTGAACTCCATTTCGGGCAAATCAATTGGGCGTCCGAACCACACATCGTATCTGAGAGGCTTGAAAGTCGCGAATTCCAAAGCGGTTGAGGCGTTTGGATAGATCGCAACGCCAGTTCCAAATGAGCCGCCCGCGGTAACGTTGCCCCGGACAAGTGTTTTGTATTCTATGAAAGCATGCTCGCCATAGGTGATGACGGTCGGATGCAGCGGTTGAAGGGAAAAGGTTGTGGACTCGTTCAGTCCGACCTCGGCCGAGAGCGGGAGTTTCTCTTTGAAAGGCGTCTCGTTTAGCAATGCCGCGGTTATGCGGATGGTGACTGTCTGCTTCGCGTTATTTTTGAACCAAACATCATAGGTTTTCCCTCTGGGATTCCAGCGCGCATGCATGTACATCCCAACTCTCGGCGTTGACAAGGCTGGTCTCGTCTGCAAAAGGGCCGTTGCAAGGAGCATGACCACGAATCGAAATTTACCCGCTTCTGGGTAAGATCGGCTCATCGTATGGCAACGCTAACCACAATAACACCCCTCGTTCCAACCGGCGGACCGCTCACCGAATCCCTCGCGTTTTACACTGAGCAAATGGGCTTCTCCGTAGTTTGGCAAGGCGAGAACATGGCGGGTATTCGGCGCGATGGCATTGCCTTTAACCTATGCGTAAGTGACAACCGGGAATGGATTGAGAACTCCAGCTTCAGCATCGGAGCCTCTAATTTAGAGGAACTCTACTACGAATACAAAGACATCGCTGCCAGAGTTGGACCCTTGGAGATGAAATTCTGGGGACGGCGAGAGTTCCATGTCATCTTGCCATCCGGGGTTTGCTTACAATTCTTTCAAGCAATCGCCGAGTAAGCGAACATGCGCAGACCTCAGGCGGACCGATGAAACGAATGGGCTAAACTCTTACGGAATGGAAAACGCATTTTTTGTTCCAATATTGCCTGGAAAAACTGAGGCGGCCCGGGCGTTCGCGCAATCGCTCTCAAGTGAGCGTCGAGCTGAAATGGATCGTTCTCAGGTTACGGTAACCAAAGAGAGCTGGTTCTTGCAGCACACTCCAATGGGCGATTTCCTGATTATTTACCACGTTTCACCCGACGGGGCAACCGTTCATTCAAACCTGGCCGAGTCTCGGGAGCCGTTTGATCTTTGGTTTAAGGCCCAGGTTTTGGATATCACGGGAATTGATGTTTCAACGCCGATGGGCGATCTGCCGATTCAGATATTAGAGTGGTCTCGCTAGCTACAAAGTCACGACATAGTGAAAGGTAGTCTTGCCTTTTATGCCGCTTGCCTGCACGACAACCTCTTGGCCCTTTGAGTTCTTACCCTTCGCCACAAACGTGCCCATTTTCTCCATCATCTCTTCGCCATTCTTACCATCGGTGAGCTTGCCAACGTAAAAATCACGAATCTTCTTAGCGTCGTCATTGGAAAAGAAAACATAGTCCATCATCACTTTGCCTGCAACTTCACTCTTCAAGGCTTTCATGAAATTGAGGACTCGCGCCCCTGGGTAAACCTCAGCTCCGATAGCTTCGATTAAGTCGGCCGGGGGATCCATGAGCATCCCCTCCAACTCCCTTGCCGCCTTCTGCTCCTTGGTTTCCGACTTCGTGCCGGAGTTTGGAATTAGCGAATCAGGCGCTGGTTTCGAACCGCATCCGGCTAAGAGGGTCAGACAAAGAACTGCCATGAAGTAACGCATATGCGATTGTAGCGCTTTCTATCTGGCCACAACCTAGCCGAGCCTTTCCGCTAGCCAGGCCGCCACCTGTCCGGTGGCGATTCTCTCCTGGGCGCCCGTATCTCGGTGTCTCACCGTTACGGTTTGTTCAGTCAGAGTATCGCCGTCAACGGTGAAGCAATAGGGCGTTCCGGCTTCATCCATTCGGGCGTAGCGTTTGCCGATGCTTTGCTTGGCGTCGTGCTCGATGAAGCCTTGTCTGCCGAATTTGGCGGTTAGGTCATCGGCTAGATTTTCAGCGATTTCCGGCATTCCTTCCTTGTTTACAAGCGGGAAGACGGCGGCCTTGATGGGAGCGAGGCGGGGGTGGAACTTCATGAGTTCGGGGCTCGGGCGTTCGGGATCGACGGTGTAGGCCTCGCAAAGAACGGCAAGGACGCCACGATCCAGTCCGGCGGCGGGTTCGATAACGTGAGGCAAATAGTGCTCACCTTTGGGTTGTCCGTTAGGGGCAAGCTCTCCCCTTTCCTGGTCAAAGTACGTCAGCTTTTGACGCGAATGCTCCTGATGCTGGGTTAAATCGAAGTTTCCGCGATACGCCACGCCCTCCAGCTCGCCGAACTCGGGGAAGGTGAAAGGGAAACGGTATTCGATGTCGCAGGTGCCCTTGCTGTAGTGGCTCAGCTCGTCTTCGTCGTGATCTCGCAGTTGGAGGTTTTCACCTGCCAGGCCGATTTCCTCCCACCACTTCATGCGGTATTCGCGCCAGAAGGCATACCAATCGAGAGCTTCGCTTTCATGGCAGAAAAACTCCATTTCCATCTGCTCGAACTCCCGGGATCGGAAGGTGAAGTTGCGAGGGGTGACCTCGTTACGGAAGCTCACTCCGGTGTTGGCGATGCCGAAGGGGACTTTGACGCGGTTGGAGTCTACGACATTCTTGAAATTGGTGAAGATCCCTTGGGCAGTTTCGGGGCGGAGGTACGCGATATCGTCTTCGCCGGCGGTTGCGCCAATGTAGGTTCGGAACATCAAGTTGAATTGTCGCGGCTCAGTTAGAGTTCCCGGCTTATCGGCGTGCGGTCCGATGATTCGATCCCAGCTTGTCGCCGGAATTTCTGTGAGACTAACCGAAGTGACTTCGCCAAAGGTCTTCTCCGCCTTTCTCCTTTGTAGCGGCTCGGATTCGGTGTCTGAAACATACGCAAAGCTGGGCTTATCGCCTTGCTCGCCATTCTTCGGCACGAAGACCGACACGTGATCGTAGCGGTAACGCATTTTTGTTTCCCGACAGTCCACCATCGGGTCATTGAAGCCCCCAATGTGTCCACTCGACTCCCAAACCTTCGGATGCTGGACAATTCGCGTATCCACGGGCAAACTCGTCACCCGCTGCCCGCCGGGCCCTTTCTTCCCGCCGCACGGAAGCATCACCATATCCTCCCACCACGCCGAGCGGAGGTTGTTTTTTAGCAGGGTTCCCAAGGGGCCGTAATCCCAAAAGCCATTGATTCCGCCATAGATTTCGGAGGCTTGAAAAATGAACCCACGTCTCTTACAAAGCGACATGATAGCGTCCATTGGCTTGGGGGAGGAAGACATGGACTCAATTGTACCGGAGACCGGCTAAGTGCCTGACCGCAGCGCGATCCACCAAGGGGCAATCTCCGTTGTCTTCAATATTCCTTTTACCTCCCAAACATCAGAGCTCAGCCTCTCCAGAATATCAACCTCAGATTCTGCCTCGACGACCAGCAGAATTGAGCGCCCATCGTGACCATAAGGACCCCCAAATTGAACAAAACCGCTATCAGCGAGGGCGTTCATGAATGAGGCGTGCTCTTGCCAATAAGGTTGTGCGGCCATTTGCTCGGGCGATTCCCAGGTTCCTTCGCGGTAAACAAGGTACATCATACCGCTTACAAATCCAAACTCAAACCCCACTCGGGGCTCTCGTCGGGGTCATCGCAAAGGCGGTCCGCCACAATCACGGCGCCAACTCGGTGATAAAGGGCGTGGGCAGGTTCGAGTAGCTTGTCGCTCCAAATCTCCATTCGTTTCAGGCTCAAACTGCGAGCTGCTTCGATTGTCGTCTGAAACAGGGCGCGGCCCACTCCTTGGCCCCGAAAGTCAGCCCGCAAGTACAGCCGCTCAAGCGAGCAGTCGGCCCCGGCAACCCTTGTTTTACCTTCGTGGATTATCGGGTGGGCGGGTTGATCGGCCCGGATGATTGGCACCGATTCAAAAACTTCCAATCCAACCGTACCCACGACCGCGCCATCAATCACGCAAACCCAAAAGCCGCCGGGCGCGGGATAGTGGGAAATCGGGTCATAAAGATCAGCGTAATACGGCCCATCATCCCAAGCGAACCCGTATTCTAAGAAAACTGACCGAACAACATCAACGACCGACGGAAAATCGGCCTCGGTTACGGGCCGGATTTCAAACATGGGTCGAGTCTACCGTCCGGGATCGGTAAACGAGAGGGCGGGCACGATGTAGAACTCGTTATTGCCTTGATACATGGGCGTGAAGCCATACTGCTTGCCCATTTGAATAAGCATTTCCTCGCCCGAGAGGTTTTCATATTTGACCGAAACATCGGGGTTTTCGAGTTTGGGGAGCAGGGTCACTTGGAAGCCACACGTTGAGGCAATCAGCTTGATCACATCGTGAAGGGGGGCCGCCGCGATACTCACGCTGTTTGGCTTCTGATACGGCGCGAGCGTTTTGGTTCCGCCATCGCCGTAAGTTGGCTGACTGCCGGAGTTTCGTGTTGCCGGGTTGGGAACATTTGGCACGGTTGGCTTCATGCCATCTTGAGTCGAACTTGGTTCTCCTTCAACCGGCCGCGTTTGCGAGACCGGAGTTGGGGTGGGCAAAGGAGCTTCTTTTGTCCAGCGCTTGGTCGCCACATAAGAGCCAAAGGCCAGGGCCATCAACACGAGGCCAGATGCCGCCATCACCCCAAGTTTTCGGAACGGCGAAGCTTGAGGGCGGCTAAGTACAGGTCGGAAAACAGGGATGCCATTTACACTTGTCGGCTTAGATGACCGCAGTGATTTAACCGTAGACATCCGGCGATTCAGCTCAAATTTGTATTCGGGGAAGCGATGCTCAAATTCTTGCGCCGCCGAAGAATCGCCACTTTCAGCGATCAGCCAAATCAGTTGTTCAATGTCGGCGGGAATTCGCTTCAAGCTTGCACCTCATAGAATTGTCGGAACCGTTCACGAGCGCGATAAAGGCGAGTTTTCGCCGCGTTCATCTGGATTCCCATGCTTTCCGCGATTTCATTGAGGCTCTGCTCCTCCCAATAAAACAGCGTCAAAATTGCTCGATCGTCGGGTCCGAGTCTGGTCATAGCTAGCTCAACCCGAGGCTCAAGTAGCGATTCGTTGACTTCGGGCGCAGGTAGGCGCTCGTCTAGCTCAATCCATCGGCGTTTAAACTTCAGGGAGCGCGCTTGTTGAATGCTACGGTTGACGGCAACGCGAAACAGCCAGGTGCTAAACCTAGCGCGACGATTAAACTTGGGCAGATTGCGAAAAACCAATGTAAAAATCTCTTGAACCGTATCGGCGGCATCATCACTATCGAGCAGAATTCCGCGTGCTATGATGTGGATTCGTTCGTAATACTTGCGATAAAGAGTCTCGAAAGCCGAGGTATCGCCGGCGGCGAAACGCTCGACAAGAACGCCATCTTCGTCGTAGGTTAACTTTTCCTGATCCACCGCGATCGTGAACACCTTATGCAATAGGACGCGCGCAATGCCCGCGAGGTTGCACCCGTATATACTAGGAATGATGGACTCCGATGCCCTCTACGCTGATGTCGTTGATAAGTATTCAAACTTTGTAAACCCCTACCTCGCCAAGCTCCTTGCCTTTGCCGGATTTGGAGTCGAAACCTATGGCGAAGGATGCTACATTTACGATCATGATGGGCGCAAGTTTTTAGATTGCCTAGGTGGGTATGGGATGTTTGCTTTAGGTCATCGGCATCCCCACGTGATTGCGGCTGTGAAGGCTCAGCTCGATGTATTGCCCATGTCGGGCAAGGCGTTTTTCTCCCAGAAGATGTGTGATCTCGCCGCAATGCTCGCCGAGATCGCACCTGGCGATTTACAGTATTCATTCCTTTGTTCAACGGGAACGGAAGCCGTTGAAGCCGCGCTTAAATTCGCCAAAATCGCAACCGGGCGAAGCAAGATTGTTTCCACTAACGGCGGATATCACGGCAAAACCCTCGGCGCACTCGCCACAACGGGTCGCGAAAAGTATCGCAAGCGAGTGGAGCCCCTTATGCCGGGCGTAGTTTTTGTGAATTACGGGGACTCCGATGCCATGACCGCGATGATTGATGAGAACACGGCGGCAGTTATCATTGAACCGATTCAGGGCGAAGGCGGGATTCACATTCCCCCCGATGGCTACCTACGGGCGATTCGGGCCGCTTGCGATCGAACCGGGGCACTGCTTATCGCCGATGAGGTGCAAACCTGCCTCGGCAGGACCGGAAAAATGTGGGGAGTGGATCATGAAGGCGTCGCCCCCGATATCATGACCCTCGCCAAGCAAATCGGCGGCGGGGTTTTGCCGCTTGGGGTCTGCATGGGCACTCCAAAAGTTTGGGAAGCGGTTTTCAGCGAAAACCCGCTGATGCATACCAGCACATTCGGTGGCAGCCCCGTCGCCTGCGCCGCCGGAATCGCGACTCTGGAAGTCATCAAGCAAGAAGGACTCATTGAACGCTCGGCAAAGATGGGAGAGATTTTCAAGGCGGGGCTCCAAGGCGTTCAAGAACGCCATCCCGACATGATCGCCGAAGTTCGCGGCAAAGGCCTGATGATTGGGGTGGAGTTTAGGATGGACGAAGTCGGCGAGCTCACCATCGCCCAAATGCTAAAGCGCGGTATGTGCGCGGCCTACACCTTAAACAACCCCAAAGTCATGCGCTTCGAACCCCCCCTAATCATCAACGAGGAGCAGATTGCGGATGGGGTGAGGATGTTCGAGGAAGCGGTTGCAGAGACGAGCGAACTTTTGGCGATGTTGGTTTAGGCAACGCAGCCCAGCGGACTTAGATTTGAAGGTGTGCTCTTCCATCTGAAATTAACAAAATAGGTAGACTAACATCTATGCTTTCTGTGGACGAGGTGCTCAAGAAGTATTGGGGGTTTGATTCTTTGCGTCCGCTTCAAGGCGATATGGTGGCGGTGGCGATTGAAGGGCGCGATGCTTTGGCCGTGATGCCGACCGGGGGTGGAAAGAGCTTGTGTTTTCAGATTCCTCCGCTCCTCGATGGAGGTTTGACTCTGGTGATTTCGCCGTTGATCGCGCTTATGAAGGATCAGGTGGATGCTCTTCTGCTTCTGGGCTTTCCCGCTGTAGCTTTGAACAGCAGTATCAGCCCCGCCGATCAAGCTACCGCCATTGAACAAATGCGAAAGGGAGAGGCGAAGCTGGTTTACATGAGCCCAGAGCGGCTCTTTCTTAGCTCAACCCTGGACCTCTTGCGCGAATCTGGCTTGAAACGGATTGCGATTGATGAGGCTCACTGCATCAGCCAATGGGGCCATGATTTTCGCCCGGAGTACCGCCAACTCTCACGGCTGCGCGAGCTTTTTCCCGATGCCTCGATCCAAGCTTTTACCGCCACGGCCACGCCCAAGGTACGCAAAGACATCGGTCGGCAGCTTGGAATGCGCAATGCCAAGCTTTGTGTAGGGATATTTGATCGGCCGAACTTGACTTATCAAATCGTGCCCAAACAAGACGCGGTAAAGCAGATTTATGAGGTGGTGAAACGCTTCCCCGAAGAAGCCTCGATTGTCTACTGCATTAGCCGGACCGATACTGAGCGCGTTGCCGAAGCGCTGGTTGCAAATGGCATTGAGGCCAAAGCGTATCACGCTGGCCTCTCGCCGGCTGAGAGAAAGTTGATCAGCGAGAACTTTGCGCAAGAGCGGCTCCATGTCATTGTCGCGACCGTTGCGTTTGGGATGGGGATTGACCGCGCGAACGTAAGGTGCGTGATCCACGAATCAATGCCCAAGAGCATTGAAGCGTACACCCAGGAAACGGGGCGCGCTGGGCGAGATGGGCTCCCCAGCGAATGCCTGATGCTCTATAGCGCGGGCGACATCGTGCGCTGGCAACGGGTGATGCAAGGCACCGATCGGTTCCCCTATGAAAAGGAGCTTCTGGAAGAGGTTCAGCACTATGCCTCGGGAACTACGTGCCGACATGCTTTCCTCAGCCGATACTTTGGGCAAGACTACGAGCCTGGATCGGAGGGATGCGGGGCATGCGATCTATGCTTGGATGGTTGGCTGGAAGTCGAAGGCTCAACCGAAAAAGCCCATGCGATTTTGCGACTCGCGGTCGAGATTTCGAACAAACACCGAGAGTATGGGTTCGGTGCGGGACACTATTCCGCCATTTTGAAAGGGGCGGACACGAAGGAGATTCGGCGGCATTATCATCAGGATTTTAAGGGCTATGGTGCATTTGAGTCGTTTGACCGCGCTCACATTAGCTCGTGGGTGAACCAGCTTATTGATCAGAACCTGCTGATGCGAGAGGGCCAGCCGTTCGCGACACTACGGATTACGGATCAGGGAAGGGGGGCGCTTCTTGCAGGCGAGAACATCGCTATGCGTGAAGCCTTGGTTGCCGTGAAACACAGCCGGCAGAAAGTAGAGTTTAGCTACGATGAAGGGCTGTTTTCGCACTTGAGAGATTGGCGAAGGGAAGTTTCGGCGGAGCGCGGCATTGCCGCTTTCCTCATTTTCTCGGATCGGACGCTCATGGAAGTTGCCTCGGTTCGGCCCAGCGATCTCGCGGGGCTCAAGGCGATTTCAGGGTTTGGTGAGAAGAAACTGGCAGAGTTCAGCGATGTTATGCTGAAACTGGTGGCTGAGTACGCTTCGAAACATAGCGTTAGCAAACAAGCGGTGACCACGACTCAAGCGGCTAGACGCTCAAAGTCTCAGGCAACCCTTGAGATACTGTTCGCCGAGCGCGTTCCCCTGGCTGAAATCGCAACT
>JANNCV010000018.1:0-52692 GCA_031386985.1 Armatimonadota bacterium
GTTATCCGGTGTTATGCTCGGGTCTCCAATCTTGTATTCTGGCCAGATCGCTCCTAGCCCGCCCCCCGAAGAACACGTTCCACCATGGCTCCAAACAATAATCAGCCAAGCGGAATCTCGCTCTGCCCAAGATGAAGATCGTTGCCTTTTCATTGCCGACGTAACGGTGCCAGATGGGTCAGAACACATGGTTGGTGATGTAGTCACGAAGATTTGGCGTGTGAAAAACGTAGGAAGCGTCGTTTGGGTTGGGCGATTCCTTGAGCATGTTGGTTCCCGTGGAGTGGGAAGTATCCATGCTCCTACGCTAACGCCGATTCCTGATACCGAGCCTGGCGAGGCCATAGATGTAGCTGTCCCGTTAAGGATGCCCGCGAACCCCGCTGATGTTTATGCGGAGTTCAAAATGGTTGATTCAGGCGGAGAACCATGCTTTCCGTTGAGGAGAGGGTTATTTGTGAAAGTCCGCGTTATTGATCCTGCGGACCATGTTTAATCATGTATAAATGGTAAGCCATGGGTTGAGAGGGTAAAATAAGAGCACTTCTTTATTGAAATCTCTGAGCGGCGAGCTGCTCGTGTTGAGTTCAGGAGCGACAACCAGGTTCAAAAATGAGCACTTCTTTGGTAAAGAAGAGGTCACGGGTTCGATTCTCGTCAAGGGCTCCAGTTTTTCTGGAGCGACCGTGAGCAGAACTCACACGCGAAGGGCAAGCCAAGGAGCGTGTCGCACTTATCCAAATCGCGAAATCGTTGTCACATGCGATTGAACCCAAACTCACATAAGGTTGTGACTTTTGCAACCCGCTTGCTCCAAAATCGCGTAACATTCCGTACATGTTGCCGATTTATATCATTTCGGGAATCGCGGGAGGGGGTTTGGCCCTGGCTTCGGCGTTCCTCGGTGGGCACGATCACGATGGGGATGTATCGCACGAAGTTGATGGTCACGGCGATGCCGACCATCATGGCGACGGCGAATCTGCCATGTGGCTCCCTTTTCTTAGTCTTCGCTTTTGGACGTACGGGCTGATGGTGTTTGGACTGTGCGGATGGTTGCTCACCATCGAGGGAAGTAGTTTGGCCGCCACTGTTCTTGTGATCAGCATTAGTGCGGGGCTCGTTATGGGGACCGGTGTTTCCCTTCTCATGCGCACGCTCAAGAAGATGCAGGTGGATTCGAACACCAAAACGTCGGATATGCTGGGAATGAATGGACTCGTTACGGTGCCCATTCGAACCAACGCTGAGGGGAAGATTCGGGCTAGTGTAAAGGGCGATCTCCTTGATTTTCTAGCTCGCTCGAATGACGATAGGGAGTTTTCCGCTGGCGAAGAGGTTGTAATTGTTGCCGTTGAAGGTGACCGGGTGCGAGTTATCGCAAAAGAGGAGTTAACCTAAGGAGTGTTATGGACGAAACCGCTAAGTTAGTTTTAATTGGTCTCGGGGTCGCTTTTGTGATCCTCATGTTCTTTGCTTGGCTGAGAACGTTGATGCAAATCTGTCCGCCGAACCAGGTGATTGTGGTGTCCGGGCGCAAATCAAGAATGGCGGACGGCCGTTCGCGTGGATTCAAAACCGTTTTTGCGGGACTTGCTTGGAGATTGCCGGTCATCCATAAAGTTGATCGAATGAGCCTCAACATCATGGAAGTCCCAATCTCTATTCGCGGCGCGTATTCGAAAGGAGGCATTGCGCTCAACGTCGAAGCGATCGCAAACGTGAAAATTTCAAGTGATGAGCTCGTGGTGGGGAACGCAATCGAGCGATTCTTGGGCCGCGACCCCAATGAGATAAGGCGGGTGGCGAAAGAGACGCTGGAAGGTCACCTACGTGGCGTTCTGGCAAGATTGACGCCCGAACAAGTGAACGAAGACCGGCTAAAGTTCGCCGAGGAACTCGCGAACGAGTCCGAACTTGATCTATCTAAACTTGGGATTCACCTCGATACCCTCAAAATTCAGCACGTCAGCGATGACGTCATGTATCTGGACTCAATCGGTCGCGGTGCCATTGCGACCGTCATCAAGGAAGCTCAAATCGCGGAGTCTGACGCCAAGCGCCAAGCCGAACTTGCCGAAGCCGAAAACCAGGCAAGGGCCAACGTCGCTAAGGCCAACGCTGAATCGAACATCGCTCGAATGCGTAATGACTTGCGCCGGATTCAAGCTGAGCTCGAAGCCGAAGTTCGATCTGAGGAAGAGAGAACATCGGCCGCGGCGAAGGAAGCCCGCGCTAACGCGGAGCATGAGCTTCAGGCGATTCGGGCTGACCTTGAAGTCATTCGCCTTCGCGTAGAGCAAGTTATCCCGGCCGAAGCCGAGCAGGAGGCACAGGCCTTCCGCGCCCAAGGTCAAGCTGCGCCGATTCGTGAACGTGGTATCGCCGCGGCTCAGGCCCTTGACGTAATGACCAGCGCCTGGGCCGATGCGGGCGATACGGCTCTGAGTCTCTACTTGATGGAAGACATCGAGAAAATACTTGCGATTGCCGCCCAAGGAGTGGCCAAAATCAAGATTGACAATCTCAATATTATTGACGGAGGCGATGGTGCGACCCTGGCTGGTTACGTCGGAGCTTATCCCGGAATGCTCAACGCGATCTTCGATGCGGTTGAGAAAACCACCGGCATTAATATTCAACAAACCATTTCGGGCACTTCGATTCCAAAGGAGGAGTTAAGCAAATGACCCCGTTTCTCATTATCATCAGCGTCGTCGTTTTTGCGATCATTGTCGTTTTGAGTAGCCTCCGGGGCTTACTGTTCACGTGCTCGCCAAATGAGGTTCTTATTGTTTCGGGGCGGTCCCGCCGCGAAGGTGCGAAAATCTATGGCTATCGCCTCGTAAAGGGTGGTTTCGCGGTGCGAATGCCGTTCATAGAGCGCGTTGATCGCATGGATTTAACCAACATGGTTATTGATGTCTCCGCGACCAATGCCTACTGCAAGGGCGGGATCCCGTTGACGGTTCAAGGCGTGGCAAACGTAAAAATCGCTGGCCACGAGCCGGTCATCAATAACGCGATTGAAAGATTTTTGGGCCGCACGAGGGATGACATCATGCGCATTGCTAAGGCGACCCTGGAAGGTTCTTTGCGCGGCGTTCTATCAACGATGACCCCGGAGCAGATAAACGAGGACAAGATTCTCTTTGCCGAGCGTTTGGTGCATGAAGTTGAGGGAGATTTGACCTCGTTGGGCCTGGTTGTTGATACGATGAAAATCCAGAACGTCCATGATGAAGTGAAGTATCTGGATTCAATCGGACGAAAGCGATCAGCCGAGGTCGTTAGTTCAGCCAGAATTTCCGAGACAATGGCGCGCTCCGATTCCGTCGTACGGGAAGCCGAAAACTTGGAACGCGAAGTTCAAGCCCAGATCAACGGACAGATCGAGTTTTCTAAGGCCGATGCGCAGCGAAGGCTCGTAGACGCGCAAACTCGCCGCGCCGCGGTTGTGGCGGAAGAGCAGTCGGCGGTTGCCGCTCTGGTTGCTCAAGCGAAAGCTGATCTCGATGTTCAAAAAGCTCGTATCGAGCAGATGCGCCTCAAAATGCAAGCGGACGTCGTCGCCCCGGCTCGGGCCCAAGCGGAAGCCGCGGATAACTTAGCAAAGGCCGGTGCGGTCGGAATCATCGCCGACGGTCAAGCCAGGGCGGATGCCCTTAGAAGCCTAGCGGCGAGCTGGAAGAAAGCAGGGCCCCAAGCGCGCCAAGTCATGCTGACCCAAAAAATAGGCCCGATTATCCAGGCGTTAACCAATACCATCGCGGAAACGAGGGTAGATAAGATCACGGTTATTGACTCTCGAATGAGCGCAGGCAACGGGCCCGCGAAGATGATTGGCGGATTGGAGCAGATTAAGCAGCTCTTTGGGATTGATATCGTGGAGAAGCTGAAGAACTTTGGCGAACAACCCGCGCCCGTGGCGAAGGTGAAGGTGAAGGAAAAGGCAGAGGCAGAGGATGGGCCGCCTCCGCTGCCAGCGTAAGAAGATCTCGAACCACTTAGGCAATGTTGAAAAGGCAACGCCAGTTTGAAGACTGTTGAAAAAATGAAAATGGGCCCTTCGGGGATTGTTGGAAAGTTACCCCGGAATGGGTCAAAACAGGTTTGGCTGGGGTCAGCTTCACCTGACAAAGGCAATCGGGGCGATCTCCGACAGTCCCCGAGCGGGCTTACTGACTAACCCTTCGCTTGTAAGTGTGCTTCTGTTGCGACTCAACCGTTTCGAACGTGTTACCATCAATCCACGTTACATCGCATTCAGTGTTCTTGTTCTGAAGCGCAATCAGCTCGGCTTGCTTCAGCTTTGAGGCGGCTTCAAGTTTCGAGTTCGTGGCGGCGTCGGCATTTGGGGCGCGCACAGAGATTTCGGCGTAAATGCGCGTCAGCTTGCCGCCCGAATATTTGTACTCGCCCGTCACGCGTGTTTCGAGGATGCCGCCGGCTACCCTTTCGGATGGAGTCGTCGCGACTGATTCAAGTTTTGACCCAGGGCCATACGTTTCTGTCCCTCTAGTGTTTTCGAGCCCAGCGACCGAAACATCCCAGGTGCCCGTCATTTCGTCTTTTCCGGGACTGGATTGGCACGAGATTGCTAAAGCACAAATGAGGGCTGGAAAGATGCATCTCATTATCAGATTATCCCTCATACCAATGATGCGACGTTTGGTTGTTATCGAACTTTGAAACTTGCTACTATTTGCGATTACGGCTAGAAGTTCCCGCGACCGCCAAGTGCTTTCACCGCTTTCGCGAACGCTTCAGCTCGGCCAACAAACTCCCGAATCGTTAATCCCTTCTCCGTCTTTACGTCGGCAGAGATTTGAACAGACGTGCCGTTTAACGTTGCCTTACCCCAAGTGAATTTGTCCGAGGACAGCCACTTGAGAGTGTTCGAGTTTTCGATTGTTCCTGTCCAGATCATGGCGTAGCTCTGGCCACCCCAACCGTTAAAGTAAAAGGACACGCCCTTCACCTTTACACCCACATACCAGCCTTTGCCCCCTGCCGGCCCTTGATTCCCCCACTTTAAGTTCTGCCGAATGTAACTTACATCCCTTGAGTCCACCTCAAAAATGCGGTCGTCAAGGTTCAAGGCAGCTTTGCCAATTTCATGCGGCCTCTTCGCAGGGGCGCCGCCTAGCCTCGCTACTCTCGTTCCAACGGAGCGACAAGCGCCCAAAAAGGTCTCAAGTGACTTCTTGATCTCGTCATGGGTTGACTGAGGGGTTGCGATATACGCTGTTACGGCAATTCGCCCACCAAGATAGGTGTCAATTCTGACTTTTTCCAACTTGTCTTCTTTCTGCCACGCGCGAATCGTAGGCGAGTCTACGCTCTTGGGGACATCAAACTCGTAGTGACCAGATACGTCACGAACGTGTCCAATCTCTTCGGGGGTCTTATTGTCACAGTAAATGGTAAGTCGGGCGGTTGTTTTCGAGTCTCGCACCTGCGCGCCATGAATCCAAGCATCATCTATGGTCGTGAATCCCAGGTCCGCCACCAGGGAGAGGAATTCACTCTTTGTAACCTTGCCCATGGGCTCTTGGCCCAGGAGTAGAAGTGTAAGCCCTATAACCATGATCATTTAACGAGCATGGCTCCGTGTAGATACGCTTATCAGCCCGTTACAACATAATCACGCTTCGGATTACGTTGCCGGTTTCCATTTCGTGGAAGGCGTTTTCCACGTCTTCGAGTGCGATCTTCCTTGTCACCATCGAATCCAGATCCAGCTTCCCGTGCAAATAAAGATCGGCCATCAAAGGGAAGTCTAGAGAAGGCAAGGCATCGCCGCAATGGCAGACGTGCAGGGCGGTTTTGTTCCAATAAACCCCCGTCGCAAAATCGCCAAGGTTTAGGTGAACAGCATCAGTTTCGGCGGGGAAGCCGATGGTGGTGGCGGTTCCGCCGTAGGCTAGCATTTTGATCGCTTGCTCAGTGCAGGCGGGGATTCCAGTGGCTTCGAAGGCGTATTCCACGCCCCCATCCCAGCCGTCTTCCGTTAGCTTCCGAACTTCGGCAACGGCATCGCATTCAGCCGCGTTAACGGTATGCGTAGCCCCAAAGTCTTTCGCCCACTGAAGCTTAACCGGGTTTACATCAATGCCGATGATCTGGCGCACATGCTGGAGCTTTGCGCCTTGAATCACGCTCAAACCAACGCCTCCACAACCGATAACGGCTACTCGCGAACCAGGAAACACTGGCGTTGTGTTCATGGTTGCCCCTACGCCCGTGATAACGCCGCACGCAATTAGGCAAGCCTTGTCGAGCGGCATTTCGGCGGGCATTTTGATCGCGGCTTTAGCATGAACCACGGTATGGGTTGAAAACGTTCCGCAGCGAAGAACTTGTGAGCATAACGCTCCATCGCTCTTGCGATGGATGCGTTGCTTGGGTCGCAGCGCCATGTAACAATGCCGAGGATCACCGCGAAGACACGCCGGGCATTGCTCACAAGGCGCACGATAGGCGATTACTACCGGATCACCCGCTTTGAGGTTGGTTACGCCTTCACCGACTTCCTCAACGATACCGGCTCCTTCGTGACCAAGCACAATCGGGAATGCCATTCCGCTCCCGTTCAAATTCTTTACGGTGAGATCGGTGTGGCAAACGCCACTCGCCACCAATCGGATCAAGACCTCGTTTGGCCCGGGGGAGTCTACGACGATATCACGGACGACGGCGGGTTCGCCGGGAGCTTCAAGAATAGACGCACGACCTTCAACTGCCATAGTGTAATGATACCGGCTAGAAGCCTATGGCACGGGGTAGATTCAAGGCATGATTCCACCGCTGTTTTTGTCGCTGCCGGGAAATTCGCCCACGGCCAAGCACATCGTATTCATGAGCGGCGATGAGGAGTATCGTTCTGAAGAATGTCTTTCCCAGCTCGCTCGAATCCTCTCAAAGCGGCACGGCTTCAGATGCACGGTTCTCTATTCGATTGCCCCCGATGGGACGATTGACCCGGGAGTAACCAATAACATCCCCGGGATGGAGAACCTCAAAAATGCTGACCTCATGGTGTGCATGTTGAGGTTTCGGAACGTGCCGGATTCTCAGATGACATATTTTGATGAATATGTGAAGTCCGGCAAGCCGATTATTGGGCTTCGAACCGCCACCCATGCGTTCAAATTTGATACCACCTCGAAGTATGCGAGCTATAGTTGGGAAAACAAAGGCGGATTTGGGAAGCAGGTTTTGGGAGAGACTTGGGTGGCCCACCATGGGAATCACTTGGTTGAAAGCACAAGGGCGATCTCACGGCAAGATCATCCGATTTTGAGGGGAGTAACCGATGTTTGGGTTCCTTCGGATGTATACACCGTCGGCTCCATCGAGGGAACGGTGCTACTCGACGGGCGGGTATTGAAGGGAATGAACCCTTCTGATCCACCCCTTGAAGGTCCCAAAAACAACCCCATGATGCCAGTGGCATGGCTCCGCACCAATCCGAACGCGAAGTCCGAACTTCCCCCGAACGTCTTCACAACAACAATGGGATCGGGTTTAGACTTTTTGAACGAAGATTTGCGACGGTTGATTGTCAATGCCAGCTTTTGGTTGCTCGGAAGAGACGTGCCTAAGAGGGCCAACGCCAAGATCGTAGGGAAATACAAGCCCTCACCCATCGGATTTGGCAAACATCTGACGGGCAAGCGGCCCGGAGACTTTTGATGGCGCGATGCGTTGTTTTGCTATCTGGCGGCCTCGATTCGGCCACAGTTCTAGCAATAGCAAAGGCCGGTGGATTTGAGTGCCACGCTTTGACCGTAACCTACGGGCAGAGACATGCGATTGAAATCGAGGCTGCGAATCGGGTTGCGCAGGCATTTGGGATAACTGATCACCGATTTGTCCATGTGGAACTAGATAAGATCGGGGGCTCGGCACTAACGGATCAGATCGAAGTTCCCAAAGGCGATACGCCCAGCTCGGGGATCCCGAGCACGTATGTTCCGGCCAGAAATACAATCTTCCTGTCGATCGCGCTCGGCTTTTGCGAGGTAATCGGCGCCACTGACATCTTCATCGGCGTCAACGCGGTGGATTACAGCGGCTATCCCGATTGTCGGCCCGAATTCGTCGCCGAATTTGAAAAGCTCGCAAATCTGGCGACGAAGGCGGGAGTTGAGGGAGCCCGATTCAGAATTCATGCGCCTTTGATGAGTCTTTCGAAAGCGGAAATCATCCGTTGCGGAATAGAGCTTGGCGTGGATTACTCTTTGACTCACTCGTGCTACGATCCGCTTGGCTCACAGGCCTGCGGAGCTTGCGACTCTTGTTTGTTAAGGAAAGCCGGATTTGCGGAGCTTGGCGTGGCTGATCCGGCTTCCCGCCTGTCAGGGGTTATATGAACCCTCAACCTTGACACACGTCCATGCAAAAGAGGATAATTGCATACATGTTGACGAAACTCATTATCGCCGGGGTATCGGCCCTTAGCTTGGCCGGAACTGCGGGTTGGATCAGCCACCGGCCTGAACCCAAAGCCACCGTCTATCTCGTGCTTAGCACCGATTGTCCGATCGCGATGCAATACACCCCGCGCATCAATCGTCTCGTGAACGAGTTTAGCGATGACGGCGTGACTTTCAAAGCCCTGTTCCCAAATGACCTCGAATTGCACAAAGCCGTTTCAACCTATGTGCGCGAGCGCGATTACAAGTTTGATTGGCAGCTCGACCTGGGCGGTGTTGAATCCAAGAGACTAGGCGTGACCCATGTTCCCACCGCAATCATCGTAAACCCGAATGGGAAGATTTTGTTTCGAGGCGGGATTGATGATAACGCTGATGTTACGCTCGTAAAGAACGAATTCTTGAAAGATGCGTTAACCGCGACCGTCAATGGCAAAACTCCGACCAACAAAGAATCAAAAGCATTCGGCTGCCTTCTTATGCCTGGCGAGACCCCACCGGCGAAGGCAAAAGTGAACTACGCGGATCACGTCGGAAAGATTCTGAACGACCACTGCGTCGAATGTCATCGCCCCGGCGAAGTGGCCCCGTTCTCGCTGATGGGTTATGAAAATGCCAAAAAGTGGGCCCCAATGATTGCCAACGTGACCAAAAACCGGAAAATGCCGCCTTGGAAAGCCGTTCATGGATTTGGCGAGTTTGAAGATGAAAACCGCCTTTCTGAAGCCGAAGTTGAGACGCTGCAACGTTGGAATGAGGCCGGAGGAACCAGCGGCGACTTGAAAACCGCCCCCAAATCGCCTCAGTTTAGCGGCGAATGGGCGCTTGGCGAGCCCGACCTCGTTTTGATGAGCAAAGAGTTCACCCTCGATCCCGAAGGCGCCGATGAGTATCGGAATTTCGTGGTTTACACGAACGAGGGAAAGGATCCGATGTGGGTCACCGGTATGGACGTGAGACCCGGTAACACGAAGATTGTTCACCATGTTATTGCGTTTATTGATGGCGGCGATCAAGCCAAGCGCAAAGAATCCCAAGCCAAGGACGGGAAGCCGGGGTACGCCACATTCGGTGGTCCCGGTTTTGTCCCCGTCGGATCTCTTGGCGGCTGGGCACCCGGCTTGCGACCTCGAAAAACTGGCTCAGACGCCGCGTTTAAGTTGCCACCGGGGGCTTCCGTAGTCACCCAGATCCACTATCACCGCAACGGCAAAACAGAGAAAGATCGAACCAAGCTGGGCGTCTATCTGGCGAAATCAAAACCCAAGAAAGAGGTGCGATTGCTGTGGCTTGCCAACCCCCTTTTCAAAATCCCGGCGGGAGCGAAGAACCACAAGGTCAAACTGGAATATCGCGCCCAGACAGACATTACAATTTATGGCGCCATGCCGCATATGCACCTTCTGGGCCGCTCTATGAAGGCCGAAATTCGATATGCCGATGGCACCGTCAAGCCGCTGGTCTTTATTGATGATTGGAACTTCAACTGGCAAATGGCATACGTCCTAAAGCAGCCAATCAAGCTTCCGGCGGGCTCAAAAATCTATGTTGAAGGCTACTACGACAACTCCGCCGAAAGCCCCTTCCAACCCCTAAAAACGCCGCGCGACATCACGTGGGGCGAAGAAACAACCGACGAAATGTTCTTGCTGGTGGTGCCTTACACGTTGGATGCGGAGAGCTTGGGCTGAGTTGTAATCAGTCCCACGAGGGTCGGTGAAACCTCAGAGATTCCTGCGGGGCAGGGGGTGTTCGCCCAGGTGTTGCCACGCTGCGCTACTAAGGCAAGACGGTCTTCTTTAGGTCGGTGCCTAAGGAGCCAAGAAAGGGATAGTCAAGTGGATTCTCCACCAACCATGCCCATAACCCAGAGATTACTGCGGGGCAGGGGGTGTTTGCCCCCCTGCTCAACTAGGGCAAGACTATCTCCTTTAAGTCCGTGCCCAAAGAGCCCAAGAACGGAAGTCAAACGGGTTTTCCACCAGCCCAGCCCGAACCGGATTCTTGGCGATGTAGCGCACCTTCCGCTTCCACTCGCCGTACCTCAGAATCGTATCGTGAAAGCCTGGCTGCCATCGCGGCAAGCGGTTGCGCTGCATCCAGCTTCCCGAAAAGTGCTTGAAACGCTCCATCGCCAGAAGCGGATCGGAGTCGAAATCCGTGCCGCGAAAGAGAACGTGGAGGTGATCGGGCATGAAGCAATAGATTGGGACAAAACACTTGCCGAGCTCCATTGCCCTTTGCAGATACTGTACTTGCGGGTCAACGATATCGTTCGTTAGGAAAAGTGGTTCGCGATCCCATATGCAGGCTGTAAACGAGACGGTCTTCTCGCCTAGATATTCTTCCCGGGGGAGCCGATGGGGACGGCCGGATCGCATATTCAGAATCCTACCTGGAAGAGCAGAGGGGAAACACCCCCTGCCCCTGCAGGCTCTTTCCGGCCCGGTGAAGCACTCTATGGCCCTGGCAGGTTCATCCGATCAGGTGCTACCTTCCTGCGGGAGCGGGGCTGTTCGCGCCCCGCTTACCCGAAAGCCATAGATAGTGCTGTCGGCTCTACCTGGGAGAGCAGGGGGGCAAACACCCCCTGCCCCGCAGGGATTTCACTGAGTTGATTAACGGCACCCGGGCCGCTAGATCGAACTGCCGTCTTCACCGTTCCCGAGGAACGAGACGATTTCTCCGGTCAGCTCGTTCACGATCACCGCGCCCACGCCCACCGGCGAGCCAAGAACGATCACCCGGCAATCAGAGCCCGAATCGGGACCTCGAATAGTCCTCCATTTACGGACAAGTTATTTTAAGACATGAAACGTCACAAGCTGCAAATCCGCGAACATTTGCGGGGAGGCACGAGCCGGATTTTGAAACGGGACGCCGGAACTACTGCCGCTCCGGTATTCTGCGACTTAGGTTCCACTCATGCCAGAACAACGCTTCGAAGATTCTATTCAGACTGATTTTCAGACACGCTTGGATTACGCCGGTTACCTCCAACTCGATCAACTTCTGGGAGCCCAACTCCCTCTCTCCAAGCCCGAGCATCACGATGAAATGCTCTTTATTATTCAGCACCAGACCTCGGAGCTTTGGATGAAACTGGTGATCCACGAGCTTAAAGCAGCGATATTGCATGTGCAAGAGGACGAGCTTGCGCCATGCTTCAAAATCCTGTCGCGCATTAAACAAATCCAGCGGATGCTGTTTGAGCAATGGGCGGTTCTGGAGACCTTGACTCCTAGCGAATACGCGGAGTTCCGGGGGGTATTGGGAAACGCGAGTGGGTTGCAATCGTTCCAAAATCGGATGATTGAGTTCCTTTTTGGCAATAAGGAGGCCAAGCTCATCGCGGTTTTTCAGCACGTTCCCTCGCGCCATTCGGCCCTAGGGGCAGCCCTGAACTCGCCGAGTCTGTATGATGAGTTTCTGCTTTACCTCGCTCGAAAGGGGTTTGCGATTCCGCCGGAGTGTTTGGAGCGCGACTGGTCGCAATCTTACGTGGGTCACGATGGCGTTATTGCCGTTTTCAAGCAGATTTATGATAATCCCCGCGAGCATTGGGAGAGCTATGAAATGTGCGAAAAGCTGGTGGATGTGGAGGAGCATTTCGTTCTGTGGCGCTTCCGACATCTAAAAACGGTAGAGAGGATCATCGGATTCAAGCGGGGTACGGGCGGAAGCTCGGGGGCGCCGTTCCTGCAAAAAGCCCTCGGAACTCGGCTGTTTCCCGAACTTTGGGATGTGCGAACGGAGATTGGGAAGTAAGTGCTTTGCATCGAGGCTCAAGTTGCCAAGTTGGGTGATATACCGCTGACCGAAGCGGGGCTACGGGAACACATTTGGCCCCTCTTTTCTCGGGTTTTGGATTCCCGATCCGAGATTTACCTGGCAAATCACTCGCTAGGGCGACCGCTTGATCAAACATCGCGGGACGTTCAGAGGGGCCTCGATCTTTGGTATGAACGGCTCGATGAGGCTTGGAATGACGACGGTTGGCCCGCTGAAATCGAGCTGTTTCGCTCCCGGATCGCCCGGTTAATCGGATTAGAACAAGGGAAGTGCGTTGTTCCAAAAACGTCGGCGGGTCAAGGCTTGCGCGCGGTTTTAAACTCATTCTCCCCGAACGTTCGCGTGGTTACCACGACCGGCGAGTTTGACAGCATAGATTTTATCCTGAAGACCTACGAAGCGCAGGGATGCGCCACGTTGAGCTGGGTGCCGCCCCGGCCCAATGATCAAGGTGTCCCAATCTTCCTTGCTGAAGACATTTTGGAAAAGATCGAGGTCGGCGTTGACTTGGTGGTCGTCTCAGCCGTATTTTTTGGAACCGGGCAAGTCATGACGGGTTTGAGCCAGATCGTAGGAAGAGCCCACGAAGTTGGCGCCCTGGTTCTGGTTGATGCCTACCATGCCGCCGGGGTCATTCCCCTTTCAATGCAAGTAGGTGAGATTGATTTCATGATTGGAGGCTCCTACAAATATGCGCGCGGAGGTCCAGGGGCATGCTGGCTCGCGATCCATCCGCGCGTTCTAAGTTCAGATGTGCAGACCCGTGATACCGGGTGGTTTGCAAAACGCGATCCATTTGGCTATCAGCGGCCCGATGACCTAGCCCGGGGCACGCACGGGGACGCATGGCTAGAATCCACCCCGCCGATTCTCACCGTTTACCAGGCCGCGGCGGGGTTAGAACTAACTCTGGGTATCGGCGTTGAAAGGCTCCGCGAGTACAACTTGCACCAGCAAGCGATTCTCCGAGACGCATTCCAAGCCAGATGCGTCCCCCACTTCGCTCCGGCTGATCCGGAAGGATTCGGTGCCTTCACCCTGGTGCCTTCTGACGATGCGGCGGGTTTGGCCAGGAGGCTGAAAGCCAAGGGAGTAAGCACCGATGCCAGAGGAAACTTCGTGCGCTTTGGTCCGGACTTGTTGAATACAACGGCGGAATTGGAAAAAGTGGCCGAGGTCGCAGGATTGCTAGATAAGTAATCAAGGGAGGTAGAAACACAAAAATGCCCTCCCCAAAAAATGGGGAGGGCTCCTCCAGGGTGGTTCAGGGACGATATAGGGTGAACGAGAGGTCGTCCCGTTGTTGGTTGCAAGGGTCAATCAAGGGTTGATTGACGGTTGCGTTTGAGTTGTAGGCAATTGCTGGGCAGTAGCGCATCGGCTGGAAGGCCGACCATCCAAAGTCAGCAATGCCCCCGGGGCGATAGCTTAGAGAGTCATCATCAGCGACCGTGATGAAGTAAGCACCAGCTGGTAGATTCAACGCGTTTGCGGGTGGAATCGGCAAGTTGAACCGGAACACGTTCCGATTTTGGCAATCTGGTCCCATGGCAACCCTCAACGGAACCAAACCGCAATAAGTCCAAACTGGATTTGGGTTTGGCCTACATGTTACGAGGTTTGCGGTGTGAACTGCGATTCGGAACGGGCGTAGCAGCTGGGCCACATTCGAAACCGTTCCCCAATACGAGATTTGCGCGATCTGGGTGGGTTGGGCGATTCGAAAATCATCGAAGCACATGCGCCTTCCTGGTGACGGGTTGGCGCAGGAAACTACTCCGGAAGTCCAAGCGGGTAGTCGAGTGTTGGTGTTCCATGGTTGGGCCCATACTGCCGTAAGGGCGAATGACGATGCCGTGGTTGCGGCGAAGGCGAGTCCGATTAAAGTTCTCATTTAGATTTGTCTCCTTTTCGAAGCGGTTGCTTCTGAGATCTATTAAAGCGTTCCAAGTGTCACAAGAACGTCACAAGTGAAGTTTAGGGAAACGTCACAGGAACTCGCAAAACGTCACAAGACAGATAAACTGGTGGACATGCCTTCACTATCTGACCTTGCTAAGCTCAAATCTGGCGTTAGCCGCCGAATTTCAAGTTTTGATCGTACCGGCGGAAATCGCGATCACATCCAAATTCCTGCTGCGCAAGTCGTAACCCTCGCCGAGATGAAAGGATCGGGAACGGTGACTCACATTTGGGTTACGATCTCAAGCCGCGATCCCCTTGCCCGCCGCAATCTTGTGCTTAGGATGTTTTGGGATGGGCAAGAGCATCCAAGCGTGGAATCGCCAATCGGCGATTTTTTTGGGCAAGGTTGGGGCCTTGGATACAACTGGGCGTCGCTTCCTCTCGCCGCTACGCCGAGAGAAGGGAACGGGATGGTCTGCTACTTCCCGATGCCCTATTCTCAAGGGGCCGTTATCACCATTGAGAATCAAGGGACCGAGGACTGCGGGGCGTTTTACTACTACGTGGACTACGAAGAAGGCACCATTGATGACTCAAGCGGGCGATTTCATGCTTGGTATAACCAAGAGATCACCCAGCCCGAATCTGCTACGGGCGACGTTGAAAATGAGTGGGCGATTTTTTCGGAAACCGCTAAGAACCTAACCGATGCCAACAACTACGTCTTCGCTGAAATCGAAGGTGCGGGACATTTTGTCGGCGTCAACTACTTCGTAAACTGCCCAACCCCGGTTTGGTACGGCGAGGGCGATGACATGTTTTGCGTTGACGGCGAATCGTGGCCATTCTCGTTGCACGGAACGGGAACCGAGGATTATTTTAACCAATGCTGGTCTCCAGATGAGCCCTACGCCCATCCCTATTTCGGCACCGCCCGCGCCCCCGGGTTTGGAAATAGTAGCCCCCGATTTGGATGGCTCGGGCGAACGCATTGCTACCGTTTCCACATCCCAGACCCCGTTCGATTCAAAAAGTCGCTCAGGGCTTCGATCGAACATGGTCACGCAAACTGCCTGACTCTGGAGATAGCAAGCGTGGCTTATTGGTATCAGAATTTGCCCTCAAAGCCGTTTCCGATGTTGCCAACTGATCGCTTGCCGCTACCCGAAATCACCCCCACCGATGCGCATCGCTGGCGAGAAAGTTGGCGGCAAGCGAAGGGCGGCGGCAAGCTCTGGGGGTAGCACAAACTTCCGGATTGACCCAATCTCGCTCACTCCCATCTTCCGAACAATGTGGCCAAAAAAAAGCCCCAGCTATTACGCTGAGGCTTCTAGTCTTCGGAGGAGATATGAAACTACTGCTTCTTTGCAGAAGTGATGAATACGTGGCCCGTGGCCGGATCGTATTCAACGTTGACATTCAGCCCTTGCTGAATGAAACTTAGGGGGACGATTGTTCGTCCGCGCTCAATGAATGGAGCGATTTCGAGATCAACATCAATCTTGTTGACTCGGCCCACTCGGTTCCCAATCTTAAGCCAGATATCGCGACCGTCGCCAGTTGCACTGATCTCTTTAGTAAGATTTGCCCAATCAACTGTGCCGCCGTTGGCCTCGAAAAGGTGACGGAACGGGGTGAGCGGGATACCGTTCAATACTCGAGGAGCCACATCAAAGTTGATGGGTTTGGAGTTCATCATGATGTTCAGCGGAGCCATTTCGGGGAGACGAGTTCCCTTCGTCACCGAGATAACACCGGTTGTAGCGGCTCGTACCACATTGCCAGCATTCGCAGGCTTGATGTCAACGACCGTTCGAGGCGTCTTGACGGCCACGGCTGGAACTTTAACCGTTGTTGCTCCCGGCGCGATATTTCGCTGACCCATGGCTACGGCGGTATCCGTAGTGCTTACCGGCTTGAATGTTGCTCCGCGCTCGATTTGGGCGTTAACCGGATTCGTAGAAACTGCCCCCGCGATCGTTGGGGCCACTGTGGTGTTGGGTGTAGCTACGGTCGTCGTGACTCCGGTCTCGGTTGGCTTAACGCCGACCGGCTTACTAGTAATCGGATCGGGAGATGTGACGGGCTCCACGGAACGATTCGTCCGTCCGCCCGGATTGTTCACAAAAACTTTAACCTTGCGAGTCTTGAAGGTATTGCCGTCGCCATCAACTACCCAAGCCTCGACCTCGTGCCAGCCATTGGCTTCTCGGGTTGTGTCCCAAATGAAGCTGTAGGGCGGATTGTTCGTCATCGAGCGGAACTGGTTGTTCACGAAGAAGCTCACATACGAGTTCTTCATGTCCTTGCCAAATCCAACTTTGATCTCGGCGGCACCTAAGACGGTTGATCCTACTTTCGGGTTAACGAGATAGACCTGGCTCTTCTCGGTGCTCTGCGCAGAGATTGTTGACTTCTCTGATCCGACAAGCTTCCCGTCCTTGTCGTAGAGTCGAACTTCGACATCATTCTCGCCATCGGCAAGCAGAGCGAGGTCGAGTGTGAAACTAGCTTCGCCAGCTTTATTGACGTTTGCAACTTTGCGGGTGCCGAAGCTCGTTCCATTAAGCTTGAGCTCGACCATAGTCGTGCTTGCGCCTGTAAATTTTACGGTAAGGGTCGGGCTATTCGCCGCACCACTTACGAGGATTTTCGCGTCATCTATCATGAATGCGGATGCACTCGTTGATAAGACTGCAGTTCCAGCCAATGCGGCCAAGGTAGTCAACTTGTTGGTTGCGATCATATGCTCTCCGGACGCCAAATGCACAGACAATTCGGCTTATCACTAGTTTTCACCTTTAGAGACCAGTTTGTCAACCCCCATCGTTCGCGGGTTTAGGTTTTTGTTGCAATTTGGGGTGCCTTAGCTTGATAGCCAGGCGAGCAAGTCTTTAGAAACGGTTGGCCTTTCTGCCTTCGATACACAGGTCTTAAGCACGTCCCTCAACGAAGCCTCGACCGCGCCTGCGACCAGCATCAGCAATGCCGATGAATCCCCAGTTTCTTGGGCTACGACCAAAGCATCAATATATTGGCTTCGCTCTGCCAATCGGATAATCGCAATGGGATAACCTGCTAGCATTAGGAACAGGTTCAAGAGTAGGCGACCGACTCGCCCGTTCCCATCGCGGAAAGGATGGATACTCACAAATCGGCGGTGAACTTCGGTTGCGAAAACGATGGGATGTATGCCCGAAGGGGGGTGCCAAACAAACTCCGCCATTAACTCAGGAACTTTGAGGTGGCTAGGATAAGCGAAATCGGTGCCGGCGGCGCGAACATCAAGTGAACGGTAGCGCCCCGAATCACGACTCCCATCGCCTTTCATCACCAAGCTATGAATCTCTCGAACCTCCCGCTCTCCAATTGGCTCCTGGGCGTCGGCCAGCAGAATTACAAAATCGATGGCCTCTTTGTGCCCGATAACCTCAAGGTGGTCGGTGAGGCTCTTGCCCGCTACGGTAACTCCTTTTTCTAGCACTACCTGCGTTTCGCTTTGCGTAAGCGTGTTTCCCTCAATCGCGGTGGAATGATAAGTAAGGGCGACTTCATACCGGTGCCGCAACTCCGCAACAACATCAGGAGTAGAGAGGGCGTAGCGAAGCGAGCCACGATTGGGCCAATGTCAGTTCAGCTAACTTATCATTCACCGATTGAAGTATGCGGGAGTCGCGGGTGCGGGGTCAAGGGGTTAACAGTTCACCGATGCGCGTTTCATCCAATGGCTAGGCTTAATGTTCAGCCACTTTGGGTGAGGAGGGCTTTTCACCCTCCTCTCATATGCAGACTAATCTCATATGCAGACTAAGTGCCCGTAGGCTTCGAGTCAGCGTCGTCTTTCTTCTCGGGAACCGTTGCGCCTGGTTCTACTTTGGTTTCATCCGCAGGCTTTTCGGCCGTCTTGCCCGAATCATCGGCGGGTTTCGTGGTTTCGTCAGCCTTCTTGGTGTCACCACCACCCGTCATCGGGGCTACGCTCGGCGTACCGCCAGCCTTTGGCTCCGGAGTGACTTTGTCAACCTGATTCTCGGGTTTGAGATCGCCTTCGGGTTGCGCAGCGCAACCCACCATTACGATCAGGAGTGAAGCTGCGGAGAGCAGCATAAGCATTGTTTTCATTTTGTTACCTCTTTGTTAAGCGGGCTCGGGCTCTTGATTCCCTTACCCAACAACTACAACAGTGCAAGCGGCTCATAAGTTGCCAGAAAATGGCGCGGCGGCCGCCTCGTAAGATTCAGGCGGAACCGTCACTTTCGTCAGTTGCCACTGCTTGGCGGGGAAAATCAGCCATTTTCGGGCGGATCGTTTCTCAAACTCCACTTTAACCGCGTTTACATCCACATTCACCGGCGGCAAACTCACCGAAAGTTGGATATCACTCGTTAGTGATGCCGAATCGCCAGTGATTACCGGAGTGCGATTGGCAAAATCGGCTTTCGGCTTCAAGGTCTTGATGCGCTCGGCGATTTGGCCCATTCGATACTGTTGCCCGTTCACCTCGAAATCGTTCGCCAGGAATTCGATGACGCTTCCGGGGCGGCCTTCTTGACCGGCCTTGATCGCATTGTCGAGGGCGGTTCGGATCAGCTCTTCGTCGCTTGGCGCTCCGAAGAGTCCCATTCCGAAGGCAATAAACGTCAGTGCAGCCAGAGCCGAAGCTCCGATGAGAATCTTCCTTTTCATTTTTCGTCACCCCGGGCGATCATTACGTCCTTCTCAATCTGAACGCGCATAGCATCCAGATCATCAAAGTGACGCTCTTCGCGGATCCACTGAGTTAAGGTTAACTCAACCGATTCCCCGTAGAACTCGCCGCCCTTATAGTCAATAAGAAACGCCTCGATTGTGCGATTCGTTCCCTCAACGGTTGGGCGCATCCCCACGCTAACGGCGGTTCTGAACACGCCGAATGGACCCGTCACGTTTCCGGCATAGATTCCGTCTCGAGGCATAACTTGTCGAAAGGAGCGAGCAAGGTTCGCGGTTGGGAATCCAATTGTCCTTCCCAGCTGAGCCCCCTTCACGATAACGCCGGGAATAGTGAAGGGTCGGCCAAGCAACCTTTGGGCGTCCTCCACCCGCCCTTCCTCCACTGCGCGCCTAATCGCGGAGCTAGAGACTCTCGCCCCTTCCATCAAGAATGGCGGAATTGTTTCACAGGGCAAGCGTACGGCTAACCACTCAGGAGTCCCTTCTCGATCATGCCCAAAGGCGAAGTCATGCCCAACGATGATTTCCTTGAGCCGAACTGAATCTCGGAGGACCGTATCAAAAAAAGCCAGGGCCGGGGTGGCCGCGAGCTCGGGAGTAAACGGCAGAATGAGGGCGATATCAACGCCAAGCTCAGCAAATCGGGCCAGATTAGACTCAACTGAACCAATAGCTAGAGGCGCGCGATCTGGATGTAAGATCGCCGCGGGGTGGCGATCAAAGGTGATAAGAACCGCCGGTACTCCCAGTGCTCTCGCCCGTGAAACTGTTTGAGAAATGACGAATTGGTGGCCAAGGTGAACGCCGTCAAACGTGCCGATGCAACCAACGGCTTCGGGCCATTCTGCGGCGAGGTGCTCAATTCCAAAGTGCACCTGCATCAGGCGCTCAAGCTACGAATGCGTCAATCGAAGACATCAGCATTTTGATTTCTTCTTCGGTGTACTCGTTCGATTCCACATACACCCGCATATCGGTGGCGATATCGCCAAAAGTGGGTGAAATCCAGCAACCCAACGGCTGATCGAACACATCAGGCTTCATCAGCGTAAGCCGTATGACCTTCGAGTTGCAGTTTTCAGACCAACAAAGCCCGTGGTGGCAAAGGTCTTGAATTGAAGTGTAAATGCCCGTTATGCGAGATGTACCATCTGCATTGAGCTGCTCGGCTATCCAATAAAGTCTTCGAAACATCGTTGGCTCGTTTTCCTTGTGGCTTGGAATTGTACGCTATTCCCAAGTCCCTTGTCTTGACGAATGTCAGGCTCAGTTTAGACGTACAATTAGGTTCATGCCGTTCGCGACGATTCCAGAAGCTCTCGAAGACCTTAAAGCTGGTCGAATGATCATCGTTGTTGACGATCCCGACCGAGAAAACGAAGGCGACCTCGTGTGTGCGGGCGAAACCTGCACCCCCGAGATCATGAATTTCATGATCATTCACGGGCGGGGCGTTCCCTTCATTCCGACTTCGGCAGAGCGCTTGTCCGAGTTGGGTGTGCCGATGATGACCAAGCAAAACACAGCTCGCCACGGGACAGCGATGGCGGAAACCGTTGATGCGCTTCATGGAACTACGACCGGCGTCTCGGCTTTCGATCGGGCTCGGACGGTAGAGGTGTTCGTTGATCCCCAAGCTAGGGCTAGCGATCTTGCTCGACCAGGGCACATTATTCCCCTTCGGGCCGAAAAAGGCGGCGTACTGCGGCGAGCGGGACACACCGAGGCGATTGTGGATTTGGCGGTGCTGGCCGGGTTCCAACCCGTGGGCGTCGGTTGCGAAATCATCGCCGATGACGGCGAGATGATGCGGCTGGATGGGCTGATTCCTTTTGCCGAAAAGCACGGTCTCAAGATCGTCACCATCGCCGATTTGATCGCTTATCGCCGCTTGCACGAGCGATTGATTGAGCGCGCCGCCGGGCCGATTGATTTTCCAACGAAATATGGTCATTTCACCCTCTATGCCTACGAGCCCGTCGTAGATCGCGACCCCTATGTTGCCATCGTCAAAGGCGATGTCTGCACCGAAGAACCCGTTCTCGTTCGAATGCACTCATCGTGTCTCACTGGCGATCTTTTGGGCTCGATGCGATGCGATTGCGGTGACCAGCTCGCAATGGCGTTGCAGGCCATTGAGGAGGCCGGGAGAGGTGTAGTGGTTTATATTCAGCAAGAAGGTCGCGGCATCGGCCTCGTAAACAAATTGAGGGCTTATGAACTTCAAGACGGCGGCTTGGACACGGTAGAGGCGAACGTCGCCCTTGGCTTCAAGCCAGATTTGCGCGATTACGGGTTGGGCGCGCAAGTCCTCGCCGATCTTGGATTGAGGCGGGTTCGATTACTCACAAACAACCCAAAGAAAATGGCGGGATTGCAGGGTTATGGGCTAGAGATTGTCGAGCAAGTGCCGCTCGTGGCCGCTCCCAGCGAGCCGCGCGAGAAGTATATGGATACGAAGCGCGACAAAATGGGCCACATTTTGCCGGAGTAACAGGATCGCTGGTTCTAACGGGCTCCGATAACTGCCGCGTTCCGGCGGCCGTTTGGCGTAGAATGAACATATGCGACAAGCGTTGGCTTATCGTGGTGAAACTGGCATGTGGGTTGCGGAAGTTCCCAGTTTGCCCGGTTGCGTGAGTCAAGGGAAGACTTTTGAGCAAGCCATCGAAAATGTTCGAGGGGCGATTGAGCTACACATTGAGGCCCTTGAGCACCACCAACAACCTGTACCTGGCGAGCGATTCGAAGCCATGTTGATCGCGATGTGAGCTACCTGCCCCGAATATCTGGCCGGGATTGCGGCAAGGCCCTGCAAAAAGTTGGCTTCATTCTGGATCGACAAAAGGGCAGCCATATGACCTTCATTCGATTAGAGCCATTCGGTGCAGTCACGATTCCGACCACCGAGAGCTTGAGGCGGGGACCCTTCGTGCGATCATTCGCAGTGCCGGATTAACGGTCGAGTCGTTCAAGGAGGTTCTCTATGACAATGCCGAGTGAACTCGGCGATCCGAGGGTGGTATAAGTCTGTCCATGCCTGATAAAACCGTTTCTGCCTCCCGCGTCACCATGTCCAAGGTGATGGAGCCTACTGATGCTAACTTTTTGGGCAAAGTTTTCGGCGGCTCAATCCTCTCAATGCTCGACCTCGTTGCCTATGCCGTTTCTTCTCGCTTTGCGGGCAATATCTGCGTCACCGCCAGCTTCGACCGCGTAGATTTCATTCAGCCGATCGAAGTGGGGGAACTCGTAACTTGCGAGGGTGCGGTTTCTTATGTTGGGCGGACATCGGTTGAAGTTACGATTGAGGTTTTCGCCGAAAACATCTTCAAGAGCGAAAAACGGCATACGAATACGGCACGGGTGACGATGGTTGCGATCAAAGATGGCAAGCCGGTAGAAGTGCCACGACTGATCTGCGAAACCCGCGAGGACCGAATCAATTTCCTTGAGGGAAGACTCCGACGGGACATTCGAGGCAAGCAACGCGAGAACTTCGAACAATTGGCGGCCCAGATACGAGCTCTGTCCGAATCCGAGTTGGCGGCACAAGTTTCCGGGTAAATGGCGTCGGGAAGTGGCGGGCGCGCCGAATCTTAAATTTAACCCACAGCACGCTCGCAAAGTCTGGAACAACGCGGGTCGAATAAACTTCTTGGAATGAACCATGCGCAGCAGGTGCTCGAATATCAGGCGATAAAAGCACTTCTGGCCACCCGATGCGAGACGGAGACTGCAGGCGAGTTTGCGATCGGGCTGGAGCCGAGCTTCAACGGGCAGGAAGTTGAGGAGCTCCTCAATCAATCGGACGAGGCTTATCGTTGCATTGCGGATGATTCGCCACCAACTTTGGCGGCCTGTCGCCAATTGCAAGATGCGCTTAAGCGAGCAGAGAAGGGTGGCAGCTTGGGCGGATTGGAGCTCATTCAAATCGCTGATGCTATGTTTGCAATGCGCAATATGCGGCGCTTTCTTGATCCCAAAAAGTTGACTTTCCCCCGGCTCTGGATTCACGGAGACTTGTTTCCCGATATTCAAAGGCTTGAATCAAAACTCTTCGATACCCTCGATGCATCGGGCGATGTGCGAGAAACGGCGAGTCCTAAGTTGGCTTCATTAAGGGCTAAGCGAAGGGGAACTCAAAGCCGCTTGCTTGAGCGAATTCAGGCGCACACCAATCGAAATCGGGAACTCCTGAGCGATCCGATTTACACCGTGCGAGACGGTCGGTATGTGATTCCGGTGAAATCGGAGTATCGGGGGCGCATCAAGGGCATCGTTCATGATACAAGTGCGAGCGGGCAGACCGTTTATATCGAGCCGGATGACGTGCTTCAACTTGGTAACCAGATTCGCGAGATTGAATCCGCGGAGAGGGAGGAGTACGCGGCGATCCTTCGCGCGCTATCGGCGAGGGTTGGCGAGCATGCCGCCGAGATAGCGCTCGGGCTCACCTCAGCGTGCGAATTGGATTTACTATTCGCCAAGGCCCGACTCGCTTTCGACCTCAAATGTTGCAAGCCTGACCTCTTGAAATCAGCCGGGCTCGAGTTTGAAGGGGCTAGGCACCCGCTCCTCGACCCTGAAATCGTGGTTCCAATCGATATGTCGCTGGGGGTTCGCTCGAAGGGCTTGCTCATAACGGGGCCAAACACGGGTGGCAAGACAGTGGCGATGAAAACCGTTGGCTTGTTTGTCCTCATGGCCCAAAGTGGGTTGTTTCTCCCGGCACGGATGGCCCGAATTGGTCCGTTTAGCCAAGTTTGGGCGGACATTGGAGACGAGCAGAGCTTGCAGCAATCGCTATCAACTTTTAGCGCCCATTTGCGAAACATTTCTCAGGCGGTTAAGGGTTTGGAAAAGGGGGCGTTGGTGTTACTCGATGAAATAGGGGCCGGAACTGATCCGGCCGAAGGGGCGGCATTGGCGAAAGCTCTGTTGAGGCACCTCATTGATAATGGCGCGATTGTGCTTTCCAGTAGTCACTATGGCGAGCTTAAATCTTTCGCCTTTGAGACAGAGGGATTTGCAAACGCCGCTATGGAGTTCGACTCGAAGTCGCTTCGCCCAACTTATCGCGTTTTGATGGGGGCCGTAGGTTCGAGCCACGCCCTGAAGATCGCCGAGAGGCATGGGATTCCAAAGGCAATTGTGGACGTGGCCAAGGAAGCTATTGAGGGCCGCGATATGGAACTCGGGCGCGCGTTTGAACAGCTAGAAACGGCGCAAAAACAAGCCCGAATCGCGCAGGGTGAGGCGGATCGCAAATTGGCCGAAGCAACTCGGATGGAGAAAAACGCGCAGGCAAAACTCGCCGAAGCCGACGAGATTCGGCGCACCGTTCACGCCAGGGCCAACGCTGAAATCGAGGAGGTGCTGCGTGAGGTTCGACTACAAGCTCATGATGTCTTTGAAAACCTCAAACAGTCGGCTGATCAAAAAGTAGTTCAAACTGCCCGAGAGGAGCTGAAACAGATCCAGGTTAAGGGCCAAAAACGGGGTGAAAAGTTCAAAGTTCCTCAGATCGAGGCTACGGAAAAACCGCTAGTGAAAGGGGCTGAGGTACGGATCCAGGGACATAACCAAACTGGGATATTGCTAACTGATCCCAAAGATGGCAAAGTTCAGGTGCAGGTCGGAGCCCTCAAAATGAGTTTCGCGGTTAATGCGCTTACGCCGATGGTGAGCAAAACCAAGTTGGCATCCAAAGCTACATCGCTTCAACTCGGTCGCGCCCAATCCGCCGCCACCGAGATTCATCTAAGAGCCCAAAGGGCCGAAGATGCGGTGGAACAGCTCGAGAAATTTTTAGATGAAGCCATGCTGGCGGGATTGCATCAAGTTCGGATTGTTCATGGCAAGGGGGAGGGAATCTTGCGCAAAGCGACCCATGACATTCTGCGAAAATATCGGGGGATCAAGTCGTTTCGCGATGGCGAGCCGGGCGAGGGCGGGGCCGGCGTGACCATCGCACTATTTGCCTGATCGAACGCCGTTGGCATCAAAGATGAGGGTTTCCTTCCGGCCAAGGATGGATATTCCTTTGAGTTTCACGCTCTTCCATTGCTTAGGAAGTTTCGGGTCGGCCGTTAGCCAGAAACCATTCTTGAGCGGACGCGCCCATCCGCGCACAGGTTTTTCGGGGCCGATCCTTAGATTCAAAAACCCGAAAAGAACGGTCTGCAAGCATCCGGCCGCTCCGGTCACAAAATAGGTGGAAGCACGGCTCCGCTTTTCACTAAAGAGCAGGAGCGGATGATCGGTGAATGGCCTCCAGCTTTTGTGCCATGTTTCGTAGGCCCTGTCCGAGTCGCCCATTCGAGCTTCAATCAGGGCGTGAATTGAATCGGACATTGCCGGGCCATTGGGCGTGACCTTGGTGGAAAACCGCGCCATCATTTCCTTTGATTGAGCGACCGCTGCGGGAAATTGGAGCGGGAAAATTGCTAGAACCGCCGCTGCCTGTTTATAGGCTCGGAGTTTGTCGCCGTCGTAGGTGAGGAACGACCCTTCTCTAGCTGGGAGTTTGAAAAGGTTGTCACCCTCCCACTTGCCCCCGTTCATGCACCACTGGGCTAACAAGTTAGTATAGAGATCGTTGTTACCCGTGTGGAATTCGTCGGGGCTCATGGTGCCGTTTATCTCCCGCCCGTTTGGACCAACAACCGAGCGCGACTGATAAAATGCAGCGGCGGCGGGCAAAATTTCCTTGTCTTTCGTTATTCCAAGGGCGTTAGCGAGCGAAACTGACCATGCGATACTGCCTGTGATGTGATCTTGAAATTTCGACTCACCCTTGACCGTCTCTTGCCCGGTAACACTTGATTCCCAAGGAAACTTAGCCCCTTGAGCTTGATATCTTGGTTCGACCACAAGCGCACCCGCTCCCGTCGGTTTGCCCGCCTTTACCCACGCCTGGAAATTCCGTCGAGCGGCAGGGAGCATGTGAACTCGATAACCAGGAATTGTGGAGGCTCGGGCAGGATCAAGCAAGGCAATTGCGGGAAAAACCCAAATGTCGGCGTCCCAAAAAATGTGCCCATTGTAAGTTTTATTGCTGAGCGCATAAGGCGAAACTGACATCTTCCCAGATGGATGGATTGCTCTCCTCAAGTAGAACAAGAATGATCGAATCGCCTGCTGATCTACCACCGGGCCCTCGATTTCTATGTCGGTTTCCCACTCAGCTTCGCATTTTCCTTTTGCCTCGTCAAAGGCTAGGTCAGGTTCAATTGAGCTTGGGTCGCCGCCGTCCACTTTGATTTCTAGCAGTTCTGGCTTGGTATGGGCGATCTTTCGAATCAGCCGCCCGGCACTATCTACAACTGAGGTGACCGTAATCGAATCGTCATTCTGCTGCCAGGACGTTTTCAGCTCACCAGTTTTCATGTCGAGAGTCTGCGCGTAGTTGGTTACTCCCTTTGGGTCAAATGTGACCGGTATCGGCTTCGGAATTATCTTTTCTTCGCCTGTTTCTTCGTATTCTGCGGCAGAAAACTGAAGGATCGGCTCCCCGAAGCGATTGATCCGGTATCCAAACATTCCATTGCTCAACCAGGCGGGCTCGGGAGCGGCGGCATCATGACAAAAAATGGACCAAGGGTTGGCACTTGGATCAGGCGCGCGCGGAACTGGGTTCGTTTTTGAACACCCGAGCGCGCCAAGGCTAATCGCCGCAAGAATTATTCTTCGCACGGCATAGTTTATCGAAGAACCGAACCCGGTTGACTTCTACCCCCAACTTAGGTATACTCGTCAACTGAGGCCGGGAGCCTGTATGCCGTTGTACGGAGCCAACTAGTGGTTGTTTGCGTAGAGCGGCAGGCTTGCACCCGTCCCACAAATGGAACCGGAGCTTAACTACAAGTATGCCGCTGAATAAGGAAACGAAGACAAGAGTGATCACCGAGAACGCCGTGCAAGACGGCGATACAGGCTCAGCCGAAGTACAGATTGCTGTACTACAGGCTAGAATCCTGCAGATTACCGATCATCTTCGAACAAATAAGAAAGACTTTCACAGTCGCCGAGGACTGTTGGTGCTCGTCGGTAAACGCCGACGCCTGGAGAATTATCTCCGCAATCGAGACGTGGTGAAGTACAGAGAACTCATTCAGAAACTAGGTATTCGCGAAGTTCGGCCTCGGTGACACGGAGGCTTTTAAATGATTTATTCCCACGAGTTCGAAGTTGGGGGCAGGACCCTCAGCGTCGAAACTGGTCGCGTTGCTAACCAAGCAGGCGGCGCAGTTCTTTTGGGCATGGGCGAGACCGTAATATTCGGTGCCGCAACTATGTCCGAAAATGCCAAAGAAGGCATTGACTTTTTACCCCTCGTTTGCGACTATGAAGAGCGCAAATACGCCGTCGGCAAAATTCCCGGCGGATTTATTAAACGCGGTGGCCGACCATCTGAAAAAGCGACCCTAGTGTCGCGGCTCATGGATCGCCCCTTGCGTCCGCTGTTCCCTAAGGGATTGCGAAACGACGTTCAGATCATTGCGATGACTTTTGCGGTGGACCAAACATGTCCTCCCGACGTTCTCGCAATATGTGCGGCTGGCGCCGCTCTCACTGTTTCCGATGTTCCGTTCGCTGGCCCAGTGGCCGGTGTTCGTGTTGGTCGAATTGATGGTGAGCTTATCCTCTTCCCAACGCAAGCTCAAATCCGAGAATCAGACTTGGACCTGGTAGTTGCCGGTCACAAGGGTGCGATTTCAATGGTGGAAGCCGGTGCGCTTGAAGTAAGCGAAGCCGATATGCACGCCGCCCTGAACTTTGCTCACGCCGCGATCAAACTGATCTGCGAGGAGTTTGAGAAGTTCGGCAAGAAGGTAAACAAGCCTAAGCGCGAAGTTACCTTGCACAAGATTGACGACGAAGTAAAGAAGGCCATCGAGAAGAAGTTCAAGAAGGATATCGAGAAGACCTTACTTGCTTCAAAAGACAAGGCAGTGCGCGAAAGCGCTTTGAACGACCTCATCAAGGGCATCGTCGTTGCGATGAAGCCTGAGTATGAAGGTCAACCCGCAATCCTCGGTCAGCTTTCCGAAGCCGCCGATATGGTGGTAAAGGGAGTTGTTCGCGAGCTGATTCTTAAGAAAGATCAACGACCAGACGGTCGTGGTCTTGAAGAGATTCGGCTCATCACGTGTAACGCCGGTCTTCTGCCCAAGGTTCACGGTTCCGGCTTATTCAGCCGAGGCCAAACCCAGGTTATGACCGTTCTTACGATCGGAATGCCGGGCGACGCCCAAACCATGGACGGCCTCGAGGAAGAAGAGAATCGCCGCTATATGCACTTCTACAACTTCCCTGCCTACTCGGTTGGCGAAGTTAGAATGATGCGAGGCCCGGGCCGACGAGAAGTTGGACACGGTGCTCTTGCCGAGCGCGCGCTTCGACCGGTGGTGCCTCTAGACGACCCTCAGTTCCCTTACACGCTTTTGCTCCATTCTGAGTGCTTGGAATCGAACGGTTCCACCTCGATGGCTTCGGTTTGCGGTTCAACTTTGGCTCTTATGGATGCTGGTATCCCGATTAAGGCACCCGTTGCCGGAATCGCGATGGGCCTCATGTCCGACGGTAAAGATTACAAGGTTCTCACCGACATCATCGGCATGGAAGACTTCTGTGGCGATATGGACTTCAAGGTCGCCGGAACCCGCGCCGGAATTACCGCGCTTCAGCTTGACACCAAGCTCGACGGTATTCCTGAAGAGGTTCTGGGCCGCGCCCTGAACCAAGCCAAAACCGCGCGCCTTCAAATCCTCGATAAGATCGAAGAAGAGATCGCCGCGCCAAGGTCAACCTTCAACTCGAACGCCCCGCAAGTTACGGCGATCAACATCAATCCTGAAAAGATTGGTGCGGTCATCGGCCCAGGCGGAGCGATGATCAAGAAGATTCAAGCCGCAACCGGAACGAATATTGACATCCAACAGGATGGCCGAGTTCTGGTTGGGGGTACGGATGGCACCAGCGTTGCAGCTGCCATCGCCACAATCAAGAGCTTGACCGACGAGATGGTTCTGGGAACTCAGTTCACGGGCAAGGTCACTCGCCTTATGGGCAAGGGTGCCCTCGTTGAGTTCATCCCCGGCAAAGAAGGACTTGTTCCAACCGAGCAGCTTTCGCCAAATCCGATTCGACGTCCGGACGATGTTGTTTCTGAAGGCGACGAGATTACGGTTGTGGTTCATGAGATTGATAGCATGGGGCGTGTGAATTTCACGGCTCTCGGCGTCGCTCAATCGCTACCCTCGCTGAAGGATAACGAGAAAGCTGTGCCCCCCGCTCCTTCGGCTCGCCCGGCTTATGGCCGAGGCGGAGACCGAGATCGCGGCGGACGCGGTGGCGGTGATCGAGATCGCGGACGCGGTGGCGACCGAGGCGGAGATCGCGGCGGAAGAGGTGGCGGTGGTGACCGAGGCCCTCGACGAGATTTCGATCGCGGCCCCCGAGAGCCAAGTAACGAAGCTCCCCGAGAGGAACGAGCGGCGGTATCAACCGAAGCCCGAACCCCCGAAGTCCCCGATGCCTTCCCCAAGAAATCCGGCGGCTCGGAAGAGGACGTAAACGCCAAATTCCGGCCACGACGCTAAGAGCGCGGTGGGTTTGAAATGAAAGGGAGGACGCCGAAAGGCGTCCTCCCTTCTTGTTTAACAAGTCCTTGCCGATTCCCCAGGCACAAGGGGCCGCGGATAGTAGCTCCGACCACCTCGCTGACCGCGTCCGCATCGTCTCTCCACTTACTTGCCGCCCTTTAGAGACTCGAATCAGGGCCGGACGTGGGTGCCCTATCCCAATCGAAAAAACCGTAAATTTACCTGATACCCCATCGGCATTCATTTGATATAATGAAACCTCGGATTAACATATGCGTAATTTTTTGACTCTTTCTTTACTTGTCGTGGGAACCACCAGTGCCTTTGCCCAGTTCACAAATGGCAATTTTGGGACCGGGGATTTTACAGGGTGGACAATTGCCCCTACAAGCCTCGGGACAACCGCTGTTCAACAAGTTGTTTCATTTGATATTGATGGCCCTGGCGCGTTAACTTCCAGTCTTAGCGGTCAGTTTTCTGTGGGAAGGCAAACCGGTGTCACAACTGGCTCCCATGGCATTACCATAACCCAAATGTTAAACCTAACAGCATCAACCGCATACACATTTGATTTTGACTGGGCGGCCACTCGAACGATCACGACTACTAACGCTGAAGGCGGGGTTTTCTCGCTTATCGTTAATGGTGTAGCAATTGTCACCCAGAACGCTGGTTCAACGAGTTCGACGGTGCCCCATTATGGTCATATTACGGCGTCATTTACCCCGACAGCGACGGGAGCATTTAGCGTTGGGGCGATGATCACACGCCCCTTTACGGTTCCGAGCCCAGCCACGCT
This sequence comes from Armatimonadota bacterium, assembly GCA_031386985.1. GTDB lineage: Bacteria > Armatimonadota > Fimbriimonadia > Fimbriimonadales > Fimbriimonadaceae > JANJUB01. Next base: position 30,264 of record JANNCV010000018.1, read on the forward strand.
CCTTCAAAACGTGGATAACTTCACAATGAGCCCAGCTGTTCCTGAGCCCGCCACCATGGCCGCCCTCGGCCTCGGAGTAGCGGCTCTCCTTCGCCGCCGCAGAAAATAAAAGCAGCTTTGGCTGAGATAGAACAGGCCCCTAAAGCTTCGCCTTTGGGGGCCATTTCAATTGCTGTTTACCCAATATTCCAACCTATGGCTAGCCGGAGGAGGCTAGATAACCTCGCTGTTGCTTAGAGTTAGACCATTATTCAAGCTATTACGCACGTAGTGACCTAGCGCATCCGCACCTGGATATGGTCCGGACCCCAATCGCCGCCGATCCCGCGACGCAACATGTACAATAATGTTGCGATAGGCTTAAATTATCATTCAAAACCGTAACTTCTTCGTGCCAGAGGCGTCACAATATCTCGGATCAGATGAAACGGATTTTGCTTATCAGTTTGGCTTTGGTGTCGTTGTTGGCTTTAGCTCAAGAAAAGGGGCCGGGCAACATGGCGCATACGGGTGCCCAGGCCGCCGCTGATGCCATCCGAACCGCCTCTGGGACCGATGGCGCATTTCTGGCGGCTAAGCACGTTAAAATTCCATTTCAAGCCGGCGACCTGTCAACCATGATGCAATATCCGACCGAGGCGATCGTCGTGGTGAAACTGACCGGGGCCGAACTGAAGGCGGCATTTGAAAGGTCGGCCGCGCTTTATCCTCAACCCAACCAAAGCTTTCTTCAGATTTCCGGTTTTACTGTTGAGATTTCAGCCAGCGGTGCTCCCGAGAAAAGAGTCACCAGTGTGAAAACCGACTCCGGTGCGAGCTTGGACGACGCCAAATCTTACGAAATCGCGATGCCGGCTCAACTTGGGCGCGGCGGTATGGGATACTTCAAAATATGGGACAAGAACAAAATCGTTCGAACCGTCGAGGGAACCCTCGAATCCGTGCTTCGCGGAAAATCGCAATCGGAATTATCGCCGCGCTGGGTTGTTCGGTCCTAGCTTTTTCGCAAACCGATAAGCCAAAATTTGATCAAAATCTTGCGTGGCAGCATCTCACCAAACAAGTTGCATTCGGCCCCCGATTCCCCGGAATGGATGGTCATACCAAATGCCGCGACTGGATTCTGGCGGAAATGGGCAAAAGTTGCGAAAACGTTCGCAAGCAAGAACTCACTCACAAATGGTCAAAGGGCAAAACCTTGACGATGTGGAACCTAATTGGCGAACAAAACTACGAAAAAGCCAAGCACCGAATCCTCCTCATCGCTCACTGGGATACTCGCCCCTTTGCCGATCAAGACACGTCCGCCGAAAACCTGAAAAAGCCGATTTTAGGCGCAAATGATGGGGCTAGTGGGGTGGCAGTTTTGCTCGAACTCATGCGGGTGCTGAAAGACACTCTCCCGAAGGACACGGGCGTGATGTATCTAATGACGGATGGAGAAGACGTCGGTCCTGGCCTCGAAGAGATGTTTTTGGGCGCGGTTCACTTTTCGAAAAACCTCCCAACCCTTAGGCCAGATTACGGAATCCTCATCGACATGATTGGTGACAAAGACCTTGAAGTCCCGGTCGAGCGCAACAGCTTTGATGCCGCGCCCAGGCTCGTTGAAGCGATTTATGATCACGCCAAGGCTATTGGTCTAGAGAAAACATTCCCTTACAAAGCGGGCCCCTGGATCGAAGATGACCACATTTGCCTCAACAAAGTCGGGTTAAAAACGATTGATTTGATTGATTTCACGTATGAACCATGGCACACGATGAGGGATTTACCCGACAAATGCTCGGCGGAATCGCTCGAAAAAGTGGGACGCCTGCTTCAAACATGGGCAATGAAAGAGCCTGCGTTTAAGCTCAACTAATCCGCGGCCCGGTCTTCTAGGCTAATCCCCCGGTTAAGCAGCGCCATCTGCTCCAACTGTTCGATTCTAGCCTCCAACGCCTTGATTTTTGCAGAATCACCCGAAATAGAGCCCATCAAAGCCGCCAGGGTGTCACCTGATTCATCAACCTGCTCACCCCGCAGAATGCGCGTCATCTTGCGCTGATGCTCTAACATGAAAACGACCAGCGCTCCGATGATCGCGATTAGAAAGATCGCACACACACCAATCACCTTGATAACGTCTGGAGTCACGCCTATATATTACGCTGAGTTTGTGCGTCAATGAGCCCTATTCCCCAGCGACGACAGCTCAGCGCCCTTGCTCGATCCCCTAAAGTGGCCTGCGGCTTGGTGCAAAACTTGGAGTTACATGAGCAAATGGTCAAAATTGGAAACGGAAAAATCGGCTATAACTTGGCATGCTGTGCGTTGCGATTGCCCTGAGCGTTTTTGCCCTGCCTCCCCTCGTACCCAAACCACTCGTCTACGAAGCTAGGGACGGGGCATTTAACTCGTCCATGGGCGCAAAATTGATCGGTGATCGTAAACTTTTCGCTTCAAAAACTGTTCTGAAATTGTTGGGGGCGTCGGGTAGAGCCACGAATCAGATCCGGCTCATCCTGGATCCAACGCGAGATGACCTGGGCGAAGAGGGTTACACCCTTGACGTTTTGGCAAAGAGCATTGATATTAGAGCCCATGGAGTGCAAGGATTGAACTACGGAGTGACAACGCTGCGCCAAATCTGGAACAAGACTTCGATTCCTTGTCTTCACATTGAGGACAAACCTCGGTTTGAATGGCGGGGGATGCACCTGGATGTTTCCCGCCACTTCTATCCGGCCTCATTTATCAAGAGATACATTGATTTACTAGCCGAGTTTAAGATGAATATTTTTCATTGGCACCTCGTGGATGACGGAGGTTGGCGCATCGAAATCAAGAAGTATCCCAAGCTGACCGAACTCGGAGCTTGGCGCGAAGGTGAGCAGAAGGGCTGGGATTACATCAAACTCAAATTCGCCGATCCAAAGGGCTCAACTCCGACTTACGGAGGCTTTTACACTCAGAAGGAAGTTAAAGAAGTTGTGGCGTACGCCCAAGAGCGTGGAATTACGGTCGTTCCTGAGATCGAGATGCCGGGGCACACCTTACCGGTTTTGTGGTGCTATCCAGAGGTGGCCTGCCACAGTAACTCGGTGGAAGCCTGGAAGCTTGCCACCGGGATGTTTGGCCCCAACGTCTATTGCGCGGGCAAAGAAGCCTCGTTCGATTTTGTCGAGAACGTTCTCGACGAAGTGCTCGACCTCTTCCCATCTGATTTCATTCACATTGGCGGCGATGAAGTTGATAAGCGGCTTTGGACCGACTGCACCGATTGCCAAAAGCGCATTGCCGACGAAGGCTTGAAGGATGTTTTTGGTTTGCAAAGTTATTTTGTCAAGCGGGTGGAGAGGTATCTAAACTCGAAAGGGCGCCGAATGGTGGGCTGGGATGAAATCCTTGAAGGCGGTCTCGCTCCGAACGCGACAGTCATGTCATGGCGCGGCATATCGGGCGGAGTCGAAGCAGCAAAGAGCGGGCACGACGTTGTGATGTCTCCCACTAGCCATTGCTATTTCGATTATGGATACAACAATATCTCCACCGAAGCCGTTTATGGCTACGATCCGATTCCGGAAGAATTGACCGAAGATGAGGGCAAGCATGTCTTGGGGGCGCAAGGCAACGTTTGGACGGAGTGGATGGATGATAGCAGGCGCGTTGAAAAAATGGCTTTTCCGAGAGCGGTAGCATTGGCGGAGGTCCTCTGGTCGAGCGAAGCAACCAGGAGTTGGGCCGAGTTTCAGCCTCGCTTAGCCTTCGCCCTTGGCCGACTTGACCTCATGGACGTTTACTATAATATCCCCGAGCCCACTGCGGCTCTGGATGCCTGCATTTTCGAGGGCGATGCCGAAATCGCCTTCGAGAAGCCGCTGGTCGCGGGCACTTCTATTCGTTTTACACTCGATGGGAGTGAGCCAACTGTCACAAGCCAACTCTATACAAACCCCATCAAGGTGACCTCAACTACGATTGTTAAAGCCGTGACATCAAGCGGAAAAAACCTATCGGACCCCGTCACGGTGAGCTATGTGAAAGCGGGCGAGCCACCGAAAGGGCAGGTTGCAATTAGCGCGAAGGTCTTCCTTGGAAAGTTCGCAAAGGTGGCCGATTTTGCAGGTTTGACGCCATCGAAAAACGAAATCGTCAAAGACTTCGCGATCTCGGTGGCAGGGATTGATGAGGGATTTGGGATTACATTTGAAGGCACGGTTACGGTCCCGGTTGCGGGCGTTTACACAATCTTGCTAACCAGCGACGACGGCTCGATTCTGAAAATCGGTGGAGCGACGGTGATCAATCACGACGGTTTGCATGGCGGCTCAACCAAAACTGCGCGAGTAAAACTCCCGGCAGGAATCTTCCCGTTTCGGCTGGATTACTTCGAAGCGGGCGGCGCTGAAAAGCTGGAGTTAATCAACACCGGCCCCGCGCCGCTCGTATGGGGAATCGGTAGATTTCGGTAAGAACTCCGCCGTGGAAAGGAACCACGCGACAGGTTCTCGCCGGGCGACTGCTAATCAAGCACCGTTTCCCGAAAGAGCTCATCCAGAGTCGCCGTGGCAATCTTACGATGAGGCACTCCCTCCAGGTCGCCCAGACTCTCCAACTCCGAAACGATAAACGAGTGCAAAACCTCGTTTCGAGGCAGGTCATCCAGCTCGTTGCCAGCAATTTTTTGTACAAGCAGTTCCTCAATCGCGGCTAGAACAAATGGTTCCGAAACGCTCGACATCAAGCCCGAGAAGGGCACGGGCGGAATCCCTTTTCCCTCGACCACCCACCGCGCCGCCATCAGCGGTCGCAAAACGTAGAGGTACTTCTTCGCCCGAACCCGGTCGCTCTGGAGGTACGTGCGAAAGTTCGAGTGCGCCATGCTCAGATAGTGATGGGCGCAGTGCTTCGCGCTATAGCCTTCCCCGGCAATCTTCCGCAACTTCGTCATGAACTCCGGTGACTCCCGGTAGAGAATGGGCGACCCCAGCCATTCGATAAGTGGCGGATTTGACTTTTGCAGCAGCTTGAGCGCCTTGCGCAAATCCCAACCGCTCACGTCTAAATCAAGCGGCAACATCTCCTCAATCACATCCCTCCCCTCGAAAATCGTGAGATACCAATCACGACGGTGCACATAAATGAACCGAACATCATAGTCGCTATCCACCGAAGCAAAACCCCAAGCCCGGCTCCCCGATTCAACGGCGTAAAGAACGCGGACTTCGTATTGGCTCTCGATCTGAGTTAGGGCTAAGTTGATTTCGGCATTCATGGAGAGAGATTACTCAAAAGCTTCGCCCAGGCTGAAGGGCCACCTTGCGTCGTGATGCTCCTGAGGCTTGGCGTAACCGGCTCAAGATGGCTCAGAAAAAAACCTCGGCTTTAAGCAATAATGCCGTTTACGATCTCGCCGTGAACATCCGTCAGGCGATAGTTCCGACCGCCGTGGAAGTAAGTTAGCTTGGTGTGATCTATCCCCAAGAGATGCAACATCGTCGCATGGAGATCGTGGATGTGAACCTTATCTTTCACTGCGTAGAATCCGTAATCGTCGGTAGCTCCATATTTGATGCCCGATTTCACGCCACCACCGGCGAGAATCGTCGTGAAGCCGTGGGGATTGTGGTCCCGACCATCATCACCTTGGGCAACGGGGGTCCGGCCGAACTCACCGCTGATAATAACCAGCGTATCCTTGAGCATGCCGCGAGCCTTGAGGTCTTTGATCAATCCCGCAATAGGCTTGTCAACTTCGGCCGCATTGCTCGCATGGTCCTTGCGTAAGGCCTCATGCTGGTCCCACTTGTAAGAGTGAGTCACCTGAACAAAGCGAACTCCTTTCTCCGAAAATCTTCGGGCAAGCAAGCATTGGTGTCCAAAATTCTTGGTTTTCTCTTCATCGAGGCCGTAGAGTTTCTTTGTTTCATCGCTTTCACCCGTGATTTCTTGTAACTCCGGGGCGGCAAGTTGCATTTTGAACGCGAGTTCATACGAACTGATCCGGCCCTCAAGAGCCGGATCGGGGCCGAGGTGGGCCAACTGCTCTCGACTCAACCTTTTCAGCAACTCAATTTCCAACTTCTGAGCCTCAACCGGAGTCTCGCTGTTTTGGATAAACGGGATTTTGGCGTTACCCGCTTCAATGCTCGCGTTTCCGATGGGGGTGCCTTGGGTGTAGGCCGGAAGGAACGCCGAACTCCAGTTGTTCACGCCCCCGTGGCTTAGCGTCGGGCAAATCGTAAGAAAGCCGGGAAGGTTTTGATTTTCGGTGCCCAGGCCGTAGGTCACCCACGAACCCATTGAGGGTCGCACAAACGTATCGCTGCCCGTGTGAAGCTCAAGCAACGCCCCGCCGTGCCGCGAGTTCGAACCGTACATCGAGTTCACGAAGCACAAATCGTCTACGCAGCCTCCAACGTGAGGAAAGAGATCGCTGACTTCAATGCCGCTTTGCCCGTAATGCTTGAATTCCCACGGGCTTTTAAGCAAATTGCCCGTCGGGCTTGAGACGATTCGGGGCATTTGACCGGTGAAAGGTTTGCCATGATCCCGGGTCAACAGAGGCTTGGGATCAAATGTATCCATCTGGCTCGGGCCGCCGTGAAGAAAGATAAAAATAACGCGCTTGGCCCGGGCGGGAAACTGCGGTGCCTTGGGCGCGAGCGGGTTTCGCGTGTCGGCTTCAGCCTGCTGAGCCAGCAAACCTAGGAGCGCCAGGTTACCAAACCCAAGCGCACTGCTCTTGAGCAACTGACGGCGAGAAACAAAATCGTCATTCCACATAAATAAACTCGTTGGCGGCAATCAGAGACTTACATAGGCTTTGCCAAGCGCTTAACCGAGGGTCCTTCGCTTTGGCATAGGCAACTTCGAATTGGCCCAAATATTTTAGAGCGAGCGAGACTTCAGAGTCTTTCGCCGGGCGTCCATAACAGGTCAAATACAGCTGGCGCACGCGCTGAGAATCATTGAGGTCCGTTCGCTTCAGGATCGCTTCGGCTTGCGATTTTGTCGCACTGAGAACGACCGGCCCATTGAGCATGAACAAAGCTTGAGGCGCAATCGTGGTGCTAGAACGATCACCGTTCATTACGCTTGGATCGCCAAAATCAAATGCAGTGTAAACATCGTACAGAGCGGATCGAATGACGGGAAGGTACACGGCTCGGCGAGGGCTGCTATAGTTGACCTTATCCGCGCTATCAGTGCCGCTCACATACTCCCTTGGTTTGAAATTGAGCAAGGTTCCCCCCATCTTACGGTCTAATTTGCCCGCGACGGCCCAGATGCTATCACGAATCGCCTCCGCTTCCAGTCGCTTTCGCGGGAATCGCCAGAGGTAGCGATTATCGGGGTCAAGGTCGCCGGCTTTCTTGTCGTATTGTCCGCTCATCATGTAAGTATTGGTGAGCATCATTCGCTTATGAAGTTTCTTCAGACTCCAGCCGTCCTCTTTCACAAAGGTCGTAGCGAGCCAATCGAGCAGTTGTGGATGGCTGGGCAAATCGCCCAGAGCCCCAAAATTATCAACGGACCCCACTAAACCGCGCCCAAATCGCCATCGCCAAACTCGGTTAACAAAAACACGTGCTGTAAGCGGGTTTCTTGGGTTTGTTATCCAAGTGGCCAGTTCCAACCTCCCACTCCGATCGAGAGGCAAATTGGGTTGGCTCGAATCAGAAATTGCCGAAGGAAAGCGGCGCGGGCTGTCCTCGCCTAGGGTCAGGTAGTTCCCCCGCAGGTGGACTTTCAAGTTGGTGGGTTTGCCTTCGGTAACCGCCATCGTTCGAGGCAATTCCGGCTTCGATTTCTGAAGCTCAGCGATTTCATCTTCGCCTTGCTTGAATTCCTTCGGTAAGGGATCGGGGAAAAGGTTGTCGGGCTTTTCGGGGAGTTCGATGCGGATGTCAACGCCCATCTTGATCCGATTGGCAATATCCCGGATGATGATGGCGTGGAGTTTGTGCTGCTTAGCGATGGCGTCGAGGCTCTCGGTTGGCGGTTGGCCTGGACGCGGAACCAGCAAAAGCTTATCAATGTGAGGGAAGTAGCTTTGCCGCTCGAACTTGATGACGTTCTTTCCTGCATTCAAAAGGAAAATCCCTTCCGCAAACCACTTTTGGTGCTCGGGGTTGAACCCGCCGGATGACTTGTCGGCCGCGTTTGAAAGCACGAGTTGACCGTTCGCGTACACCCGGATTGCCCTCGATTCGCTTGATGCGTAACGCAAGTCAAGTTGGTAGGGACCCGCCGTCGGAACCGAAATCTCATACTCGGCACGGTTCGGATATTCGCCCCGATTCACCAAAACCCCGATGCCGTTGCCAAAGCCACCCTTGTCTTTGTTCACGTTGCCCGAGACAAAATCTTCGGCCTCATGAACCAGGGCACCTTGCGGAGTTGCACCTTCAGGTGAACCAATGGTGGCCTTGATGTCGACTCTGTCTTTTTCTACCGCCAAAAGCTCTTTCGCCGCCTTTTCATAGTCTGCGGTTCGTGGTCTAAGCTCTTTGAGCAGGGCTTCGCTAGCCTTTTCGCGCTTCTTTGTTAAAGCCTCCGATTTCTGCTTGACCTGCGCCTCGATCGCCGCAACCTTTTCTTTTTCAGCCTTTGTGCCGAGGGGCGGCTCGTACCAATCCGCAACCACCCGGAAGTTGTTCATGGTTTTGGTGGATTTGAAAATGCCCGCCATCGCGTAATAATCTTTGGCGCTTATCGGATCGAATTTGTGATCGTGGCAGCGGGCGCAACCCACCGTTAACCCCAGGAATGCTCGGCTTAGGGTGTCCACTTGCTCGTCAATGACGTCCATTTCCTGCTTAACCGGATCATCCTCTGCGAGCATTTTCGCCCCGAGAGCCAAGTAGCCGGTGGCAATGACTCCATTATCCCCCGCATCAGGGAGCAAGTCGCCCGCGATTTGCTCATGAATAAAGCGATTGATCAACTTATCTTCATTGATGGCCTTGATCACCCAATCGCGATACCGCCAAGCATTGGCGAACACAAGATTTTCATCCAAGCCGTTTGAATCCGCATAACGCGCAACATCCAGCCAGTGCCGTCCCCAACGCTCGCCGTAAGCAGAGGAGCCCAGAAGTCGGTCAATAACCTTCTCGAATGCGTTAGGCTGCTTGTCTGCAAGGAAAGCGTCGATTTCTTCGGTGGTAGGGGGCAGACCGATGAGATCAAAGGTCGCCCGCCGAATAAGGGTTCTGCGGTCCGCAACAGGGGCGGGTTTGAGCCCTTTTTCTTCCAGCTTCGCAAGAATAAATGCGTCAAGCGGGTTCTGTGCCCACCAACTCGCCTTAACTTTCGGCAAGGCTGGAGTTTTTGGTGGCACGAACGCCCAGAACTTTCCCTTGGGTTTCGGCAGAGCCTTCACGGTTGGCCAAGGCGCTCCCGCCTTCGCCCAAGCCGTTAAAGCGGCGATCTCATCAATCTGCAACTTTCCCGAAGGCGGCATCTTGATTTCGCCCGTATGAGTGATCACCTCCGCCACCATCTTAGCCAACTCCGCCGAGATGGGCTTATCAAGCCGAAGATCAGCCGATTGTTGATCGGGGCCGTGGCAAACGTAGCATTTCGCCTGCAGGGTCGGGCGAACTTTGGATTCAAAGAGGGCTAGATCTTTACCCGTGAGTTCTTTTTGATTCTGAGCGGGCACGGCTTGGGCTCCGAAGATGACGGAGAGTAAGCTAAGGGCGAAGAACGCCTTCGTTGCCGACCGATCCCTGAAACTGATGATTCGAGCCGACATAGTTAGAAATCAATTATACAGCCTCAAGCCATAGAATTGTTCAATTTTGACCAATTTTTTGCGGCTTCTTCAGTCCTCCCTTCCTTGCCACTGAAGGGCAGTGTGGAGAGGGGGAGTCAAGTTAGAGGTATCCTTTCGTCTACATAAACGATGGCGCAAGATAAGATTGTTGTTGTGGGGGCGCGGGAGAATAATCTCAAGAACGTTACCGTTGAGATTCCTCGCGATAAGCTGGTGGTGATTACCGGCTTGAGCGGTTCCGGCAAGTCAAGTTTGGCCTTTGACACGATCTACGCCGAGGGGCAGCGGCGCTATGTTGAATCGCTAAGCGCTTATGCGCGGCAGTTCTTGGGGCAGATGGACAAGCCCGATGTAGATCACATTGATGGTCTCTCGCCGGCGGTTTCGATTGACCAAAAGAGCGCATCCAAGAATCCGCGTTCAACCGTGGGCACCGTCACCGAAATCTACGATTACCTTCGAATTCTTTACGCGCGCGTTGGCACGCCACACTGCCCGAATGGCCACGGACCGATTGAACGGCAATCCACTGATCAAATTGTGGATGCCGCAACGAAGCTATCCGAAGGCACCAAGCTCCAAATCCTAGCCCCAGTCGTAACCGCGAGAAAGGGCGAATACAAGTCGGTGATTCAAGACGTGGCCAAGTCCGGCTACGTGAGGGTTCGGGTAGATGGGCAGATGTACGAGGTGACCGACGACATCCCGATGGATCGGTACAAGCAACACACGATTGAGGTCGTAGTAGATCGCCTGGTGATGAAGGAAGGGATTGACCGGCGCCTATCAGATTCGGTTGAGGCGGCGCTGAAAATGGGGAAGGGTAGCGTCACGATGTGGTTCCAAGACACCAACGATGTCGAGGGCGAGTTGAAGTTTTCAGAGTCGTATTCTTGTGCCGAGTGCGGGTTCTCTATGCCCGAACCCGAGCCCCGGATGTTCTCGTTTAACTCTCCTTTTGGCGCGTGCCCAGATTGCACCGGCTTGGGGACCAAGACCGAGTTCGATCCCGATCTGGTCATTCCGAACCCGTTGAAACCGTTACGCGATGGCGCGATTTTGCCGTTTGTTTATAAGTCGGGTGAGTCGAAGGAATGGTGGCCGGATGTGTTGGACGGCGTTGGCAAAGCTTTGGGGTTTGATGCCAATTTGCCCGTGGGCCAGGCGCCTCCCGAAGTGATGGAAGCCATTTGGCATGGCTTAGAAAAACCGGTTGAAGTGATCATGCGTTACGCCCGCACCGAGCGAAAATTTGCGACGAAATGGGACGGCGTGATGACCGTTTTGCGCAAAAAATACGAGCAAACCGAGAGCGAGTGGGTCAAGAAGGATCTTGAGCAATACATGGCAACCAAGCCCTGCCCAACCTGCTCGGGCAAACGTCTGAAACCAGAAACGCTAAGCGTTTTGCTGCCAAAAAGTAAGTCAATCGCCGATATTGCCGGGCAATCGGTCGAGAATAATCTGCTCTATTTCACGGAGCTTCCCAGCCTCTTCAACAAACGCCAAATGACCATCGCCGAGCGCGCCGCGAAGGAAATCTTGGAGAGGTTAAGATTTTTAGCGGATGTGGGTTTGGGGTATCTCACGTTGGACCGAAACGCCCGAACGTTGGCCGGGGGCGAAGCCCAGCGCATCCGCCTCGCTACCCAAATCGGGTCGGGATTGATGGGGTGCCTTTACGTGCTCGATGAGCCCAGCATCGGCCTTCACCAGCGCGATAACGCGAAGCTGATCGAAACGCTCAAGCGATTGCGCGATCTTGGCAATACCGTTCTGGTGGTAGAGCATGACGAGGAAACAATGCGAGCCGCCGATTGGCTCATCGAACTCGGCCCTGGAGCAGGCGAGCATGGGGGCGAGATTGTGGCCGAAGGCACGTTTGAAGAGTTCTTTGCCGCCGATTGTATGACCTCGAACTACCTGAATGGCAAGCTAGAAATCAAAATCCCGGTAGATCGTCGCCCACCGCGAACGCCGTATCCGTTAAAATAAAGTTGTGAAGCGAATCTTCGATCTCGTAGTCTCGTTGCTCGCTCTCATCGTATTGTCACCTCTTCTGCTACTCCTTAGCATTCTCGTGCTTATTAAGCACGGCTCGCCCGTAGTTTTTCGCCAAACCCGCCCGGGATTGAACGGCAAGCCGTTCAAGATGATCAAGTTTCGGACGATGACCAACCAGAAGGATGCGAATGGCGAGTTGCTTGCGGATGATCAGCGGCTCACGCGCTTTGGAAAACTCCTTCGAGCCACGAGCTTGGACGAGTTGCCCGAACTTGTCAACGTGCTTAAGGGCGACATGAGCCTAGTTGGGCCTCGGCCGTTATTGATGGCTTATTTGGATCGCTACACACCCGAGCAAAATCGCCGCCACGAGGTGAGGCCCGGCATAACCGGTTGGGCCCAAGTAAACGGCCGAAACAACGTGCCGTGGGAAGAGAGGTTCAAACTGGACGTGTGGTACGTGGACCACCACAATCTGGCTTTGGATATCAAGATTCTGTGGCTAACGGTTCTGAAGGTTGTTCGCCGGGCGGACGTGAGCCAGGATGGGCACGCTACGATGAGCGAATTCATGGGGTAGTCACTCCCCAAATTCCTTCTTGTAACGCTCGGATGCGAAACGAAGCACGGCCTGCGCGTCAGCACGTCTTAATCCCCGTGGGGCCCATGTTGGGACGAGTGATTTTGGCTTAGCGATCCAATAGTACAGCGTGCAGGCGGCCAAATAGCTGCCCAACAAATTGGCGTGATTTCCATCCCTCGACCAGATATCTAGCTTCGCAGCGATGGCCCGATCGGCGACGTAAGGAACCGAAGCGATCTCAGCTCCCGAAGGTTGAGAGATCATTTCGTAGTGTTGCATGATGTAGGCGGATTCGTTCCAACCGCGCCGGGGCCATTCGGCGTAAAGTATCGTTCGCGCCCCCGCCTTCACCGCCAGCTTAGCCAAAGTGATCCCGCCATCTTGCTTATACTTGTATCTGTGCGAGCTACTGATGAGCGCACCCTGAAGCACGATCACCTGATATTTCTTGCTCTTGATTGCGTCCAGAATCGCCTGGTTCTGTGCCCCATCGTTCAGCATTGCAACTTGCATCGAATCGGTATGAATAGTGCGGGGCGTCCCGTCGCTCACGAGGAGGTTTCTCACAAGGGCGGGTACATCGTTGCTGAAGGTGTGGCTATTGCCGATAAAGAGGATATTGGTGGTTGCAAGGGATACGGCAACGGTAGCAAGCAAAATCATTAAACTTAAAGACGTAACCTTTGCGATTCGAAGTTGGCGCGCGATGAACCTGGCGCAAATTGCTATGCGGCCAGTCGGCCAAGTATCTGCTCTGCATCTAGAGAAGCCACGGCGATGACCTTAACCCTGGAGGTTTGCCCTCGCACTACGGTGACCGATGTTTTCGGCACTCCAAGAGCCTTAGCCAGCAGGTCGCAAAGGGCCGCGTTCGCCTGCCCATCGGTTGGGGAGGCGGTTACCCAAACTTTGACTACCCGCTCAGTCACTTCGATTTTGCTTCGACTCGACCGCGGCTGAACTCGAATTTCAATCTGCCCCATTTTTCCTTCGCCAGAGCAAGAAACAAACCACGGGGAATGCCAACCCGAACGCCCATGGAAACACTGCGCGAGTGGGCATTTTGACAGGGTGCTCGTCAAGGTGAACTCGTAATGGCAAGGCATAGGGCTCGCCGAGCGGGGCTTCATTGATGATCTTGCCCCGTTGATCAACCCCCATCGTGTACCCCGTTGTGGCGGCTCGAACCAAAGGCAAACCTGTTTCCACCGCTCGCCACACGGCGGCGGCTCGGAGCTGATCCGGCGCGGGTGTGCCCATGTACCAGTCATCCAAAGACATGATCGCCAGGAGCTGGGCTCCGTTCTCAGACTGTCGGTGGGCGACATCCCAGAACAGCCCTTCAAAGCAGAGCATGGGTCCGACTTGGATTCCGCCGGCTTTGATTGACCGGGTTGCATCGCCGGGGGTTAAGTCGTTGTCGGAAAGCTTGAATTGATCAAGAAACGGCAGAATTCCGCGCCCGGGAACATATTCACCGAAAACCACTAGGCGAGCCTTATCCACATGCATCCACTTTCCATCGGTAAGGGTAAACGCCGATTGATAGCGCTTCTCCTCGACCGCGATCCCCGGCTTGATCTCGCCTTTCATTTCGACTCTCATCCCGCCAAACAGAATGGGTAACTCCGGATCTACTCTAAACGGAGTTACGGGCACGCCGCGCCCATCGCTTTGCGCGATTCCTTCAGGCAAAATCAGCAGTTTTGCCTTTGCTCCACGGGCGCGCTGGCTGATGTATTCGATATTGCCAAAGAGCTTCGAGTTTTGCTCCTCCCGAGTCGTAAAGGCCATATCAACTCCTGGTTGCCCCGCCATGATGATGGTGGCCGTTCCGGTGATGGGTTGGGTGAAACGGAGGAGGGATGAAACGAGGATAATGATGCCCGCGGCCCCGTAGGGTCGGGCCGCCTTGAGAGGCACTTTTATTAAGAAAAAATATATGAGTAGATTGACCACCACCACCCAAGCCGAGACTAAGTAAATCGTGCCGATAAAGGCCGACTGAATAAGCGACGGGAAGGGCCAGAGAGGAGTAGCCGTTAAGAAAAAGGGGAAAGCGAGGCCGGGAAGATAGCTTCGAACTACCTCAAAACCGACCCAAAGCAACGGCAGTGCCCACCACCACTTTCGGTCCAGTGCGCGTCTCATTAGAGTAGCTACGAATAGATAATAGCCTCCACCGATGACGGCGCAAATGAAGAACGGAAGCCATCCAAGGGTTGCGCTTCCGGTCCATTGGGTCACGAGTTTGGGGACCCAAATCATTTGAAATCCAACGACGTTAAACCCCCAAACAAAGCCGAACAGCTTTGCCTCCCTAGCTTTCGCACCATCCAGGGCCAAGAACAAAGGCACCAGCGCAACAAACACCAACAAACCGAGGTTCAACGGCGGAAAAGCAGCGAGATAAAGAGCCGCCGATGCCAACATCAGGAGCAAACGCTTCAAGTTCGATGCACTCCCTGAAGATCGCCCGAGAGGGCTACTCGGTCAAGATGGCGACAATCGTTATATTGAATCAACACGAAAGAGCTATCTGGGCGGCGATGCAGGGTCGTGATGCCGGTGTTGGAAAACCGGAAGCCGCGCGAAGTCGCTTCGTTGCCTCCGAGCAAGTGGGAAAGCAAGACGGCGCATGCGCCACCATGAGTTACTACCAAACCGTTGCCTTGTCTCGCTCTAATACGATCTGCCGATGATTTTAGGCGGGACCATAGGCAGGCGAATGACTCCCCGTTCGGTGGTAGCTCTGTTACCTTCAGAAGCTCGCGAACTTCCTCGTAGGGCATACCTTCCCAATCGCCAAAACTCCGCTCTCTAAGCCCAGAATCTAGCTCAATGGGGCGGCAAAACGCCTCCGCGGTCGCAGAGGAGCGCTTGAGATCGCTCGACAAGACCCAATCTAGTTGCTCGTCCTCAAAGATTGAGGCAAGTCGCTGAGATTGCAAAACACCCTCCGCATCCAGCTCGGTATCGGTGTGACCTTGGGCTCGACCAAGGCTGTTCCATTCGGTTTGGCCGTGGCGGACCAAGAAAAGCTTTACAGGTGCCAAGGGCGCCCCTCGGTTAGCTCACGGCCATTGGGATCAACGCGCAAGGTGCCCATCTTGAGTATTCGCACGGGAACGGGCGGAACCGCATCTGCGCACGCGTAAATCATGCGCCCCCTAAAGTCAATCTCCTCGATCATCCCTATCCCAAATTCTTCGCCGCTCTCTCGCCCGAATGCACACAGCAAGTTCTTATACTCCTCCGGATGCGCCACGATTGCCTTAGAAGCATGGGCAATATCGAGGGCTCGCCCCATGATATCTTCGTCCAAGTCGCCCTCACTCACAAGGAACAAGTTCGCCCCACAAACTTCTGCATGCAAAACCAAATCAGAATCAATCTGATTCGTGATCGGAACCGCCGAACCGAAGCGGCTTCCTTGAATCGAGAGCTGGCTCATTGGCAGCTCGTGCCGATGGGTTCGCTCGATTAGCTTCAGCCACTGGGCTTTGCGTTGGGCGTCGAGCACTATGCGGGGAAAAGCATCGGGGGCAGCTATGGTTTCCGGACCAACGGGCCAGCCAAGCAAGCTCAGCTCGGTGCCCTCGGCAACAACGATCCGCTCGGGTTTTGCTGTGTATGCGATGATGTCCAAAAGTTGGCGGAGCAAAGGGGTTGGTCGGTAAGGTGGAGCCACGATGATCGGATCATCGGCCATTTTCAAAAAGTTAAACAGAGCCGCCAAAATAACGTGAGGAGCACGAAGGGGGTCAGTCGAACCAAAGAAGCGACTCGCCGCCGGTTTGCCATCTCGAAGCAACCATAACTGGGCGGCGGGTCCGTGGGTCGCATCGCCCGGATCGAGGATAATATGAGGTTGCTTCGGATAGCATTTCAGTTCCTCATGAAAGGAAACTCCTGAATGTCGAATCAGAAGCGTCGAGCCCACATCATTAGTATGGCGGGATAATTAGCACGGTTGTGAAATTAACTCTCGCAGAAGTCGCCCTTGAAGCTCGAACGGGCGGCACCGAGGCGATTTATACCTATCGGCTTGATTTCGCTGCGAACGTCGGGGATGCCTTGATCGTTCCCCTTGGATCGCGCACCGTGTTGGGATACGCCATTCGCGTTTTTCATGCCGAAGAAGTTGATTTGGGGTTTCCAGTTTCTTCTTTGCGCCCCGCTAAGGAACGCGTGATTGGCTTTTCGGTTCCACCCGAAATCCTCGCTCTGGTTCGACATACGGCGGATCAAACGCTTAGCACCATCCCCGTCGCAATAGGGCCCGCAATGCCCATTGGCGTACGAAATCGGCTCACCGAAACTTTGACCTTGGTGTCCAGCGAAGATCCACGAGGGACGGGGGGTGGTTCTTCCCACCGTGACAGCCTTGTACCTCTCGGCCCTCGTGGGCGGTCGGAAAAGCTCTCCCATCCGAACCATTCCGAACCCCCGAACTTCCCCCGAACGGATTCTCTAACAAAATTGCAAAAAGAAGTAATTGATGCAATTGCAAAAGCGGGAGGCTCCATCCAGACCAACAAGCTCAAAGAGTTTTCACCCGCAATGCTTAAGGCGCTAACTTTGCTTCGGAAGCAACGGCACATCGTTCAGGGCCTTTCCTTGCCCCCTATGCGGGAGGTTCGTCAGAATAAGGCGCTTTATCGCTTGACTTCTGATTCTTCCCAAATCGAAGCATTTTTGCACTCGGAAGGGAAGCGAAAGCCCGCCCAAGCGCTCACCCTCATCCGTATGCAGGCCATCGAGTCAACGGCTATTTCAAGTTCTGAAATTCGGGCGCTAAGTGGCGTAACCGAGGCTGTGATTAAGGAACTTCATCGCGACGGCTTGCTCGAGGCCGTGAAGCCAGAAGAACGCAAAGTGCCGATCCCGCCCAAGCCGAACGAAGAGCAAATTGCGGCGATCACCTCAGTTGTGAATTCAATAAATGCGCATTCGAGCCAAGGGTTTTTGCTCTTTGGAGTTACCGGTAGCGGTAAGACCGAAGTCTATCTGCGTTGCGCCGCCGAAGCCCTCAAACTCGGGCGACAGGTGCTTTATCTGGTTCCAGAAATTGCCCTCGCCGCTCAGGTCATTGCCCAATTACGAGATCGTTTTGGGGATCGCGTAGCGGTCGTTCATAGCGAGCTGACGCCAACCGAACGATTGGCAAACTGGTTGCGGATTAGAAACGGTGAAGCCCCGGTCGTTCTCGGCGCACGTAGCGCGCTCTTCTCGCCACTTACAAACATCGGGCTCATTATCGTTGATGAGGAGCACGAGGGTTCATACAAACAGGACAACTCCCCTCGCTATCACGCCAAGCGGCTAGCGAAATTCTTGGCGAATCAGCACCAATGCCCGCTAATTTTGGGCTCGGCTACCCCGAGTCTGGAAAGCTTTTATGAAGCGACAACCGAAACTCTCCAGCTCTTAACTCTGAAAAAGCGAGCGGCTCATGCTCAGTTGCCGGAGGTCTTCATCGAGGATTTGGGCGCTGGATATCGAAAGGGCCAACCTGCAATCCTCGGGCCCCAACTCAAGGAGCGCCTAACTGAAATCTTGGGGCGCGAAGAGCAAGCAATTTTGTTTTTGAACCGGCGAGCCTATTCGCCAATGCTGATATGCCGCGATTGCGGTCAAACGTTCGCGTGCCCTCGATGCTCGGTATCGCTCAGCTATTCGCGGCGCGATAAGAAGTTGCGTTGCCACCATTGCGATCACGCCGAGAAGCCGCCGGAAGAATGCCCCAAATGCGGCGGAGCCCGGATGAGCCCCTTTGGGATTGGCACCGAAAAGGTGGAGGAAACTGTTCGAAACGAGTTCCCTAACGCGCGGGTCGCCCGGTTAGATCGAGATGTTGCGGCAAGAAGGGGAGCTCTTGAGGAGATCCTCGCCCAGTTTCGGGCGGGTGACCTCAATGTCTTAGTGGGCACCCAAATCGTGGCGAAAGGCTTGGATTTTCCGAAAGTCACCTTGGTTGGAGTAATCGCCGCCGATACGGGCCTTGGAATCCCAGACTTCAGAGCGGCCGAGCGAACGTTCCAGGTTCTATCCCAAGTTTCGGGAAGAGCGGGTCGAAGCGATCGCCCCGGCCACGTGGTTATTCAAACGTTCAATCCGCTCCACAACGCCATTACCTGTGCTCAAAACCATGATTACCTTGAGTTTTACAAGGGAACTCTGCTTGAGCGGCAACAAGCCAACTATCCGCCGTTTTGCCGCTTGATCAACATCGTTCTATCCGGTGAAAACTATCCTACCGTGAGCCACGCCAGCTTCGATTTAGCGGTTTCCATCGAAGGTATGCCGGGAATTGAAGTTTTGGGACCAGTTGATGCCCCGCTAGAACGCATACAAAATCAATGGCGGAGGCACTTACTGTTGAAGGTGCCCAATGATTTCGGATTCGGCCCCTTGCGCAAGAAAATTGAGGCGTTCAAACCGAAAAATGTTCACGTTTCCATTGACGTGGACGCCTATAACCTAAGCTAATCCGTCCCACTAACCGTATGGCGGCACTCTGTTCGCTGACTCTTCTTGTCAGCGCCTTTCTTCTCTTCAGCATCCAGCCAATGGTTGCTAAAATGTTGCTTCCAATCCTCGGGGGTTCTCCTTCGGTTTGGAATACAGCCATGGTGTTTTATCAAGGCGCATTGCTCTTAGGCTACTTCTACTCCCATGTCATCGCAAAGAAGATTGACCTCAAAAAGCAACTCTTTCTTCATCTGGCTGTACTCGCATTGCCGTTTGTCGTTTTGCCCTTGTATTTCAACCAGGGATTGAGGCCACCTACAGACCGGAGCCCGATTCCGTGGATGATGGTGACGATGGCGCTCAGCGTCGGTTTGCCCTTTTTCGTTCTCTCTGCGAGTTCTCCGCTCGTTCAAACGTGGTTTGCCCGCTCGGGCGGCAAGAATCCTTACTCCCTCTATGCCGCAAGCAATGTCGGCAGCTTTCTTGGCTTGCTGAGCTACCCGCTTCTAATCGAACCCAATTTGACGACGGTTCAACAGAGCCAGATCTGGACCGGCGGCTACATTTTATTGTTCGCCTTGTTCCTGGTAACGATTGTCATCACACGTAATCGGGCACAAGTTCAAGAGATTGAGCATCTTGAGCTGGCGGCACCTATCGAATGGAAGCGTAAGCTGAAGTGGGTTTTTCTGGCATTCATTCCTTCAAGCCATTTCATCGGGGTGACCACATTTCTTTCAACGGACATTGCCGTCATGCCCCTGCTTTGGGTAATCCCCCTCGCGATTTATCTGCTGAGCATGATTTTGGTCTTCGCGAATAAGCCACTTTTGAAGCACGGCTGGATTGTCACAATCGCGCCATTTGCCCTCGCCGGTTTGATGTTCGTTTCGATCATGGGGGCTAAAATGCGCATGCCTAATGCCGTGATTTTCCCCACCCATTTACTCATGCTCTTCCTGGGCGCGATGCTGTGCCATGGCGAACTTGCTAAAGACAAGCCGAAGCCGAGCCAGCTTACGGAATTCTTCCTAATCATGTCCTTTGGAGGGGTTCTGGGCGGAATCTTTAACGCCTTGATCGCTCCCATCGTTTTTGTACAAGTGGTTGAATACAGTTTGATTCTCGTGTTACTTGGACTCGCCGTACCGGCCCGGGTCAACGAATGGACGCGGAGCCTCTTCCTGCTTGATATTGCTGTTCCATTTGGAATTGGGGGCAGCATGATCGGCTTGGTTGCTCTTCAGCGCAATTATTCAATGGTCTCGGATGCAAAGGCGATTCCGCTTCTCATGGCCGTGGGATGCTTAGCGATTGTTATCTGCGCGGCGCGCCCCTTGCGTCTTGCTCTTGCGATCGGGGCCATGACAGTGGTCGGGGTGTTCAATAGCCAAACTGTTCGCCAAACGTTGTTTTTGGGTCGTAGCTTCTTTGGCGTTCATCGGGTTGAAAGCATCGGCAAAACCCACAATTTCATGAACGGGAGAATCCTGCACGGCAAGCAGAGTTTTGATGCGTTGGAGCTCGAGCCAAGCACCTACTATCACTTTGAAGGGCCGCTCAAACCCGTCATGGCGACTCGAAAGCCGGGCGCAAGAGTTGGCGTAGTCGGGCTTGGGGTTGGCTCAATGGCGCTGTGGTCAAAGGCTGGTGAGGATTGGACTTACTTTGAGATAGATCCCATCGTCCAAGAGATGGCTTTGAATCCCGCGCTCTTCACCTGCCTCACAAAGGCCCAGGTTCTTCCCAAGATCGTCATCGGCGATGCTCGCTTAAGCCTGGAGCAAGCGCAGCCTCCCTACGACTTGCTCTTAATTGATGCCTTTTCGTCCGACTCCGTGCCCGCCCACTTGCTTACAGTGGAGGCGTTCCAACTTTATCAGCTTCGCCTTAAACCAGGAGGATTGCTCGCGGTTCACATTTCAAACAAATACCTTGACCTTGAACCCGTTGTTGCGGCTTTAGCCGAGGAGATTAACTGCCGGGCATTTGTCTGTGACGAGACTCGTTACGACATGGAGATTCAAGCTAACCGAAGCAAGTCCGTATGGGCCGTCATCGGCCCCAAAAATCTCGATTGGTCAAGGTTTGAGCAGGACCCTTATTGGCCCGCTACAAAAAAAGGTCCAGGTGTTAAGGCCTGGACGGATGATTATTCGAGCTTGCTTCCGATCATGCGGAGTCCCTTTCGAGTGCATTAGTTCGGCGTGACTTTGATTTGCATCGAAATGGGAGTTGGCTTGCTTCCTTGGCCCATGGAAATGCTGCCCTTCAAGGTCATATTCATTCCATGGCCCATGCCATTATCGGTGCGTACAAACATTGAGCCAGAGCCGGCCATCGGGGCCATGCCCGACATCTTTACCGACAAGACGATTTCGGCAACTTGGACTCCGCCGATTGAGCGCAAACCCTTGAAAGTATAGTTAGCCTTCATAACGCTTTGGGCTTGAGCTACCTTTATCTCACCAGCCCACTTGTGACCAACGGGAATGGCGTCCTTCGGCATTTGCATGCTGCCCAAATTCCCGGCGGTTGAGGCCGCGCCAACGGCAATCCCTCTGGAGTCCATTTTCAGCGTTGTCGTCTGCGCCTTTTCACCCATTGACGATGGTTTCCCATTGATCAACATGCCGCTTGTTGTTACCTTAACCGTCCCTACTCCTTTCTTGTCTACGCTAATGACTTTTTGCGTAATCGTGTTGGTCACGGTTTGCTTCATAACGACGACGTCGGCGTCCATCAGCATGGTCTGCTTTGAAACCGCGCCGGGTTTGAATTTAAGCCGAAACAGATAACCCTTCCCCTGCTTGGTTATCTGAGCTGGAGCGGCGACGGCCAGAATTGCAACGGCACATGCGGTAAAAACCTTCAATCGTTTCATCATGAGATTATACGACTGAAGGCTTAAGATCGTTTTAATGAACGGAGCCTTGGAAATGGGTAGCATCAAATCTGTGGATATCTCACGTCGCTCGCTTATAGGATTTGGGACGGCAGGGCTCCTGTCGCCGAATCTGAGCCGTTTGTTCGATGCCCTTCCCGCGCGACCCAAGAACATTATTTTCTGCGTCGCCGATGGCATGGCTCTCCAAGTTCCTTCGATTGTAGATTACTATCAGCAACAGGTCTACGGAAAGCGCTCCTACTGGGCCTGGCTTCAAGAGCAGCCTTTTGCCCGAACTGCCCTACAAGAAACCCGATCGCTTAGCTCAATTGTTACCGATTCCGCCGCCGCAAGCTCGGCTTGGGGGAGTGGACGCCGAACTTGGAACGGGATGCTAAACATGTATCCCGATAAGACCAAGCTGGACACGTTGACATCCATTATGAGCGGATCGGGAGTGCGATGTGGCCTCGTAACGACAACCACAATGACCCACGCAACGCCCGCGGGATTTGCGATCCACAACATCGCGAGGGGCCAGGAAGCGCAAATTGCTGAGAGCTACCTGGCAAGTGGTGTCAGTGTTTTGCTAGGAGGCGGCAACAAGTTTTTTGCTGGAGATAAGCGCCCAGACAAGACCGATCTCTACGACAAATTTCTTTCCGCTGGATTCAAAGTGTGCAAGAGGGGTGATGAACTCGTGGCTAGTCCC
>JANNCV010000019.1:0-10027 GCA_031386985.1 Armatimonadota bacterium
CATCGCCGACCCTCTCCCTTGGGAAAGGGCGAGGGTAAAGCAAAACTCCCCCTCTTCTTATTCTGGATGTTCGTGCAGAGATGGGAGAGGCGGGTTGAGAATTCTTGCGGCGTAAAAACTTGGAGAGAGGTTGCATCAAAATGCTTTTTCATTTCAACAATCGTTCCCAGCTACTTCAAGACCGGCAGAACGAGCTTCGTTTGGTTCTTGCCGCCTAGATAAACCCTTTGAGTAGCCTTTTGGAAATCTGATTCCTTGCAGTACGGGATCTTGCAGAATTTCTGCGGATTCAGACCGACTACGGGGAACCAGGAGCTTTGGATTTGAACCATAAGCCGGTGCCCCTTCTTAAACGTATGGCAAATTGCGGGTAGCTCCATGTTGATCTTTTCGGGCGTATTTGGTCGCATAGCTTCAGGCTTCGACCACGAATTTCGATATTTGGCCCGAAACGGCTCCCCTCGTACCATCATCTGATAGCCGCTCATCACCGTGCCTGAGTTCGCGCGAGCGGAAGTTTCCGGGTAATCGTTCGGGAAAACATCAATGATTTTTACAACGTA
The DNA here is from genome assembly GCA_031386985.1 of Armatimonadota bacterium. Taxonomy (GTDB): domain Bacteria; phylum Armatimonadota; class Fimbriimonadia; order Fimbriimonadales; family Fimbriimonadaceae; genus JANJUB01. The sequence continues at coordinate 564 of JANNCV010000019.1, forward strand.
ATCGCTGTCGGTACCGCTGGTCGAAACAACAAGATCAGCCTTGATTGGGCCCACAATGGTCAAGTCCTTCTCGAGGACAGTCGTTTGGTAAACCATAACATCGGGGCGTTGAGCGGCAAATCGCTGGTCTTCAAGCAAGTATTGTCGCGGCATTCCGATGCTGATTGAGTTCGATGAAGGCACTGGCTTCTTTGGGTCGCTGATCCACTCGTCGAAAAGCGATTTAGGTTCGCCCGAAGGTTCCAGTTTGCCTTGGTTTTTCAAGAAAAACGAAGTTGGAGTAGCGGCGGGGGGCCAAGTGTTGAACGTTCGCCACTGGTTGGCACCCGTGTCAAAAACGGAGGCTTCCGGCAAAGATTCGGTGGCATCTTGCCAAAGGTGAGCCCGGAAAAAAGGTTTTTGCATCGTGTTTCGGAAATCCTCGCCCGTCTTCGCCACGAACTTGATATCGTGTAGCGTGTCGCCGGGACCGCCGTTCCATGAGCCGTGATACCACGGGCCCATGACGATTTTGGTGAGATTGTTTGGCGTTTGCCTTTCGATCGCGGCGTGAATGTTGAGGGGACCTGCGAGGTCTTCGGCATCAAACCAGCCTCCGACCAATAGCGTTGGAACCTTATCGGCACGCTTCAAGTGTTGGGGCACATTCTGGGCCTGCCAATACTCGTCGTAATCTTCATGAATCAGCCATTGCTCCCAAATCTTGGCCTGGCTCATGTTGTATTTGGTCAGGCTGTTTGCAATCGGACCCATCTCAAGGAAGAATTTGTAACCATCTTGGGTTCCATGAGTGAATGCACGATTCGGATAGTTCTCAACGGGACCGGTTCTGGGCTGATCGAAGCCGTTCATAAAGTTCATGCCGTGGGGGAGAAAAAAAGCGCCATTGTGGTGCATATCATCACCCATCCAGTTATCGGCCATTGGAGCCTGGGGGCTTGCCGCTTTAAGGGCCGGGTGCGGATCAATCAAGCATTGGGCGGCATAGTGACCCGGGAAAGAAGTGCCGTAAACGCCCACGCGCCCATTGTTATTGGGGATGTTCTTCAAAAGCCAATCAATCGTGTCAGCGGTGTCGGTCGTTTCATCGGCCTGGCCCGATTTCTTGTTGGGAATGTATGGGTTCATCCATTTGAAATCCCCCTCGCTCATGTATCTTCCACGCACGTCTTGATACACAAAAATGTAGCCTTCCTGAGTGAAATTCGACTCCGGCCCCAGGGAATTCTTGAAAGCGGCCGCGCCGTAGGGGCGGCAACTGTAAGGCGTGCGCATCATCAAGAACGGCGCTCTCTTTTCGGTGGTCCGGGGCACGTAAATGCTGGTGAAAAGCTTCACGCCATCGCGCATGGGGATGCTGATCTCCATTTTGGTGTAGAGGTCTTGAACGCTTTGGGCCTGAAGGGCGACGGGAAGAAGAACAAGGAGCAACGCAAGCTTTCGCATTCCGCTAGTTTAACCTTTATTTGATAGGAAAATGGCGGTCCACGCGACGGCTTTGCCCAGCGCCTGGGTGTACCCGGGCCCCGTAGTGCGCCCGCGATTGCTTCCGACGCATGAATCGCAACATAGATAATATCGAACGTCGCTAATATCCCGGTATCCAATTGCTTTCTCAATGGACTTAGATTCTTGCCTCATAATCGGGCACCAGAGGGTGAATTTGACGGGCTCTTTCACGAAGCTCTCGGGATTCTGATCAAAACTGGCTTTTCCGCGTGGCTTAGCGAAAGGGAAAACGATGCCTTGAAACGTTGAAAAGGCCTCAATCGAACTCATGTCCGCCGCCCGAATCTTGCCATCGCGACTGAGGATCACGGATTTTTGAAGCGTGGGATCAAAAAAACTCACCCCCACCGTCCAGCCCTTTTTTCTTGCCTCAAGCAGGCTCGCTTTGGGGTTCTTTAAAAAGACTTGCCTGCTCGATTCATCAGTAAACCGGAAGAAAACCCCGCTGATGGCCACACTGGCGCTCTCATCATTAACGGGCGCACCCGTAACGGGGCAGACAATGACGGGAGTCTGAAAAGCGAGAGCAATAACGGCGGCAAGCATCACTGAATATAGACGATAAGGGGGCGCGGATGTTTGACAAGGATTCCGCCCTCATTTCGAATTGGGAGTCTCTGCTAAGACCAATCCGACCTATAGGTCTAAAAAGGCATACCGGCGGAGGCGGTGTGTCGCCCCCGTTCTGGCTCTTGTTTGGTATCCTGTACACAGGCCCTCGGCCTTCGCTTCATTCTGTTGGCCCTTTGGGCTTGGAGCATCCGAACTGACCGCCTCACAACGAACCTCCCCTATTTAATCTCCCCCAGCCGCAGGTTGCCGTGGTCTAGGAGGTAACCCTTAGGCACGCTGATTCGCAAGGTGTAACCCACGCCTGCATACAGCTTAGATCCGCGGTATCGGGGCTCCCTCATGTACTTCTCAGCCTCGCTTCGGCTTCGAGCCCCCATCCCGCCCGAGCTGCCGTCAGGATCTTGCCGCCATATATTCCAAACTTCGCGCGCCTCGATTTTGATTGACGCGGAAGGAGAACGCTCAAGGATCGCCGAAACATCGCCTTTGGGCCAAACCCGACTAAGAGCGAGGCGAATGGCCGCATCAAAGAGAGCGTTCTGGCTTGCCGCTGAAAGCTCAGATGCCTGCAAGCCGGAGCCTAATAGCTTAGTGTGTTCAGCTGCGCTGAGCCCGGCCCAGAATTTGGCTACCTTGGAATCAAGGTCAGAGGTTCCTTCTAGCCCTGAGTATCCCCGGCCCATTCCCATTGAGAGAACGCTGTTTGCCGCCCAGTTGAGTCGCTCAACGATGGTCCCAGTTGTCGGAGCCGTACCCCTCCGTTTGTTGGCTGGCTCTACCCAAAACATCCTCGGCTTAACTAACAGCCAGCCGCCTTCGCTACGCTTGTATTCACTTAAGCCGCTCCAATCCGGTCGAAATGGGCCTTCCGGATGGTCGTGCCTTTCGGCGATGAACGGCACCCGCACGGCCCCGGCGACGCGCTGGAGAAGAATGCTGTCGGTGACGTTACCAGGCTTGCTCAAGACTGGATAGATCTTTTCCATGAGGTTGTAATCCATTTTGTCCCAACCCTTCCACCGAATCCCCAACGGCGTATAGGATTCAAGCGTATTTGAGTTGCCGAAACTCATGTTGTCGGTAGTCCCGTTGGGATGCTCCATTCCCGGAGAGTAATAAGCCCGGGTCAAGTAATTCTGAGCCGCATCATATTGAAGCATCAAATAGGCCTGTTTGTATGTGCTCAATCGCTCGAACAGTGCGCTGGACTTCGCCATATAGAAAGTGTTAGGGCGGTGGGGAATGGATCCAATTATGTACTTGCCCTGCATGAGCTGCTCCACAGCCGGTCCAGAGAGGCTAGAAAGGAGAACGATTACTTCGGGACACCACCGTAGAATGGTATCTCGATGTTGGGTAACCGCATCTTGGCGAGTCTGGTTATTGTATCTCCGAGAATCAAAGGCGTTGGGGGGACGGCTCCAACCCTCGGTGGTTCGTTTCGAAAACTCCGGATCATATCGGCCCTTTGGTTTGCCGACCCATTTTGGCGGGTTAGCGCGCAGGTCTTTTATGGCGTTACGCAGAGCCTCCTCCCCGATTTTGCGAAGCCCCGCCTTATGGTTTGAGCGTAATGATTCATAGGATGTGTCGGGTTCGAAGCGCGTACCATTGAGCTTAACACCCAGCGTGAGGGCAACCATCTTCGCGATGTCATTAGCCCCCTTGCCCTTCACGAAAACCGCCACCCGTCTATTGGCCACGGCTGAGGCAACCGAAAAGCTCTGGCCCGAACGACTAAGCGCCGAAGACAAAGCGCTCAAAGTCATATCGGGGTTGGAGATGGTAAGGGGTACGGATTGAAGCCCGAGCAAAATCGTGACCATATCGCGATGTTACCGCGAACAGAAGTTGCGCGAGCAAGCCGGGAACCAGAGCCTGACTTGGGTCTCGCAAGGGCGATGGATGCATTTGTTCTCAATGAGTCGAAACCGGGTAGCCGGACGGGCAAGCGGAGAGGCACCGATCCTGCAGCCGCCACAGACTTTCTTTCGGTAAATGCATAGTTCAAGCGCAAAGGTGTGATATGATAGCGGAGAGGAAACTCGAGGTGAAAATGAGTGCCGAGCAAGCCTTGGGCCACTCTCCCGCTGGGGACTTTCCCCTTTTCGACGAACGCGTGGCTGACCTTTCCTGGCTCGCCGATGGGATTTAAGGTTTATGTGAAGCTAACCACGGGGCCCTACGTAGTAGAAATGAGATATGAATATTCGTGTATGCACCAGCGCTTGCGAGTTTAGGATCAATCCGTAGGCGCGGTTTCTTCCGAACGCGAAGCACCGAACCCATCCGAACTTCCCCCGAACTCTCCCTCAAACCACAACTGCCCTACCTGTCTCCAGCGACACCACAATCGCCCGCATTACCCGCACCGTCTGCAACCCCTCCGCCAAATCGGGCGAGTTTGGCTCGCCCGAGATGAGACACGAGGCGAAATAGTCAGCGTAGTTGCAAAACTCGCCGTAATGCATCCCCTTGAGCTCGTGGCGGTAGTGATAGCCCGCCATCGCATGATGCATATCTTCCTGAATCTCGATTCCGTTTTCGTCATGATAGGTGTATTTCAGGTCGGGATAGCAGGCAAGCGAGGTTCCTTTCGAGCCCATTAGCAGGCACTCAATCATGCTGCGAGCTTGGCTCAGCTCATGGATTCCATAATTGCCGAGCACTCTTGCGATCCTTCCGCTCTTCGCTTTGAGGTTCACGACGATGGCGTCGGGAGTTTTCATCCCGAACTCTGTGCCTAGTCTTGTTCGCGTCCCGTATGCTTGCACTTCTTCGATTTCGCCGAGATACCAGCGAACGAGATCTACGGGATGAGAAAGGCCGAGATAGGCCCAGTGCGTCTCGCTGATAGTCCACGGGCTTTTGGCGTAATACCAATCCATGCGGTGGTTGTAGTGAGCATCGAGAACTTCAACTTCTCCAAAATTTCCCGCCTCAAAGTCTTCTCGTTGCCGCTGAAACGGTTCATAAAACCGGGTGGATTGGCCCACCTGCAGGCGCATGCCCGTTTCTCTTTGAACTTGGAGCAAATGTGGAATGTCCGCCGGATTATTGATGAGGGGTTTGGTGCAAATGACATGTTTACCCGCTCGCATTGCCATCTCAATGTGAAGTGCATGCGCGGCATCGGGGGAATAGATGGCGACAATTTGGACATCATTTCGCTTGAGCATCTCCCCGAAGCTGTCGTAATAGGTGAGTTCTGGGCACTCCTTTTCTACTTCGCGACACTTATCCGCATTGGTGTCGCAACCCGCAACGGAGCGACAAAGCCCGCTCTCAGTCAGGGCCACCAACATCGTTCGACCTTCATGCAGCCCAACCACGCCAACTCCAAAACGTTCCTCGTAGGGCAGTTGCCCGTAAGAGCGGCGATGCCCGACGACGGGCTTGCCGGTGGGGAGAAAGTGTTCCAACATGAGCCCAATTATGAGCGTAAAATAGTGACGTCATGAATTCGTTAGTCGAGACGTGGGAGATCAACGCCCGCATAAACCTCTACCTGCTTGAGTCCCTTAGCGATGAGCAGCTAGATTCAAAGTTAGAGAAGGGCCGGACTCCCCGGGCTCAGTTTGTGCACATCCACAACGTGCGCTTGATGTGGCTCAAATCCGCCTGCCCCACCTTACTTGAGGAGACCGAAAAGCTGGAGAACGATGCGCCTATAGAGGCCATAACTCGTGAACTGAAACAATCGGGCCAAGCAATTTCAACCATAATCACGGACGCGCTAAGCGGTGACGGGCGGGTGAAGGGCTTCAAGCCCCACGCTACAGGTTTCATCGGTTACCTGATCTCTCACGAATCTCATCACCGGGGCCAGGTCGAGATTATGCTTCGCTTGGCGGGGAAGGCGATCAGCGACAAGATTTCATTCGGACTCTGGGAGTGGGGTTCTCGCTAGTTTCTGACATAATAACGCGATGACCTGGCGCGGCGTTTTTCCGGCAATTACCACCCCATTTACCTCCAACTTGCAAGTGGACCATGAGTTTTTGGCGAAGCACATCAATTGGATGATCGAATCTGGGTGTGAGGGGCTCGTGCCGCTCGGTTCGCTGGGTGAAGCGGCAACCCTGACCCACCAGGAAAAGCGCGATATTCTCAAAACTTGCGTTGCCGCCTGCGCCGGTCGAGTTCCGGTAGTGGCCGGAACGAGCGGTTTATCTACGGATGAATGCGTGAATTTGGCTCGCGATGCCGAAGGAATCGGATGCGAGGGCTTGATGGTGTTGCCACCCTATGTGTACCGAGGCGATTGGCGCGAGACTCATTATCATTTTCGAGAGGTTATCAAGGCAACCAGTCTGAGTTGCATGCTGTACAACAATCCGATTGCTTACGGAACGGACGTGACCCCCGAGCAGATGAAGGAGCTTTGCGATCTACCGAATCTCCACGCGGTTAAAGAGTCAAGCGCTGATATTCGCCGGGTTACGGGAGTTAGGGAGGTTCTGGGCGACCGATTGGCGATTTTTGTCGGAGTAGACGATATTTTTGTTGAGGGTGTTCAAGCGGGCGCCGTCGGCTGGGTTGCCGGTTTAGTCAACGCATTCCCTCGCGAGTCAGTTGATCTGTACGAAATGGCAATGGGCGGGGCGGATTGCCGAGCGCTTTACGAGTGGTTTTTGCCGCTTTGCCGGTTGGATACCGTGCCTAAGTTTGTTCAGCTCATCAAGCTGGTTCAGCAGGAAGTTGGAATGGGATGCGAGCTCGTGAGACGGCCCCGAATGGAGTTGGTTGGTGCCGAGCGGGAGCATTGCCTAGCCGTGGTTCGGGATGCGTTGGCGAATCGGGTAACCGGGTAGCTGGTGACGGGTTGCGGGTTTAGATTGTTAAATTTCTTCGCCGATCTGTGTCCGAATCCTGAAATTCTCCTAACCTACCGATCAATCTCGCCGAGAACAATATCAATGGAGCCAATGATGGCGATCAGGTCAGCGATCATTCGCCCTACGGAGAGAACTTCGAGCGACTTAAGATTCATAAAGGACGACGGGCGCTCGTGCCAGCGGTATGGGCGATTTGAGCCATCGCTGATGATATAGAATCCAAGTTCGCCCTTCGATCCTTCGACGGCGGCGTACGCCTCGCCGACGGGCGGGTGGAATCCTTCAGTGTAGAGTTTGAAGTGGTGAATGAGCGACTCCATCGAAGTATCGAGCTCATGGCGGGGCGGAGGGGCGATTTTGCGATCGCTGGTATTCCATGGTCCTTCGGGCAAACCGTCCATAGCTTGACGTAGTATCCGGCATGATTCCTTCATTTCCGCGATTCGGACGAGAAAGCGATCGTAAACGTCGCCTCTCGATCCAACTGGAATATCAAAATCAAACTCCTCGTAACAACAATAGGGATTGCTTTTGCGAAGATCCCAGGCGACACCACTGGCGCGGGCGATTGGACCTGAGCAACCCAACTCGAGGGCTTGCTTGCCCGTTAGCACGCCAACGTCGTAAGTGCGCTCCTTCCATATGGGATTATCTACCAGGAGCTTCTCGCAAACATCTAGATCCCGCCGGAACGATTCGAGGAAAGAGTCAAGCTTCTTTTCAAACCCATCGGGCATATCGCCCCTCAATCCCCCCGGAACAATCCAGCTTGGCATCATGCGAACGCCGGAGAACATCTCGAACATATCGAGAATGAGTTCACGCTGTTGCATGATGTAGAAAAACGGCGTCATTGCACCGAGGTCGAGACCATGGGTTCCTAGCCAGACGCAGTGGCTCGCGATTCGGCTGAGTTCGGCAAGAATGACGCGCAGATATTGGCCGCGCCGTGGGATTTCGCATCCGAGAAGCTTTTCAACGGCGAGGGCATGGGCGAGATTATTGCCGTTCGCGTTGAGGTAATCCATGCGATCGGTCATGACCACGCATTTGTGATACTGCTGATACTCGGCTTCCTTCTCCATGCCGGTATGCAGGTAGCCGATTACACACTCGGCTTTGATAATAACTTCGCCTTCAAGCTCGCAAATGATGCGCAGAACGCCGTGAGTGGATGGGTGCTGAGGCCCCATATTGACCACCATTGTATTTTCGCCAACCCGCTGAAAAACGGTTTCGGTTGACGGCATGAAGGCATTTGCGGTGGATGACATCTACAAATGAGGATACCCGCGCAAGTGGGCAGACCTGCGCGGGTGAGACCTTACTGAGAAACGCCGCCAGCGGATACCTTATCGGTTGGACTATTCACAAAGAAGTGGGGAACCCAGTTCGCTCCTGACTTTGTGAAAATTAGGGTGTATGCGTAGGCGGGATCAACCGTGCTCCACCCAAGCACGCCAGGCCAGTCACCGGCGGGAATACTCACCAGTTGCTCTTCAGCCGAGAATTTCATCACTCCGGCCGGGCCCTTGACCTCCGTTGAAGCACCCTTAGTGAGCGGCTTCATGCTTTCGTCAAGGAAAATGACTCGCGCGTTTTGAAGACCCTTCGGGTATCGCGCCTCGTCCTCGATGGTCGCGATTTGACCATTTCCGAACAGAACTATTGTCGTTCCAACATCCGACTTGGTCGGGATTTCGACTTCTTTGGGTGTTCCGTTCACGGTCAGAACAACTTTGGGATTGCCAACAGCAAGGGGTTTGAATTCGGTCGCCATTCCCTCAGTTGCGGTACCCATTGTGATGCCGCGGAATGTCAGCCCCACGGGCAATTTATTAGCATTGAAAACCCGAGCGAAGGCAGATTTGGGGCGATTCAGCGCTTTGCGAATGGCAGCATCATCTTTGCTCTCCGAGCACCCGCTCAGGAGTGCGATTGCAAGGACGGGAAGTGAGAAGAACGTGTATTTTGACATGAAGGAATCCAATTGGTGCCTGTCGCCCCTCCGAGGAGGGGCGACAGATTTAAGGTTACAGAGTTTCGATCGGCTTTTCTGTGGCCGCATTGTCGTTACCAGGAGCCTTCGATGGATCAGACGGCTTCAGCGGCACGGTTGGCTCGCTTGATTCACCTGAACCAGAACAACCGGACATGACGAGAACCGCCACAAGCGCGACGGGTATTAGGGCAAGGATTCGAAATTTCATCATTTTCATTATGACTTAAGAAAAAGCGGCTCATATTGCTATGAGCCGCTTTTTTTCATTTTATTTAGACTTGAAATCCTCGTTTAGAGCGAGAAATCGTAGTCAGGTCGGAACAGCCAAGCATGGCAACCGTTCCACCAGTAGGACAGGGAGTGACCTGTGCTGCTGTAACCGGTCCAAGGATCGGTTCGGTAGTCAGTGTTGTTTGGCGATTGAGTCGCGCCAACGCGTCGGAACTTGCCGTGCGTGTCGGTGTGCGACCAGTTCTGGCCACGGCTGTACATCCAGTAGGATGCGGAGCTTGATGGGTAGCCAAACGTTACATACATGAAGC
>JANNCV010000035.1:0-14222 GCA_031386985.1 Armatimonadota bacterium
CCTACTTCACCGGATACCAGATGAACTCGATCAGCTCAGCGAGCGCCATGCTGACGTTCAGAGACAAGGATACAGGCAGACCGAACATTTGGGCGATCGCTGACAAAGTTCAGAAAAGAGCACTGAGTGAGATTCCAGGTATTCGAAGGTTGCAAATAAAGGAAATGGGCAGCGATCTCATGGCGACCTCTCTCGCTCCGATTGCCCTTATTGTCTATGGAAAGGACTTAGACATGCTAGATCAAATGGGTAAGGAAGTGATGCGCATCGCGCAGCAAGATGCCCTCAATCCGAGGACGCGAAAGGCCGACATCGCTCAGCCATTTCTCGGTTGGGAAATGTCGAAGCCAACCCTGAACTTGGTTGTTGATCGCGACAAAGCAGCAGCCCACGGCCTATCGCCATCGAGAATAGCCGACCAAGCCTATTACGCGCTGCGAGGCGGATTTGCTATGGAGCTGTACAGAATCGAGAACGCGAGACCAACCACGGTTCAGATTCGATATCAGGACGATCAGCGTCGTGACCTTTCGGACCTGGACGGTATGTTTGTCGCCTCACCGAACGGCGACCAGATTCCCTTGACAGAGCTTGTGAGCTTGGAGCGCGTCTCCGAACCGACCTCCATCGAACATGACCAACTGCGCCGAGTCATCAGCTTTGGCGGCTACTACCGGAAAGACGGCAGGCCAAGCATGGACGCCACGATGGACGTGCAGATGCGAGCCATGGCCCAAATAAACTTCCCGCGAGGATATGGCATCGAGGCGCGCGGCGACATGACGCAAATGATGGTGAGCTTCCGCAACATGACCATTGGGCTGATTCTCGCGCTCATCCTGATGTATTTCATCTTGGTTGCCCAGTTCCGCGGGTTTTTACAGCCTTTGCAGATGTTGTTTAGCCTCCCGATGGAGCTAACCGGTGCGTTCCTCCTCCTCTGGCTCATGCATCACGCTTTCTCGACAGTCTCGATCCTCGGCCTGATCGTTCTCAGCGGAATGGACACTATCGCAGCGATTCTCCTCATAGACCTGATTTTGCAATTTCGGAGCGAGGGGCTTCCACGAAACGAGGCAGTTGCGCGGGCTTGTCCCGAGAGACTGCGGCCGGTCTTGATGACCTCGCTTATCACGATCTGCACGATGACGCAGGTTGCCTTTTTCCCAAAGTCGGGTCTCGACGCCTACCAACCGCTTGGAACTGTCGTCATCGGCGGTCTCATTGTGGGAACTGTTCTTTCCCTCGTAGACATTCCGATCATCTATACGCTGTTCGATGACCTCAATCGGTGGCTACAGGTGCGTGTACTGAAGGTCGATCCTGCTTCCCTGCCGCCCATAGACCTTCCAGAGGAACCAAACCCATGAAGCAACTCTTTTCTGTCCTATTCCTTGCCTCGGCTTCATTTGGAGCCTGTCAGTCGGAGCCAACTCCTTTGAGCGAACTCCTGAAAGTGGCACGTGAGCATAGTCCGGGGCTGCAGATCGCGAAGGCTGACATTGCCGCAGCCCGTGCTCGATCCGGCACGAGGAATGCCGCTTATCGGCCGGTCATATCGCTCAATGGCGTGGCCTCGAGCGGAGATGGCTCGATGATCTTCCCCACGTCCGTCATGCCATCCAACTATTCTCAGACGATGCCTGGGTCTCAAGCGGTAGCGAACGCGACTTTTATGTGGAAGTTCTGGAGCTTCGGAAGGGACTCGATAGCTCGTCGGAGCGCTGCAGCAGAAATCCAGCATTTCGAGAGTGGCCTCGCCCGAGCTGAATCGGACCTGATGCGAAGCATGCGAGAGGCGTTCGCGAATGTTCTCTACCGTCGGGATGTCCTCGCCGCAAGAAGTGAGGCTTACGCCGCTGCGAAGGAAATGCTCCGCGTTACCCAAGCCAAGTTCGAGGAAGGATCGGTGCCGAAAGCCTTCGTGTTTCGGGCGCAAGCTGATGTTTCAACGATGGAGCGCGAATTGGCTATGGCCCGAGCCGACCTAGAAGAGTCGCTTGCCATGCTTCGCGAAAGTGCCGGACTTGACCAGGTTGACCCACGGCAGTTCGGGGCATGGGATGAGCCACTCGTAGCCCCGGAATCGTTGAAAGAGGCGATCGAATTCGCTTTGAAATCTCACCCAGAAGTACAAATGGCGAGCTGGAGCCTTGAATCCGCCCAGTTAGCGCGTCAAGATGCTGCCAAATCCCGATTGCCAGAGCTCTCTTTCATGGCGATGGGGGACTGGATGGGTACTCGTCTCATGCCCGCATCGGCCACGTCGAAGGCCGGTCTTGTCCTTAGTTTTCCGTTGTCTGATGGTGGCGAAGGGAGTTCGGCCAAAAAGGAAGCTGATGCCATGGAAGCCAAAATGCAGCAGGAGCTGAGGATGACCCAACTTAAGGTTCAAGCTTCAATTGCGAGGGCCTTCGCTTCTTGGAACTCGGTGGAAGCCCAGCGCAAGGCCGCGAAAGATGGACTTGTTGCTTCACTGGAGGCATTTAGAGTGATGCAGGAGCGGTACGGTGCGGGGATGGCAATTCTAGTAGAAGTGATCGACGCTCGTGCTCAAGTGGCGCTCATGCGTACACAGTCTGCAGATGTTGACCGCTATGCTCGATCGGCGTGGGCAACCTTGATGCGTGCCATGGGCAAATCATGAGTAAATCCAGCATTCAGCCGGCCGAACCCCCATACCGCATGGCCACGTCAATTCACTATGCTCTCCTCGATACTCGCCTGCGTCGCCATTCAATCGGCTCTAGTTCAGGAGTCGTCTTACACCTTCAAAAATATGAAGCTGGCCTACTTTATGCACAAGAACCCGATGCAGATCGGCGGAGAGGGCTTTCCGAAATTCACCTTTATCGAAAAACCTGACGACCGCCCGGCGGGCTTCGACGCTTGGCTGCTGCCGGATAAAGCCACGAACTCAATCCGCACTTTTGGGAGCAGTCAAATCGTGAAGGAAGTGCCCCAATACCTGGAAATGTTCGACATTAAGGCGAAGGAAATCAGGGTTTCCATCGCGTTGCGGCACCTTGAGTTCGATCTCGAAACAAAGTACGAGGTCACATCGCTCAATAACGCGTGGGTCGGAATCTCAGCGGAGGAGATAGGGGTGGAGTTCAAGTTGAGGCCCCGAATAAACGATGACGGGTCGGTTTCCGTGCTCATCCACTGGACCGAGTCACCCGGCAAGATCAAAGCCATCGCCCACCGAATTCGCCCGAACGGCAAATACACAATAGGAGTTGACCGCGCGAACGTCGCCCACTTCTTGGAAATGCCCAAGGATTTGCTCAAAAGCGCGCGGGTTAGCGCTAAGATTAACGACAAGTAGCCCCGGTCTTGAACCATGCTATGGGGGAAAGCATGGAATCGCCATTGGGAGGTTAACGTTGGACTCCCGTTGAGCGAGATGATGGGGGACAAGGGATCCATGGTGGAGGTTCTATTCCGAGTTCAGACTTTGAGCCTCAATCAAAATTCCATGTGTTGTGGCTCAGGTCGTCGTACTTGTAAAACTCAATCTCAGTCACCTTGCCCGCGTCGTACTTGACGCGTAGGCGGCACTCGCACTGAACGCTGGTATAAGCAATCTCCCACAACTCCCCTCGACCCGGAACGGCCCGGTCTGGAACGTCCTTCGCCTCTGGAGACATCACTTTCTTCGCCTCACCCACGCTCATCCCCACCCTAATCTGCCTCCGCACCGCCACCAACTCATCCGAACCTGGGCAGTGGAAGAAGAAGAGATAAAATGGGCCACCGCAACACAGTAGCAGGGTTGAAACAGAAATCAAAATAACCCAACCCACTGCCCGCTTCCGAACCGCTGGCTCGGGAGCCTGACAACCACCCATCAAATCATCCCCGCTCATCTCAGCACCGACCAAACTCTACCCGGAGGTAGCAGAAGGACTGAAGTGTGGTGGCTCAATCTCGCCGAATAAGGAGAGTCGGGCTCACTACACATTCAGAGATGGCTTGCCGAATGAGCAACAACGCAGAAGATTAACGACTAATCGAAAATTGATCCAAGGCTAAAGTCTGGCCAATCGAAATCGGGCAGGTTGATATCCGAAAGCGAGAATCCATCGAAGTTCAAACCATCAAACATGGTTGCTCGCATTTCACCAAAGTCGCACGATTCTCCGATTGAGTGGTGGAACAGGTTGAAGCTGGGCATATCCATGAAGACGCAATAGGCCCAGCAATGGATATCCATCCCATATCCTGCCGCCAGCGCCGAATCTTGAATCTGCGGTTGCGTGTAGGTCCGCTGCTTGCCATGGCGTTGAGCAAGCTGCTGCCCCACCCGCTGAATCATCATCTTTCGGTTTGGCGGAGGCGTGTGGCATGTTGACATCTTCTAGTTCATACGCAAGTCGGCCTCATCACGATTCACCTGATGCGTCTGGGTAGAATCCGTTCATGTTGGCCCTGACTGCCCTTTTGTCCCTCGGGATGACCCAAACTCCGACCGCTTACAAGGCGAAACTAGGCGTTCCATATTCGGTGGGCGTCGTCGGTCGGGTTCCGGGGGATAAGAAGCCGATGGAGCTGGGCGAGAGTCGGCTTATCACCTTGCATTCGGTTCGAACCGCGGTCAGATTCGGCACAAAGCGCGAGTCTATCGTAGCCCCCGAAGGCAAGAAACTCGTGATCTTTGAGGCGACCATCAAGAACCCCGAAAAAGGCACGATTTCGGTGAGCGATGCCGGGTGCTTCGGGCTCAGAGTTTACGATACGAAGTTCAAGCCCGGCGATGTGGCGTACCGCGGATCGTGCGCCAAAGACCGCCTCCTCCCCAACCGCAAACTGGCCTCCGGCGAATCATTCGATATCTTCTCTGTGTACGAGTTCCCCGCCGAAACTCCCCACTTGCGCGTTGGCGTTTACTATCACACCTATCTGCCCAAATCAACGCCGCGTTTCGACCTCTCGAAGGACATTGAGGAGCCCACCTCCGTTTTTGCCAAGAGCAATATGGTCTACACCGCTACCTTCACCACGTCGCTAGGGAAATCATTTGATTTCGACGCACTCAATTTCAAGGTCCTCAGCGCCAACCGAATCGCCGATGGGGGCTACGCCGTGCGCGTGGAGATTTCCAATCCCATGGTGCTTCCCGGAGTTTGGGGCTGGCAATATGCCCGCGCCACCGTCCACGATACTGAGCAACGCGAAACCGCTTTCTACCCCGCGTTCTCTATAGACCCTGCCTACGCCGACTGGAACTTCGAAATCGCCGCCGGAAAGGCAATCACGGGCGAATACCGCTTCTACCCATCCCCCGAAACCAAACCTGCCACCTTCACCCTAAAGATGAACTCGACAAAGCGGACGGTTACGGTTAAGCTGGAGTAGCGCTGCGTTAGGGGTTTCCAAGCTCCGTGCTCTTGGAGAGTTCGACCTTGGTGACCTTGCTTGCCTCGTATTTCACTTCCAAGATGCACAGGCACTGGACGCTCGTTTCCCGGTTCCGTTTGATCAAAACGGACAGCGCGTGCCGGGGGGAATCATTTCTATCTCAGCCTAGACGCAAAAACGCGCTGTTCCGTTCCGCAATTACTCCTGAGCGCTAAACCCGATCGGATATCTTCATTTCCTCACAAATTCCTCACAGACCTAGACTATCCTTATAGGTGTAATGAAGAATGCCAACACTGTTAAGTTCATTGTTCCCGTCGGGCTAATTGGAACGTTTGTCCTGACATCATCCGATGGAGCCCAGGGCCCCCCTCCTGTGGGCGGGCCGTTACCCGGTTTGACTCAGGCTGAGCTACAGCGATTTGATGCTGGCCGCGCCGAGTTTCTTCAAAATGAAAATGTCCAGACCGGCCTAGGGCCAGTCTTTAACGAGATCTCGTGCGTTCGATGCCATGCCGCTGGTGCCCCTGGAGGCGCGAGCCCCAACAACACGGGCACAGTCGTAACTCGCATCGGCGCGAACGTAAACACCGTTTACTCTGACTTGCCAACAGTTGGCGGTGCATTGCTGCAACGTCGGTCGCTCCGCGAGATCATTCCGACCTACCCCATTTTCGGCGAGGTGACTCCGCCTGAGGCGCAGTTTGTCAGCCGTCGTCAGACCACGCCGGTTTTTGGTATTGGCCTCATGGAAGCCATCCCGGCCGCTACGATCCTTACCCGCGAAGATCCAACGGACGTTGATCGCAACGGAATCTCCGGTCGCGCCAACTATGCATTCAACCCGGTTACCCGTGTTACCGAACTCGGCCGTTTTGGCTGGAAGAGCCAGTTGTCGTCGGTTCACGTGTTTGCGGCCGACGCCTATTTGAACGAGATGGGCATCACCAATCCTGTATTTCCCCGTGAAGTACTTCCCCAGGGTCGGCCTATTCCGCCCGGAGCCGATACCGTTGCCGATCCCGAAGATCGAACTGGCGCGGGCGTGGCAAGGCTGACCGACTTTATGCGCTTCATGAACGCACCTCCCACGACGCCAGGCTCGGCTACGGGCCGAGCATTGTTTGCATCCGTAGGATGCGTATCGTGCCACACACCAACCATGACCACCGGAGCTAATCCGATTGCCGCTCTGGCAAACAAGAACGTTAACCTCTACTCCGACTTACTTTTGCACGACATGGGTACGGGCCTCGCCGACAACATCCGTCAGGGCCGTGCACTCGGCTATGAGTTCAGAACCGCCCCGCTGTGGGGTCTGCGATTCCGTCAGTTCTTCCTGCACGATGCAAGGGCAACGTCGCCCGATCAAGCGATTCGGTTGCATGGAGGCGAGGCGGCACGTTCGGTTACGAACTACAACGCCCTGACTCCAGCGCAAAGAACCGACCTTATTAACTTCATTCTGAGCCTCTAGCCTTGCGCTAGATAGGCTCAGGTGAGCAAGGTAGCCAAACACCACGAACTGCATCTGATCAAAACGGACAACTGGAACCGGGGACGATCATTTCTATTTCGACCCCAACTCTCTTCCCATCTTGCAATAACTCAAACACCGGAAACGAGCCATCTCCCCAACCCGATGAGGTGATGAAAAGCACCGCTCCCTTGTCTGGATCAAGATTCACAATATCGCCATCATCGGTGCAAAGCTCGTCGTCAAACCTCTCCCAATAGGCCGCTTCCCCGAGTTCATCATAGGCGGCTTTGTAAACCTCGTAATCGCAGACCGCCTGGGTGGCCGTGTCCGCCCAAGATTTGCCCACACGAGGGCCACGAACAAAATCAGCTTGGGGCTTGACAACTCGCATCGTCGCAACTCGAACATCGCCGTCGAAGTCCATCTTTCTCCGGGCGACTTCATACGTACCGGGCTCTAGATCAACGATGACACCCGGCTCAAGCGGTGCCATCTGCCCATCGCCAATGAACAGCTTGCCCGAGTAAATGGTGAGTGACCCAAACGGAACCCAACCAAGCTCAACCCCCGGGCCGCCAGGCCCCTTGGCTCGAGGTTTCCCGTCCGAATCTTTGCGGCTGAACAGGTGACGCAACGCCTGAAAAGTGTTCACCATCCAGTTTTACCCTCACCCGAGGGGCCACATTGGCCGGACTGTGGCACGAGGTGCGCGTTGGTTCACGGAAGCCCCGTCGCCCTTCCGGGGGAGAGGGGCAGGGGGGAGGGTTCCCAGGAACATGCTCTGAGAGAATGCCACTCCCCGCTTCCCCCGTGCCCCGGCGGGGGAAGTCCCTTGCCAACTCCGGTTGAGCGAGGTGAAGGGGGAAATTCTCAATCTTGTACTCACGTCTAGCACTAAGAGGAATTGCCCCCGCCTCAGCGCACGCCAGAGCGGCGCAGTCCTCCCCCGCCGGGGCA
Source organism: Armatimonadota bacterium (assembly GCA_031386985.1). Taxonomy (GTDB): domain Bacteria; phylum Armatimonadota; class Fimbriimonadia; order Fimbriimonadales; family Fimbriimonadaceae; genus JANJUB01. The sequence continues at coordinate 7,799 of JANNCV010000035.1, forward strand.
CGGGGGAGGAGGGAACGACCCGTGGCTCGGGCGTCTCGCCCAAGGTTTACAAGGCGCGTCCCGCCCGTGTCCGTATAACCCCCTCGCCCCTCCGGGGGAGAGGGGGCAGGGGGTGAGGGGTCCGGAAGCATGTCCGAGGGAAGCCTCACTCCCCGATCCCCGATGCCGAAAGCCCGCCGCGAAAACCCAAAACCGTGCCTCCGTAGTGCTGCTTCCCGCGGCTGTAGTGCTGTCTCCAGCCACCGTGGCGTTGCCCGCCGTCATCGTGGGCCTGTCTCCAGCCTCCATGGCGCGGCCCACCGCCTCTGTGGGCCTGCCCCCAGCCTCTGGCACGAGGCCCACAGCCTCCGTCACGCGCAAGACAGCTTCAAGATCAAGCACTTTTGTGGCCGTCGTGTACACTTTTGCGACTGTCTTGGGCGGTTTTGGGGCTTCCAAGTTAAGTTCAAATGAACCTGCCAGCGGCTTTCTGAGTTGCCCTCCCACGTATGAGACAAGCCTAGCCACGTGCCTGGGCTGTTTGGTTGGCGTTAGCACTGCGTGCTAGCGTGCCGGTAGCTACATTAAGCCGGTATTACCAAACTCATCCTTATCAACTTCAATATAGATGCCCGTAACGTGTTCGCAAGACCCAAGGTCGCCCGCTAGTTCTAGGGGAAACTGCAGGATTGCAAGGCTCTGAAACAGTGCAGTCACCGTAAGAACTCTTACTTCAACATCCAAACGATTCCACCCATGCTCTTCGCAAAACGAACAAAGGGATAGCTCGGCACGGCTAGCTTGCGTGTACATTTCGGCGTACCATCCTTTATAACCTTCTACTTTAGAGAGGACGGGACGGCCCAAGGACCTCAACCAAACCGTTGCCAGTGCGGTAGAAGCACAGTCGGGCAGTTCTTCCCCGTCCTCCATCGACATAAGGAAATCGCTATCAGCAAACACAGCAATGCCCTGAAGTGCTGCCAGCTCCGAGAGGGCGTTCAACTTGGATACCCCAGCTGTCCAAGGTATTGACAACATTTCAAGGTTGACCATCTCGGCGAGCACCGACAAGTTCCCCGCGAGATCGCACCCCGCAATATCCAGTTTTGTCAATTTTGTCAGGCCTTTGAGCGGCGACAAGTCCGCTATGTGGTCACAGTGAGACAGATCCAGTTCGATGAGATCGGTACATCCCGCTAGCGATTGAACATCGGTGATTTGGTCGCAGCCCCTTAGTTCCAGATGCGTCAGGTTTACGAGCTCGCTTAATGGTGTCAGGTCATCATCGAGCTGACACCAGGAAAGGTTTAGCCACGAGAGGCTGGTTAGGTCTGCTAGGGGCCAAATGCTAGTAACCCCTTTGCAGAGGCCCGCGTTAAGGTATGTGAGCCCTGCCATTGCTCTTAGCGGAAAGAGATCCGTAACATTTTCACACAACGTCAGATCAAGATGTGTTATTTTCGTATTGCCGACGAGAGGAGAAATATCAGAAATTCCTCTGCAGCATGACAGGTCGAGAGACGTTAGCAAGGCAAGCCGAGAAATTGGAGTTAAGTCGGTGATACTGCCGCATCCGCTTACGTCAAGGCGAGTCAGATTTGTTAACGATTCCAACGGTGAGAGGCTAGATATCTGTTCGCAGTTCCCCATCTCGAGACTTGAAAGATTGACGAGGTGACACAAAGAGCCGACATCGCAGATCAACTCGCAGTTCCACATTTTCAAGGTCCGAAGTTCTGTTGCGCGGGACAATCCAGACACGTCCCGCAACTCAACGCAATTGGACAAATCGAGCCACCGAAGTCCAGAAACGTCATCGAGGATCGAGAGGTCAACTAGCTGACGACACAAGCTTAGGTCTAGCCACCATAGTGACGGCAACGAGACTGGAGAGGTTCGAGTCGCTCCGCTATCCTTCATTGAAATGCAAAGACTCTCGTTGAGCGGAAGTCGTGCAAGTGCGGTTAAATCCGCACTTAGATCACAACATAACCACAGATACTCTAATGCGGCGAACTTCGACAATGGGGATAACTCTGTTACACCGTAGGCACCCCACAGAGTCAGATGGGTGAGGTTCCGGGCATCTGTGAGGGAGGATATGTCCTCAACTTTTGTGCAATTCTGTAGCAATAGGTGCTGAAGTTGAGAAGACTGTTCGAACGGCGCCAAGCTAACCAACTCCACTGCGTTAAAAACCTGAACATGCGTTAGCTCCGCAAGGCTAGCCATCCAGTCGAAATGGCTCGGGGCTAGTCCCCCGCCGATTTGCACCCATCGGAGAGAAGGGCTGCAAGTTAGTGCCTCCTCGTTGCTCAATCGCAGCAAAGATTGGTCTCCCTGAACCCACCGCGCATCAAGGACTAGGCCAATAAGTGCCGGAAATCTTCTTAAGTCTGCGAGGTCTGCTGAGGTCGGTTTGGTTACTGCGATGTATCCCAATGCATTGGCAATTTTGTCTGGAACTCGTGCTAAACCATCAAAATCCTCGACCTGAAGCAACACAAAGGGCGAGTCCACCTCAATCGGCCCGGCCGCGTATTGCCATTCGAAATCAAACAGGCTTTCATCGTTCCACGGCCATGCCTGTCCTAACTCGTCAACATTTCGGAACTGGTAGATGTAGCCGTACCCGATCCCGGCCTCGGGGAAGTGTAGTGTGTTTCTCAAAAACGGAAGCCGCTCGATCCCTCGCGAAAGGAGCCCGCGTTTGTGGGCTCTCGCCAGGCCAGTTTGCCCCTGCCTAGCTTGTATCACCCTTGGCGGGGGATCGATCACACTCTGCCCTCGGGCAAGAGAGCTTCAGCCCCAAATTCGGCAATTTGATTCTCAATGTCCAATCTCATTTCTGAAAGCAGGTCTCTGCCAATTGAAGCAAGCTCCCGTTCCCTTTCACGCAAGGTGTTAAGCTCCGCACCTATGGTTTCAGACAGCTCATTTCGCGCGGACGATAATCTGCCCGAAACTTGCGCCACTTTGCGTATGAGTCGCACAAGCTGTGCCCCGATGTCTTCGCCGGCTATCGCCTCGGGCCGCAGTTCCCACTGCCTAGCTAGGTCAGCGAGTCTCGCATGGTCCTGCTCCCGATACGCGGCGTTGACCGACTTGAAGAACTCGGTGCGGTAAAGCCTATCAGACTCGTCCGACGCCAAGTCGGGGTGAACTTTCGAAGCGATTGAGCGGAAGAGGGCTTTTGTGTCGGCAGACGGCGCAAACTCAGATCCTGATTCTTCGCCTTGCTTTTGACCGACTTCTTCTTGCGACTCCTGTGCTTGTCGTCGTGCCTCGGCGGCCTCTTCTTGGGCTTCCACGCTCGGGTTCTGTGCGGCTCGCATTTCCGCGAGCCGAGCATTTAACTCATCAAGCTCGGCGAATTTCACCCCAACGATTCGGTAGTATCGACCCTCAAACTCGGCCAACTGATTCTTCAGCGAGGCAAGCTCAAGCTCGACTGCGCCGAGCTCCGCCTGCAACTCCTCAAGCTGAGCCTTAAGTCGCGCGATTTCGCGTTCTTCAGGCAGTTCAAGGCGGACCGTTTCTGTGCTCATGGCTCTAACCGCTCATTATCCCCCATCGGGCAAGGTCAAATGCGAGATGTGTAGACTGCGCCAATGAACAACTGGCCATCTGAAGCCACGACGACCATTGCAATTCTCGCTGTGCTTCTCCTTGCAACCCTTCTCGGCGTGATTTGGCTACTGGTCAACGCAAACAAAGTAGCTGCGGCAAAGTTCAATCAGTGGAAGGAGCAAGACATCGCCGCAATCCGCGATAGCGAGGCTCGAACAGCCAACCTCTCGGCGGTAGCGGAAATGGAGATATGGAAGCAGGACTATTCAATGGCGATCCGCCAAGATGCGATCAACCGAAGCCAAGCTGTAATCAAAGGCAAGATAACTGAGCACCTTGTTCCCTACTTCCCGCTCTTTCCGTTCAATCCAAAAGACGCCAGATTCATTGGTAGCCCTATTGACATTCTCATCTTTGACGGTATGGACGACGACGAACTGAAGGAGATCGTATTCCTTGAAATCAAAGTGGGAGAATCTCGTATCACGCTTAGGCAGCGTCAGATTCGCGATGCAATTACTGAGGGAAGGGTTGTGTGGCGAGAACTGCGGCTGTGACTTCTCCGATGCCTCAACTTTCGCCGCGTAGATGGGCTTCAAGGAGATCTACTAACGGCCGGGCCGGACAAGCCAAGGCGAACACTCCGCCTTCCAACTGCGCACTTTGGATCGCTATTAGACCATATTCTCTGAAATCTCCGTTTACTGCGAAAATCGGACTCCCGCTAAGTCCAACCAAGCTCTTGAGACTCTCGTTACCAACCTTGACCTGACTCTCCCGAGTATCAAATCGAAGACGTGGAAATCCATCCTTTTCCACGTCTTCCAGGCGCTTAAGCTTTAGGACAATAATGGCAAACTTCGTTGCGTCTAATTGGAGGTCGGTGGCTGCCCCAAGCAGTGGGGCTCCAGCTGCAAAGTAATGTTCGGAACTTGAGAGGTGATTCACTACGCAATCGGCTGGTATCGGTGCCGACCCGCCCGCCACTATATTCTCTCTCACGATGTTCAACAGAGGGAAAACCGCGTAGTCCATGCCGTTCGTGCGGTCGTCAAGGTAGGAAACCTTGTCCAAGTCAAATCCAGTAGTAAAGCCCTGTTTCCATTTCAGTCCAAGGTCAAAGAAGCGCGTCCTGTCTATCTTGTAGCCACATGATAGGAGTGCTTGCAAGTCAGTAACCATGTGCCCAGAGGAAACCCAGAACCACGTGTCATTGACTTCCAAGAGGAACCCGCTGAAGAGCAACTGCTGCGATACGAGCGATGAACTTGGCTCCACGGGCTCCAAGGCAACCAGCAACACCAGGATATGTTTGCCTAATATGATCTGTTCGGGCTCAATCGGACTAAGCACATCTTGGGGCTCTACCATTTCAGCTCTCCAACCCCTCCCCAAAGCCGTGAATCGGGCCGGGGCCGAGGCGGTGGCGGCGTTGGAAGTCTTCGGCGTAGCCCTTGTAGAACTCGGTGAAGTCGCACTTGGCGCAGATGACGGCGGTGTAGACGGCGGAGTCTACGTTGAACAAGGCCGACATGGCCCCGGCCGAGCCGTAGAGTTCACCGAGTTTGAACATCGCGCACGCGCATTTCGGGCATTTGTAGGTCATCTTGTTCTCCTTTGAAATCCCCTCACCCCCTGGCCCCCTCTCCCCCGGAGGGGCGAGGGGGATGGTTGGGCGTCCATCTTTGCACCCTTCGCATCGCTCTTTCCCACTGCTCAAAGACGGTGTCGGTGAAGTAGGCGATCCAGGGGGTTTGGTCTTCTTGGGGTTGGTGCCAGTGGCGCTGCGACTCGAAAAGGGCATCGTAGTAGGCGCGGCGGGTGTCGAGGACGACTTGGTCGAGGGGATAGATCGCGGTGAAATGATAACCCGCTCTTTCGAGCAGGAGGCTCGCGAGAAGGCGGGCGGTTCGGCCGTTTCCATCGGCGAAAGGGTGGATGGCGAGGAAATCGCAGTGGAACTCGGCGGCGGCGAAGAACGCCTCATCCTTGGGGCGAGGGCGGTTACTTCTTTCACAAAGGGCGGCGAGGAACTCTTCAGTGAGCTCGGGCGGAATGGTTTCGATGAGCTTTTGATCCCCGTTTCGTCGGAATTGGATGTGAACCGGCTTGAGCTTCAGTTCCCCCGCGATTTCGGGTTTGGCGGTGTGGAACATCCGCCGATGAAGCTCTTGGATGAAGTTTGGGGTGAGCGGATCAGGCTGGCTCATCGCCCAAAAGTAGGTCTCCACCTGATCGCGAAAGGTCTCCATCCGCTCCTTCAGTTCGGGGTTCACGTGCTCGCCGGGCTCGGTAAGGGCGGCAACGAAAGGCTCCAAATTCTCGGCCCCGAAGCTCTCGCCTTCGATCTCGGAGCTCGCAAAGACGGTGAGGGCGACGGAGTTAAGGGTCTCGCCCTCCCACTTAAGGGGCGTACGCTCCATGCGCGCGTTGGCGAGGGTTTGGATTTGGGCTTTGGTTTTGTCCGAGAGGATATACCGGGGATCGGGACGAAGGGGGCTAGAGCTGGTTGCGGGAATGCATACGCGTTCAATCATTTGGCCCGGACCCCTCACCCCCTGGCCCCCTCTCCCCCGGAGGGGCGAGGGAGAATGGACTAGCTACACCCACTCGTCTCCCCACAGCTGTCGCACTTCAGGCAAACGCCATTGCGAACCAAAGTGAAGCAGCCGCAGGCTTTGCAGGGGTCGCCTTCGTAGCCTTTGAGGCGGGCTTCGCGGACCTTCGCCGCAGTCTCCGTCATGGCTGGAGCAAGGTAGGCCACGTTTGAGGTCTGGGATTGTTCGAAGTCGCCGAGAAATCTCCTCTCCCATCTGTGATGGGAGAGAGGGCAGGGGGTGAGGGTGCGCGCAGCGCAAGAACCCAAACCTCA
>JANNCV010000029.1:0-33123 GCA_031386985.1 Armatimonadota bacterium
AGAGTTCAAGCGCGTCGATCGCCTTCTTTAGCGGCTCGGAGAACTCGGTGACTAACGGATTCCCGTGCGAGACAAAGAGTGCTTTGAATCCATTTTTCGGATATTTGATCTTTGGATTAATGGTCGCCGTTGGCTTGCCCATCACAAAGTAGTGCATCGGCACGCCGTTCGGACGTTTCCCATCGGGGAACCACCATTTGCTCACATCAAGCCGAAAGTGGTGTTGCCCCGAGTAAATCGAAACCGATTCCCCCGGCTTTCCGTGGGCTCCAACAAGAGCCGACAGAAGCAAGATCGACCGGATCGTCAGGTCACCGTGAAGGCGATGATTAACTCCCATACCGATAATGATTGAACTTGGGCGATTGAGGGCATATTCCGTTGCAATTTCCCGAATCGTTTCTGCCGGGATATCCGTTAGCGCCGCCACATTTTCCGGCTTGTACTCATCCCTCATAATCGTGTCCTCCAGGGTTTGGAATACCGGGGTCACTCTTACCGCTACGCCGTCTAGCTGTACGGTTCGAGTGCCCCGGTATGCCGGTTTCAAAGCTTCGGGGAGGGCAAGGGTATCAGCGGGGAGTTTGGCGAGGCCATCCGATCCTTCATCCCAAACCATGAATTCCATATCCGTGCCCATGCCCACATCAGAGGCGCGCAGTCTCATCCCGTTGTCTTCACGAATGAGAGTGGTGCAATCCGTGTATTTGCGTAGGAACTCCCAGTTCACGTAGCCCTTTTCCATAACGACGTAACACATCGAAAGAGCCAGCAGCCCGTCGGTACCAGGATGGATCGGAACCCACAGATCGGCTCCTTTGGCCGTCTGGCTACAGCGAGGATCAATCACGATGATCCGACAGTTGTTCCGCTGCTTTGCCACCCGGGTCAAAAATTGTGCATCGGGAATTCGGGTTTGAAAAATGTTGCTTGACCAAAGAATCGCCGTCTTGGCATGTCCCCAACTCTTAGTTTCGCACTCTACACAGTCAATCCCCATCGTGTGGGTGAAGCCCATCGAGATATCGCCATTGAAGTCGTAAGCAGTCGCGAACGACATCCCAAGCAATGCCGCCATCCGAACTTGCGCACCCTTTTGAACATAGCCGGTGCCGACAACCTGATTGAAAAGCAACATGCTTTCCGGGCCGTAGGTATCGCGAATGTGGATCATCTTTTCGGCGATGTAATCAAGCGCTTCATCCCAGCTTGCTTCTCGCCACTTCCCTTCGCCTCGCTCCCCAACTCTGATGAGGGGCTTCTTAACTCGATCCGGGCCGTAGATCAGGTGAGTCATTGACATTCCCCGGAGGCAACCGCGCGGGTTGTATTCCTCACACGGATAATCAGCCGCTGGCTTCAGATCAACGATAACATCATCTACGACAGTTGCCAACCAGCCGCATGCGCCCGTGCAGTTTGGGCTGTCGGTAGTGCGGACGACTCGAGCCTCACCCGGAGCGAGGGTCGAGCCATGTCTGCCCGGAACGGAATATCTTGTGGCCACGCAATGATTTTCGACTATATGCGATTAGTTAGCTATGATTCCCGTCATAGCGGGCAGAGATTCTGATTCCCTTGGAGTTTACATGTCGGCTGGGCACGCCTCACTTCCCTCTCCCTGAGCCGTCACGAGAATACACGTATAACCGGGCGGTAACCGGTATTCTGGGCGACTTCCTGGGCAGTTAAGCTTCCATCATCCCTTAGGTCAGTCCGTGCCCCGGCTTCTAGTAACACTCGGCAAAGATCGGGCCTTTGCCACCGAGCGGCGGCGTGTAACGCCGTATCGCCATACTTGTCCTGAATGTCGAGCATAGCTCCGGCGTCCACAAGCATGCGAATCAATTTTGGGGGCGTTTCACGGGAGCCGGATGAGACCACAAGTGGGCTGGCCCCCCTTTTCATGCTGGCATTAATATCGGCTCCGTAGCGTAGGAGCAGCGATGCGCAAGTGTAGTGGCCATTGATTCCCGCGTTGTGGAGAGGTGTCATTCCTAGCTCTGCGTCCGCGAGGTTGACTTGCGCACCATGCTTCAAGAGCACTCGCACTATAGGCAGGTGCCCGTCAAAGCACGCTAATTGAAGCGCCGTCCACCCTAATCCCCAGATGCGATCGACAGGATCGCCCTTTGCCAACCGTTCCTTGACCGTCTGTAGGTCACCCGCCTCGGCCGCCCGGTGCAGCCTTGGCATTCTTCGGCGCCAACTAGACATGGAAACACCCTACAAGAAACAATCGATTAATCATCTTCGCCCGGCGGGTCCATTCCGCCTTTGCGCCAGAGCTTTCTCCTTTGAACGTCGTTTGGGTTCTTGTTGAAATCCAGCCCGTTTGGAGCACCTTCGGGTCTCTCGCGCCATACGCTCTCCTGCCGACCGGTGTTCTCTTGTCCATGGTTCATGTGTGGCGCTGTCGTAATCAGCATCTGTCATTCTGTTCATTCCCACTAGCTTAACCCGATGCGAGTTTACTCCCGTTGATTACAATATACGCCGGGCCAAAAAGGGTCGCGGACGGCGGAGGTGCGCGTAGCTCAGTGAAACGGGGGGGGGTGAGGGTCGAGCCGTGTCTGCCCCGAAACTGAATATCTTGTGGTCAAGTGCGATAACTTGCTTATGATTCCCGTCATAGCCACCTCAGATTTTCTGGCTTATGATAACTGTAATGTTAGGGAATCCTCTCGTAATTCAAGGTGGCATGGGTGTCGCCGTCTCTTCCTGGCCGCTCGCACGCGCCGTTTCAATGCGTGGGCAATTGGGGGTTGTGTCGGGAACGGCTTTAGATGCCGTGTTGGCAAGGCGACTACAACTGGGTGATGTTGGAGGGCATCTGGCCGAAGCGCTGGCAAAGTTTCCGATTCGCGAGATGGCGGAGCGAGTGTGGGATCGCTACTTCATCGCCGGTGGGAAAGCGGCTAACGCTCCGTTCAAATCCAAACCCTTACCGCAAGTCAACGCGACTTCGGCTTTGGTTGAGCTCATCGTAGTCGCAAATTTTGTTGAAGTTTTCTTGGCAAAGCGAGGGCACGGCGGGTCTGTTGGCATAAATCTCCTTGAAAAGATTCAGACTCCGACCGTGCCCTCGCTGTTTGGAGCCATGCTGGCGGGAGTGGATGCGGTGCTGATGGGAGCCGGAATCCCGCGCGCTATCCCACGGGTTTTGGATGAACTATCCCAAGGTAAACCCAGCGATCTACGAATTGATGTCGCGAATGTGGATGTTTCAACGCACTTCAACCCCGCCCCTTTTCTTGACGCGCTCACGCATTTGGGCCGACCGAAGTTTCTAGCCATCGTCTCGTCCGCCTCACTGGCCCAATTATTGGCCAAGAAATGCTCTCCGGGTGCGGACGGGTTTGTGATCGAGGGGCCGACGGCGGGCGGGCATAACGCTCCGCCCCGCGGCCCCATGCAACTCTCATCCGAAGGCGAGCCAGTTTATGGGGAGCGAGACGTGCCGGAGTTCGCGAAGATAAACGAGCTAGGATTGCCCTATTGGATTGCCGGTTCCTACGGCACCCGCGAGAAGCTTCTCGAGGCGCGCGATCTGGGGGCTCAAGGAATTCAGGTAGGAACGGCATTCGCGTTCTGCGAAGAATCGGGAATCACCCCTTCCATAAAGGCCGATGTCTTACAAGCCTGTATCGAGGGCAACATCGAGCTTTTCACCGATCCACTTGCCTCCCCTACTGGCTTCCCATTCAAAGTTGTACGGATGAAAGGGACGGCTTCCGACCCGAAAGTTTACGAAAGGCGGAACAGAACGTGTGACTTAGGCTATTTGAGGGAGGTTTATCAGCAGCCAAACGGGAAAATGGCCTACCGGTGCGCGGCCGAGCCGGTCGAAGATTACGTTCGAAAGGGTGGCTCAATTGAGAACACGAAGGGGCGAGTGTGTATTTGCAACGGGCTCGTAGCCACGGTTGGGATGGGCCAAATGAGAAAGGGCGTTCCGGAAGCCGCCCTGATTACCGCTGGCGATGATGTAGTGAATCTAGCGAGATACCTGAAACCCGGAAGAACGAGTTACTCAGCCAATGATGTTTTGGATTGTTTGCTCGATTGAGACGTAACGTCGTGCGCTATTCAACCAGCGAGAGCCCGCCTACTCTGATTTGACTCTCTTCCGCCGCCTAGTTTTTGGAGAAGTTGCCACCGGGTTGCACAAGCCGACCTGTTCATCGGCCCGAGTCTCAGTCCTGAAGCAAACCTGTGGTCCTTCTGAGAATATGACCGCGATCATTGCTTCCCAACCGTTTGAGCCCCAAAATCTAAGTCGTGACCCGTGAAAATTTGATCCTGCTACGTGTCCTGCCTAATCGCTCGATCGCGGGGCGAGCCACTGTTGAGATTTATCGTCCCTTTTTTCTGGCCGGCATCATAACAGTCCTCACCGCTGGTTGCACTCTCGGCGCCATCGCGCTCCTTGGGATCGCAGGAGCTGGCACCTATACCGCTTCGGTTTGGACGCCCCATATTCTCGCTCATGCCAACTCGCAACTCTTTGGCTGGGTGGGCTTCTTTGTCATCGGGTTTGCGCTGCAGGAGAATCCGCCCGCACTCGCCAAAGTTCGCCTCTTTCATCTCCTAGCTTCATCATCGTTGATGACCCTTGCAATCGGAATTGCGATGAGATTCGCGGCAGAACCGCTCGTCTTGACCAACCGCGCCTTTGGAATCTCGCTCGGGCTTGCCGCCTGTCTTCTCCAAATCGTAGGGGTTGTACTCTTCCTTATGAATCGCGTCCTTACTCGCCACCGAAACGGATTGAACACAGAGTGGCAATCCTGGTTCGTTTCGGGCAGTTTGGCGTGGTTTCTCCTCATTTCTTTGGCCGAGCCGCTTATCTTCTTAGGGTCACATCAGGCGAGCAACCTAGCCTCAACCCAGTTCATAGCTGAGTGGTTTCCTCCTATGCGAGATGCCCAGTTCTTAGGCTTCGTCTCCATGATGATCTTTGGGGTTTCGCTGACCAAACTGAACACGTGTTTTGGGATCGGCAAGGCTGATCGAACCAATGGGCTAATGGGGTTAGCCTGGTGGACTCTCGGACTGATTCTGCGCATCACCGGGCACGTTTGGGCCTACCGTCATGGATTTGAAGGTGCCAGCAACTGGTTACACTTTGTTGGTGGTCTTTGCCTTACGATTGGGGCCGTGTATGTTGTCGTCGCATCCAAGGTTTTTGGTGATGTTCAAAAGCACCTCAGATCACACAAGTTTATTCGCGCCGCATACACTTGGCTTCTCGTGGCCGGTTTGCTCATCGTGATTGAACCCATCCACCTCAGGCTTACCGGGCAACAGTTTTCGCATGCCTACTCGGGGGCCATTCGCCATGCACTCACGGTCGGCTTCATTTCGCAGATGATCATCGGAGTCGGTTCCCATGTGATTTCCACGATAAACGATCTGAATGAAACGAAGCTGCCTTCGCTAATTGCAACTTTTTGGTTACTCAATGTCGGCAATTTGGGGCGGGTCGCATTCGAAATCGGCACCGACTACAATCGTGCTTTCTTCGCCCCGATGGGAGTTACGGGTTTCTTAGAACTAACCGGGCTCATTCTGTGGGCGACGCCGATGCTTCGAAACATGTTTCCGAAGCTCCTGCTGGTGCGAGATGGATAGGGAATCGTTCATCATCACTGAGGTCATGCCCGAAGTCTCAGAGAAGCCCTCAATCCTTGCCGTGATAGAGGCCTGTTCCGTAATGAACGCTTTAACCCAGCAAGAACGGATGAATCTTGCCGAGCGGTCTTTTATGGCTTACGCCGAACGCAGTGAAGCAGTTTGGCTTGCCGGGGCGTCGTCGGAGTTCTTTGGTGTTGCCGGCACTGGATTCGTAAAGATGACCAAAACGAGTCCGCAAGCGGTCGAAGTCGCGGTCGAACTCTTGGGGCCCGGTCAGTGTTTTGGGTTACTCGCCGCCCTGGAGGGTCGCGTGTTTCCTCTCTCCGCCATTGCCGTAACTCACGTATGGTATCTAAAGGTCCCAACCAGGGTATTGCAGGAGTTGTACAAGGAAAATGCCCACCTTCGTGACCAGATGCTGAGGAGCCTCGCTCCTCGTCTTCGCCGGGCTCACGATATGATGTCCAGGATGAGTAGCGGAAAGGTCGAGCAGCGCATCGCCGCCGTTCTGATTATCTTGGGCGAATCTTACGGACGGGTGGGCAAGCTGGGCGGGGTGCGACTCAATGTGCCACTCACTAGACAGGATATTGCTGAAATGGCGGGAACAACGGTAGAAACCTGCATCCGCGTCATGAGCAAATGGCAAAAAGCGCAGATTGTGACCACCGACCACCAAGTGATCACCCTTCGTGACCTTGACGCCTTGAACTTGGCGGTGGTGGGTTAAGATGTCAAAGTTGCCGAAGCGCTACGTCAAGTTCTTTGAGCGTTATCCAGACGTCGGTCAGGCCTATCGGTCAATGGGCGCAGCCGTCTCAGAGGCAGGCCCCTTGGACTCCAAAACTCAAGCCCTCATTAAGCTGGGGATAGGGATCGGGGCGAGAATGGAGGGCGCGGTACACAGCCATGTTCGAAAGTGCCTTCAAGCTGGCGCAACGCCCGATGAAATTCGGCACGCGGCGTTGCAAGCAACCACAACAATCGGCTTCCCAAACATGATGGCCGCGCTATCTTGGGTGGATGATGTTTTAGAAAGTGACAAGTAGTCAATTCTTATGATCAATGATCACGATCATGGTCAAAGCCGTCAAGTGAGTGATAACCTATTGTAATGCCGCAGTCGTTCCTTAAGAATTCTCCCAAAGCGCTTGTCCGTAACGGGCTCTTTGTGATCAGTTTCCTCCCAATAATTACCTTTGGATTTGAAAGCACCCAAGGCTCAGACATTCCGGCGGAGTTCACCTCTGCCAACGTTGATGACCCCGTTTCGGGCCTGATATTCAAGCTAAATAACGGAACAGTGAAACTCAAATACGAGTCACAGCAAGGCTACTTAAAATCTCTGCTCTCCGAGCTTGGGATCTCAACAACGTCTCAGATTGTTGTCTTTTCGAGGACGAGCCTCCAGTCATTCTTCATCTCACCGCGGACACCACGAGCGGTCTACTTTAGCGACCGGGCCTATGTTGGTTGGATACCAGGTGCGCCAACCATTGAAATCGCGGCGGCGGATCCAAAAGTTGGTCCCATTTTCTATATCCTTGACAATAGGTGAGCGATTTCCCCAAGTCCCATTCGCCAGACGACTGAGTGCTTTCAGTGCCACTACTCGCCTCTAACGGGACAGGTGCCGGGGCTGATGGCTCGCTCCGTATACACGGGCCCAGAGGGTGGGCCACGACTTGCGAATGGATCGTTTCGAACGACGGCAAAGAGCCCGATGAAAGAGCGATGGGGCGGATGGTACGTGAGTGGGCGTCATGGAAGCCAGCGGCACATGGGAAATGAAACGGTCACTGGAGGCGGGGCATCAAATACGATCAATATCGAAAGAGGCGCAAACATCACCGACCTGAGTAGCTACTTCGATGTGCAACCTTATCTCTCTCCGCATTCTGACATTGTTGCGCTCGTGATCGCAGAACAGCAGATGGAGATACAAAACTTGATTACGAAAGCCGGATTCTTAACTCGCAAATCACTGAAAGATAGCGCTGACTTACTCAAGTTCGGGTTTAGTGCCGAGCATGTCGCCAATGGGATAAACGAGAGAGTGAAGAACGCTTGCGAGCCATTGGTTGAGGCACTTCTCGGAACAGGCGAGCCGACACTGACTGCTCCGATTGAAGGAACGAGTGGGTTCAGTGCCTACTTCGCGAAAACCGCGCCACCGGACAAGGCTGGTCGTCGCCTGAGCGAACTTGACCTCCAAACCCGCCTCCTCAGGTTTCCTTGCAGCCCAATGATTTACGCACCTTCCTTTGCCGGACTTCCCGATGAAGCGAGGGCGCAGGTCTTGCTTCGCTTGCGAGAGGTGCTTACCGGAAAAGACCAAACCAAACCCTTTGCTCACCTAACTCAAGAAGACAGAAGGGCCGTGCTGGAAATCCTGTCCGAAACAATCCCTGAAATGGACGGTAAAGCTCGATGAAGCGACTAGCTTTGGAACAACGACGCCAAGCCGATTCAAAGAGAATTCGCTGATATGATTATCGTCATTATCGAATGGTGAGCTACACTGTAGAATCACCATATGAGGATTCTTGTTGGAGTAGATGCCGATGGTGCTTGGGCAACGGCGCTTGATCTAGTCGGTCGCATTTGGAATAAGCCGTTTGAGGTTCATCTTGTGCATTGTGTTGAATCCGTCCTGCCGGATGGGTCTTTCCCCGAGTTAGGAGCGCTCCATCCCATCACCTCCATTTACGACGACCTGAAAAGACTGGGAGGCTCGGCATTAGAGTCAGCGGAAATGGCGGCGAAGAGCAAGGGTTGCTCTACAAAAACTCACCTGACGTGGGGCGATCCGGCTCGGGTCCTCATCGAATACGCCGACACCCACGAGTGTGACTTAATTGCGGTGCGGTCTTCCCTTAAAGGATTTTGGGAATCAACCATGTTCGGGAGTACGGCCAAAGGCGTCTTGGCTGGCGCGAAGCAAAGTGTCTTAGTGGTGAAGAAAGATCATCCAAAAGTCGGACCTGTCGTTGCTTTGCTAGCAACGGATCATTCAAAATTCATGAATCAATGTATTGATAAGCTAGTCACATTCGCACCATCCGGCATTAGCGAGTTAACGGTCTACACCGCAAACGAGATAGATAGTGGGGTGGCGGCTCTGCTTGTTAGAGCTCTACCTCATCTCGCCCATGAATCGCCCATCTGGATTCAGGAAAAGCTGGTGGAACTCAACCAAACGGTGGCATCGAAGCTTGATCCATTCTGCGTTCTAACTAACGTTATGGTTGAAGCTGATCATCCGCACAATGGAATCAGAAATGCAATGGCCAGCACGCAGGCCGAGCTGCTGATCATGGGGGCACAGGGTCACGGATTTTTTGAGCGGTTGAAGTTGGGAAGCAAATCCCACCACCAAGCGCTAAATGAAGCGTATTCAGTGCTCGTTCTACGCAATTGAAATGGTGGTCTATGGGAGTCACATATCAAGCGGATAGGTTGAAGTAATGAACAGAATGACAGATGCTGATTACGGCAGCGCCACACGTGAACCATGGACGAGAGAACACCGGGCGGCAGGAGAGCGTATGGCGCGAGGGAATCCGAATTTCGCTTCCCAAGGCGGTCGCCGGGGCAACGGGCTCCAGGCAATACTCCGCCGAGGAAGGTCCAGTCGCCCAGTAGCTCCGGTGCTGAAGTAGGCACAGTGTTGCTTATTGGAGCAATAATTGTTGTTGGTGGACTTGTCATCATTTTCTCCGGTGGAACGGCAGCGCCTGCCGTAGCGGGCGGGGCGATAATCGTACTCGGGGGAGGAGCTGCAGCGGGCGGGGGGAAACGTGGGAACGCAGGTGGCTAGACCATCTTTTGAAGCAGGGGACAGCCAGTTTTCAATCCTGGTCGCATGCGAACCTGCCTCAGCAAAGATAACAGTAAATTTTGGCGAGGCAGTCCGCCTTGAAACCACGATCATCCAAGTTGAAGGCGAGTGGACCCACGAGGAGTGTTACTACAGCATCGAGATGCTCTTGCTTGCGGTCCAGGAAAGCGAGCAAATGCCCAGGATTTGGAAGGTGAAACAGTCCGCACCGGTTAAGGGGTCTAGAGAACTGATGTTGGCATGTAATGTCTTTAGCAGCGAATGGGACGCATACGTGCATTATTCTGAGGCGGACGACAAATTCATCGTCATAGAAATGTGTTGGCTCGATCGGATGTCAGAGAGAGTCCACCTCCCGAGATTGTCCACACTTCAAACGATTAAAGCTTACTTCGATTTTATTCGTGAACAAGACTTAGCCTGAGCGAGTTTTCAACGAGCTTCGCGCACCTCGGCACCTAATCGCAGCCGCGTGTTTGCAGTTAGGGCATACCTTCTTTGGGCCCTGGAGGGCGATGATCAGTGAGGTTCCGCGAGCTCCGCTCACCTCGCGCCATACGACGCCTCATGTGGCTCCTCGTGTAAACTCCGACCCACCTAGAGCGTAATGAAGTTAACGACACAGATACTGGAATCATCGGGAGTAAACTCGCATCGGCTTAAGGTAGTTGGAAATGAACACAATGACAGATGCTGATTACGACAGCGCCACACGTGAACCATGGACAAGAGAACACCGGGCGGCAGGAGAGCGTATGGCGCGAGGGACCCGAAGGTTCCCCAAAGGAGGGAATAAGCCGTGAAAAATGGATATGGATACTAGCCAGTGCGTTACTCGTTTTCTTGGCAATTTCGGTACCGATCCATCTCAGCGCCCGAAGGTGGGCGGGCGGGGTCAAACGAGCCAGCATCTCCGAAATACTAGCGTCCAATGGGAAACTGCTCAATAGCGCCGCATTTAAGAAACAACCAGATGAAGACGCTATTCGTGAAATAGATGCCTTACTTAAACGGGAGCTTACAGTCCCTGGGTTGCTAGATGGAATTAGCGTTTTAGGTTTTAGCAGTAGCGAATCAGAGGTGAAGGTGCGCTTGAAGATAGAAGGTGATGAGTATGAGATTACTCCCACTGAGCGTGGAACTTGCCGAACAACCAAAATTAAGTGAGTTACCATGGCGTCAAGCTTAAGTGAGCCTCGCGCACCTCGTGCCATACGCCGCCCCTTTCCAATTGCGCCTGGTTTTGGCCACCGTCCGCCAACGTTCAGGGCCATGCAGGGGCTAGCGCTTTAGAGTGCTTAATGGTCGCCTATGGTTGATGGTGTTGCTTGGTTGCGTAGGTTTAGCATTCCTCTTACTCGCTATTGCGATGATTAAGGGGGGAGCACCAGCCATAAGCCCGGCGCAACGCGAGGTTAAGCTCAGGAGCCTATTGAGCGAGGCGGTCAGCCGAAAGTTGACGTTTGGACAGCTCAGCACTCTGGCAGAGGAACGCGGCTTTAAGTCTAGGGCAGTTGATGATCGCGAACTGGTCAAAGGGACGGAGATCGTCTTCCACGGCCCAGAGAACCAATTCGCGGCTGAGGAAATCGTCTTGCGAGGCGCGATTTTCTATAGGGATAGAAAGCCCTACAAGTTCGAGGTGTTTTGGACCAAAACTGTCTTTGCGTTGTGATTCAGGCAGCTCCGCGTCCTCGCGCCACATTGGAATGATCGGGTTCCGTCGTGCCACATTCCGGCCCTGCCAATGTGGCTCCTCGTGTAAACTCCGCTCGTTGCAAGCGAAAGGAGTTTAGTGAGCTCCGCGCACCTCGCGCCATACGCCGCCCCTCGGCCGTGTGGCGCAGACTGGAATCATCGGGAGTAAACTCGCATCGGCTTAAGGTAGTTGGAAATGAACAGAATGACAGATGCTGATTACGACAGCGCCACACGTGAACCATGGACAAGAGAACACCGGGCGGCAGGAGAGCGTATGGCGCGAGGGACCCGAAGGTTCCCCAACTCGCTGGTTGCATTGGCGATATTGTCACCACGTATCTGGACCTGATTGACAAGCACATTGGGGCACGATTCCGGGAGTTGACGCGTTGGGACAATATGGGAGGCTAGGTGCGAATTAGGTCGCTAAAGTTAGGCTTATATCGCAAATTTTTGCGGCTCTGTTGGGCCCAAGGATTGGACAAGTCGAGTCGTAGGTTTTTCGCATCGCTTTATTTGGGAGTGCTTGTTGGGGTGCCGATAACAATTATGTATTCGCGCTCGTCTTGGGTTCCGATTGAATACCGAACTGATCCGCATTCGTTCGCAGTCTTCATGCTCGTGTGTTTCCTATGCGTCGTACGGGGCCTTTCAAGGATGAAGCAAGGACTGGCTGATTCACAAAAAAAGCGATAACTCTTTTAGGTAGCTACGCGTCCTCGCGCCACATTGAAATGGCCCCAATCCCTTGTGCCACATTCCGGCCTGCCAATGTGGCTCCTCGTGTAGCCTGTGTTAAAAATGGACTTAGAAGGGCGACATTAGCATGGTTTTTCGGCGTTCTTTCGAGCATAGAACCACCAGTTAAGCGCAATATTCAAGGCGTAGAATACCGCCGCGTAGTAGAAGAACTTGGTGCCATCGCCGGTGGCCGCGATAATGGCTCCGAAGGAAACCGAGAACACGAACGGCCCGTAGGCGGCGATAGCTGAAGTCCAGCCGATGACTCCACCCGCTTGGCGAGGAGGAAAGATCATGGGCATTTGTTTAAAGGTAGAGGCATTGCCGATTCCGCTAAAGAAAAACAAGCCGAGCATGCACCAAAGGAATCCTCCCCAGGTGGACATATCGGTAGGGTGCGTGAACTGAGTAACGCCAATGGCGCAAGCGAGCAAGCCGATCCCGCTCACCATCGTCACCTTTGCCCCGCCGAACTTATCGGCGATCGGGCCACAGGCGGCGCGAATTCCGGCCCCAACAAGCGGGCCGAGAAAGGCGTATTTCAGAGGATCAGGCCCGCCCGGAAACTTGCCGTAAGTCTCTTTGATAAGCAACGGGAAGACGGCGGCGAAGCCACTGAATGAACCAAAGGTCATGATGTAGAGGCTCGTCATGAACCAAGTGTGCTTTTCCTTAAAGATGTCCAGTTGCTCTTTGAAGTTGGCTTGAACGGGGACGCTCCTTAGACCAAACCAGGCGGCAATGGCTCCGATGAAAATAAAGGGAACCCAGAGGAAAGCGGCGTTCTGGAGAAAGATGTCTTTATCACCTTTCTTGTCAACAAAGTGCTGGCTGGAGCCAACCATTGAAATCCCGATGACCACAGGAATCAAGAACTGCGCGACAGAGACCCCAAAGTTGCCGATTCCGGCTTGGATGCCAAGGGCCGTTCCTTGGAGTTTCTTCGGGAAAAAGAGCGAGGTGCTTGGCATGAATGAGCTGAAGTTGCCGCCGCCCAATCCAGCGAGAAACGCCAAGATCATGAAGGTGCTGTAACTCGTTCCCGGGTTCGAAACCGCCATTCCCCAACCGATTGCGGGGATCGCGAGAAGAAGCGTAGAGACCGCAATGGTCTTGCGTGTACCAAAAATCGGGATGAGGAAGGTGTGGATGATCCTCAAAGTTCCCGCGGCAAGGCCGGGCATCGCATTGAGCCAGAAAAGCTGGCTCTTATCAAACTTAAACCCAATTCCCGTCAACTTGACAACAATCGCGCTGACCATGAACCAAGTGCTAAAGCTCAAAAGGAGGCAAAAGGTGGTGATCCACAGCGTTTTCCAAGCGATGGGCTTGGCGGTTGACTCCCAGAATTCAGGTTCGTTAGGTTGCCAGGTTTGAATCTGCGTTTTTTCAAGTTCGTTTGACATGGTAAGGTTCCACTATAAGTGTCGCCCAATACGCGCGCCTTTAGCTATGATGGGTGTCATAGGAGTGAGCGTATACTAGTGCAAAGATGGCCCGTCCCCCCGTTTCGCTCGAAAAACTAGCTGATGACTTCGGGCCGCATCTCAATCATGTTCCACCGGGGGGTTGGCAAACTCGCGGCGAGCCCGAAAAGATCGTAAAAACCCATTGTTGTTTTTGCGGTCAGCAATGCGGCATTCAGCTCAAAGTGCGAGACAACAAAGTTATCGGTTTTGAACCTTGGGAGGAGTTTCCGTTCAACAAGGGCAAGCTTTGCCCAAAGGGTGTGAAGCGATATTTGCAAGGAAATCACCCAGACCGCTTGCTTACGCCCTTGAAGCGGGTGGAAGGCAAGGGTTTCGAGCCAATTGGCTGGGAAGAGGCTTTTTCAAAGACAGTTAGCGAAATCCAACGCATTCAAGCCCAATATGGAAAGGATTCGGTGGCGATACTGTCGGGGGTTTCGCTCACGAACGAGAAGTCTTATTTGATGGGCAAGTTCGCGCGAGTCGCAGTTCAAACGGCTGAACTTGACTATAACGGTCGCCTTTGCATGGTAAGCGCGGGAACGGGAAACAAGAAAGCTTTTGGAATTGATCGGGCCGCTAATTATTGGGACGATATTGTGCTTGCTGACGTGATTTTATGTGCGGGCACCAACATTGCCGAGTGCTCGCCAATCACTACCGACTACATCTGGAGAGCAAGAGATCGAGGTGCGAAGTTGATCATGGTTGACCCTCGGGTCACGCCGCTGGCCCGCACCTGCGATCTTCACCTACCCGTTCGTCCCGGCACGGACAGCGCGCTTTTCACTGGGATTCTGAGGGTTCTTATCGAAAACGGTTACGTCAACGAGGAGTTTATTCAGGCCCACACAAGCGGTTGGGATGAAGCAAAAGCGTCGGCAATGGCGCAAACCCTTGAGGAAGCGTCGCGCATCAGTGGGGTTCTGGTTGGGGATATCGAGAAAGCAGGACATATGTGGGGAGCGGCCAAAACGAGTTTCCTTCTTCACGCGCGCGGGATAGAGCATCACACCAAGGGCGTAGACAACGTTCTCTCTTGCATCAATTTGGTTTTGGCGACGGGCCGACTTGGCCGACCGGGTTGCGGTTACGGCACGATCACGGGCCAAGGCAACGGTCAAGGCGGGCGTGAACACGGTCATAAGTGCGACCAACTCCCCGGCAATAGAGATATAGAAAACCCCGAGCACCGCGCCTACATCGCCAGCGTTTGGGGAATAGAAGAGAGCGAGATGCCAAGAAAAGGGCATACCGCCCAAGAGATCATGAACATGATTCATGAGGGCACAATCAAAGCCCTCGTTTCGATCTGCTTTAACCCGTTGGTTTCACTACCGGATTCAAATTTTACTCGTGACGCCTTGGGCAAACTCGAGCACTACACTGCCATTGATTTCTTCCTTAATGAGACCGCCCACCACGCCGACATCGTCCTGGCGGGATCGCTGCACGAAGAAGAAGAAGGGACCAGCACGAGCGCGGAAGGACGCGTCATTCGGATTCGTAAAGCAGTTGATCCTCCGGGAGACGCCAGGGCCGACACCTCGATTATCTTGGAGTTGGCGAGGAGGCTCGGTCGAGGTAAGTACTTCGACCATTTCAAGACCAGCGAGGATATTTTCAACGAGCTACGGGTTGCCAGCAAGGGCGGCACAGCAGACTACTTCGGCATCACCTACGAGCGGATCGAGAACGAGATGGGAGTCTTCTGGCCGTGCCCCGAAATCGGACACCCAGGCACTCCGCGACTTTTCGAAACCATGAAGTTCCACACTCCCGACGGCAAGGCGCATTTTCATGCGACTCCTTATCGTCCGAGCGCCGAAGAACCGGACGACGAGTATCCGGTGATTCTGACCACGGGACGGGTCGTAAGCCAGTATCTCAGTGGAACGCAAACTCGCCGGATTGGCGGATTGGTAGATTTGTGCCCAGATCCTTATGTTGAAATCCACCCTACGCTGGCCACCCAACACGGAATCGAGGACGGGACCTGGATGAAAGTTGAAAGCCGTCGTGGGAGTGTTGTTCTCAAGGCGAAAGTCGTAACCACGATCCGCCCCGACACGATCTTCATTCCGTATCACTGGGCGGGGGCACGCTCAGCCAATAACCTGACCAATCGCGCCCTCGATCCCCTAAGCAAAATACCAGAGTATAAGAAGTCGGTGGTTCGTATTTCGGCGGCAGGGGAACCAACATGATTTGGACCAACGGATTGGCCGAAAGATCAGCGATGTGGTCTACTGAAACCGAGGACCTGGATGCGACTTTGCTCTCTTGGGATGATGGCGGAGGAGTCGCACCTCATGTGAACTCGGAGGTTGACGTCGTAATGATCGTATTGTCGGGAAGCGGACTGATAAGAGTCGGTGAGGAGCAACAGAACTTAGAGCCGGGAGCGATCATCGTGATCCCAAAGTCGGTAGAACGCGAAGTCCGCTGCAGCAGCGGGCGTCTGACCTATCTAAACGTTCACAAGCGACGTCGAAAAATGCAGCCAAACATGGTTCGACCCTCGACTTCGGAGGTGAGAGAACATGAGTGAACGCCAGTTTTACATTGATCCCAGCCGGTGCATCGGATGCAACGCTTGTGTCGCGGCATGCTCGGAATGTGACACCCATGCCGGGGTTTCGATGATCCACTTAGAGACTATTCAACGCGGCGACAGCGTTCAAACGACGCCCGTCATTTGCATGCACTGCGAGGAGCCCGCGTGTGCCATGGTGTGCCCGGCGGACGCGATCAAGCGGACGCCCGATGGGGTCGTGCAGAGTTCGCTCAAACCCCGTTGCATCGGTTGCTCCAATTGCGTTTACGCGTGCCCATTTGGAGTGCCAAAACATGACACAAAAATTGACCAAATGATGAAATGCGATATGTGCTATGACCGAACTTCCATTGGCAAGAAGCCAATGTGCGCTACCGTTTGTCCTTCGCAAGCGCTGATGTACGGAACGCCCGAGGAGGTTGCGGCTCAGCGCGGCGGCACCCCGATTAATGAGTTTGTTTTCGGGTCCAGAACCATCAAAACCAAGGTCAACTTGATGATGCCAGCAGGAACGAAACGCATGGAAGTGAAGGTGGGAGCGACGATTCGGGCCAGTGATTTGCTATCCAACTCGAGAGTAAGATAATGGATGAACAACTAAAAGCCGATTTCCCGATTGATTGGGAAGATGATGGATATGTATCCCGTCGCGAATTCTTCAAATTTATGACGGTTGCCAGTGGTGGCCTCGCGGCGGGGTCGGTCGCCATCGCGGCTTGGTCAAAGGTCAAGCATGGTGAACAAGTCTTTGAACCCAAGCTAATCGGAATCCTGAACGAAATTGGTTCAGGCAAATCCATGGCATTTACTTATCCCGGTGACTCGGACATTTGCATCTTGGTCCGGCATCCCGATGGAAGCTTCCATGCATTTTCGCGTCGTTGCACTCACTTGTCCTGCCCCGTAGACTATCAACCCGACAAAGATCGCCTATATTGTCCATGCCACAACGGGGCGTTTTCAGCCGTTGATGGGAGAGTTTTGCAAGGTCCGCCTTCTCACCCGCTTCGCCAAATCGTCGTTGAAGAGCGAAACGGCGAGTTGTGGGCAGTAGGCATTCTCGAAGGTGAACTTCATGAAGCCTAATCTCGCTCAGAAGCGTCAGCGGTCGGTAGTCTTCGTTGCGCTTCTCTTGTTCAACTTGGTTCTCGTGCTGCTTCAGTTGTGGCTCTTCGTCAGCGTGTTAGAGGGTTTAATCGCAGGTAAAGGGGCAATGGCGATTCCGGCCGCCATAGCTAGCGCAGGGTTGTTCTTTGTGAACGTGTGGATGTTGCGCGGCTTACAGCGACTTGATTAGCCGACGAACGGTTGACCGCTTATCGAAGCGGCTTGATTCAGGGCAATCAATCGGCGCTTTTCGGCGGGCGAAAGGTCTTGGTGTTCGCCAAAGTCAATCCCCAACTCACGCATAACCTCAACCAGATCGTCGTGATGCATCTGGCTCTGGTACGGCTCGCCGCTCCTGGCGCATAAGGTTTGAGGTCCACGTAGCCCCTCTTCCTTGTAATAGGCGACTCCAAGTTGCGCGGGCCGCTGGATAACGTGGAACAGCTTCCCGAAGGGCAACCACAGGAGCAGGATGACGACTGTAAACGCGTGAAGTAAGGAAAGGAAGGAGTAGTTTTGCCCGCCCATCAGCTTGTAGCTCGCCGTGATCATCAAGCCCGTGACCGAAACCGCGAACAGCAGAAACAAAGGAATAAGGTCGTTGGCGAGCGTCTGCACGGCTTGCGCACCCCGGTCGAAAAGCCGCCGGTGCATAGCGAGGGCGACGCCAGTCAAAACCAAAACCGCGCTAATGTTGAGCCCATTAAACATAAGGAAGCCAATCGCGCTATTGGGCGCAAAGGCAAACTGCTTCATCCCCATAAACTCGACAACATAATCGGAGCCATTGGCCGCGATTCCAAACTGAACCCAACCCCAACTCAGCGGGAAAGTTATGGCAAATGCCAGCAAGCATCCCCAAGCCAAACACATATGAGCCGCCCACCGCTGTCGGCTCCGCTCCTCAATGAACTTCTGAATAATAATCTGGTTCCAAAGGTGCCCCAACAGCTTCACCAAGTTCGCTACGAGCCGTCGAGGTCTTAGAAACAGCTGCCAGCTCGCTTTGAAGTAGCGCCATGTTGGCGGGCGTTGAATCCACATCGTGTAGCGGTATCCGATCGCAAATGCGGCAAACACGGTAGCCGTGGCGTAAGCGGCAAGGGGAGTATCAAACCGAGCGAAAGCCCCCGACCCGATAACGATAAACAACACCACAAGCAGAGCCGCGCCAAACGCAACCGTCGTGGCAATTAATCGAGTGCGAGCCATGAAATGTGAGGCTACCCGGTAAACGTCATCCCCCGCGTCACTCTCAGGATCAGCCTTGAGCATTCGGTCCGGAGGGAGTCGCTTAGAGCGGCGATGAACCTGTAAAGCCCTCTGCGGAATCAATGGAGGGTGCGGGTTGGAGGGCCTTGCTTGCAATCTAGCCAACGATTCCAAACCACCCGGAACCCTCACCCCCTGCCCCCTCTCCCTTGGGAAAGGGCGAGGGGGTTCTGAGTGCTACTAAATCCTCTCCACCGAAGGAATCCTAGAGCGGGGAGAAAGCGCCATCATCCCCAAATCCTGGCTCATCGGGCCGGAGAAGGGAGTTGGCAAAGCGGTGAAGGGGCAGAGCGAGACACAACGGTAAGCGTGACAAGACCCTAGATATTCCTGGCACTTGTGCCAAAAAGAATAGCGTTATAGTTGGGCATTAGGGGCGAATCGGAAACGGTTCGCACCTTCCTTGTTGGAACGGTCTAGTTCAAACCTGTGCTGGTCAGCATCTTAACCCGCTCTTCTATCTTTCTGGAGTCATCCCCCGCGTCATTCTCAGGATGACAACGTGCATCCATACCAGGCAGATGATCGCGAGAATCCCAAGAAAGAGCCAGCATGAAGTCCATAAGCCGGTTAGCTTTAGCAAATAGCCAAAGAGAATCGGGCAGCAGAACCCGCCCAAACCGCCGATGACGCCGACGATGCCGCCAACTACTCCCACATCGTTCGGGAAATACTCAGGGATGTGTTTGTAAACCGCCGCCTTTCCTATGCCCATCATGATGCCGGCAAGGAAAACGAGGCCCGTGAAGACCCAGACATTCGCTTGGAAATAGACATGGGTGATTCCTCGTGCCAGCAACTCCTTCTTCTTAACTTCTTGCCCAGGCTGCACGGCGGGCTCTTGCCATGAGCGGAAAGTGGGCATGACGAGAACCCCTTCTTCAAGCTTCTTCGGATCGAGCATCGGCTCGGTGCGAAGCTTGTAGGTCTTGAGATCGGCGGCTCCGCCCGGCTTTGAGGAATCCACGACAACCTGGTTCCCAGCAACCGAAGCCACGGTTCCTTTCCGATCCGCCATGACCCCTTCGCCCGGCGAGCGAATGTCCATTCGGGGAGCGATCAGCAAGAAGAAGAACAAGGCGCACATGCTCAAGACCCAATACATTGTTGAGCGCGCCCCGAACTTGTCCGAAGCCCAGCCTCCGAGCGCGCGAATCACACCAGAGGGCAAGCTGAAAACGGAAGCCAACAAACCCGCCATCGCCAGGGTCATTCCGTAGACATTGAGGTAGTAAGGCACAAGCCACTGCGCTAATGCCACAAACGCCCCAAACACGAGGAAGTAGTACATCCCGAATCGCCAGACTCGAATGTCCTTGAGCGGCGCAAGCATCTGCCCGAGCGTCTTCTGACCGGCCGTCTCGACTTTCCTATTGACCGTAAACAGGGCGAAAAGGGCAGACATTACCAGTAATGCCACCCCGTAGACGATGGGTAACGTACGCCAACCCTCAATGTTTTGGCCTCCATTGGTGAAGTTCTTCAGCATCGTCGGGGCGGCTAAGGTCGTAATCGCCGAGCCCGCGTTACCCATTCCGAAAATGCCGAGGGCGGTGCCTTGGCGCTCCTTTGGGAACCATAAAGAAGAATAAGCTATTCCGACCGCGAACGATGCCCCACTCATGCCAAAAAGCAGCCCCGCCATCATGAATCCCACAAACGTTGAGACTTGGCTTGTTACAAAGAGGGATAGGGCGGCGAAAACCATAACGCTTAGGTAAACCGGCTTTCCCCCGTAGCGATCCGTCAGCAGGCCAACGGGCAGTCGCATGACCGAGCCCGTGAGAATCGGGATGCCAATAAGCCAGCCGATCTGAGCCTTATCAATCATCAGGTAGCGGTTATCAACCAGGAACGTGATGAGAACACCGTACATAGTCCAAACCGCAAAACACACCGTAAATGCCAGTGTGTTCATGAACAAGATTCGATTTGATGTTGCCTTTTCGCTCATTGTTTTATTGTGTTCCCTTCGCGTCAGTTAAGGCCATGATGCGTGTCATAGGGCGACAAGTTCGGGAGTTTGGAATTTTCAGCGTTAAGCGAGCGACGCCGTCACTACGGTTTGCGCGCTCACAACATTTTGCGGGCGCCCGGCGTAGAAGGCTTGCACGTTATCCAGCGTTCTAACCCGGATTTGCTCTAATGAATCCGTCGTGTAATACGCAATGTGCGGGGTGATAATCACCTTGGGGTGGCGCATGAGGGTGAGATCTTCGGCGATTGTTTGCGTTTGCTCGGCTGTCGGGTGGCCCGCCAGCGTCGAATTGAGGGTGTGGGAGGGGAGCATGGTCTCTCCTTCCAGAACATCAAGGGCGGCGCCATCAACAATACCCACATCCAACGCCCAGACCAGCGCTTGGGTATCTATGACGGCACCGCGGGAGGTATTCACGATGAGCACACCGCGTTTCATCTGCTCAAACTCAGATTTTCCAATGAGGTGCTTGGTGGCGTGAGTCAATGGGCAACAAAGGGCGAGGATATCGCACTCTGCCAACAGCTCCGGCAGAGGCACGTAAGTTACCGGGATCAAGGGATTGGGGCTTGGATCAACTGCCAGCACCTTCATCTCAAACGCCTCCGCCATTCGCGCAACTCGGGAACCAATGATGCCGGTTCCAATTATGCCCAGCGTGCGTCCCTGCAAGTTGCGCCCAAGGAGCCCCTGGGGTGAGAAATCGCGCTGAAGGGTTTGCATGTAAGCGAGATGAACTTTACGCGAAAGGGCGATCATGAGGGCAATGTTGTATTCAGCAACCGCCGGTCCATACTCGGGCACATTGGAAACAACGATGCCCTTCTCATTGCAATAGCCGACGTCAATGTGATCAAAACCCGCCGATCCGGTTGCGATCATTTTCAAGCCCGGAAGAGCGTCGATCGTTGCTCTGTCCACACTAGATCGCACCGTTACGCACAAGATTTCTATCTGGTCGGGATTTAAGATTCTAGCGACATTGAGAGTTTCCAAGTCGAACGAAAGGACCTGGAGAACAAAAGCCCCCACAAAATGGGCTCGGATCAGCGGCTCGGCTTCGGTAAGGTGGATCATTTCAGAATCGTATCTGGCCCATCAAATAGAACCAGGTTTGCTGATCGGCGACTCCGCCGTTTCTAGCATTGATAAAGCTACCCGGCGAGAACACGCCAATGCCTCCCGAGAAGCTTGTTCTTGGGTTCAGTTTGTAGTTAAGCTCAAAGTCAATTTCGCTGCCGATGTTCTTACCGGAAGCGCCAGTCGGATCAATGAACAGCCCCAGAGCCCCCCGATTTATTCCGCCGCCCGCGCCGTACCATCCATCCGAAGCATCGCGCAACGCGAACTTGTGCCAATGCAACTTCGCGCCAAGTTTAGCGTCAATTTGATGATCAACTCCAACGACGAGTTCCTCCATGTTTCGCCAACTCTGCATGTCCATCGCGCCGTAAAACTTGTGATTCGTTGGCAAGAGGTTATCGAACGTATGGCTTGTGGTAGTGTCTCCACCTCCGCTCGCCGCATTCGCTTCGACGTAGAACCGGGTTGGCGAGGGCTTTCCGTTTGAATCATTGGCGGCTATAATCATGCCATGCCCGCCGACTTCGTCAATCAACTCCACTACGGCGATAATCTTGTCCGGCTCCGGGGCGAAGGCGTGGATAAGGCGATCCCAGACGAAGTCGCCGATCTCATCTATCTCGATCCGCCGTTCAACTCCGCCCGCAACTACAATCTCCTCTTCAAACAGCACAAAGGCCAGGATTCCCCCGCCCAGATCATGACCTTCGAGGATACGTGGACCTACAGCCACATGATCATGACGGAGTTCAAGGGCGAGCCAAGAAACGCCGAACTGTTCGAGCTGATCGAGAGCCTCTACCGCATACTCAAGGGAACTGGCTCGTTGCTACCTGTCACTTCCAGCCCAGCATTACCGTAAGTTCTTGAACCACCGCGACGAGGTCGTCTCGGACATTATCCACGTGGTGCATATGTGCATTGAATCTACGATCATGGGCAGACCTGTCTCCAAGCTTTTTGAGCTTCGGTAACGCTGTCGAGCACGTCCGGCCAAGTTTCCAAGTGGTTGTCGGACTAGCGCTCTCATTCAGAAACACGTCAATCAGATCGCCAAGCATTAGGTAATTGCTGTCAGATCCAATGATTTTCGACTTCAGGCCATGAAACTCACACGCTTCGATTACGAGGGTCTCGATGAGGCGGCGACACATGACCAAGCAAGCATCATAGCATGTCCGAGAATAGGCTTCATTCACTTGGAAGGCGACCTTCTCTACATATCCCCGGGTCCCTCGGACTATCGACGGAGGAATGGGCCCCGCCCCAACATTACGCGGAACCTCCTCGGCTGGTGCCCCCAAATCTTGGAGTAAGTTTGCCAGCCCAAGAGCCGATTTGACAGCGTCGATTTCCATCACTGCTTACTATCCGGCCTTCGTGGGGTACAGGTGTTTACTCATGCTTGAGAAAATCTTCTCTATCTGCTCCGGCGTCGTTTCGGGTCCGATGTGGATCTGAACGTCGATGTGTATCTCAGGCTTGAAGGCACGGGGATCGTTCACATTTGTGTCCTCGAGTTTTCCCTTCGGTGTCGGTTTTTCTTTAACTCCGGCCGGTTCAGCCTTCTTGCGAGGATTCTGCGTAGTAGCCGGAACGCTTGACGCAGCGGTCACCGGGCTAGTTGAAGAACTGGCTTTTGCCATCTCGACGGGGACGAACTTCTCTGAGCCGGCCTTGTCCTGGATGAGCTGCCATGCCCTGGCGTTCCTGAGCACACCCTCGAACACCCCTTCGGATTGGCCTGTTGGCACGCCGCACTCCTTTTCCAAGAAACTCTTGGCCGCGGACAAGGGTGGAATCCCCGCATTAAGGTACCGCTCATGTAGCCGCTTGAAGCACTCGTTTTCCATCAGGGTCGCAATCACGGCATCGATGTCTTTCTCTAGCAGAGCCTTGTAGGCGGGCAACAACTCCACTTCCGCCGCAGCGTAGCTTCCCTTTGTCAGCCCGTAGCCGGAGGATGCGGTGACGAGGTCTCGATACCGCCTGCCTTCTGACTTGATCTCCAGGAGCTCCGCGAGCGTAAGCTTCGGGGTGGCATGCCCGTTGTTCTTCTCTGCAATAACTTTGGCGACCTCAAGGGCGTCCGTAAGTGCGGTAGGCGGATAGTAGCTCTTTGCCATGTTGCCAGTATTTTATCACACAAGCTTCCCCTTCGGAATCATGATCGCGCAGAAGGAGCCGACGAAGGAGATGATCCTCATCGCCGAGCGATGGGTATGCCGATTGGCCCGGCCAACGCAAAATCCCCCGCTACCAAATCCTCTCGACCGAAGGAATCCTAGAGCGAGGAGAAACCGCCATCATCCCCGAATCCTGGCTCATCGGGCCCGAGAAGGGAGTTGGGAAAGCGGTGAAAACGCAGACCGAGAACTTGTTTGAGGAGTGATTATTCGGCCGTCGGTTGGCCCATCAGTTTCAATGCCACTTGCATGCGGTTCTCGCAGTCCAACTTGCGCATAATCGCGGTCACAACGTTCGACATGTTTGACTGCGCTAAATCAAGCGACAGTGCAATCTCGCGATTGCTCATTCCGGTTGCGAGGAGACTGGCAACTTCCTGTTCGCGACGCGTTAGCGGCTTTGGTTTGCGCTTAAAAACAGGGTCGGTCGGAGCCGAGCCCTGTTCGGGTTCTGCTGTTGGTTGGCCCATCAGTTTCAAGGCCACTTGCGTTCGGTTTTCGCAGTCTAGCTTGCGCATAATCACGCTTACCAGGTTCTTCACGCTTTGCTCTTGCAATTCTAGCGACAGTGCGATCTCGCGATTGCGCCCTCCTTTAGCCAAGAGGTTGCCAACTTCCAATTCACGTCTAGTTAGCCCTTTGCGGCTGTGCGTATCAACCGTTTTGTTATCGTTCACTGCAAAGACGCTACCTTTAACCATCACTTGCGCTCGAGCCATCCCCATCTGCGTTGCCGCTTGCCTCAAGCCCGCCGCGCCATCAGCCGAACGAACCACAATATCGGCGGCTCGATAGCTGGCTTGCGCTTCCGGCGAAGAAATCAAAACAACCTTGAGATAGCCCGAAGAGCGAAGCTCGCCCAGCGTAATCCAATCATCAACCTCCAAACCTTCCGCCGCCACAACTAAAACGCCATGCCCATTGATCATCGAGGCCGCATGAGCCACGTATTCCGAGCCACCGGCAACTTGCAAGTTCGCATCGTTACGTAAAACACTAACCAAACTATCCCGCAACAAAGCGTTCCGACAAGCAATCGCGATATTCATTTGCTAAAAGTATGCCCCAAATTAATGTAATTTAGGCAGCTCCGCGTCCTTGCGCCATACGCTCGCCTGCTGGTGGCGTTCTCCGGCAGTGGGCTCACGTGTGGCGCTATCGCAACCAACCCGCGAAATAGGTTTTGAGTGAGCTCCGCGCACCTCGTGCCATACGCTGACCCTGTCCGTGTGGCTCCTCTCCAGGGCGAGTGTTCGATGATTTAGGTTCAAATCAGCGATTCTTTGGCTTCGGAGAAGTTCTCCGGATGTCACCAGAGCTTCCCCGGATGTTCGGGCGAGGTTTCAGTAACCCCGGAGGAGGGCTCCGTAAGATCGGAGGGGTTGGCCGAAACTTCAGAAGAGACCCCGGAACCTCGGAGAACTTCTCCGAACATTCGGAGAGTTCGCCCGGATATTCGGCGAATTTGCGATGATATCCGGGGAATGTCTGTTTTGGGATAGAATCGCTTTGAAAGCTAAATTGATAGCTTTAAGGAAAAATAACCATGCCCAACGATCCTCATGTCCTCAGTGATACCGAACTTCAATTTTACATAGTCGGGAGCTATGGAACTGGCCTCACTGCCGCCATGGCGGCTCTGACTTTGCCCGCGACTTTTGATGATGCTTTTGTGGCGGCGCGGACGGCTTATGCGGCGACGCTTACCGCCCACGAAGCTTCGCAAGCCCTCGCCAGAACGAATACAACGGCTAAAAATGTAGCCAGACGTAACCTAGAATTGGCGATGCGGGCGATTAATCAGCAACTTTTGTCAAATCCGGCTTTTACGGCGGCTTTGGCGGCGGCGATGCAGCTTGCGTTGCGTGACAGCGTTCCTACTCCCTCGATTCCCGGCGCGGAAGCGCCCGTGGCTTTGGTGGATTTCAGCTATCCCCAGCGCCATACCATCCGGTTTATGCAACTCAGCGATGAGGGTTTTGCGGTGAGCGGAAAGCCCGCTTGGGCCCGCGCTTGCCGGATTATGTACGCGATTGTGGCGAGCGGAGCGGCCCCTCCCGACATCGAAACCATGCTTTATTTGGCCTCGGATACGGCCTCGCCTTACACCTGGGATATTGATGGCGATCATGTTGGAAAAGACATCTGGTATCGCTGCGCATGGGAATCCCCAACCGGAGAACTGGGCCCCTGGAGCGATCCGGCCAAGGGAACGGTTACGGGCTAAACCTAAAGATCCTAATAGTTGTGCCAATAAGAATAGTGTTATTGAATGTCATTTGAGGGCGAATCGGAAACGGTTCGCCCTCCTCATTTTTTTGGAACGGGCTAGTTCGGACCTATGCTGGTCAGCATTTAACTGCTCATCCATCGTTCTGGAGTCATCCCCCGCATCACTCTCAGGATGACAACGTGCATCCATACCAGGCAGATGATCGCGAGAATCCCAAGAAAGAGCCAGCATGAAGCCCATAGGCCGGTTAGCTTTATGGTTGTCACTAATCACTCAATTCTATCCACTCTTCGGGAGTATTGGCTCCTATTATGGACCGCGGGTCGAAACCGGCGGTAGCTAAGTCCAATGCCGAAACTATCTTTACGGAAAGCAGGTCCACCCAGGCCATAACACGATTCACATCCCGTGCAGTTAGTTCGGCGGCCTTCGAGAACGTGTGAGCTCGGTAGAGGCCACAAAGGGGTTGAACTCGCCCCTCATGTTCGGGCAAAACGGCGTCAAACTCCTCAGCTCGCAACATGAAAAACTGAACCAGGTTCGGGTCAAATCGAGGAACATCGCATGAGAGCAAGAACACCCACGAACTTTGGGGTTTGTAAGCCGCGATCGCCGCGAGCGGCCCCGCCCATTCTTTTTCATCGGGAATCCCCTCCGGGCCAAGAATCACCGTTGTAATTCCGGCGGAATTCAGCAGCCGCGTCATGCGCGCGCTCATAGTCTCGTCGTGAAGCACAAGCGAGGCCTTGCGCTCGCCCATCCGCGAACTGCGCCCCCCGGTTAGAATCACGGCTTCAACGTCCACCGCACCAGAGTATCTCAATGCCTTCTGCTCCTGCCATGATTAGGCTGTGAAAGCGAGTTCCAAGTCGGGCGCGATGACGCTTGTCGGTATGGGGACGACTTGCAGCATTCTCTGGAGTTGGTTGATACGGGGGCCTAGCGCTGTTTTGCTGGTCATCGTAATGATCGGTTAAGGTTGCGGTTTCTTCAATTCCTCCCGAGCTGTGGCCGTTGGGGCTCAAGTATTCGCCGCAGTGTTATGCGCTTTGAAAGCATACAACCGATTCCCAGAAGACTCCCTTGAGATATGGCTCATTCAAACCGGCCACTTATATGCAACCACGATTCCTACTTCGATCGCTTGGTTCCTCGTTGCGAGAAGTTTGGCTGAGCAAGAAGGCAGCAAGCTTGCGTAGCCTTTGTTTGGAGACGATTGGCTATGGAGACAAAAGGAGAAGGGCGAACCGTTTCCGATTCGCCCTTTACACATGAAAAAAACAACCTTACGACTGAGTTATTGGAGATTACCCCGAAATCTTTAGGGCTTGAAGCGACGTATTCTGGGCTTTCTACACCACCGCACCCTCTACGGATCCCTGAAATGCCTATTGCCTCTATTCAATCCCGCAACACCTGTGCAAGGACTAGGCTTCGGCGCATTTATCTCAGGATTTAGAGGTCTCATTCCACCCGTTGAACGTAAACACGGATTGCTGTAATCTCGCAATCAGACCAGCGTAGTCCTCGTGGCTCAACTCGCCCTGCGGCTCAGAGAGTGCCAAGCCAGTACAACCATCTAGAACGAGAACGGAAAGCGGCGGCCAACCTCGTTTAAAGCAAATCTCCGTTCGGATGAACGCCAGAATCTGATCAAGCAGATGCGCCGGATGCGAGATCTCTTTCCCCAACTTCGCATAGGAAATCGTGTTCCCCTCCTTTGCCGCTCGAATTAGGATAGGCAAGCACTCAAGGGCCAAGAACTCGGTTCGGGTTTGAGCCAACAACCATAGTGTAGCTCTAAACTCGGAGGTATCCTCGGCTCTTGATTGCATGTAACAACAGTGGAGTCCCAAATTGACCGGCCTTGAAGTCGTCAGTCTTCTCAGCATCGTGGTAAGTACGGCCAAGGATGCTCGCCAGAATCTGGCCGACCTGAAGCATTTGTTCCGCGGGCGAGCGGCGCGAAAGGCAGAATCGGCGGCGTTTGGCGCGCTAAGAGCAGAGGTGGACGACCTTGTTGAGAAGACAGAGGAACTCGCCGTGGCTCTTGAGCAGCTCGCTTACATAACGAAAGCCCTCGCCGAGTGGTCGGTCAAGCCGTGGTGGCAAAGGGCTTTTACCAAGCCCGTGTTCTACCTCCCCCGTCCCGATGTCCCCGCTCTACCCGGAATCGGATCACAATCTGACAATAAGCGGTCGAGCTAGGACGATTATTTCCGAATCGCCTCAACTACCCGCTTAAAAAACTCGCCCCCGTTACCCGCGTGCCACCTCCACACGATCACCAGATCGTGCTCGGGGTCAATCCATATCGTGTTTGAACCGAAGCCAACCGCGGCAAAGGCCGATTTCGGGGTCCCTGGCCACATCGTTCCGCGCGCATTTAGCCACCAAAGGTAGCCATAGTCCGGATTCTTATCACCGGGAGTTATTGACTCTGCGATCCACGAAGCTGGCAAAATCTGGCGATCACCCCACGTCCCTTGCCTTAGGAAAAGCAGGCCAAAGCGCGCTTGATCCATCGAGTTGATCCACAAGCCCCCGCCCCAACGCGTGCCCCCGCTGACGCTCGGCATTTGCTTCCCGTTTATCTCGGCAACCGAGTTGCCATAAGGCACCCACTCCCAACTCGAGGAGGCTCCAATCGGGTCCATAATCTCGGTCCTTAGCACTTCGGGCAACGGTCGTTCGAAGACGCGAAGCATGGAGAGAGCAAACCGGTTGATGCGCACATCGTTGTATTCGTAGAATTCCCCCGGTGCGTTTAGCTCGCGCGGCTTTCTTTGTCCCTGACCGTACTCTTCTTCCCCGATAAAATCATGATTCTTGCCCCAGAGGCTTCCCTCCCATTCGCTGGTCTGGCGCACATGATGCTCCCAGGTGATGGCAGAGTTGTGGGGCGAGTCATAACCGCCATCCCGAATCACATCGCCCACCCTATCCTTCACGCTCGAGATCTTGCGGTCCCTCACCGCCACTCCTAAAAGCGATGAAAGAAAACTCTTGGCCGCGCTGTAAGTCGGATCAACGTGGTCAACATCGCCGAACGAAGCCACAATATAGCCCCCGCGAATGACCAACCCGTTAGTCCCCCCGCGCTCTTTTGGAAGTGGCCCGAGCTTATTACCAAAGATCTTCTCTTGAGTCGAAAAGTCCTTTTGGAAATCGGTTTCGTGGGTCTTGGCGAACTCTATCGCCTGCTCAAAAAGCACCGAATCAAACCCCATCTCGCCAGGAGTCTTATGCTCCCAAGTCGCACCGGGAAAGTAGGCGACCTGGACGAAGGCAAGTTTCGCGAGAAGGGCGACAATCATATTGGCGTTTTACCTAGTTTTTTGGGAGGTTGAGGGGTTTGGAGGTCCGGGTGAGGGTGGAGCGGTTGTTTCGCTCAAAACGCATCCCATCTCTCAAAGTGGAAGCAAGCTTGCTGGATCGGGCACAAATTGCCCGGCTACTGATTTCTTCAATTCCTGATTTCCATCATAGTCCTGGACGAATTTTCTTGGTAGGATCAACGAGAAGGGGGAAGTAAGCAGAATGCACACAAGAACCAAAGGGCCAGGCTGGCGAAGACTGGTTTCGATCCAGACCATCGCTTCCGTTGCCCTAGTATTAGCGGCAGTTGTGGCAATCAGGTGGATCGTGGCGACACAGAGAGCTCCCGGAGCTATGAGCATCATCGAAGCTCAGGGCATGGACATGACGAATTCAAAGTCGCCACCCGGCGTTCAGCCTGTTGCCGCGGAAAAGGCTACGTCGCGACGACTGAGCGAGGCCGCGTGGTTTCCCGCGACGCTACAGCCATACGCCGATGAAGAAGTTGTAGCACGAATTCCCGGTCGCCTCGCGCGCCTGACTGCCTATCCCGGAGATCGGGTCAGGCCCGGCCAACTCCTCGGAGTCCTCGACGCACCGGAATACGTGGCGCAAGCAGGCGAAGCTACGCAAATGGCTGGGTCAAAGCTAGCGATGGCGACCGCGGCCGCACGCGAGCAACAGATTGCCCAGGCAATGTACCGTCGAGCTCTAGCTGAACGATCCGGCGCTCAAAGTGCGATCACGAAAGCCAAAGCAGAATCCAGTGCCATGGCGGCCGAACGAGATCAGATGTTGGCGGAAGCCAAGATGGCGGACTCTGAAATCGAAGAAGCGAGGGCTTCGGCAACGTATCAGGAAGCGAACTTTATCCGGCAGCAAAAACTCCTGAGTTCTGGAGCTGTTTCGCTCGACGAGCTTCAAATGGCTAGGAAAGAGCGCGACATGGCCGTCGCTAGAGTTGGGGCGGCAAGATCCGGGGGTGAGAGCGCCCGGCGGCGCGCAGAGGTCGCCGAGAAGAAACGGACCGCAGCGGAGAGCGAGGTAAGAGTTGCCCAGTCAATGTTGGAGGCTGCTATCGCGGATGCTGATGCAGCAAAATTGGCACAGCTTAAGGCGAAGGCGGAGGCAAGCGCTCGTCAGTTGGAATTCAAAGCAGGAGAAGCTGGCGCTATCGGATTCCAGGCAATGGCAGGGTTCCGCGACCTTCGGGCTCTTTCGGCGGGCATCGTTTCTGAGCGTTTGGTTGCTCCGGGCACGAGCGTCATGCCTGGCCAAGTCATCTTGCGCCTCAAAGCGGTTGACCGCATGCGTATCCAAGCCGAACTGCCTCAGAGCATGTCGGCATCGGTCAACCTCGGCCAGCAACTCGAAATCAAAGTTGGGAGTCGTGTCGCCCGGGCCAACGTCAGTGCAATCTTTCCTTCGATAACCGAAGCGACTAGGACATTCCGTATTGAGGCATTGTTAGACAACCGAAACGGTGTTTTCAAAGCTGGCAGCTTCGCCACCGTGGCTCTGTTGGGAAAGGAAGTCAAGGTGCTCGCGGTCCGCGCAAGTGCCGTACAGGACGACCTTCAAGGAGGTACGTATGTGTGGGCTCTCCGAGAAGCCGCCGGAGCGGAGCGACCAACTGATTGGACATGCACGATGCACCCTGAGATCAGCATGCCAGGTCCTGGGAAGTGTCCCATTTGCAAAATGGACCTTGTCCCGAGAAGTCGGTCAGGGAACTTCATCGCCGAAAAGCAAACGGTGACGGTTGGCAACAGTGATGGCAAATACACTGAGATTCTAATGGGACTGCGAGAAGGCCAGCCGGTGATCTGG
Organism: Armatimonadota bacterium; assembly: GCA_031386985.1. Classification (GTDB taxonomy): domain Bacteria; phylum Armatimonadota; class Fimbriimonadia; order Fimbriimonadales; family Fimbriimonadaceae; genus JANJUB01. The sequence continues at coordinate 30,954 of JANNCV010000029.1, forward strand.
GCGGGCTTTGAGGGCCTACAGCCCAGCACTCCTGTGAGGAGCGGGATTGGGGAGCGACCGGACCCAAGTCGCTTCCGAGCCCCGAGGGCGCAATGAAAGACATGCCCGGCATGAAAGCTCCGAAGGACCGGCTAACGGATGGCTCGGGAACAAGTCCACCGAGCGCAAAGGAATCCCACTCAGAACACGCTGCCGAGGTCTGGACCTGCCCAATGCACCCCCAAACTCAGAAACCCGGACCCGGCGAATGCCCGATCTGTCACATGGATTTGGTGCGCAAGGAACCAGGTAAATGAGAGCCAATAAAGGGGAAGGCGGGTTCAACTTCGTTCGCTGGTCCGTGGACCACCCGCACTCGATCCTCGCGTTTTACCTCGCCGTCATAGTGCTTGGCACGATTGCGATTGGGTACGTGATGCCACGGCGGATGATGCCTTATGTGGAGAGCCCGCTCCTCGGCATTGCTACAGAGATGCCCGGGCTCAGCGCCAGAGAGATGGAGACCTATTTTAGTGGACCGATCGAGCAACGCATGGTCAACATTTCCAAAGTGCGCTATGTTCGCTCGGTGAGCCAGGAAGGCTTTAGCATGGTTGTCTTGGAGTTCCCTTACGGGACTGACATGTTGCGAGCTCAAACCGAGGTTCAGAGTCTCATGAACATTGTTCAGGCCGATCTGCCCGCAACGGGAGCAAACCTCAAGCCAAGCTGGATCGTTCGCGTCGATCCGCTAAACCTCCCGGTTCTGTCGCTAGCGTTAACCGGCGACCCCCAGATGGGCTGGACCTTGCCAAGGCTGAGGGATCTTGCCGACAATGAAATCCTAAATCGCCTCAAAGCGGCGCACCCCAATGTGTACACCGTGTCGTCGTTCGGAGGCTATCGCCGCCAGCTGCAGATCAGAGTTGATCGTAACAAGTTGAAGTCCTATGGCCTATCGATTCTCGACATCCGGATGGCCGTCGACGAGCAGAATGTTGCTAAACCAGCCGGCAACCTAACCTCGGAGACGGAAGAGCCCGTCCTTCGCGTTGACTCGCTGTCGCGAGATGCGGACACGGTCCGGCGCTACCCAATCAAGGCCATTGGCACCCAGATCGTTCGGATCGGGGACGTTGCAGCTGTCGTCGATGGAACCATCGAGCCTAGGAGCGCTTACCGGCACCTGCACCGAGATCAAGCTTCTGACGCGATTCTTGTTAACGTCTTGCAGAACCCTGACGCCAGCTCCCCGCTAACTATCGCAGCAGTACAAGAGACCGTCCGTGAGTTCGAGAAAGAGTTTCCCGGCATCAAGTTTGAACTCGCATTCAACAGCGCACGCTTCGTTGACAAGCTATTCGACAACATTCGCGAAGAACTCATTGTCGCCATTGTGCTGACCGGGCTCGTTGTCCTCTTCTTTCTGGGGCAAGTCAGAGGCACGCTCATCGCTCTTATCGCCATTCCGACTTCAATAGCCATCGCGCTTATGGCCATGGTGCCATTAGGCATGAGCCTAAACTCCAGCACATTGATCGGGTTACTGATGGCAATCGGCTGGCTTGTCGACGATGCAATCATAGACGTCCATGCCGTAGAGCGGCATCTGAGGATGGGAAAAGATCGGCGAACAGCCACGATTGACGGGATCTCGGAGGTTCGGAAATCTGTGCTCGCCGCCACCGTTATTCTGATCGTTGCCCTTACCCCCCTGATGATGAGCGGGGGAATCACTCAGCTCATGTTCGTTGGCCTATGCTGGCCGATCCTGTTTGGAGTCATTGCGAGCTACTTCGTTTCAATGACACTAACCTCCCTTCTCTGCTCTCGGTTCATGCAACTTCCCGATAATCGCCGACAGACATGGTTCTCAAAGTGGTTTCTGAGCCCGGTCGAACGACAACTTGTGAAAATAGAAAAGGGCTACGAGAACCTGATACGATGGCTATTGAAATACCGCTTCGTGAACCTCGCCCGGATCGTGGCTACGGCGATCCTGGGGTTCACGCTCTACTACTTCATCGGATCGGAAATGATGCCCTTGGCCGACGTGGGGCAGGCAAGCCTTCAAATGGAGCTGAAGCCTGGCGCGAGCTTTGCTCAGACTCAGCATGCAGTCCGTCATCTTGAATCAATCTTGATTGATGAGGGAGGCAAGCAAGGTTGGCTTGAGCACGCAAGCATCGAG
>JANNCV010000028.1:0-90737 GCA_031386985.1 Armatimonadota bacterium
GGCCCTCAATAAGAGCCTTGAGTTGAGGAGTATCAATCGTTGTCGGCTCTTGCGGGGCAGATGGCAAGACAAGGGCAAGAGTGATCAGAGCGGGCGCGAGAATTTTCATATTTCTTCGGGTTTAGACGAGGTGGGTTGAAATTCGGTTCAAGTCCTTGCGCTACGGACTTAGCTCGTTACTAAAGGTGATTCCGCATGGCGGGCAGCGAGAGCCAATCGCTAACGTCGGGTGTTTGTCCGCTCGGCATTACCCGGTAGAAACCACGCACTCACATCAAAGGGATCAGATCAGCTAACATGGGATGGGGTGCCTGTCGAACGGGCCGGAGGAAAAGGAATGGACCATGAGGTGCTGAGCTGCGTTAGGATTTTGGGTCGTTCCAGGTCTGCATTTCATATAACGATTGGCAAGGGAACGGCGCTTAGCCTCGGGAATGAGGTGATCGAATTCCGAACGGTTTCCGTCCGCAAGGCACCGCGAAATCCAAGAGCCTCTTTCGTGTGGAAGTGACGGATTTCCATTGCAACCACGTTACTGAATTACGATGCGCCGCACTCGCATTGCAGGTGTGCAAAAATGTTGCCCGCTGACGGCAACGGAGGATAGGATAATGAGTCAACGTAATTTTGTTGGATTTAGGGGTATTGCTGGGTTCGCGGCGATGTTAGCACTCCTGACAGGCGCTACGGCCCAGTGGACGGTGGTCAACCTGCACGTGGGGGAGTACGGTTCAGAGGTCCGCGGCGTGGGGGACGGCCAGCAAGTGGGCGGTACTGGATATCACGCCTGCATGTGGAGCGGTACCGCCGCCTCGTGGGTGAGCCTTGAACCTGCCGGAGCCGGCAATCCAGAACCGTCGTTCGCCAACGCTGCGAGCGGCGGCCAGCAAGTGGGCTATGCCAGGTTTGGCGGCCAGTATCACGCCGGCCTGTGGACGGGGACTGCTGCCTCATGGGTGGACCTGAACCCCGCCGTGACGGATAGGTCGGTCGCCAATGGCGTGGGCGGGGGGCAGCAGGTAGGCGTGGCCGTCGTAAACGACGCCGGTCGTGCTAGCCTGTGGTCCGGTACCGCTGCCTCATGGGTCAACCTGGACCCCCTCTTTTCAGAGGCTTCGGAGGCCCACGGGGTGAGCGGCGGCCAGCAGGTGGGGGTTGCCCTTTTGGGGAACCTTTGGCGCGCCAGCTTGTGGACCGGCACTGCCGCCTCTTGGGTGAACCTTGACCCCGTCGGATCTGGCGGCTCAGGTGCCCATGCTATTGGCGGCGGCCAGATCGTTGGTTGGGCCTCAGTGGGAGGCGTAACAAGCGCGAGCTTGTGGACCGGCACCGCAGCCTCGTGGGTGAACCTGAACCCCGCCGGTTCGACAGAGTCGAAAGCCAGGGGCGTAAGCGGCGGCAAGCAGGTCGGCTATGCCGAAATCGGTGGATTCAAACGTGCGAGCCTATGGAGCGGCACCGCCGCATCCTGGGTGGACCTGCACGCCTTCCTGCCTGCGGAATTCGAGAGTTCCTACGCTCGCGGTATTTGGATTGATGGAGTATCTACCTACGTGGTCGGCTTTGGATACAACACAACGACTGGGCGCGACGAGGCGCTGATGTGGGTGAGCGTGTACGATCCCGACAACTTCACTCTTACCCTCAACAAAGCCACGGTTGCCGGTCAAAACTCTGTACTGGGGACGATCACGGTGGTGGAGACCAAGCCCTCGAACACGGTCTTCACGACCTACGACAACAGTTCGCTCGTTACCACGCCTCCGAGCGTGACTGTTTTGGCTGGACAGCTTTCACGTAATTTCCAGATCACGGTGACCGCGATCACGAGCTCGGTGGTGACCACGATCTTCGCCAAACGCGGAACCCTAACTCGGTCTCAGACCCTCACTCTCGCTCCCCTCATTCCAACCGCGATCTCGTTTACGCCCAATCCGGTGACGGGAGGACTTCCTACGTCGTGCCGGGTCGTAATCAACGGCGTCGCCGGGCCAGGAGGACGCGACATCGCGATCTTCGACAACTCGCCTTATGCCACGACCCCAAGCACGGTCACCGTCCCCGCCGGAGCGACAAGCGTGACATTTCCGATCACCACGATACCGGTGACTTCGATCAAATACGTGACGGTCACGGCTCGGGTTACGGCGGGGGAGAAGACGGGCACGTTCCGAATCAATCCGTGAGCGTCGAAAGTGAGGCCCTGGTCTCGACGATTGCACCAATCGGGTTTTTGTCGCCGGAACAAGCGATGATTGATCGGGGTCTCCCGCCGGGGGTCTCCCGCCGGGGGCCTCACCACGGCACGCGCTTGGAGACGGAGACATTTACGGAGGGCCGAGACGCTTCAAGGCTTCAGCGGCCTCCTTGTTGTTCGGCTGAATGGCGAGCGCCTTCTTGTAGGCGTCTTTCGCCTTCTCAATCTCGTTCTTCTTCTCATACACAGCCCCGAGATGCACCCAGGCTTCTGCGGCACTTGGCGACTTGCCGAAGAGCTCGATGGCCTTGGTGAGCTGGGCTTCTGCATCGTTGTATTCGCCTCGTTTGTAGTAGACCCAGCCGAGCGTGTCCCGGAAGCCGCCATCGCTCGGCGCACCCTTCACCGCGCGCTGGGCAAGATCGAGCGCCTCTTCGAGCTTGACGCCGCGCTGAGCCAGATGCCAGGCAAGCTCGTTGAGAAGCACGGGTTGATCCGGCAACGCCTTCAGCCCGTCGCGGTACACCGATTCTGCTTGCTCGCCACGCGATCGCGCCTCCAAAAGGTGCGCATAGGTCGTGTATGCTTCGACCTCCACTGGACCCAACTCAAGACCCTTGCGGTACAACGCTTCGGCTTCCGCAAAATTGCCCTTTGTGACGAGGATGTTGGCCAGGAATAAGTGTGCGTTAGCATTATCAGGCCGGATTTCGAGTGCCTTGCGAACCAGTGCCTCCTGCTCTTCGGTGCGTCCATCGAGGCTCGCGATATAGGATAGATTGAGGATAGAGTTTGTATCGGTGGGTTGCATCTCAAGCAGCTTGCGATAGGCTGCCTCGGCCTCTCGAAATCGGTTCCGATCCAAAAGGAAGTCGCCGAGATTGCGGTACACGGTCGGTTTGTTGGGGTCTAGCTGGATGCTCTTCCGGTACATCGCCTCCGCTTCTTCTCCGCGTCCGGTGTTTTCCAGGGCTTTGCCGAGCTCGGCATGCGCACGCGCATGCCCTGGATTAAGAGCGATCGCTCGGCGGGCAATCGGCTCAGCCTCCGCGAATCGGCGATTGAAATTGAGCTGTGCCGCCAAATTGGCCGTCTCCCCAGCCGAACCGGGATTGATCTTGAGCGCTTGTCGCTGCGCCTTATCTGCCTCGGCATATTGGCGTTTGCCTTGCAGAATGGTCGCCAACCAACCATAGGTGCGGCAGTTATTGGGATTGATCTCCAGCGACTTTTGAATCGCTTCCTGGGCTTCATCTGCCCTCCCCATTTGCAGTAGCGTTTGGCCACGATACAGCCAGTATTCCGACAGGTGCTCGAATCGCGGACGCTGGTCCTCCAACAAAGCGATTAGGTCTTGTTGCCACTCCAGGACGCGAAGTGGTGCCAACTGTCCGGCAAATGCTCCGAATGAGTTCGGGTTCAGCGATAAAGCACGCCGGAACTCCTCTACCGCTCGCTGGGAGTTGCCGATCTTGACAAGCGCACCGCCCAGGTTGCTACGATAGATCGAAACATTCGGAGCGAGCGCCATGGCTGAGTGGTAACTCCGGATCGCCACATCCATCCGATCCTGCATCTCATACACCACGCCGAGATTATTGAACACTGCCGGGTGGGGACTCTTCTCCGATAGTGCTAGAAGCTGTTTCAAGGCGCGATCAACATCTCCCGACAGCGCTGGCCAAGTCGCTTCGTCGAGACGCTTCTCCAGACCGACTGGTACCGCCGCGTCATTGAGATACCCACGCACGGTATTAATTGGAACTCTGACCGCCTCACCATTGCGCTCAACCATGAGCGCGATCCGCTTATCCGGCGCGCGGGCTATTTCACGGGTGACTTCTTCAGCAGTGGTAACGGTGCGTCCGTTAAGCTGCCGAATCCTATCGCCTATCCTGAGGTTGGCTGCCGAGTCCTCATGTAGGAAAGAAACGAGCACCTCACCTTCGGGCAGTTTAACCGCTTCGAACCCCGCGTAGCCCAGCGTATAGGCGAACATCTTAGCGGCATAGGCCTCACCGAGGCGAAGGCTCGAAGTGATTACGGACACACTCTCATCTGAAGTCTGATAGACGTACAATGTCGTAATCCTCTTGGGCACGCTCGGCTTCGTTTGGCGGGTTGCGGTCGACTCAGTGCGCGGGCCAGCCACTTCGCTCCCTAACGCGTTGGAGAAGGCGACCCTCCCCTCCCGCACCTGCAAGACGGCCTTGAGGCTCGCGTCCGTCGCGCCCTCGCGCTGGAGGCGGAGGCTGAACTTCGTACCCACGACCGTTGCAGTGGCGACCGGCGTCTTCACCGCGAAAGGCGCGGAATCCGCCGCGTGAACGGCCACGACCGAAACACGTCCGCTCGTTAGCGTTATCTCCTCAGGCCTCCGAGCCACCACCGCTCCCCCGGTCGAAGGAGGCAGGAGCACCGTCGTGTTGAAATCCATTACGAAGGTGGTGCCGTCGGCGAAGCGGATTTCCGCTTTGTCCATGTCCCCGGTCTCGATGGTCGCCCCGGCATATAGTGGCGCGTTCGGGAGGACCTTCTCAGGAGCCTTCATCCCCGGCACGCGCCAGGTCGGCTCGCCCATCACCTGTTCTCCGAACTTGCCGACCTTGACCTTGGCCGCCACCAGCGCTCTCGGTTCCGGCTTGGGCTGGTGCGGTCGAGGAGGTGTCGGCTTGCGGTCTACAATTCGCTCCTTCGGCGGCCCTTGCGGCGATGGGAGTTCTCGGATCTTGACAACCGGCCCCTTCGGGCTCGGCTTTTGAGGCACCGGCTTGACCGGGCCGGGTGGCGCCACGACGATCTGGTCCTTAGTCTTGTTGGGCTGCAGGCTCAGCACCAGGACAACCACTGCTGCTGCGCAGGCGAGCGCCGCGATTGGCCAGACAAGTCGGCGCGGGAGAAGCAATGCGCGAAGCCATGGGGGCAAAGCACTGTTCGACGAGGCGGACAGACGACTGCGGATTGCTTCTAGGTGCCGCTCCTGGGTCGCGGGGCTGAATACCGCCGCCTCCGCCGGGAACCGGGCTTCGAACAGATTCGGAATCCGATCTTCGGCCCCGGTGGGGTCGGCGACAAAGGCGAGCAGTTGTTCTCGCAGCCGTAGTTCGAGGCGATCAGTCAATGCGATCCTCCTCGCCCATGAGTGTGAGAAGCGCAACCCGTAGTTTGCCCTTGGCCCTTCGAGTCAGCGCATCGATTGCATCTTCGCTCCGCTTCATGTGGGTCGCGATCTCTCGCACGCTGAGGCCGTCCACGTGCAACAGCAAAAGTGATTCTCGCTCGTCGGCGCTCAGCGTCTTCAGCGCGGCATCCATGATCTGGGACGCATTGATCCGATCCAACAGTTCCTCCGGGCGCGTTACGTCTCTCATTGCAGACGAAAGGGAGGCATCGTCCAAGTTATCCAGGCTCACCGGTGGTCCGCCGGAATTTCTCTTTCCTCGGCCCTTTCGTCTATGGTGGTCAATCATCCGCAGCTTGGCGATCCCGCAGAGCCAGGCGAACACAGAGCTGCGCCCGTCGAAGCTCTTTGCAAGACTGATCGCCGTCATAAACGTCTCCAGGACTAGGTCTTCGGCGTCCTCGGTTTGCTCTCCCACTCTCCAATAGATGAACCGGAACACGCGCTCGGAATAAAGCCGATAGACCTCGTCAGCGCTGCCATCGCCATTATCTGCCATCAAGCGCACCCGTTTTAGGTCTTCCTCGGATGCGCTTTGGGTGCATTCTCCTAAGTGGCCGACTGCGAGCAAAATCAGGTCCAGAACGAATCGGGATGGGATTGTCCGCGCCCCAACGACCGCTCCCGCACGAAGGGCAGGACTGAACGATCCGGGCTGATCACGAAGGTTCATGTTGATTGGCAGGGATAGTGTCTTATGGAGAGTTTCCACCGCTCAGCTAGAAAATTGTAGCAACAAATGCATAGAATGCGCCCCCACGGCAATAGTGGGGGTGCGCTCCGCGATTGTCAATTGGGCCGTGTTGGAGGTCTTCATGACGTGTACTGATTCTCGTTGTTTCTATCCTGGTGGTGGAGTTGATTACTTCCAGTCTATGAGTCCGGCAGGCCAAAGCGCCAAAAGCGTTTTCCCCGACCCAGAAGTGGAGATTCTGTAGATGCCATCTTCATTATTGCTTGGCGCGACTAAGTAATAAGAGATTACGGTGCCGTCTGGAGACCAACATGGAAACTTTACAAACCGACCCGTCCCAGTCTGTTTGGGTACAAAGACGACGGTTCGGCCCGAGCCATTGGTGCCGATCGTGCAGAGCTGTCTACCCCCAGTAGATATGTCCTCTGCATAGGCGATGCGATTCAGCGTTCCAGGCGCCCATACCGGCCAGTGGTTGCCGTTGGCGCTTCGAACGACCTGAACAACGCCTGAAGAAGTACCTATCGTGAATAACGAGCTGCCTACGCTCGAGGTTCCATCCAAGTAGTTCCCCGAGCAAACGAGCGCGGTACCGTTAGGACTCCAATCGTAGCTGCTAACGGCCGAACAGTCCCCGTACGTCGTGGTAACTCGCGGTGTTGCGACCTTGAGATAGGGGGCCGAGATGCCCGATGGCTCGCCAGCCCCGTCATAGAAGACTTGGACTGCGAAGATGCCCACCTCGGTCACGGTCCCTGACACAAGGTCCCAGTTCGCGTCCCAAACGGGGTCCACGATTCTCCTTGAAACAAAGGAGACCTCTTGATCTCCTGGCACCCAACCAGGATCGCCATAAGTGGTGGTGGTGTCAAGGTTCTCGAAGTTCAGAGCGAAAACCCGATATTGGCCTGTCTGCGAGTAGAACCGCAGTTCCGGCGCGATGTTTTGGAATTGTTGATAGCTGGGATCGGCCATCTGAAAGAACCAGCGCTTGCCATTGTGCAAGCTGTAGCTTGCGGCCAATCCACCATAAGGCGAATTTGCGGTTCGGCTGAAGAGTGCAGTCTTCGCCGTGCCATCGTGGTTCATGCTGGAAGCGACCAAATTACTATCGTAGAAAATCTTGCCTCCGCCGCCATTCGGCAAACCGCCGCCACCCTTTTGAGCAGCTCCTACCGTCAATGTCGAGCAGAGGACGGCGATCCAAGCGGCCATCCCTGCTAGTTTAAGTGTTCGATTCATTTGATTATTCCTCCAGAGCCCCCCGTGCCGGAGTGCTCTCAAAGTAAGTAACGCGGTCCGAACGGAAATCCGTCACACACTTTCAACGCAAACATGGAACTACCGAACAACGCGGGCGAAGTGGGAGAGTCGGATCACGGAACCTCAACTCGAACTCGCGGCGTTAGGCAGCGCTGAGCCACTTCCGTCGATGAAGCGATGCGGACTCTCGAACTGGCCTCGACGGCCCATCTCAGGTTCAAACTGGCCGATTCGGAGCAAAAGCGCGAACTGCTCAAGTTTGTACTCTCGAACTCCTCTTGGGTGGATGGAAAGCTCGAAGTGGAGCTCCACGAGTTCTTCGATTTGATGCTAAACCTGGTCAAATCCGCGTCTCAAAACGAAAACGAGGCCGGTGAAAACGGCCTCGCAAACGTGAAATCTGTTGATTGGTGGAGATCAGTGGACGCACTTCGAACTCAGCGGCTGTGCGACTAAGTTCCAGATTTTGGCAAGCCTGTCTGTGACATCCTCGATGAGCTAGGAGCAGCCATTCGTCGCCACGTCACAACGATCTCCCCGTCGGACGCCGAAGCGCTGGAGAGCGACATTTTGGGATCGATTCGACGTCCGATCGGAGCGTGCGCGTGCCTTCTGTCCGCGACTCGCGAACAACCCGAGATAAAACGCCGCCCTGAGCGGCAGTCCCCGGAGATTAAAGGCTGGGTGGCGCGCACCCGGCGTGGGGGTGCACCCATGCGCGACTTCTTTCGTCCTACGGATTGCCGCCATAGCCTGGACGAACACCCGCGCCGTGCGGATCGACCCGTCCGGGCTCGCCCAAGTCTTTGAACGTCTCCTCCAGCATATGCTTTCTTCCTGCGACCCCAGAACCTCTGAACGATTCGGGCGGTCCGAGATAAGAGCCTACACGCGGCGCCGTGTAGACGACGATTTTGTCGATGACGACGCCGGGATCAACCATCCAGACGGTCAGCTTGTGGGGGCCGCGGGACGCGACACGTAAAGAGGTGCCGATCCGCCGAAGGTTGGCAAGAACGTCACTCCCTCTTCCCAACAGGAGTTGGGGCTTCCCGCCGTCCAAGCTCACCGCCAAGCGAACCCCCCGGCCCTGAGCGACCGGATAAGTTGGGAGACACTCGACTTCCAGATCTAACTCGCCGGTCTTGAACAAGTAGAAGTCGTACACAAGGGCCGGGCTATGAGCGACGATGGCGTCCGGTTCGGATTGGCTTTCCGCAGTCGTCGGGAACACTGACATGCAGGTGCCGTTCCGGCCGAGCCCTCCGATCTCCCGCCATGCTACGCTGTCACGATCCTGTTTGTGCGCGAAGTGCTCGGCCTCCATGCTCACGCAGCCGTGGCTCTCCACGAAGCCCTCTACCGAGTTGCGGGCAGGCTGTGCAGGATTGAAGACCGGCACCGAGATCCGCCTGTTGCCGCCATTGGTTTCGAAGGCGATGGTGGCGCTGACGTCAGCGCCCTTTGGGACCCGTTGCCAATCGACGCTGACCCAAAGGCGTTGCTCGCCCGTGAAGTAGCCGGCAGTTCGGTCGACTTTTAGCCAGGGTGCCGAAGGGATCGCTTTCCAGCGAAGGGTGCCCTTGCCTTTGTTGAACAGGTCGATGAAGCGCCGACCCCGCGTATAGCCGCTGAGGTCCGCAACTGAGTCTTGGCGCCCGCCTTCCAGATCGATACCCAAATCAGGGGGGCCCATACCCAGATAGTCGCTCAGAGGCGGCATGTCCCACTGCCGCCCCTGCCCGCCCCAAGGGCCGGGAAGGGAAGCCATGTGGTTCCACTTGCCGCCCACCGTGGCCAGTCCCGTGTTGTACTGTTCGATGACTCTGGAAATCTCGGCCTCCGAATCCCGAGCTTTCTTCGCGTAGTCCGCCGCGCTCGCCCTTCCTTCGGCGCCATAGGCGGCGCTTTTCTGCGCATAGATCACCTTCATGTTGTGAAGGGCCGCGCACTTCACATTGTAGAGGACCATCTCGAAGAACGAATCCTTCAGTTTGGTGGGGAGTTCCTCGTAGACATGATCGACGTCTTTGACGAGCTTTTTGAAAGCGTCGACCCTAAGCTGCGCCTCGTCGTTATAGTTGACTAGACTGAACCAGTCCCACTTCAGGGTCTTGTCCGGAACCTGCATCACCATGTGCTCAGGTCGCCGGACAAAGTTTAGCTCGTAGTGTCTCTCCAACAGATTCGCGATCGAGGCCGAATACTGTTTACCAAATTCTCGGGTAGCCCATCGGATGAAAAATCCCCGAGTATCGGGAGTGTCCCATTGCGTGGTATCCCATGCCAGTTGCATGAAGTACTCGATTCCAATTTCTGCGGGCTTGATGTCGCCCACGTTCACGACCCAGAGACTCCTCGCCTGATGATCGTAAGCCTTCCTCATTTCCTCCCAGGTAAGCCCCAATGATGTTGTGCTCAGCCAGGTGTAGGCGTTGGAGGCTCCGTTCAACCACTGGAAGTGATAGTAGACGCCCGAACCACCGGACCTCTTCTGCTCATTGGCGTCTGGAAGCTGGCGAATGTAGCCGTAGTTGTCGTCGGGCCAGCAGATGGTGATGTCGTCGGGTAGCGCCAGTCCCTTGTTGTAGAGGGAGAGCACCTCGGTGTACGCGATAAGCACTTGAGGAACGCGCGCGATGTCTTTGTCAACCCACTTCCGAAGAATCGTCCGCTGGTCGGCAATGATCCGCTCCAGGACAGGCGGCGTGATTTCACTTCCAGCGTAGTCGTCCTTTCCTCTCTTGCCGACGGTGTAGACGTTTTCGTACTGACCGTTCGACTTGATTCGGTCTTCCCAATACTTGTAGATGTGATCCCTGTTGGCGACGTAGTCCCAAGGCTCGCCGGGGTATTCCCGGTCCCACTCGGCGCCCCCGATGTTGTTCCGAAGCATGGGCTCGATGTGGGACGATCCCATGACGATGCCGAACCGGTCGGCCATCACCTTGTTTTGTTCGTAGTAGTTGAAAGGGATAGTCCCGCCTACTCCGTCGTGCATGGCTGGCCAGAGGTAGTTGGCCTTAAGGCGCAGCATCAGCTCGAAGATTTTGCTGTACGTCTTGGGCCCCAAGCCGTGGCCCTCCTCGGGTGCCAGGGTCTTCATGGCCCAAGGTCTCAGACTCCACATTTCATCGTTGATGAAGATGCCGCGATACCGGATCGAGGGCGATTTCTGAACATAGCGGCCCGCCCTTACGACGACGTCGTCCGCCTTCTTGGGAACAACATCGGCAAAGTAGTACCAGGGAGACACTCCCATCTGTTTCGATAGCTCGAAGAGCCCGTACGCGGTTCCACGGCGGTCGCTGCCGGCGACCACTAAGGCCTTTTCGACTCCGGGCTGGGGGTGGTCGACGACCTGGATGAGACAACTTTCCCAACTCCCTTGAACAGAGGAGACATCGATCTTCTTCTGTTTGATCAGGTTCTTGATCATCCGATTGCCTTCGATCGTCCCTGCAATCACGCACCGAGGGGCAGCGGGGCTTGAGTCCAAACGAACGCGGGGCCTTCGCCCCGTGACCCTTGCGACGTCGTCCGCGAACAACCCGGCGACAAGGAGCGCAGTCTGACTATCAAGAGGATCCACGTAAAGGTCTGCAACGGACTTACTGGAAACGAAGTGAAAATCAGCGGACGTCCCTCGGCTGGCGACCATCTTGTCGAGTTGTCCCAGCGCCCCTTGGCCGAAGGCCAGCGCCCAGCTAGTAGACACAAGCACCGCGATGCAGAAGAGCATTTTCCTTGGCGCCGCCCCCATCCCAACGAAGTGTAGCGCGCGGACCATCTCTGTAAGTTTACTCAGGATTCCCAGCCCCCTACGCGCCTAGGTGCGCTAGAGTCCATAGTCTCGTGTCCGACGCCTGAAGTGCGCTAAAGCTGGGAGAGTTGACGCAACCGCACCGGCCCCAACAGCCCGCTCTCAAGTGGGGCATTCACATGCAGTCGCTGGCTAATCCGTGTGATCCGCTTCTCCTTCGAGAGTTTTGCATCGCCAACGACACGGTTGGCCCAAAGATTGGTCAGTTCGATCCGGAGCTGGTTCTTGCCGACGTGGACAACGTTGGGGACGTCAACCTGGAAGGGAGGCTTCCAGAGAATCCCTAGTTTCTTGCCATTGAGCGTCACGGCGCCCACATTGCGCACATGTCATGAGAAAAGGTGGACCTCAAAATGGGATCATGTCATAACGAGTTCTACACGTTTAAAGTGCCGCCAAGCGACACCGGCCCTTCGGGTCGAGCGCGCTGCGGCAATCATGACTACGACTCCCAGGCTCACGCTGATCAAGCGCATATGATTCTCCCCTTCCATTGCTAAACTCGATTCTATCTAGAGGCGCTGTTCAACACGGACAGAGCCGGATTCGGCGGATTGCAACGGTCCTGCCGATGGTCTGAATCCAGGCGTGGGGCTTCATAGTAGAGTGCAGACATGATGCCGAACAGCGTGGCGCAGGTGAGTGAGAGGAGTTTGATTTTCGTCGGAAGCGTATCTCTGCTTTTGCTCTTTCATCATGTGCAACGTGGCCTCGGCAAAGGCCCGGCCCATGTGGGCGAAGGTTTTCGCGCAGCCGAGGTAGTGGTAGCCGGCGTTAGACGCGCCGCGCTTCCACATCGCCAGTTCGGCGGGCGAAAGGAGGTCGGCTTCGAATTTCTTCACATGCGCGCGCTTCTGCTCCTGGGTCATCTTGCCGTCGGCGTTGGCATGATCCTTGTGCTTGGAGTCGAGGAAGTGCCGCATTTGGTTCACCTTGTCATGTTTGTCGGCGATAGCGCCTAGTTCCATCGACCAAAACGGCGCGGTTTGCACCGCGATGACATTCCCCTTGAACTCGGGCATGGCGGCCGGCGCTGCCATTGCCTGCCGGAAAGCTAACATACTTGCTGAGTCGTCCTTTAGGCCACCGACGCCCATCACGCCGATCACGAACGGCAATCTCGGCGCGGCTAGATCCTTGCGCACGTCGCGGATGAAGTGCGCGAGCAGTTCCGTGTAAAGTGCGAATCGGTCTGGGCTGTTGTGGCCCGGATAGACGTGACCATCGACCATGTCGTTAAAGCCCTGGAGCCAGACGAAACCGCCGAGTTCGAAGCCCTGTGCGGCATCGAATTGCGGATAGACGCGCTGCGGGTCGGCGAGCACCTTTTTCACATGCTCGATCATCAGGTGGTAGTAGTTGCCGGTCGCCTTTGCCTTATCTACTTTCCACTGCTCGAAATCCTTCGGGATGCCATGGCCCTCCTGCTTGGGATAGTTTTCCAACTGAAACGTACTCAGTTGATACGGTCCGGCACTCGGCGAGCGGAAATCAGTGTGGAGGCTCTTGCCTCCCCATGCTGCTTTGATGATGAGGATTGGTTGATCAAGTGCCGCGTCCATCATGAGGCCAAAGGTAAACTCCGGCCCGATTTTGTCGCCGGGTTTGGTCTGATCCTGCCCCCACATTGAGCCATAACCCGCCGTTAGTTTTCCGGATAAAACAAAGTTTTTATCCTCGGCTCCGGTGAGATAAGAAATCCACGCGTCATCGCACACCTTCGGCTTTCCGTTGGCACTACGCATCATTTTGAGCAACGGAGCAGTCGCGGGATCATCGCCAATGTAGTCAAAGGTCTCAATACTTGCAGGCCCTTCCATGTTCGACTGGCCGGCGAGAATGAAGACCTTGAGCGGCTTCGCGTTGGCGTTGGCAGCGGCAAATAGAAATGTGATGAGGACTAGGGAGATATGTTTCATGGTATTTGTTTTGTTAGATTGATATTGCTAGTTGATTTGATACGGATGCCTTGCGGCGATTTTGTTTGGTACTTCACCAGATGTCCCCGACCTTGAAACCGTTGGAAAATGGGTTCATCTTTGGGTGCTTTCGAAAGTCTGTGGCACCTCACTTGGGCTTTTCGCTCGTGCCGGTCGAGCCATGGGACAATTTTCTCGCCCACTTCGCGGCGTGCTCGCGAAGGCACCGAATACGCGCTGGCGTACGGCCCGAAATGCTTCGGTCCATCCGCCTACGGATTAATCCGAAAAGTCCCCGTCTTCTCCCCCGCCGAGACTCGGGCGGTTACGGTTACGGTTTTGATTGAGGTCACAGGGATTGTGGTGATGGGGAAGATCACCTGAGTCGCCCCCGCCGGAACTGTAACCGTGTTTGGCGTCGTGGTGTAGAGCGAGTTGTCGAAGATCGCTATCACTCTCCCTCCTGGCCCAGCCACGCCGTTGATCCCGACACGGCACGAGGTCGAGTTTCCGCCCGTCACCGGGTTTGGCGTACAAACCACGGTGGCGGGAATTAAAGGGGTCAACGTGAGGGTCTGGGAGCGCGTAAGGGTTCCGCGTTTGGCATAGATTGTAGTCACTACCGTGCTCGTAATCGCGGTTACCGTGATTTGGAAGTTCCGGGAAAGTTGACCGGCGAGTACAGTAACGCCTGGGGGCGTAGTTACGAGGCTACTGTTATCATGGGTCGTGAACACCGTGTTCGTCGCCTTGATCTCCTGCATTGTGATTGTCCCTATAACCGTGTTCTGGCCTGCTACGCTTGCTTTGTTCAAGGTCAGATTGAAGTTAGCTGGTCCTGGCAATGTCCACAGCAAGGCCTCAGTGCGTTGGGTGATATTATTGAATCCATTTCCCACCACATAGGTCCCACTACCGTCGCTCCAAACGCCTCGGGCTTGGGAAGAGGTGAAATCGGATGGAACAAAAGAGTGAAGATCAATCCATGACGCTGCTGATCCACTCCAAATACTGGCATGAAGATTATTGCCCACTTTCGCAACACCGACTTGCTTTCCGCCGTGGGTTGCATTGCATGAGGACATGGTCACACCAGTAGGGTTTAAGTCTACGAACGATTCAGCAGTGCCAGCCCAAAGCGCAGCATGATTTTCACTGAAAATTCGGACCTCTCCAACTTGCTGCCCGCCGCTTATACCGTTGCAGAGTGAATATGCTGCACCTGCAGGGTGAAGACTTACAAGTGACGCTGCAGTACCAGTCCACAGACTTGCTATAGAACTGGATACCCCACTACCAAAATAAGAGGAGCCCGCTTGCTTCGCTCCACTGATCCCTACAGCAAAGGAGTGAAGCGCCCCACCTGGATGGAGACTCACCCACGAAGCAGCCGATCCTGACCATATGCCAGCCCTAAAGCCGCTTCCTATCAATGCATATCCAACCTGCTGTGTCCCGCTCGTGCCTCTTGCATACGACTCACTCGACCCGGTCGGATTGATGTTCAGCCAACTTGAGGCAGTGCCGCTCCAAATGCTGGCGCAGTTAACTCCCCCCACGCTAGTGTAACCAACCTGAGAGGTGCCACCCGCATTGAACGCACGTGAATGTTCGCCGCCCGCGGGGTTGAGGTCCACCCATGAGGCGGCAGTGCCGCTCCACAGGCAGGCGCGAGGGATGTCACCGACATTGGCTTCTCCCACCGTTAGTCCGTTGCTAAACCCATGAGCATATGACTCCGTCGCCCCAGCGGGGTGGAGGTTGACGACCGACCATTGTGCTTGGGAGGTGCTGACCGCTAAAACTAAGGCTAGCAGCGTGATATTTCTAGAAAGGTTTAAGTGTCTCATTAGCTATGACCTAACCCCAATCTTAACATAATTCTTTCAAGTTTCATACGTTTACGAATAGGAACCAGAAACCTAGAACCCAGCAAGACTTAAGAGTCGGCTGGTAGCAGGTCATCTTGCACCCACTCTTGCCTAGTGAAGTCGTGGTAGGTCCCGTGATCCAACTATAGACCTTGATTCAAAAATCGCTCCCTTCTACCCTTGCGATAACGACTTCGGCGAGTTGCGGACCTTACCCAGAAAGCTAAGATGCGCCATTGATACATGTCAAGGCCGGGGAATCTTTGCGTTGATGCCGGGTGGTAGTTTCGGTTCTGGGAATCGTAGGCAAGATCGAGGCATTCTCGGCAAAAGAAACCCCAATAGCGAAGGGCGAAGTATAGGGTCATTCTAGGCTTGTTACAATCGGGGCAGCACCAATACCAACGCTGGCCCCCAAAACGGCAGGGACGCGCTTCTAGACGTATATGTTGGCTAGATAAGTGACCCGTAATCATTGTATGAGAGAAACGCAAGTAGAGCTTGTTAGCTTCGAGGTCAAGGTCGCTTTCTACGTTTAGATAACATCCTCAAAAAAGTCTTTACCTATATGGCGCGGCTCGCAGGTTGTTAGGTTGTGGATTACGCTATCGGCATTGATGCAATAGAGATGTTCGGGGAGTCTTCGCGCCATGTGTTAGTTAGACGATGGGGCCGGATCGTTAGAAGTCGCATTACGGGAGAGGGATATGATAGAATGTCGCCGGGATGAGCGATGGATAAGGTGGCTTTCCCGGACGATGCCCCAGGCACATGGCAGTTTCGTATGTTGGGTTCGTTCGAGGTCACAAGGGGCCAGCGGGCGCTTCCCAAGCTTCGATCTAAAACCGCCAATGCTCTTTTAGCTTTCCTCGCATTGCATCCTGGCAGGGAGTTCACGCGACCTGATCTGGCGGCCACGTTCTGGCCCGATAGCGATGGAGACAGACAGATGCAAAACGCTCGTCGTTGTCTCTCGGACATTCGCTATGCGCTGGAGGGGGAAGAAGCAAAGAGCAATGTGCTCATGTCTATTCGAGACCACTCGGGGCTTAAGGCAGCATCCATGCATTCCGACGTCGGCAGATTTCGTGAGCTCATGCGGGAATCCGCGAATAAGAAGGGGAGCAACCCCCATGATTCCCTGAAAGAAGCGGTCGAGATCTATGCGGGTCCGTTGCTGCCCGCGATGTCCGAATACTGCTTCGTTCCGATTCGGATGGAGCTTGAGGAACAATATGCTCAGGCCGTCGTTAAGCTTTGCGAGCACCTTTGCGAGGCGAGTCCGGGTGAGGCAACCGCACTTGGTCGTCGTGCCGTGCAGTGTGCGCCCCTGCGCGAGGATCTTCACATCGCTCTCATCTGGGCTTACATTAAGTCCGGAATGCCCTCGGAAGCGGTGCGCCAGTTCGAGGAGCTTGAGCGGATCCTCGGAGACCAGTTCGGGGAGGGACCCTCAGAGGCTGCGATTGCGGCTTTGGAAAGCATCCCCCGGGCATCGGTTACCCGGGTCAAGGTGCCGGCGACTTTTGACCGATACGTCGTGCTCCTCAGCGCGACACCTGCGCTCCCGTTTGCGCTGGACTTCGCTGTAACTATGAACGAGCACGGAGTTGGCGTTGCGTTCATGCGAGACGACCGCTCAATGGGCGATTGGGCGCGAGGATTGGAGAGGCAGATCGCGGACTCTTCGGCCGTTGTTGCGCTGGTCCGGCCCCAGGATATGGAAAGTGAAGCCCTGATAGAGCAGTGCGAGTTGGCTCAGAGGCACGGCGACATCCCTCTGCTCGCGGTCTCCCTTGAGGGCACCACCTTAGTGGGCACCCCCCTGGGCCACTCCTTGCGTTCGGCGGAGATACTGGACGCCAGCTCGCCAAAGACAGCGGCCGAACTCATCTTGGACTCGCTTCGCCGACCCATCGCACGTCGCAGGAACGAGCCCACGCTTGAGCTGTCCGGGGGTAGCGTCCCCCTCGATTCGCCGTACTACATCGAGCGCGACGCCGACGCTGAGCTGCTGAAGTGCATGTCGGGGGGCGAAGGGGTGATTCTCATCAAAGGGCCCCGTCAGATCGGCAAGACATCACTTACCGCTCGGGCGATGGCTTGGGCGCGAGGCCACGGATACAAGACGGCACTTTGTGACTTCCAAACCGTCAACATGTCTCAGCTTTCAAGCGACCAGGGCCTTTATCGGGTGGTTGGACACCGATTCGCGAAGGATCTTGGCGTCCCGTTCGATTGGCAGGGCAGGTGGAGCGATTGGCTGGGGCCGAACGACAACCTCGAAGTGGCGATTGAGCACGTACTTTCGCAAACCGAGGGACCGGTGCTGTGGGCGATGGACGAGGTTGACCGGCTCTTCGGGCAACCGTTCGCCAACGATTTCTTCGGCCTGTTGCGCGGTTGGTACAACCGCCGAACCTTGGAGCCGGATGGACCTTGGCGTCGGTTGACGCTTCTCATCACCTATGCGACGGAAGCCCACCTCTTTATCACCGATCTCAATCAATCGCCGTTCAACATCGGGGTGCGGTTGGAACTGGACGACTTCACGCCAAGGCAAGTGGCCGATTTGAACGAGCGGTACGGCTCGCCCCTTGCCTCGGAGGAGGACGTGTTGCAGTTACATGGGCTGACGGGCGGACATCCTTATCTGGCGAGGCGAGCCTACGATTGGTTGGTGACCACGCAGGGTTCGATCTCCGATCTAGACGAGTTCGCGGCGAACGAGGTTGGGCCGTTCGGGGATCATCTTCGGCGTCTGCTACTCGTGATCAGCCGAGATAAGGGAACCTTGGAGGAAGTCGGCCGAGTTATCAGGGGTGAAGAGCCCGACGATGAGCGCACCGTCTACGACCTGACGGCGGGCGGGCTGCTGAGGCGCGGATCCCCCGAGAAACCGCTGTTCCGGTCGCCCGTCTATCGTCGGTGGTTGGAAGCGCGGCTACCGCAGACACCTACGGGCTGACAGCGCCAGGTTTATCCTTCCAGGGCAGGCTGTGCCAGATCCGCACTGCGCCGTCGGTGCAAACCGTGACGACGTCCCTGCCGTCCGCGCTGAAGCTGCAAGTGTCCGTACTGTTTCGGTCTTCCGGCCGCACCGAAGGCGATGGAACATAGCTGAGCTTCATGAGTTCTAACCCCGTCCGGGCATCCCACAGGGTTGCCAAGTTCTTGTCGATGTAAGTCAAAATTCGCTCACCGTCCGGCGATAGGTTAAAGAGTGCGGAATATACTCTTTCTTCTCTAAGGACGGCGATTCTCTTCTTCGTACCGAGGTCCCATATGCCGACTCTCATGAACATTGACCCGATCAATAGCTTCTTCGAGGGCGAGTAGGCCATCCTGCCTGTCATCGCGCTGATAACACCGGTCTTCTTTCCGGTGTGGGTATCGATAAACTCGATTCGGGCAAGGGGATCCTGATCATCGTCAAAAATGGCGGCAAACGCCTTCCCAATCGTCACCGCAAGTTCGCCGCCATCCGGTGACAGCACCAGCGACAAAATGGGACCGTCCAACTTCAGTTCTCGAACCAGCTTGCCGTCTAATACTGAGTATATAGAAATGCCAGTGCTTCCCGTTTTCGACAAGGCTACAAGACTCCCGTTGTCCGACCATAGAGGGACCTTAGGACCCTGGTAGGCGATCCGAGCCACTGTCAAGGAGTGAGCGTCGATGATCGCGTAGTTACCGGCTTCATCGCCAGTCGGAGAACCGAAGGCAAGGAGATGCTGCCCGTCTTTCAGAACATTGAACCCCATTTCTCCCCGTGTGAACACCTTGGTGCGTAGTTCTTCCGTTAGAGTCTCTGCGTCAAGCTTCGCAACGCTTAAGTCTGGAAATCTAAGAAACACGGAGTCCATGGGGCCTCCAGAAGTGGCAAGGCTCGGCTTTCCCTCTCGCTTGTCAACATTGCGACGAAGCACCTTCCCCGTGTCCAGGTTGCGGCTCAAAATCGTGCCGTCGTTCGTCATCGAGACAAGTGTCTTGCCATTGCGTGTCAGGAAAGCCCTGGCGACTGGTGGATCGGCAAATGTCTCAACGGCTGACCTTGGATTGATACTCCAGACCGTGAGGTTTCCATCCCACATGCTCCCGAGTCGCTTGCCGTCGCCAAGAAAGTACACCAAGCCGGAAGAGTTCATACGGCCCAAGAACGACTGCTCAATTCGGTTTCGTTTCAGATCGTAGAGGCGGACTGTTCCGTCCTTGCATCCCGTGACCACGTGGGTTCCGTCCTCGGAGAAATCAACGCTATTTAGCGTCTTCGGATGGTCGGGCAAGGTGAATATCACGTGGTTGTCAACCGAACGGCGGATCTCGCACTCGACGTTTCCGTAGGCCGCGTACATCGAGCGGTCTCGGCTGAAATCGATCGCATAGCCTATTGGGCCGTTGGGCGACAACCTGGTGGGGAACACTTCCAGGAGGTTCCCCGAGGAGTCCCAGTGCCACAAGTCCATCTTTTGATCAGGCTTCTCGTTCGTCGCCAGGGCTAGGATGGAACCGTCCGGAAGAAACTGGGGCGAAAGTTCAGTATTGCCCCTCTTGAAGTGACGGAGGAGTCGGTCGCCATCTATCGCTCTGAGTTCCCAGTCGGAGAACTCAAATGAGTCGGACTTTCCTGGACCCGTGGTTAAATGCCCCAAGTACTTGCGGTTTATGGGATCCACATCGTAGATGTGCCGGATCGGCTTTGGTGGTAACAGAATGCGGTCGGTCTCGGCGTCAAAGATCGCGTCGCCCGAAGGATTCATAACCCATCGCACACGCATCGAGCCCCTCAAGAACTTAGGATTCGGCTGACCTCCAGCCTGGGTGAAAGCCCCAGGAATCGGCCTGCCGAAAGGGTTACGATTGGGTTCTTCGTTCATTGGGGGAAACTTTCTGACAAGCCTGGTTCCGTTTGAAGTGATTTCGTAAAGCCCGTCAGGGGTGACGATCATCAACTGCCCGTTCGGCTGCACTTCAAGCTTGCTGCGTTTTGGAAACTTCTCCTCGAAATCGGGTGTGACCTGCAAGGCGACATGTCCCCACTCCCAGTTCCGGTTGTGGTCGTCTTTGGTCAACCGGATGAAGTCAGCCACACGAGACCAATTTCCAGCCTTCACCTCGTACTGCATGAAGCCCATCTTTTCAAAGTAAATCTGTCGTTTGAGCTCTTCAGCCTTGGTTTCCAACTGCCCTATCAGACTCTGGCGTTCATTGGACAACCGCCAGAAACCGAGGGCCAGCGTACCGATGCCCACTAGCACAACCCCGGCGACCAACCCCGTTCTCACCGTCGCCACTCGTGCAGCGCGGCGTTGTCGGCGAAGTTCGGCGTCTGGCATATTCGCACGGATCCAATCTTTGCCAAAAGCTCGGCGGTAGATTTCGTTGCGAACGGTCAGGGTGCCGGCTTCGTCCGACACTGCCCCACAGAGGCGCAGGGCGGCGAGGCGCCATTCGGAGTCATCAACCAGCAATTTCTTGCCTCCCAAGATCTGACCGTAGGCGTTTAGCATTTGACCGCGAGCCTCATCGGGGGCGAGATTCTCGACCTGGGTTTCCAAGAGTCGCCGTGAAACGTCGAGCAGATTCGGCTCACGCTGGCGAGCCTCGGTGCTGAGATAGGTTCGCTCCACCAACCGGTCCACATGGGATGCTTCGGTGATCTTCGTGTCCTCGGCAATCTGGGCGCAGATCGCTTGCGTCAAGTAGGGATGTCCGCGGGTCCAGAAGTAGACGCGGTCAAGAAGAGCCTCGCCGTTCCGGTTACCGTTGAGAACCTGGGCATAGGGAGATAGCTCCGATCGGGCGAAGTCGGTCAGCTTCACTTCGATGCCCACGTTGAAGGGCGTGATCGCCACGTTCTGGACGAGCTGGCTAGGCGTCGCCGAGCCGATGATGCAGAAGGTCAGCCGACTGAATGGCTCATCCCCCGAGCGACGGTTGAAGCATTCCCGAATCCCCGCGAAGAGCTCATCGGCGGAGAAGGGCAGGGAGCGGACGAAGTCCACTTCGTCGATAAACACGACGATGGGGTCGCTCGTGTTTGGCAGGATCACTTGCTCGATAACCGAGAGCCACCGCCCAAAGGGGCCGATCTGATAGTTCTCCCCCCAGCACTCGAACGCCTCGCGCTCCAGCTTGAGCTGCCGCCCGAACTGCCGCACCAGGGAGGCGTACCATTGGTCGGCGTTGAGGTTGCTGCCGATGCTCTGCAGGTCGATCTTGACAGTTTTGACGCCGGCTGATTCGAGCTTTACTTGGGTTCGAGAAACGAGTGACGACTTGCCCTTCTGTCGCGAATCGAGCACATACGCGTACTGACCTTCGAGCAACGTGCGGAGCAGCAGATCGTCGGCCGCACGCCGCAGGTAGCTAGCGGCATCGGCAGCGAGGGTGCCGCCGGCAATAAAGAACCGCGGCTCGGGCAGGTCAATCCAAGCCTGCCGCGGCTTCTCCGTCTTCGCGCCGGTGTTGGGCGTATCCATAGTGTTTCTGGGGCCCTCGAGCCCTAGATCAGTATGACGGCACATTTGAGACGGAAGTGGGACGAGGTTCCTTTGTGGTCGTCCCGGATTCGTCCCACTTCATTTCGTATCGTGATCGGTGGGAATCACCCGAGGAAAACAAAATGAAAAAAACACTCTTAGTCCTGTTCGCGTCGGTCGCCGTTGTTCTATCAACGGGATTTACACCGGTTCCAGATGGGAACCAATCGGCCACCGGCGATTATGTTCGATCGAACGGGGCGCACATGGTCATCAACGCCATCAAGCACAAAGATGGAACCACGACGGGTTCGATGTTGCTACAGTCGGCGGTTGGACAAATCATCATTGCGCAGGTGGACGATGTTATCTTCATCGGAAACCACGCTTACATCCACGGTAGAGTGACCTACAACTCCTTTGGGGGGACGATTGGAAATCATGCATATCATCATGTGGTGGACAACGGCGAAGGAGCGGGCGACCCGCCTGATTCGGCGTCTCCTTTCGCATTTCCGCCCAACCCATTCGCAGACCCCATCGCGACTTTGGCGGGCACCTCGCCAATTCGCGAGGGCAACATCCAAGTTCGCTCGGATTAGGATTCTGTCGCAGCAAAAGCAAGTGAATGCAAAACAGCCGGGGCGGTGAGAGCCGCTTCCGGCCCTTATCGTCACTCGCGCAGGGTGCGACAGGTTCAAATGTGTGCCATGGAGTCACTTTTGGAACGCCGAGATCGGATCCGGGTCGCCTGGATTGGTTCCGGGGGGAGTTTGAACGGGTCGGGGCTCGGCTGGTACGAGTCCCGGCGAGTTTTGGATGGGTCCAGGAAGTCCGGGGATGAGTCCGGGCGGCCTGGGGTGGTTGCAGGGGCTCCTGGCGTGGATTCCGGCGAGTTTAAAAGGACTCCAGGCGAACCCTGGAGCGGTTCCGGCGTTCCTGGGATGATGCCGGGCCGAGCGAGAAGGAGTGGAAACAGCGGTGGACCCTGTGCCATTGACCCTTTGGGACCTGAACCTGCCGCCAGCACTTTTCGCCGAAAAAAGGCGTGTTGTGAATCTCGTCCCTCTTTCGTCCCACTTCATATCGTAAGATCAACTACTGGCAAATGCTAGCAGGGTTTGGCCCTGGAGGATACATATTATGAAAAAACAAAACAGATCGCTCGGAATCATCGCCGGAATGGCGACGCTCTTGGCTTCGGGACTCATCATGGGCTTCACCGGTGTGCGGGCCGGGAAGGCAGCGGGAGGAGGGATCGCACCAGCACCCACCGCCACGTATTCCGTAGTAGCATGGGGCGGATCGGCTCCCGTCCCCTCGCCCAATTCAGGGTTTGTCGCCGTTTCGGGCGGAGGGGGACACGCCTTGGCGCTTCGCTCCCAAGGCACGGTTGCCGCGTGGGGAGGTAATGGCGATGGGCAATGCAACGTTCCGGGGTCGTTAAAGAACGTGGTCAAGGTCGAAGCGGGAAACCGCTATAGCCTGGCATTGGGCTCAAACGGCGTCATAGCCGCATGGGGCTACAACGGCTATGGTCAGACGAGCATCCCGGGTCCCAATAAGAACTTCGTCTCCATCGGGGCCGGCTGGAATCACGGCGTAGGCGTAAAGTCAAACGGCTCGGTGGTTTGCTGGGGCTGGAACGGCGTCGGCCAACTAAACGTGCCGAGCCCAAATTCGGGATTCGCCAAGGTGGCCACCCGAACTTGGCATAATGTCGGATTAAAGTCTAACGGAACGGTGGTTGGCTGGGGCCGAAACCTTTCGGGAGAATGCAACCCTCCCCCGCCGCTTGAACTTGGAGAAACCCGCTTCGTTGACGTCGCATGTGGCGGCTACTATCCTGATCCTGCTACAGGACCATTTGACGGAAATTTCGACGGCTGGAGCATGGCTTTGACCGATGCCGGCAGAGTTGTGGTTTGGGGCTCAGATCGGTATGGTCAAATCACGAACAAGCCAACGGAAACCGGATTTGTCGCCATTGCCGCTGGGAACAACCATGCTATAGCGCTTCGCGCCAATGGGTCGGTCGTTTGTTGGGGTGCGGGCATGGTCAACACCGGGGTCTATCCAGACTATGGCCAAAGTCTCGTTTCAAGTCCTAATCAGGGCTTCGTAGCCATAGATGCCATGAACAACGTCTCACTTGCCCTTCGATCGTATCCTTAAACTAACTCGCTCGAAGAGCGACCGCCCCATAAGCGAAGTGAGATGTAGCCATCTTACCTTTGCTTTTGGGGCTGAAGGAACCCGGGCGCGTGCACCCAAAAAGCCCTGAGAGGGCGACAGAATGAAAGCCTTGCTCGGCACATAAGGTCACACCCCGATCTTCAATACCTCGGCAGTCGGACTCTGTCGCCCCTTTGGGGCCTTTCATTTCTCGCACCTTGTAACCGGGCCTTCGGCCTTCGCTCTACTCTTTCGGCCCTTTGGGCCTGAGTTGCAGTCGGGTCCTTCGCCATCTCAATAACTATCCTTATCTTGACGCTGACCCCAGCTGGAAGCCCCTGCCCCCTTCGCCTTAACGCGCTTGCACGATTCGCGTTAGCCTCCTGCCTCGGCGACTCTTGTTGCCGGGGCCTTTTTACTGCAGCCCACCAACTTTGCGAACATCCAAGTTGAGGTCTCCGAGGAACGGTTTAGGGAAGGTGAGCAAGGGATTTCTGAAGTTACGGGAGTTTGCGGTCGTTTTAACGGACTTAATGGGATTAAGCAGTAAGCTTCGCGAGCAATCATGAAACAACTCTTAATCGTCGTTAGCCTTCTGCTGTGTGTCTTGCCATCAATGGGGAGGGCGCAAGAACCTATCAAGGTGCCAAAGGTGGCGATTTATCCTTGGACGTTTGCGGAGAACGAGAAAGGAACAAGTGAGGCCGGGATATCAACTGTTCAAACTTTGCTTAAGAAGTTGTTTGAGGTTCGGGGAGGTTGCGAGGTGATCTCGGATGTGATATCCAAGGCGGCTTGGAAGGAATTGAATTACGGTGATATACCTTTGACAGTTGAGGACCCAGGACAGGTTCCTTTGATTCCCGACGCCAAGAAGCTGTTGGAGTTTGGGAAACGGGTTGGAGCCGACTATGTTTGTGCCGGAACGGTATCTTGGCGGGTTCGATCTGTTTGGGTTGGATTAGGGCCTAAGACGAAGGCGGATGCTACGGTTAGCGTTACGATTGTGAACGTGGCGAAGTCTGAGGTCGCTTTGGAAGTTAAGGACGCGAACTCGAATAGCACGAAAGCCGAGAAGTGGTATGAGTCGGCGGGAGCGATCTTGATTGCTTGGGGGATAACGCTGTTTAGTGGCGGTCCGAAGACTCCTCATATTCAGAAAGCGGGAGTGAAGGGGATTGGGGTTGCGACTGAGCCTTTCTTTGCCGCGATAGGTCGTAAGATCGGGGGATAGCGTGTACTCACCGGGGCGTTTTGTGATGGAAGGGATGGACGGTTTGAAACGGGGTGGTGTGGATTTTGAACTAGGTGGAGAGGTTTTAGGGGTTGGTGGAGAGTGCCAAGTGGGACTCTTAATCAGCATGTCATAAGTTCGAGTCTTATTGCGGTAGCCATTTTTTTAGCGTAACTCCATTCAGCGCGTGCGCTTAGGTTGCGCGGTTGTTTCCGAAAAGGTCAACATGGAGGCGTGGCGAGAGTCTCCATCCCTTCTCGATGCAAACGGGGACGAGAATGCGCTCGCGGTGGTGGAGTGTGTTGGCATCCGTGCCTTCGGCCATGAGCAACACTTGGGAGGCGGCGAGGGGGGCAATGATCTCTTCGATTTCTTTAATCTGCTCATCGAGGTTTGCTTCGGGGTTCACCACAAACTTCCATTGGCAGTTGTAGTGTTCAGCCAGTTGAGTTAACGAATCGCGATTGGCTCTTGTTTCGCGATGTCGAACCTCCCATCCGTCGCCGATAGGATCACTGTTGGCGAGTTTTGGGCTTATGGACATCAAATCGCAAGCTAGTTCGCGGTAAATCGTCCCAGCCGTCTCGACCGTTATTGTATGTCCCTTTTCTCTCAGTTTTTGGCATAGCTCAGTTGAGCCGTCGAACAGCATCGGCTCTCCCCCGGTTAGGACCACATGCTCGCAAATTACCTGGTCAACGATCTCGTCAATCGAAAGAACCGGCCCTTCCGGGTTCCATGATGCGTAGGGAGTATCGCACCAAACACATCTGAGGTTGCAACCACTTACCCGTATGAAAGTCGAAGGCTGGCCGACCCAGATTCCTTCGCCTTGAATGCTGGTGAAGATTTCGGCGATTCGAAGGGCGGCCATTACTTGCTCTATTATGGAACTTGGCTCAAGCTTCAAGCGGTAAGTCCAAAGGTGAAGTGGTTGATCCCCCTGCTTGCTGTTGCGGTTGGATGCCAACGGGATCCGGCCGCCGAGATTTCGTTAAGGCAACGCTCGGCCGAAGCGGCCAGCGTAGGCATGGCAAGCAAAGACGCCTACTATGAGATTCTTGATGTCAAAGATCGAGTCAAGCCTTCGGGCACAATCTCCGATCCCGATCTCGCCAAGCTGTGTGGCTACATCGCCTCTAACGACCCCGTCAACCCCGGATACGTCCACCTTCGCGCCGTAGCTATCCTAACCTTAGTCAAGAAATTCTCCCCTGGACAAAAGGCCAAGATTTGGTCGGCGGGGCTCCATCTGTTCAAAAGGAGCGAGTGGAATGACGATAACGCCGCCATTCACATTGCCATGATCGTTGACCACCCCGATGCACCGAAACTTGTGGTGCCCCTATTGAAGAGCAAGAATCCGATGGTGGTAAAGAGAGCGAAAGCCTATCTCAGCGCCAAATCCAAACCGTAGGGATACTGAAGCATTGCTTCGGACGTCTTTAACTGTAATGTTTCCCCTCCTTGCTTTGACCTTGGCCTGCGCGCCCGAGCCCATTAAGCAAGTGGAAGTCCCTCTCCCGATGCGGGAGTTTCGCGGGATTTGGGTTGCTACTGTTGATAATATTGACTGGCCTTCCAAGCGAGGCATTCCGACCGGGCAAGCGATGACAGAGATGCGGGCAATTATGGATAAAGCCCAAATGCTTGGGCTCAACGCGATTATTTTTCAGGTTCGGCCCCACGCCGATGCCATGTATGACTCCGCGATCGAGCCATGGTCGGAATATCTAACGGGCAAGCAGGGGAAAGCACCGAATCCGAAGTGGGATCCTTTGGCCTATGCCATCGAACAAGCTCACCGACGCGGAATGGAGTTACACGCGTGGTTCAACCCATACCGCGCCTGGCATCCCGCCGCGAAGGGACCCAAGGCCCCCAGTTACATTGGCAAGACCAACCCCGGCCTCGTGAAAACCTACGGAACCTACGAATGGATGGATCCATCGGAGCCGGATGTTCAAAAACGAACTTTGGATGTGATGATGGACGTGGTGAAACGTTATGACCTGGATGGCATCCATATTGACGACTATTTCTACCCATACAAAGTGAAAGACACAGATTTCCCGGATGGGCCGAGTTGGAAGCGGTATAAAGACGCGGGTGGGGACTTAGATCGTGGGGACTTCCGGCGCAAGAGCGTAGATGACTTCATCCAAAACGTCTATAGCGAAATCAAGAAGGAAAAGCCTTGGGTGAAGTTTGGCATCAGCCCTTTCGGAATCTATCGCCCGGGCCAACCGGAAGGCATCAGGGCGGGGGTTGACCAATACGCCGATCTCTATGCGGATTGTTTGAAGTGGTTCAAAGAAGGATGGTGTGATTATCTCACGCCCCAGCTCTATTGGCCGATCAAACAAACGCCCCAAGCCTATCCCACCTTGCTGAACTATTGGGCCGAAAACAATCCAAAAGGCCGCCACCTATGGCCGGGGAATTACACGGGTCGCACCGACCCGAACAATGGCAACTGGCCCTGTAGCGAGGTAGTCAACCAAATCAAACTGACCCGCGAAAAGGCGGGCGGGAATATACACTTCAGCATGAAATGCCTCATGAAGAACTGGAACGGAATCAGTGATGCCCTCCTAGCTGGCCCTTACTCGACTAAGGCACTGCCGCCGGCATCGCCCTGGCTAGATTCCGAAGCCCCCGGTGCACCCGTTTTGTCGAAGGTGGTTGCCTATGATTCGTACTGGACAGTGATCTGGCGTGCGGGCGATGAGCCCATTCGATTTTTTGTGGTTTCGGCTTTGAAGGAAAATGTTTGGAAGACGATTCGAATCACCGGGGATCCGATTGTGGATATTCGCAAACACAGCGTTGACGCCGAAAGGGGCCAGATTGCGATTACGGCAATTGATCGCACTGGAAACGCGAGCAAACCCTTGATCGTAGACATAGAATAGGTGGCCTCGCGTTTGTCTTTGTTGGTGCGGTTTGGTCCAAAGTTGTAGCTTCTTGCATACAGGAATTCCCTACGTTGAGTTCGCTATCTACCGCCATGCTTTCATCATCGGCCCGGCGCGCCATGTCGAGTTTGATGAACTGGTTTTCGGGAAGTCGCGTTTGGACCGGCAATATTGTGGATCGCCTGCCACTCTCCAACAGAGACCGCGCCAAACACTGGCTCAGAGCGCACTCACCGTTTTAGCGATCCTAAGGATTGATCCGGAAAACACCCGTCTTTGCCCCGCCGCCGGCGCTAGCCGTTACAACCA
This sequence comes from Armatimonadota bacterium, assembly GCA_031386985.1. GTDB lineage: Bacteria > Armatimonadota > Fimbriimonadia > Fimbriimonadales > Fimbriimonadaceae > JANJUB01. The sequence goes on from JANNCV010000028.1 coordinate 28,067, forward strand.
CCAGCGTTGGCGTCGCAACCGCCGACGTCAGGATTGAAAAAGAAGCCTGGTTAGCGCCCGACAAAACTCTCACTCCGCTGGGAGTCTCCGCAAACGGCGAGTTGTCGGTAAGTGCAATGATCTTGCCTTCCGGTCCCGCAACGCCATTCATTACCACTCGACACGAAACCGGGCTCCCACCTGACACCTGATTTGGAGTAAAGGCCATCGCCGTAGGATAGAGGGGGATGAGGGTGAGAGATTGGGAGCGTGTCAATGGGCCAAGTTTCGCGTAAATCGTCGTGGTCACCGGATGCGTAACCGGGCTGACGGTTACTCGGAAGGAGTTTGAGAACCGATCTGCCGGGATTATCGAAATCGAAGGAGTTGATACGAGCGAACTGTTATCGCTGATCCTAAACACGGTGTTCGTCGGTCGAACTTCGGGCATGGAAGTCGTGGCCAGAACCGAGTTCTGCCCGGCAATCGTCGTCTTGTCCAAGGTAAACGTGAACTCCATCGCCGCCGATCTCCAAACAATCGCCTCCTTGCGTTGAGTTTGGGTGTTGATTGCGTAGCCGCCGATCACGGTCGTCGTAGCGTCACTCCAAACAGAAATCGCCTCCGACATTGAGTAGTGCGCGGGAAGATACGCGTGCAGATCTACCCAGGATGCCGCCGTCCCCGTCCACATGCCGGCCCTAACACTTCCATCGTGGAGAACACGGGAGCCAACTTGCTGCCCGCCATCTACCGAAAACGCGATCGAACTTCTCGCCCCGGCCGGATTTAGGTCAACCCAAGAGCTTGCCGTCCCCGACCATAAACTTGCGTGAGAGTAACGTGAAAGAACGGAATGGCCCACTTGCTGCCCACTGTCAACCCCTAACGCATACGATTGAGATGCCGCTGGCGGATGGAGGCTCACATGCGAAGCGGCCGTGCCGGTCCACAGGCTCGCTCCATAAATCGAGTTAAGATTGGCGCCGCCCACTTGCTGAACGCCGTCGGTATCGTACGCGAAGGACTCAACAGCGCCCGCCGGATGCAATTCGACCCAAGAAGCCGCCGATCCTGTCCACATGCCCGCCTTCCGTATGAAGTTGAACCTTGCCGCACCAACCTGAATACCGTTGAAACTCCGATGCCCTTCCGATCTTGCCGCACCGACTGGGGTCAAGTTCACATACAAACCGGGAGAGCCGCCCCAAAGGGTGGCGTGATGGTCATCTCCGAACCAAATCGCACCTAGTTGGTTGGCTCCGTTGGTTGAAAGCGCATAAGACTGGGTAGCACCGACGGGGCTGAGATTGACCCACGACTCCGGAGTACCACTCCACTTACTCGCACTCCAGATTCCATTAACGGAAGCATAGCCAACCTGGCTACCACCAAAAACGCCATAAATCGCCGATTCGCTCGCACCCTCGGGGTGAACGTTGGTTACACTCCATTGGCCCAAGCCGACTGCGGTAAGCCCAACCGCGCTAAGGGCAATAACCCCGATTCGAAAGGCGCTCTTCATGTTGCGAGTATACACCTGTCTCTTCCGCCAAGTAGGCTGCATGGCGTGATCCGGTAAAGTGAGTTCATGCGATCTCAGCGGTTATCTCTATGGCTGGTGCTCGTCGCCGTTGCGATGGGCTGTAGCAACGCGCCACCATCCCTCGTTGGTGATTGGAAAGGCACCATAAGCGGCCCCGGAATCAGCCAGTTCGAACAAAAAGCGTTAGCCTTCGCGCCGTTCAGACTGTCCATCAAGCCAGACCACCGGTTCACTCTCTCGATGGGAGGAGACGCCTTTGAAGGCAAGCTGACGCAGAGCGGAAAAGTGATCAAACTTGGGATCGAGAGCTTCAAGGGCAAGGAGGGTGCAGAAATGGAATCCGAAATGCGGGGGTCGGCGGTTCAGTTCTTCCTGGGAGGCAAGCCCTTGTCGGCAACGTTTGAAGACACAGGGAAGCTAACCGTCGTCAGCGATGTCGGGAAGGACATCAAAATCGAGTTTAAACGTGCAACACCCGCGGTTGCGGCCGCTTCGACGGTTTCCGCCGCCGAGCAAAAGCTGGTTGGCAGCTACATCAGCGTCCCATTGGTGCCCACCACCAAGCCCGACAACTCGCGTCCGACCGACCTCCAACTGCTTGAGGACAACACCTACGTGATGGAACTGATAGTTGAGATGCGAGGCACCTGGAAGCTAGAAAAGGGGAAACTTGTTCTGGCTGATGAGTCAAAGAAGGCAACAGATGTCCTCACTTTTGACATAGACAGCCGGGGCGACTTGGTAGACACCAACAAAACTCGCCTTGGCTTACCGTTCAAGTACAGGCGGAAGTGAACTTTGCGTAGCACGGGTGGTTGGAAACTCTTTCAACTCCGACGAATGCAGCGAACTCGTGGGATCTGCTTGGCGTATCCGTAGGTAAAGTCAACTTAGGAAACCCGATGAAGTATCGTTATCGCTACCCAAGAGGTTGGGGCCTCGGACTCTGCGCAATTCCTTTGATCATGTCTTGCTCGCTCGGTGGCAAGGCCGCATCTCAAACGCTTACAATCGGGCCCGTAAACCTAGAAGAAATAGCTTTGCAACGGAGTCAGTTCGGTCAACCGAAGAACCCCACCCCCGAACACGCCTTTTATACAACACTTAACGCGAAGGCCATAACGCTTCTCTTCCCCGTTGGGACGGCGAATCTTCGCTACCTCATCCTACAAAATCCAGATAGCCAGAAGGTTTACCTCTCGTGCCAGTCGAAAGCGAAGAACACAGTGAAAATGGAGTGGGCGGTCGAGCTTGAGCGCACGCACTCTCCGGCAAGTTCAGACTTGAATGGCACGTTGGTCAAAATGCTAGCGAATGACCCTTATGGTCTAACTTTGAAGCTGCCGGTCCCGGAAGCGGCACGCACAACTTTAAGTGCGACCGGGGCGTTTGCTGCTTACGAACTCACTCTCGGAGATCTCTCGTGCTGGTTGGTCGAACCTTCCGGGCATCTGAGTTATGTTAGCTCAAACGGTATCCCCGGGGACAGGCAGGGGATGCAGGGGATATCGAATCTAACATGGCCCCTGACCCCTAAACCGTATCCGATTTGCACTGAAGAACGCGCGCTCTTCGGGCGATAGGCCTTGCCGGGAGGTCGCGATTCATATTGGCGCTCGATCCCAACTGTTGGAAGTAACATCGCGTCCTTTCAGGACGCCCAAAAACGGGGTTTCACACCCTGACCGTTGGTCAGGGCTACTATGTTCTCGACCCTTCGGGCCTGGTCCAGCGGCTGTCAAGGTTAGGCTCCGAAGGCCCAACGGGCCAGCAAGACAGTAGCCCCGACCATCGGTCGGGGAGGTGCGAATCCAAAGGCGTCCTGTAGGGACGCGATTCATTTCGGGAATCAAGTGCTCCCGGAAGTTGCTTCCAAAGGCAATTGCGAGCCTTCCGAAGCCACTCTCGGCATTTCCGGAACCGATATCGGTCTCCGAGAGTGTTGGGTTTTCTGGAAGGTGTTGCGAGTCTTCTGCGGGTGGTGTTGGGGGTTCTGATGGCGTTGGAGTGAGTTCCGAGGGGATCATCGGACATGCTTAGCCGAAACGCTTGACTGAGGCCAATTGTGCCAGTGGAGGCCACCCGGAGCCCCAGGCGAACCAATCGGAAAAGCGCCACACATGAACTGGCCGTTGCTTCCGGGCTACTTGGCAGGCGAGTTTGTGGCGCGATTTACAACCGCCGCCTGAAATGTGGGGAGGATGAAACGGGCATGATGCGAGTGCGTTAACTGCCTCGAAATCCCCTTTCGCAGGTACAGTTATGCTCGTAGATGGCAACTCCTGAAGATCTCGCGGGCACATTCTCTTTCATCAACACATTACAGGCCGAGCAAGCGCTGGCTTCCTATGGCGACAATGCTTTACCTCTTTTCGCCGTCGCCTTGCACCTGGGTGTAGAAGACCTTACGACATTTGCCACAGATAGCTTAACTGACGACCCAGCGGATAAAAAAGCAGACATCATCTATATTGACGAAGCGGAAGGGGTAGCGTGCATAGCTCAAGGTTACACTAGCGCCACATGGGGGAAATCGAACGCACCTTCTAACAAGGCAAGCGATCTGAACACTGCCGCAGCTTGGTTGTTGCGAAGCCCGGTAGACGAAATTCCGGATGCGATCCGCAGCCATGCCAAACTCCTTCGGGACGGCCTAGACAAAAACACGATCACCAAGGTTATCTTCGCTTATGCCCACAATGCTTTTGAGTCGGTAAACGTGGATAACGAACTGAAGACCGTTCGACAACTCGTTAATGGCTTAGAGATTACGAAAGATGCGGAAATTGAAGTTGTAGAACTTGGTCTCAGAAGAATCGAGGCTCTTCACTTGACTTCTTTGGGGTCAATTCAAGTTGGTGACGAGCTAGTTCTGCCAGCCTCTGAACGCATAAGTGAAACCGGCACTGGGTGGTCTGCGTATGTTCTGTCCATTAACGGGGCCAGGCTTTTCGAACTCTACGAAGCTCATGGCAATGCCTTGTTTAGCGCAAACCTTCGCGATTTCCTAGGGGCTCGAAAGGTCACTGGGAATGTGAATAATAGGATTAAGAGCACGGTTGAGTCAGATCCGAGCCAGTTCTTTGTGCTAAACAACGGAATCACGCTGGTGACCAAGAAAGCGACCATTGAAGGTGATGCTATTCGAATCCACGGCGTTTCAATCGTAAACGGGGCGCAGACCACCGGGGCCGTGCATGCGGCGGGCGCCGCTGATGCCGCAAACGTCAATGTTCTTGCGCGTATCATTGTTGTAGATAACCAACAGAGCATTCCCGCGATTGTTGCCGGAAACAACACTCAGAACTCGATTGTGGCTTGGGACCGTAGAAGCAATGACTCCGTGCAGATTCGAATCAAGCGTGAGTTTGACGACAAGGGCATAGAGTATGTCCATAGACGAGACAATACACGTAAGCCATCAACTTCACTTTTTGCAGACCAAGTAGGACAAATGTTATGCGCATTTGCTGGCGACCTTCAGACCGCCATTCGTGCTAAAGGCGATATCTTCGAGTCAGATGGAACATACAATAATGTTTTTCCCGGCAGCTTGAGCATTGGCCACATATTTACGGTCCAAACACTGGGATGGGCGTACGATAAGGTGAAGCATGAAATCAAGAACGCTGTCACGGCACCTGGACTCACAGAACTCCAGGCAAAGCAACTAAAACTGATTGACTATCCTGCGTCAAAGCAATTCCTGGTCCGGGTCGTCGGCGAACTTCGTGAGGAAATCGCCGGAAGGCCAGTGAGAGATCCACACGAGTTTGAATTGGATTCCCAGTGGATAAAGGCGGAGGGCCCAGAAGCCGTGGCTGCCTGGGTTAAGGTTTTGAAATCAATTCTGCCGGTGATCGTGCAGGGGCTCCCCGCCGAAGAATATCAAGTAGTTCGGTCTAATGAGCATACTCAAACGGTAGCGGCGAGGACGAAAGGAATTGTTGCTGGGGCTGAGGCGCTACAGAAGAGTTTCGATGATCTGAGAACCATGCTAAAACCAACTTAGAGCCTGTTCGTATCTGCGAGCAAGAGACATCGCTTTGCCAGAACGCACAGCCAAAGTCTGATGAACAGTGAAGAGGGCGAACTCTTTCGGAGTTCGCCCTCTTTCACCAGGCTGGAAGCCTGTTCTAGATCACGCTAAGAACTGCTCGATTACGGCGGGGACGGTTGGGTCTAGTCCCACCACGTTCAGCATGTTCGGATCGCGCTGATCGCCGATCGAGAAGCGGTTGGCGGCCATCGCCACCACCACCATCTTGGCCGGGACGCGCATCGTGTTGCGGTAGCGCTGCAAGGCCGCCACTGGATGCTCACTTCCTGCCCAGGTTTCCGAGTCTGTGTAAATCACAAACGCGTCCACCTCGATCTTGTTCTTGATCGCGTATTTGATCGGGAGCGCGCAGTCGGTACCCCCTCCACCCGTTCGGGCGAGAAGGTCAACCACGTCATCTAACCGACGATTCCTGGACAAGGTTAAGGGATACGACTCCGTATCGAACGCAACAAACGTTGGTGCGTCTTCAACTGCCGCCGCCACGAGCGCCATTGCTCCGCAGGCTCGGCGACAATCCAGGGCGGCCATTCCGGCTACCCTGGTCCCAACCATTGATCCAGAAACGTCGAGGCCGATCAGCAATCGCTTGCCTGTCGGCCTTGCCGCAACGAACGCCGCGTAAAACGCTTGGTTCAATGCGTCAACCACCGCCGTGATCGGCTCCCACTGTGCTCCTGAACGAACTCCGCCCCCACTTGCGTAGGTTGCAAGCGCGTTCAAAATCGCCAAAGGATGCACCCGGCCCAGCCTCAGCCTTTCGGCATCGGTGAGTTGCTTGGTCACCATGTTCAGGTTTGATCGCGTGAGCGCTCCGACCTTCGTCAGAGTTCCCAAGTTGCGAATCAAAGCCGTAATCGGCATCGCCTCAAGCAGTGCTTCCCAAACTTCAGCCTCCGCAAGCAGATGCGTAGGAACCGCTTCCCTCGGAATCCGATTCTCACGAATAAGCGTTGCAGTTTCCTTCGCGGAAAGCCCAGCCAGAGCCGAAGAAGCGCGAATGAGTCGAAGCCCCGCACCCCCCGGCCCCCTCTCCCCCGGAGTGGCGAGGGGGAGTTCGCCGTCATCGATCCACTTATATAGCGAAAGATGACCTTCATCCACCGGCTTCGGGTGCGCCAAACGCAGGAGGTCTCGGTGAGACCAACCGTTTCGCTGGACGTACTTAACCGCCGCAAGCTCAAGCGCCTCAACCGGCTGACCGTTGTACCAACGTCCGACCGCCTTTCGCAGACCCCTTCCCCACCCTCGCATGCTCGAAACCGCTTCGGCGAAGGCGAACATGTGCGTCCCCGTTCGGCAAACCCGAGGAAGAGCGTGCAATGCCGCCGACCGCGTGGCTTCGTTCCCATACGAGGCGCAGAGCGCCAAAGCAAAGATCGCGGGATCACTCTTTGGTGCCTTCCCGCCAACGCTAATCTGCACGATCTTCGATACGACGGCCTCGCCATCGGTCTTGATCAGTGCAATCAGGTTATCGGCATTCTCAACCGTGAGCTTCTGCGGCGATACGTAGTAGGTTCCATCCTCGCTTCCTAAGATAAGGAATCGGTCGAGGAGGGTCCATGAATCTACGGCATAGGCATAGCCACGGGCGCTATTCCGCACCTGGTTAGGGAGCGGAAGGCGCTGCGTAACTGACTTTAAGATGTTTGTATAGTTCATTTTTGTTACTCCTTTGGGGGTCGTGGATTTTTTCTGCGCCTAATAAGCCGAAGCTACCGGGTTCAAAGTGCGTTAGCACGACGTCCCGGTTGACAATAACTGGCGCATTCAACCGGGACACTTCGCACTAAGGTGCTTCGGAACCCGGTAGCTTCAAAAATCTGAGGTGAGGCAGGGCAACATTGACGACCAGCGAGATTCCGGACAAGGTTCAGGCGAATACAGCGGTGGCCTCGCCAGGAAGTTGCGTTAACTTTCCACCTGGCTAAGCGGCTCGCGATAAACGCAATCGGCCCAGCGATAAAGCAGTCAGGCGTGGACAAGTTGATGCCAATGGGGGTTGAACGTTGTGATACGATAACCCACGAGCTTCGGCCCACGCGAAAATGGTGCGATGATAGGAGATGGGGGCATGCAGCCCACGACGACGATATTGTTTGGTTTCACTGGGGCGGTGAAAAGGTTGCCCCAATCCAATCGCCGTCAGCGCCTTTGAGTAATTCTCATAGACAGGCGAAAATTATACCAGGTTTAGATTTTTTTGTCAAGAGGCGATTCCAAATCACTTGAACTGAATAGCTCAAACAGCCGAATGAGTAAACGCTAATTTGTTTGGCTAACCACCTGTTCTGCTTGAGCAATGTCATTTGCCGGTGCGAGGGACACCACATCCAGGTGGGTCGTGGCGTCTGATTCCGCCAAAGCCCGCTTGAATTCCTCTGCTGCGTCCAAAATCGCCTGTTGCCGCCGAGCAAACATCCCGCCGATAAGCATTCGCATGACGATCCCATAGTAGGCGGCCATCCCGAGAATCACCGCGCCCAGGCGAATCAATAGCGGCTGGGAATCCCACCCCATGAAGCCAACGAACAGCAAAAGCGGAAAGGTGGATAGGAACAGCGCGCCCCAGCCGTCGCTCGTCACTCGAAAGCGCGTACGACCCGCTTTTCCCGTGGCGGAAACGGTTGCGGCCATCAACTGTGCGTCGCCGGTCGTCCAGTCGTAGGTTTTGCCGACGGTGCTGATGTTTCCGGTCATTCCGAATCGCTTCCGGAGCGTGTGAATAAATTCGGCCCACATTTCGGCATCCACCTCGCCCTCGGTGGTGATGTCGAGTTCGGGGGAGATGGGGGCGCCGATGGCGCGCTCGATCCAATGTGTCTTCGGTTTCTCAGCGCCGGTTCGCATAGCCATATCTATCGCTTCGGGCGAAATCCCTAGGTCAATGGCCATCGCGCGAACCTGTTCTTCAGCAAGGCCACTAGAACTCGCAGGCACATCGTTGGCGTGATACGAAGCCGCTTGGCGCAGTAGCGCCAAAACTTCCTTTTCCGTGTAAGTCCGGTTTGCCACGATTTCAATACGATTCAACCCCCAGTTGAGTTGCAGGGCGGTAAATTAACACTATGCTCCTCGCTCTTCTAACCGCTCTGGCTCCGCCTCCCGCTGATCTGATTTTGGATCATGCCACGCTTTGGACCAATGGGCGAACGATTCGTAATGCTACCATCGCGATTCGGGACGGGCGATTTGTGAGCGTGGGGCGAGTTCGGGCCGACCTGGTTGGCCCCAACACCAAGGTTGTGGACGCCGCGAACAAAGTTGTTTTACCCGGCATGATTGATTCGCACATGCACCTGATGCGCGGGGGGATTCGGCTGAACTCGCTGCTTTTGGCCGGGACGAAAGATCGGGCGGACTTCCTTCAAAGGATCGAGAACTGGGCGGGAGGATTGCAGCCGGGGCAGTGGATTATTGGGTCGGGCTGGTCGGCGGATGGATGGCCGGACAAGGCTCAACCAACCCGAGAATGGCTGGACAAAGTGACGGGCGATCACCCTGCGGCTCTCACTCGAATGGATGGGCACAGCGTGCTCTTGAACTCAAAGGCCCTAGAATTGATGAAGATTACGAAGGATGGGCCGGCGAACCCGAATGGCGGGTCGGTGGATCGCGATGCCTCCGGTGAGCCGACCGGGCTGCTTCGAGAGACCGCGATGGGCTTGCTCCGGCTCCCCCCAACAAGCCCCGATCAGATGTATGAATCGTTCAAGGTAGCGGTTCGGATGGCAAACTCGCTTGGCATAACGGCGGCAAGCGAAATCGGAAGCTCCGTTGATTACGGTCATTATCGCCGGTACGCTCAGGCCGCTCCCACGATTCGGCTCTCCCTCTTTTCGACGGCTTCGAGTTGGACAAACGATGTCACGCTTGCCCAGGGATTTTCGCCCGTCAGCGGCTGGGTTCAGGCGCGAGGTTTGAAGGGTTATATGGATGGAACGCTCGGCTCGCGCACTGCCTTCATGTTCGCCCCCTTTACTAAACCGCTACCCGATCAAACGAGCCCAACTGGCCTTGCTCGCCCCGGATTTGGAGATGGCACCTACGGTCGCGGAATAAAGAATGCCGCCGATGCTGGCCTTCAGGTGATCTTCCACGCTATTGGAGATCGGGCTAACTCTGAAACACTAAACCTGTACGAAACGAATGCAACCGGATTGAAGGATTTGCGATTTCGGGTTGAGCACTGCCAGCATCTCGCCCCGGCCGATATCCTCCGATTCGCCAAGTTGGGCGTCATCGCTTCGATGCAACCCTTTCACAAAGCCGACGACGGGCAGTATTGTGAAGAGGTCATTGGAACCGAGCGAAGCCAAACCAGCTACGCGTATAGGGACCTCCTGAAATCGGGTGCGGTTTTGGCATTTGGCTCCGATTGGCCGGTAGTTACGGCGAATCCTTGGCTCGGCATCGAGACGGCCGTGACGGGCCAGATTTTGACGGGGAAACCCTGGATGACTCACCAAAATATTACGGTGGATCAGGCTCTCAAGGCGTACACGGTTTCGGGTGCATTTGCGATGGGAATGGAGCGCGAAATCGGACAGGTTGCGGTTGGTTTTCGAGCCGATTTCCTCATCATGAACAGTTCGCCTTTTGAGCGAAAGGCGAACTGGGCGGCGATGGGACCGGAACGAGTTTGGGTAAATGGGAAGGAGATTCCTCTGGTCAAGGCCGGGAAAGAGGTGGATGGTGGGGCGGCGGATGATTGTGGATAAACTTGGTCTATGCGTTTCATTCCGTTTCTAGCCCTCTTTATCGCCTGCGCCTTTCAATCGCAAAATAGTAAACAGGAGAAGACGATTCGTGGGGCATCGGGTCAAAACTCTATTGAAATCGAGTGTGAGGCTTCTGAAGTGAGCTTTGAGCGTTGGGGTGGCTCAGAGCATGCGGCAACACCCATTGTTACCAAGATTGCAATCAAGCAGGCCGGAAGGGGAGTCGGCGTGCCCTTCTCTGTTTACGCCGATTTAGCCGATCCACATGAGGCGTCGGTTGTTAAGATCAACTCAACAACCGTCAGATATGTCATCGTTGGTAGTGATGCTGGAGGCAGCTACAAATGCGTTATTCACGTTAAGGCCGGTCTTGTCGTTTCTCGAAGGGTATCTGACGGTGAGTTCCCTGATAATTTCTTTGAGGAAACCAGATATGTGAGTGTGCCCTTCAAAGACTAGTTAGCTGCGCCACTCCTCTTGAGCACATCGAAAAACTCCCCCAAATTCTGAGTAACCTTCAACTCATGGAACCCCTCAAACCCATGGATGTTCTGAGCGATCTTCATCCATTGTTTCAATCTTAAGAGCGACTTTACCGAGGGGCCGCCTTCGTGCTTTTCGATGAATGAAACCAACTGGCGAAATTGCTCAGCCCATTCGAAACGAAAGGCAACCGTAGGCCCGATTCCTAGCTCAAACGCGATCAAATGGGGCAAGAGTGGATTTGCCAAAGCTCCGCGCCCAATCATAAAATGTCCGCACCCGGTCTCATCTCGGCATCGCTGGAAGTCATCCAAACTCCAAATATCGCCATTGGCGATTACGGGCACACCGACCTGAGCCCGAACCCGGCGAAGTGGTGACCAGTAAACGGGCGGCGCGTAGCCTTGGGTTCGGGTTCGGGCATGAATCGTCAGCCAAGAAGCCCCGCCTTCCACGGACATTTGCGCATTTTCATAAATCGGCTCGACTGAGTCCCATCCTAGGCGCAGTTTCGCCGAAACCGGAATCTCATCAGGGATGGCAGATCGAACTGCCGAGACAATCTCGCGAATCCGACAAGGATGCAACAGAAGCGAGGCCCCGCCGTCATGGCGATTCACCGTTGGCGCGGGACACCCGAAATTAATGTCAATCGCTTTCGCTCCGGCCTTCCAAGCCGTAAGAGCCGACTGCGCCATTCGCCCCGGATCGCCGCCGAGGATTTGCACCTGAACGGGCATCCCGGTCGAGGTCAGCCCCCCGCTGGCTAGCTCCGGAACCTCTCGCCGAAAAACTTTAGCCGGAATCGCCTCGGTGCTAACCCGCAGGAATTCGGTGACAGCGTACGAGAAAACCCCAAAAGAACCCTGAAAATCCCGCATAGCCGCATCCGTAACCCCATCCATTGGGGCCAAAACAAGGGCGGGAGTGCGGGGATCAAGCAAGACCCCTAACCGTAGCACATCTCGTCACAATTGCTTAACTCAGTTGTTGACGCGTGATCTCATGCCGAAAGGCAAACAACTGATCGAGTTGTCTCGAAATCATCAGTTTCTCAAGGATGCCACCGAAAATCCCGAGTGGTGGTTCGTATTCAATCGTGTCAATGATCTTGGTTCCATCCTCGTGTTCAACGAACTCATGCGAGTGAGTCCAACTCTTAAACGGGCCTCTAAGAGCAGTATCTCGGAACCGAGCCGGCGCCGCAACTTCTGAAATCACCGCGTCCCAGCGCATCCAAAAAGGGCCTAGTCCGAACTTCAATCGGTGGGTTGCCCCTTCCGTCACTTCAATCTCAGTCGGGTCAAAGCGTAACCTCCGGTTTGGCGGAGTCAGAAGAACTAGCGCGGCCACATTTGAGTGGAAACGCCAGACCGTCTCGACATCCGCCCTTACGACGATTTCATACCTTTTTCGCGTCATTTGATCTTTGCTGAGTCGACCATTCGCTTAAAGATTGCGACATACTCCGACTCTTGTTCCCGTGAAGGAATCTTCACAGAGAGAGCCAGCGCTTTGCCTGCATTGTTTTTCAAGAGGGTGTACCTTCGATCGGCGAACCCTTCGCTGTTAGTAACGTTGAAGCTCATGCATTCAAATCCTTGCTTTGTCTTACCTGTTTTGAATGGCGATGCGACCCCCTTTTCCTCGCGTTGGATGAAGAAGAGACTCGTTTCGTACAGTTCGTCCCAACTAGCCGTTGTCGGACCGGCCGTCATCGCGCCAATCTTTCCAAAACCGGCTTTAGGCGTTATGTCGCGAGCACCCCAAGGAGTCTCTTTCCCGAAGTTCCATCCTTCGGGGATCTCAAAGGAGTACCCAGGCGTATCGATTTGCGTGAACTTCATCTTGGCGGGCGTCTTAGATGTTTGAATACTGAGTGCGGCTATTGAAACTGCCGCAACCGAGAATAAGCTAATCATTTTTGTCTCCTGTCATAGCTCCCTCCTGGTCTTCAGGAGGGAGCAAAGTGGTTGTTACTTCGGCAATAGAACGGTATCGATCACGTGGATCACACCGTTTGTGCAGAGAATGTCAGTCTTTACAACTTTAGACTTGTTGATGTAAACCCCATGCTTGTTCTTGACTGAAACCGACTTTCCGTTGACGGTCTTAACCTTGGTGCCGTTGTTCAAACCCATAACGTCTTTGGCCAAAACCTTGCCAGAAACCACGTGATACGTGAGAATGGCGATAAGCTTCTCCTTGTTCTCTGGCTTGAGCAACATGGCGATCGTTCCGGGCTTGCTCTTCTCAAGTTTCTCAAAAGCGGCGTCCGTTGGAGCAAAAACCGTAAACGGGCCTTTACCCTTGAGAGTGTCAACAAGGCCAGCGGCTTGGACAGCGGCAACGAGGGTTGTGAAGCCTTTGGCTCCAACGGCTGTATCTACGATATCAGCTGCAGGTGTTCGATTGCCCGCAAATGCCGAAGCAACCATGGTAAGACCGATCAAAGCGATTGAAACTGTTTTAGCGATTTTCATTTTTTTCCTTTTTCCTTTGTTGCTCTAGTTTCAAGATTGATTCTTGGCAACACGAAAGTATTGTATCGCATGTGTCTAAGTTTTGTCAAGCCCATGTCTAACTATTTTTGAGAAAATGTGTTTCAATGGATAAGAATGAGCCACCAGAACCCTTGACAAAACATAGACGTTTGGTTTACAATATGCTCAGACGCGATGGGATTGCAATACACAATGAAGGCGGTTGAGGCTCTCACCGGCGTAAACCAACACACAATAAGAGCATGGGAAAGGCGTCACAACGCCTTCTCACCTTCCCGCACAGGCTCCAATCGTCGCACCTTTGGCGAAGAAGATATCGTCCGCCTGACCCTTCTGAGGGACCTCGTAGCCAGGGGCCACAGCATTGGTCAAATCGCGAGCATGACCACTCAGCAGCTTCAAGAAAGCCAGATTTCTTCACGCGAGAAAGCCGTCACACATGCGCCAATAGATCAAAGCAACTTCAACGATACTGCGCTATCGGCCTTGAAACTGATGGACACGGCGGGATTAACTAAGACGCTCAATCGGGCCGTGGCAACCCTCGGGGTTTGGCCGGTGCTTGAAGAAGTAGTCGTCCCATTGATCGCTTCAATCGAGGATGGGTGGGAGGATTCAACACTTTCGATAGCTCATGAGCACGCAGCTTCCGCAGTTATCAGGTCTTTTCTGGAAGAGACTAGGAGATCGTTGGTTGTTGATCCTTCTGCACCGCGGATTCTTATTACCACCCCCAAAAACCAAATCCACGAACTAGGCGCATCCATCGTCGCCGTCATTGCCGCCCTGGAATCGTGGAATGTGACTTATCTAGGACCCAACCTACCAGCATCTGAGATCGTCAGAGCAGCCCAACAGTGTTCCGCTCAAGCCCTCGCTCTTAGTGTCGTTTACCCCTTGAGCGACCCCGACCTAACTACCGAATTTGCTTCCATCAGGGCTGGATTAGGGAATGACTTCCCGATCTTGATCGGCGGGCGTGCCGCGGCAAGCTATCACCGTGAGATTGATGGAATTCAAGCGCTACTTGTTCAACCTTTGTCTGAAGTTAGGTCGCATTTGGGAAGGATTTTTACCGAGTGCCTAAAATCGTAACCGTAATCGTCAACGACCTAATGCAGCAGGGTTATGTCTACAAACGTATTCGCCCGATGGGTTTGGATTTTGATCCAGAGTTCACTCCCGAACTCACACCGAAGCAGATGCTAGAGCTGGGAGTCTTTGGTGGCAAGTATCTAACCGACTGCAAAGGTGAATTCCCAACCGAATGGTTCGAAAACGCAAAACTCTGCCCATCTCATCGAGATGACCATTTAAACTTTTTCGGGGTCAACGCTTCGCAACCTCTCGCGGTGTGGCGAGAGAAGGGATGGATTCACCGTGATGATCCTCGCGGCTGGTTTCAATGGTATTGCCGCTACTATTCGGGGCGAAGGCATGAAGACGATGCTCGCCAGATCAAGCGTTGGAAAGCCATGGTCCGCCACATAGCCCAGATAAGGAAGAACTGCTACGAAGGCGACTTAAGCTGTCGAAGGAAACAGCGTCAAGCTCTCTTGCATTGGGCTTTTGATTCCCGTAAGTTCTAGAAAACAAACTAAGCCTTTGCCCAAATCCTGTCAGTGGCGCAGCAATACCGTCCTCCGGACACCGGAGCCAAACCAAGGCAGGTTTGTTCGGATCAAGCACGACAACTAAACGGTAGCACATTCAGCCCGGCGATTCCCCTTCCCTAAAAAAGGAGAGGGGCAAACCGTTTCCGATTCGCCCCTACTCATGGCCCAAGAAATTAATCGGCGAGCCCCGAAAATTTCTTTAGGGCTACCCCGTAACCGTGCCCTTGGCGGGATCGCTCCAGGGGCCGAGTTCGCCTTTC
Source organism: Armatimonadota bacterium (assembly GCA_031386985.1). Lineage (GTDB taxonomy): Bacteria > Armatimonadota > Fimbriimonadia > Fimbriimonadales > Fimbriimonadaceae > JANJUB01. The sequence continues at coordinate 43,239 of JANNCV010000028.1, forward strand.
GTGGTCTCAAATGCGCCGCGATACCAAATGTCTTTGCCTACGTGCTCCGCCGCGATGTCCCAATCGTAGGGAGCCGCCGTATCGGAAGCGAGATAGTTCATGTCTTCGATGCCGGGGCAAGGCGAGCCGACGGGAACGATCGCATAAACAAGCCGAATCGCCCGCGCCCAAGTTGGTTTGCCTTTCCGGAATTGGCCCTCATCCGTCAACCGTCCAAATCCGATTGTATGATGCTGGGGATAGCTCGTGCCCACGGTAATCACCGCTTGATCCGTTCCCGGAATACTTGGCGAGCGAACCGTATCGCGCGGAGGCCAACCGAGCGAAGCGCGCATCGCATCCGTAAAGTTTGGATTAGCTTCGAGTTGAGCATGTACGATTTGGAGGTCATCCTCGACCGCATTTTTGGACGCATCCTTGGTTTGGCGAGCTGAGAACGACGCGAGTTGCTGAGTGTGATGGTCAGAAAGGTCGGAGGAGTACGTTGTTTTCGACGCAATCAACGCGTCATCAAACGTCGCGGGCAATCCTAGCGCCGTCATCACCCCGGGAAGGGCGACCAAAAGTGCAGTCAGATAGGCTTCGAAATCGTCGTCGCCACGGGGGAAGTAAGTTGCCATTTTAGGGTGGTCCTCCTTGGCCTGTCGGAGGCCAGTTCGCGATTTGTACCGCATGAGATCATCGAATTTCAAGGGAGTTTTCCCACATTTTCGAAACATTCACCCTCGCGACTTTCCGGGCAGCTGGGAAGGTTTTCCGGACGAGCCGCAAGGTCTTCCGGACCGTCCGGTCGTCCCATCCATCCGGAAGGTCTTCCGAACGCCCCGGAAGGCTCTCCGATCCACCCGGAAGATCGTCCCACTCGTCCGGAAGGCTTCCCGAACGCCCCGAAGGTTCTCCCACTGGCTCGGAACGTTGGGATTTTGGCGGACGCAGACTCAACATGCCCCAGGTTTGGGCTCAAAGAGTGGAAGGGGACAAGAGTTTGGCACCTTCGGGTCCCCCGCGCCATACACCGGCCCCGCCTGTATGGCGAATCTGTGGGTAAAGTCCACCCAGGAATCCCGAATGAAGAATCGTAATCCCGATCTGGGGTCTTGGAGAGAATACAAGAGGGGATCATGATATGTTAAGTGTGTTGATACTCATGCTTTCACCGAGGGATGTAGATTTAGCCAAGGAGTTGAGGGGAGCTCACTGGAGCTTTCCAAATGAGGAGAAAGTACGACGTTTGCAGTCGGTATTCCTTAATCTATCAAGTCATCCAGTTGTGTCTGCCCGACGAGCTATCGTGGAGTATCTACAACCGGCCTCAATTGAAGTGGAAGCAAGGACGTCTGGCGGAGACTTTGAAGAGTTTGACGTTGAAACTAAGCGAAGATTCATAGAAACATCTCGCCACTTGGATGTTTCAGTCATAACACAAATTATGTTTATTTCTACGAGTCCCGAGAGGGGAAAACTGTGGTTCGGGCCAAGCTTTGCCTTTCAATCTCGCGCGCCATGGGAGTTTCAGGGTGGAAAGTGGACATTGATAGGCGGAAGCGGAATTAAACGAATGGGTGCTCAGTTTGACTCGCTTGCAGAGTTTGATCATTTCGCGAAAACTGGGAAGCGGCGCTTTGCCCAAATGGGTTTACGACATTAAGCTCTGCACTCTGCACGCCAACCCCTGTCCTCATCCCCCAAGTCCGGTCGAGCACCTCCGGGTCTCTCGCTCCATACCCAGGCCTTGCCTATGCGGAAAGGTAGTATTTGTTTGAACCATGTTTATGTTAGCCCTTGCTATCCTTGCCGACTTTGAAAACCCATTGCTTAAGATGGCTTCGCCAGTCGAGCTTTACTTGTCCGCGAAGTCGGCCCGTTCGTGGAGGATGACAAACAGCGCCTTGGATCGAATGAGCAGGCTGGCTGCGGATCAACAGGTCAAGCTCCAAGAGGATTTCGTTTTCACGTGCCAAAGACCTTCCCATTACAGCAGGCGCATCGACTTCAGCTACGACCTCGGAAAGTTGGACCTCTTTTTGAAGGTCAATGGCGGCACGCGCTTCCTGCAATCCCCGACGCAACTTTCATTCATTGAGCTGGACCCCGATTCTAAGGGTTGGCTCCGCTTGAGTGCATCGGCGAAACGTGGGCCGAGCACGGGTGTTTCATTTTACGTCCCAACGTATCTAGGTGCCGCAAGAGATTGTAGTGCAATTCTTGATAGGATTCGGGCGCGTGAGTTTGTGCTAGCCGACAAGTCCACCCGATAACAGATCGGTCGCCCTACCTTCCCATAGGACCAACGGGCACTTCGACGTGTCTTTCTCAATTGGGTCCATCAAGGAACCCCGGACACGTAGCCCACGGGCTCTGGGTAGCGCAGGCGGTAGAACCAAGTACGCACTTTATCCGCCGGGCCGGCTTTCCATTGGACGTGGATCACCGTTCGGGCCCCGGGGTCTACCGGCACATACGGGGGCAGATCCGAGTGTCTCATGGGCTTCAACACGGTATCATCCAGGCTCATGAAACCGCCGTGGAACCCGCCTTTTTCGGTATCTCGATCAAACCGCTCACTCACTTCCTTCATCGTTAGCTTCGTCGTGTAATAGTAAGTGCACCAATCGCCGGTGTACGCCCCCTGCTCGGCGAACAAAAAGCCTCGAACCTTCCATAAAGCGGTAAGGCGGCCGCTCGGTCCATTTCCACATCCCGACTACGGCAGCCAGGAGAAGGACGCCAATCGCGATGATGAACCGGCCGCGATATCGCATAACCGTATTATGGCGGCCCTGGATCACAATGTTCAAGCACCAAGGGCGCACCTCAGCCGCCCTCAGGCCCCTATGGCGAATTTGTAGGTAAAGTCCAAGTAGGAATCCAGAATGAAGAATAGTAATCACGATCTGGGTCTGGGCGCACACTACAACAATGCGCCACACGGCCCACGGGGCGGCGTATAGAGCTAGGACGCCGACCTGCCCTTAAAATGGTGATTTTGGGCGCCTCCTTGGCAACCATCACTCTGTGTTTCCTGGTGAAGCGGCGGGTCGGAGGTGAACGCCACTTTTTACTTTTACTACCTTCCGAAGCTAGCGGCATTTATACTATCCAAGTGAACATGAATTCGACCAAACCTCTCGCTGAAGATGAGAACGTAATCTCTTTCCGACAGGCAAGGACTGTTCAGCGGCGTTCCCTTGATGCGTTCGTCCAATCTGAGTTTGGGGGTCAAGTCGTAGCAACGTTTAGTGCAACTATTAACGGGGAGAATGTGCCGCTGTTGATGGCGAACTCGCATAGAAACAAGCGTGGAATCGCGGTATTGCAATGGTTGGATGGCGTTCACCTGAAATTCTTGGTTGGAACGCCAGCCGACTTCGAAAAGGCACTCGTTCAGAACGGTGGCGTTGCTCCTCAATAGTAATGGGCATTGCGATGCCTGTATGGCGAATCTGTAGGTAAAGTCCACCTAGGAATCACGAATGAAGAATCGTAATCACGATCTGGGTCTGGGCGCACACTCCAAGCAAGCGCCACACGACCAGCGGCGAGTGGCGCGAGGACGCGCAGCGGCCTTAATAATCTCCATCGCAATGGGTTGCGGAGGCCACTCACAGGTTCACACGTTGCGATTTGAGCTTCCCGCCGGTTTTCGCGGATTGATCCGCGTTAGCGAGAGGAAGGAAGCCGTCTGGCCGATCAAGGACGGGGTGATGACGATTGGGGTTGCCGAGGACGGGAATGTAACCATTCCCAGCATGAATGTATACGAGGATTGGATGAGCGAATCGTTCTACGAGGCGGGAACCGGAAAGCTAGAGTCGGACAACCCATCCAAGACGGGAACGGCAGTCCAGGTCTACTCTATGGGGCGCGGTGGGACTACCCCAGGTCAAGATCGGGTGATCTATTTCGTGGGCACGCCCCAGAATTGGCGCAAGCTAGATCCAGTTGCGATATTTCGCTAAAGGGTGAGGAAACTAGCGATGTCAATGACTGGATACTCGCGAACCGGCCTAGGAATCCCGAATGAAGAATCGGGATCGTTTCCTGTGGAAAATGAAACGACGCTAGTTTGATTTCGCGTAAATCTTCGCGAGCGCGGGCAGAAAAACTTCCTTAGCAACAAACCCAGATTCCGACTGGATGACCTCTCCGTTTGGCCGCAAGAAGACCATCGTCGGATAGCCGCGCACGCCGTATTTCTGCGCCATCGTCCGTCCCTTGGGCGATTCGGCGTCTACTTTTACGACCTCCCACGCCTCCAGCGCTTTGCTCACCTCGGAATCGCTCAGGGTTTCGCGCTCCAACTGCTTGCAATAGTGACACCACGAGGTTCCAAAAACCGCTAAGATGGGCTTGGATTGGGCGGCTGAGATCGTGGCTTGCAAATCTTGATTCTCCCAACCTCGCGCCCGCCGACCGATGATCCCAATCAAGGCGATTGCCAATAATCCGAAGAGCAGAAAACGCGTCATCCCTTTCATTTTCGGTTCCTGGGGATGGCGGCTTTAATTCCCGCCGTAATCGCCTTTGCCATCGCATCCTTACCCGAAGGGGTGGCGATGAAGGCCTCATCTTTGGGGTTCTGTAAAACACACATTTCCACCAGAACAACCGGAACTTCCGATAATATTGAGCCGGTCAGCGCCCCCTGCTGAGCTCCAATCTTGGTCTTCCGGTCGGTCTTGAGCCCAGAATCGGCCAACTTGCCCGCTAAACTCTTGATTACCGCCGGGTGAAATTTAGCCGCCAACCTCTTGCTATCGGAGATCACTTGTGCCGACGGTCCCGTCACCTTGCCGACTCGGCCCGTTGCGCCCGGATAGTAGCTGGCCAGGCCCGTTCCCGCTCCTGCGTCACAGTGTAGCCGGACTAGATAGTCTGCTTTGATCCGGTTTGCAATCTTGGCTCGGTTCGAATTCGTCACTTTTTCGAGCTCAGAACCTTTGGTTAAAACAACCGTGTATCCATCCTTTTCGAGCAGCGACATCAATCGCTTAGCGACATCCCAAGCCACTCCCACCTCGGTGGTCTTCTTGCCCTTTGTGCCGATGCCATTTTCGCTAGGATGGCCAGGATCGATGCAGATTGTTTGCGCCCAAACCCTCCCCAAAATGGAGAGCGCGACTACGAGGAAAACCCTTGTCACTTCTTGATAAACCCCAAGCTGGCCGAATTGATGCAGTAGCGAAGCCCGGTAGGCGCGGGACCATCCGGAAAAACGTGCCCGAGATGCCCATGGCAAGTGCTGCACACAACTTCAATCCGCCGCATCCCAAAAGTATCATCGCGACGCTCGAGCACCTTGCTCTTGTCTACCGATTCATAAAAGCTCGGCCAACCACACCCGCTGTCAAACTTTTCGCTAGAAGTGAACAACAACTCGCCGCAACCCTTGCAAACATACTCACCCGAGTCGTGATTGTTCCAGAATTCCCCCGTGAAGGCTCGCTCGGTGCCAGCTTCACGCAGAACGTGGTAGTCGGACTCGCTGAGTTGAGCGCGCCATTCTTCCTCGGTTTTTTGAATTTTCGGGGTTTCCACTTCGTAAGATATACGTTAGAAAACGCCAATTTAGCGCACAAACGGGCGGCGCAAGCTGAAAAGTCGCATCGCCCTAACAAAGCCGTTGCTGTTCGTAATGCGCTCCAAATGCTGATCCTCAAGTTCGATCACTTTCAACTGAGACTCTAAAGCGGGGTTCACTGGCTGCGATTGAGAATCACCTAGTGCCAAAATCATTTGTCGTAGCTCGCCATCCTCAACCCAAATCCCGAGGCACTCCGGGCACGAATCGAGTATGACGGGCGAAGAATAAAGGTAGCGGAATGCGTCCATTCCAGTTCGGCAAACCGGGCATGGTCTCATTCTATCTGCCATGCTGGGCTCGATAGAAGGCACGAACCGATCTTCAGTTGAATCCATGTCCGCCCACCCAGATTTGCTCAGTTTAGTGAGTTCCCCATCGTCAAACCAAACTCCCGCGCACCGGGCACAAACGTCCACTTGGAACTCCAAAACATCTTCAACCTTGAGCGGCATGTTACAGTCGGGGCAGATTCTTTCCATTTTCCTATGCTAGTATAGGCTCGTGAAACGATTTTTGGTTGCTTCTTGCTTGGTGCTCGCGGGTTTGGCGAGTGCCGATATTAATTACACCGTAAGTATCCGAACGGGCGAAGCCGCCGCTCTGCACGTGAAGATGGTCATTCCGAACACTCCGCTCGGCGCGATTGTGCAGATTCCGAACTGGGCACCGGGTTCGTACCGCCTCGTAGATAACTTCAAGAACGTCAAGAGTTTCAAGGCAACCGGCGCGGATGGGAAGGATTTGGCTGTGAGTAACACTGCTCACACGTGGACCGTTCAGCCTTCGACAACGACCACGGTTGAATACGACATGCCGCTCACCGTTTTAGACGGCTCGGTTCACTGGAGTGGGCCCTCAACCTACATGTACGTTGTTGATCGGAAGTCCGAGCGATGTACGTTGAAGGTAGAAACACCCGATAATGGTGCCGCTTATACGGGATTAGCTGGGGTTGGGAATCAGTTTTCGGCTCCCGATTACGACGTCCTCGCCGATAACCCAGTTAGCACCGGCGATCTGCGCGTTTTGTCTTATGTCAGCCGGGGCAAGACCCATTTCATCGTTATGCGCGGCAAGGCGAAAGCAGACGTGAATGGCGACTATTTGATCAAGGCGTGCAAGCACGTTTCCGACGCCCAATCTATGTTTTTCGGCAACGAGCTTCCGTTTTCCCATTACATCTGGCATTTCAATGTCAACGATAGCCCCGATGGCGCGGGTGGCTTGGAGCACCTCAACTCAACTCAAATTTCTCTAGCGAGCGGGGTCGGACCTCGTGTTGTAAGTGTATTGAGCCACGAATACTTCCACCTGTGGAATGTAAAGCGGATTCGCTCGAACGTGCTTGGCCCATTCGATTACACTCAGCTCCCCAAGACGGGCGCGCTTTGGTGGCTTGAAGGCGTCACTGATTACTACGCTCACCTGTTCCTCTACCGGTATGGTTGGTGGGGTCGAGATGCTTACTACAAAGACATTATTGACAATCTGAATTCGGTCGCCAACAATCCTGCCCACCTTGAAGTGAGCCCGCACGATGCGAGTTATCGAGTTGGCGAAGCTGCTAACGGGCGTGGGAATTCGCAAGGCTATCGCATTAGCTACTACCCTTATGGCTGGATTTCTGGGTTGGTGCTGGATATCGAGTTGCGATCCAGAACGAATAGCAAATACTCGCTCGATGACGTGGAGAAGGCGCTTTGGGAGATGTGCCGAGACGATCAACCGGGGTTCCGGGAGGACGAAATCCGAACTCAGCTTGTTCGTTTTGGTGGCTATGAAATGGGGCTCTTCTATGATGATGTCATCCGAAAATCGGGGCCCCTTCGGGTTGAAACTCAGCTTGGCAAATTGGGGCTTCGCATAGTCGAGAAGGATGAACAGTTTGCGAATTTCGGGTTTGGCGGCCAGGTTACGGCTGACGTCGGTTACGTCGTGAACTTCGCCGATGGCGCGGCGAAAGACAAGCTTCTACCTCGGGATGTGATCGTGAAATTTGGCGATGTCGAGGCAAAAGGAACACGACGAGCAATACAGACCGCCGCGACCGATTTCGTCACGAAAGGCAAAGTCGGAACCGTGGCCAAACTAACGGTGATACGAGCGGGGCAAACCATGGAAGTAGAACTGACACCGATCGCGGGCATCCGCAAGGTGAAATCTATTGAAGAAATGACGAACGCGACGCCGGCCCAGATCGCGCTAAGAAATGACTTCCTGCGAGTGTTCCCCGTAAAGTGAAAATCGCTTGCTTTCAGGCCAACGTCGCTTACGGCGATCCCGCGACCAACGCGCTTGTCGCCATCGAGAAACTTCGCTGGGCGGCGGGTCAAGGGATTGAGCTGCTTGCGTTTCCCGAAGCCTATCTGACCGGCTACTCCGCCGGATCGCGCGAAGACGCCGAGCGAATTGCGATTGAGGTCACCCACGACGCGATCGCCATGATCGCCGATGCCGTGCGGGAAACGCGGGTCGCGGCGATTATTGGCTTCATTGGTAAGGAGTCCGCCGGGCTTTACAATGGCGCGCTGTTTCTCGCCCCCGAGAAGCGGCCCTACGTCTATCAAAAAACCCACCTCCCCCAGATTGGTTGCGATAACTATGTCATGGCGGGGAATAAGCTGGAATTGGTGGATTTCCAAGCCCGAGAGGGTATTGCCAAGATCGGAATCTTAATCTGCTTTGATATGCGCTATCCCGAGGCGACGCGAACTTTGGCGGTTGAGGGAGCCGACCTGGTCGTCTTGCCCACAAACTGGCCCGAAGGTGCCGAAAACTCCGCCGACATCATCTGCATCGCCCGCGCCGCCGAGAACAAAATCTTCTTCGCCACGTGTGACCGAGTGGGAAGTGAAGGCGGCTTCAACTTCCTCGGTCGAAGCAAGATTATTGCGCCAAGCGGCGCGGTGCTGGCCTCGGCGGGAGATCAAGAAGAGGTGATTGTTGCCGAGCTAGATTTGGCTTTGGCAAGAGAGAAAAAGACCGTCACGATTCCAGGGATTTACGAGATTGACGTGATGGGTAAGCGAAGGCCCGATTTGTATCGGTTGGGTTGACATGGATTTGGTGCTTGAGCTTGCAACCAAAGTTGAAGAGCTGACGCAGCTGCGTATGGAGGCCGATGCAGCTCGTGTTGCGTGGATGGTCAAAAGAAGCAGCTTTTTCCATAACATGTTTGAAGAGTCTGTTAGTGCATCAAAGTCCTTTATAGATTCGATCGACGAAACCAACAAGCGTCAGGAACAAGAAACTCGAAGTTGGGCAGACCGGCTCCATTCTGAGAAGATCGCCTCAATGTCGAACCTTGAAGCAAGCGTTTGGGAGCGAAAGCAGGCAATGATACATCTCAAATCATACGTAATAGGTGAATCCGAATGAGCAAAACGGACGACCGTATTTTGCGACTCGTGGATGCAGTCGACCAGCTCCTCGATCTAGAGCGTGTTCGCGCAATCGAGCGCGAAGCACAAACTAAGGCTTCGGAGGAATGCATGAAGCAATTTCCACGCATGGATATCGAATCGCTAACCGCAGAGTTCAACAAGAAATCGGGACAAGCTGACACGCTTTTGGGCCTGGGTAGGGTAGCCAAGGACGATATCTCGGAAAAGATGGCTGACCTGCGGCGGGTATCCGAGGAACGGCATCAGGAGGAACTTGCCTACCGTGACCGACTGGTAAGAATGCTGGAAGAGCAGACTTCCCTTTTAAGGGATATTGCGGAACACCTCAAGCGAAAATGAGACCCACACGCCCGAATCGAAAGAGCCGTTTCTATCGGCTCCGCCACTATGATGAAATCTGGCTCTGGCCTTTCTACGACGATGACAGCCCCGGGCCGATGGCGCCCCTTCGATTTCCGAGACTTGTTTTGGACAGGGATCATCCCGCCTATCCCTACCTGAACGACAGACAACATGATGCCGGCGTGTTTGGATTTATGAGAGAAGGCGATTCTTTGCGCCTCAAGATGAATGATTACGATGGCTGGCGGTTAGCGATGGCGATGCAATTTCGTTTGGGTCATCGGGCGGATTGGGGTCCGATTGATACTCGGGTCCCGGCCATACCCTTCACCTATCGGCTTGAAGGACTGAAGGAATTTCATGTGTTTTGCGATGACCACAGCAGAAAGCTGCACCGCTTGAAGTCAGCACGAAAAAAGAACCTCAAGCGGATAGGGGAACTTGAAAATGACTACCTGATCGAGCTTACCGATGATGCCGCCGCCGCCGTGTTCTCCTTCAGGGGCTGGCGATTTATTCCGAGGGGCGAGGAACGCTCCTACGGAAGAATCATTTCCCGCCATTGGGGGAGTCCGTCCATCCTGGTTGCCATCGGGGCCGAGCGATTGGATATCGAAGAGCATCAAGCCGAGGCTTGGGTGAAGCTTTTTGGAGAGTCCCATTTGCCGATATGGGAGAAATTCAGCGTTGCTCGTCGCCAGCGGAATTTTGTCTCATTTAGAGAGTTTGAGGAGTTCTTGGACTCCGCATGTGCTCATCCTTAGGCCAGCCTGCTATGCGTTTGACATCCGTTATGCTGCCAAACAAGCCCCAAAGGGGCGAAAGGAGACAGCCCAGGCCGCGGGGCCCGGGTGGCGCACGGTATCCGAAAGCCCTGAAGGGGCGACAGAGTTAATCCCATATATACCGTTCATCAATCGTAACGCCAACCTCCGTCATCAACGCCCGGTATTCCTCCTGAAAACTCACCTTGCGGTAACGTTCCTCTTGGTTTTCGACACATCGCAATGCTGCTGACAGATCACCGGGAACCCGTCTTCAGTTCCTCGATCATTTGCGAAATGGCCATGGTTCGAGCCAAGCCAATGAGGCAATGAACATGATCCCCGACGCCGTCGATGAGAATGGGATTACATTTGAGTTCACGCAGGATTCCGCCCATAAAAGGGGAAAAGGTCACCCCGCTATTCCAGCTTCAGTTGCGGGGAACGGTGTTTGTTGCTAAAAACCGCGTGAATGATTACGTTGGAAAGGGATTGGGGCATGGTCTATTCTATCGCCCTTTCAGGGCTTTCGTATTTGCCGCAGCCACCCAGGCCGGGCGGCCTGGGCTGTCTCCTTCGCCCCTTTGGGGGCTACTATCTGTTCGCCCTCCACAGATTTTTACGGCCGCTCATTCGGCCACTTCGAAAACGCCAATCCAACCATAACAAATAGCCACAATCCCGGAATCAGGAATAGGAATGAGCCGATGCCGGGGTAGCCGATTCGCTTGATGAGTCGCCAATTCGACCAGAACGTGATTAAGAGAAAAACCGGGATGCCGATGGCGAACGCTTGCCATGGGTATTGATCAATCCACTTCCTAAGGGCCTCTTCAAGCTCGCGGTTGCTCACTTTCTCCTCCGCTTTTTCGAGCTAGCGGGGCGGGCCCGCGTTGAGGGCCAATCGGTGCTTACCAGCCAAATCTGAAAGAACCAGCCGACAATGGGGAACCACCACAAAATGCCGAGCCAAGGCGAGCGACCGGTTTTTGCCACAATCCGGCAACAAACCACCAGCCAAAGCAACCACATGGCCACGCTTGCCCAAATCCACCACCCGATCAGCCCCATTTCGGGCAACTTTAAGTCGTTCACCGAACCTAAGGACGATTTGGGAACGGGAAAATTCCCGCCCAACAGGAACGGGTTTCACGTAGCGAATCGCGACGGACGCCCGTGACTAGATTTACTATGCCGGGATGAGATAGGAGCTGTTTCCATCGGGCTGGAAGCCCGAGGCACCCAAGGGCAGGCTGCCCATGGCACGGGCTCATATCAATCCAACCACAACTTCGTTGTGAAAGTGCCTTCCCGATGAGGTCAATCTCATCCGATCCCCCTCCACCTCAAGCCAACCCCTCTGTACGAAATCAGATACACATTCGAGGGGAGCAAGGGACTTCAAAACCCCCTCGCATAGCCTCAATCCCAACATTAGCTTTTCAACCCTCTGCGTTTCCTTGTCAACTGGCTCGGTTTCGTAGAACGAGTCTTGGCCCGCCAAGATTGCCGCACAATAACGCTCTGGGTGCTTCAAGTTGGTGGCTCGTTGCCGCAACCCGGGCGAGATTCCGCGCAAGGAAACCGCCCCCGGGCCGTAGCCAGCGTATTCCTCGCCGCGCCAGTAGCACAGATTATGTTGGCATTGGCGTCCCGGTTTCGAGAAGTTGCTGATCTCGTAGAAGTCGTAGCCCTCGGCTTCGGCCACTCGGATTGATTCTTCATACATTTGCACCTGCTCGTCCTCCCCTGGAACTGGCAACTCTCCCCGTAGGAACAGCTTCTGAAAAGGCGTGTTTGATTCGATTGTGAGGCAATAGAGGGAAAGGTGCTCGGGATCAAGAGCGATGGCTTGGCGAAGGTTTTCCGTCCAAGCGCGTTGGCTCTGATTGGGCAAGGCGAACATCAGATCTAAGTTTAAGTTATCGAACCCAGCCTCGCGCGCTAATCTCACCGCCCGCGCGATTTCTGATCCCGAATGCACTCTACCAAGCGCTACCAAATCTGACTCAACAAAACTTTGCGCCCCCAAACTAAGCCGATTGAAGCCCGCCGCTCGCATGGCCGAAAACTTATCAGCATCGGCAGTTCCGGGATTGGCCTCGCTGGAAATCTCACAGTCCGCGATGGGCGGATGAACCTCAATCACCGTTCGCAATATCGAGAGGAGTTGCTCCGTTTCGAGGTAAGTAGGCGTTCCTCCGCCAAAGAAAATCGTCTTGGCCGGCCGCCCCGCTAGCGGGCTACGCCGGATTTCATCGCACGTGGCCTCCGAGGTGCGCCCCATGATCTCGCCCGACATGGCGTAGCTGTTGAAATCGCAATAGCCGCACTTGCTGGGGCAAAAGGGGGTGTGAACATAAACCGCAACGGGTTCGTTCACCGCTTAGCCCATAGAAAACCTGCTAGAGCCCCAAGCACACCCAAAACGATGACCGGCACCGCCGGTTGCTTGCAATTGATTCAGCCGGAGCCCATCGCTTTCATCAAGAGGTGATAGCCGAAGCCGAGCGTGCCGCCGCCAACAAGTCCGCCAAAAATTGCAAGAATCATAGCTCATTCTACGCTAAAACTTGTGTTTTCGATGCTCAGAGCGGTACCCTACTGAACGCCCATGGAACGTGATCTGCGCAGTTGCTCGGGCCCTTGGACCGGATTTTGGATTCTCGAACTCACTCGGGGCTTGATGAAGCTGAGCCTCAACTTCACCGCAAACGCGATTCAAGGCAGTGGCCGAGACCCCAGCGGCGATTTTGAAATTAATGGCATGTTCTGCGATAACACGTGGAAGGTGATGTTCACCAAGACTTATCCAAATTTGAAGGTGGACTACTCGGGTTCGTGGGATGGCACCATGATTTACGGCAGTTGGCACCTCGATGATGCTTCCTACAGCGAATCGGGCAAATTCGAGATTTGGCCCGATAAGAGTTCAGAAGAAGCGACTTCAATTGAAGCCCAGATTGGCGAATATCTCACTATGCCGGCCGGGTAGACCTGAAAGCGTTACCGGGAAATCGCGCCACAATCGAACTCAAAGATCGCTAGAACTACCTGATTCGTTGCTGGCTGAACGGATTACCTGTCTTTTTTGAAGCCACAAGCGGAACACTCAATCGTAGAGCGGTGGACGCTCTGAAATGGAAAGAGGAAGGGAGTAATGACAATGAATATCCAAGAAGCTAAGTCCTTTGTGGGAATGCCTTTGAGGTTGACCTGGACAGGACGTCGGGGCGATGAGCAAACGGACCTCGTGTACGTGTTTAATGTGGGATTTGTCCCACTTTATGGGCCATGTTTGATTACAGACAAGGGAGAAATTAGGTTAGATCGAGTGATGCACTTCGAAAGCGTCGTCCAACCGATCGAAAAAGTAGCCTAGTTCCCATGCGGTCCACTGCTATTTGATTTGGCCGGAGCTTTTGCTCCGGTCTTTTTTTTATCGGTACGCTTCAAGCCTTGTTTTGGGGTGGATTCCTTCGACTCACCCTTGAGCATCGGGCCTAAGAGCGTGGTCGCACCCAAGACCGCCACGGCACCGACAGCCTTCCATATCTTTGATTTGATCGCCATAACGGTCCAAGCAAACGCTAAACCCGCGACCAACGGGGTCCAAACAGGCCCTTGGGGAACGAGAAACCACCCCAGGAACGCGCCGACGACAAAGTAAAGCGTGAAGAAGCCCCACTTCACAATGGCCCGGCAAAACTTCCAGAAGAAGAACAACACGACGGCCCCGACCGCAATCAGCGTGAGTTGCTCCATTTGCCGTTAAGACGCCCATTGGCACGCGTTTGTAGCGGGAGGCTGGTTTTGGCCATAATGTTCCCATGTCTCGAATCGGTTTTGCGGGCGTCGCCCATATGCATTCTCACGGTTATGCGCATGCTCTCGGCGATTCGGTCTGTGGGGTGTGGGATGATTCGCCAGAGCGCGCTAATTCGTTCGCGGGGCGGTTTGGGGTTCCCGTTTTCAGAGCACTAAGTGAACTAGCCGAAGCCAGTGATGGCATCATCATCACCAGCGAGAACACTCGCCACGTGCCCATCGTTCGTCAGCTAGCCCCATTCGGAAAAGCTGTTTTGTGCGAAAAGCCGCTGGTGACATCGGAAGATGAGGCTCAAGAATTGATACAGATCATTGCCGAGACGAGCCTCCCGGTCATGACGGCCTTCCCTTGCCGTTACTCACCCGCGTTTATCGCTTTGAAGTCCAAGATCAAGGACCTTGGCCGGATCCGAGCGATTTGTGCCACGAATAGAGGCCGGTGCCCCGGCGACTGGTTCATACAAAAGGATCTATCCGGCGGCGGCGCGATGATTGATCACGTGGTCCATGTTTCCGATTTGCTGCGTTGCTTGTTGGGCGAGGAGGCGAGCCGGGTTCAAGCTCAAACGGGAAGCCGGATGTATGAGCAAGATTGGGAGGACACGGCGATGCTCACCATCGAGTTTCCAAGCGGTATCTTTGCTACGCTCGACTCCAGTTGGAGCCGGCCCCCGAAGTTCAAGACCTGGGGCGATGTGACTATGAATGTTGTTGCCGAGAACGGCACAATTGAGCTTGATTTGTTTAGCCAAACGCTGGAGGTTTACTCGGATAACGGTCATACTGTGAGTGGCTACGGCAGCGATATTGACGCCGGGCTAGTGGCTGATTTCTTGCGGGTTGTGGCTGGCGAAATGCCTCCGCCCGTTACGGCATACGACGGAATTCAAGCCGCTCGAATCGCCCTCGCGGGATACGAGAGTGCATCAAGGAATTGCGTAATTTCGCTCGAAAGTGGGGTTTTTGTTACCTGAATTGACACGATATTAAATATAGCGACGTATTGAAAATCTAACATGAAAAATGTCGCAGTTATCCTCGGAAGTATTCGTCAAAACTCTAACAGCCAAGCCATCGCCAAAGCCCTAAGCGAGCTTGCTTCGCCGTCTTTGAATCTTGAAGTGGTTCCAATCGGTGGGTTGCCGCTCTACAATCCCGACCTTGACGGGTCAGATCCGCCCGAATGGCTTGAGTTTCGAGCCAAAATCAAAGCTGCTGACGCTGTCCTCTTCCTTACCCCTGAGCACAACCGGTCGATTCCCGCCGCCCTCAAGAATGCGCTTGATATCGGTTCTCGACCTTACGGCGGCAGCGCTTGGGACGGTAAACCTGGTGCAATCATTAGCCACTCTCCCGGCATGACGGGCGGCTTTGGCGCGAATCACCACTTACGTCAGTCACTAGTGTTTCTCAATGTGAAAGCGATCCAACAGCCCGAGATGTATCTCGGCTCTATCGGCGGTTCAATCGCAGATGGCAACATAACTAACTCCGGAACACGCGAGTTCCTGGGCAAGTTTCTTGGTGTCTTCGAATCCTGGATCAACCAACTCTCTTAAACAAAAAAGCCCCTTCCCGATCGGGAAGGGGCTTTCTCATTTCCGTATTAGGCTGGCTCTTCTTCGGCCATTTCGACCTTAGCTTCAGGCTCCGGCGGAGCGACCTCGATTGGGGCGTTTGGATCAAAGACTGTTACCTGAACCGTCGCATCAACTTCCGGGTGTAAATCAAGCATTACCGGGAACGTACCCAGCCGCTTAATGGGTTGCATGAGGCCAACTTGGCGCTTTTCAACCGAAACCTTAAGTTGGGCGGCAATCGCATCGGCCACGTCTTGTGATGTAATCGCCCCAAACAGTTTTCCGAGCTCACGACCAACTTTGCCCTCAATCTTGACTTCCTGACCTTCGAGCTTTTCTTTCAATGCTTGGGCGGCGGCTACCGTGCCCGCATTCCGGGCCGACATCGCGTTCTTGCGCCGTTCTAAAACTGCGAGTTGATTCTTATCGGCAATAATCGCCATTCCGCGTGGGAATAAGAAGTTACGGGCATAGCCGTCTGCAACGGTAACAACCGTGTTCTCTTTGCCGAGTTTCGGCACTGAATGTTTCAAAATCACTTTCATGAAAAAATCCTATTTTCGGAACCCAAACCCAAGTAAAAGCGAATTGCGCTTAAATATGGAGTTCGCTCCGAGCCAGCCGTAGAACCCGTTCCCGAGTTCATATCTTGCGCGAATGTCTAGCCGAGGATTGTTCACGTCAAACAGATCGCTCCTCAGGGCAAGACCACGTGCGATTTGATATTCTACCCCGATGCCGGGCTTACTTGCATAGACTCCGTACCTAATTTCGCCCTTTCCCCCGTGAATTGGCATTCCCGCCTGGAGGGTAATTCGGTTGGTCTCGAAGGCGTCAAAGAGGCCGAAATGGATTGGGGTTCCGCCCATATTCACCGTTCCTTCAATATCAGTTCGATAGTGGCGTGGTCGTGACTCGCCGATGATGTCTAAGTTCGCCTGAAGGTCAATCTTCTTGCCTCCCAACGAGCCTCCAAGTAGTTTTTGAATCTGTTTGGTGATTGTTTTAGCTTCGTCCGCGATTTCGTTTGCCTTCTTGGTTAGCTCAACCGTGTTCTCAGAAATGACGACGCCGTTCTTAGCGATCTTCTCGCCATCGAGGGCCATCTTGGTTCCGCTTTCAGACATTTTTTCAACATTTGCCATGGTGTTGGACAGCGGGTCCCGTAGTTTGGGATCATTAACCATCGCGTTTAGATTGGTCACTAGCTCGGTTGCCTTAGTAGAGGTTTCATTAAGTTTCGTGAGGAGCGCCATCGCCTGATCGGTTAGATTTCCGTCTTTTAACAGCTTCGCGACAAGTTGGGTGCTTTGCCGCACGTCTTTTAATGCCAAGGTCGCGGAATCCAAGGCAATCCCTATTTTTGCTTGATTCGCGATGACGAGTTTATCCATCCGCCCGGCAAGACTTCCAAATTGCCCAACCGTCCGTTCCGAAGTATCCATCAACTTCGTTACACCCCCGACAAGCTTCCCGTCGCTGAAAGAGCTTTGAACCTCAGACATCAACGCCTGAGTAGATTTGAGAGTTTTTTCGAGTTCAACAAGCGTGCCCTTCGCCTCGGGCATCAGGCTATCCATCGGGGAGCCCCGCCTGCCTTCCATGGTCGCTTCCGTTGCCATGACCTGCGGCCCCGGGCCAGGCAAAATCAGCACCGGATTGTCGCCAAAACCAATCAATGACGATGGAATCAAGATCGTGCTAGCGGCAGGGAGCTGCACGCCTTTCTTGAGCTCTAATGTCAGTTTGGCTTCGCCCGCGCTCGCCAACTCAACCGCCGAAACTTGGCCAATTCGAACACCGGACATCAATACTTTTGCCCCGGCGGTTATTCCGCCGGCATCCGACATCGTCGCGTAATACCGATCAGTTGCGGGCTTCAGCAAGCTTCGGCCCAACACGACATAGCCACCAAAAAGGAGGCCGCCAAAAACCAAGACAAACAAACCAACTTTCCACGCGCCGCCCATAACCGAAGTGTAGCGCAAAACACAAAAACAAAAAATGAGCAAAAATCCTCAGTGAACTAACGGATCGCTCCCGCGTCTGAGCTAAGATAAGAAAGGAAATCAAAATGAACGATGTAACCCGAAGAGATTTGATGAAAGGCGGCGCCATGATCGCCGTTGGCCTGGTCGCTCCGAGGTGGTTTTCAAGAATCGCCGAAGCCGATATATTGAAAGTGGCCCAGGGTGGCAAAGCCACGGGCGACACCGTGTTGATCGTGTGCCAACTTTCGGGCGGAAATGATGGCCTCAACACCCTGGTTCCTTATGCCAACAAACGTTACTATGAGCTTCGACCTGTGCTTGGAATCACCGAAGACAAGGTTCTTAAGATTAACAACGACCTCGGTTTCCACCCCGGAATGAAGGGAATGGCCGAGCTTTACAAAGAGAATAAGGTTGCCGTCATCCAAAATGTCGGCTACCCGAACGCAAATCGCTCCCACTTTAAGAGCATGGACATTTGGCATTCCGCCAGCCCCGAGCAAACGATGAAAAATGGCTGGATTGGCCGTCACTTTGATCAGCAGATGGGGGCAGGGACTCTGAATCCGGTCGTTGCGCTTGGCCTCTCGACCGATAAACCCTTAGCATTGACCGCCAAAAACGCCAGTATCCCGTGCTTCGCAAGCCTGGTGGATATTCAATCCATGGTTGGCGACCCCGATGCGGAAGCGATGCTTCGAAAGATCCAGGGAATGGACGCGATGGAGGGTTCGGCTACGCGAGTTGTTCAACAAGCGAACAAAAGCGCGCTTGATGCGATGTCGGTTCTCAACAAGCAACTTAAAGAATTCACGCCGAAGCAGACCTATGGGAACGATCCATTTGGGAACGGATTCAAACAAATTGCCCAGCTCGTGGCGACCTCGCCCGCGACACGAGTGGTTTATCTCAGTGCGGGGGGGTTCGATACCCACGCTCGCCAAGCGGAGTCTCAAGAGCGACTGTTGACCGGCATGAGCAACGCCGTCACGGCGTTTCAACGGGAGATGGAAGCCATCGGCAAGGCCGATAAAGTTATGGTTCTGGTCTTTTCCGAGTTCGGGCGTCGTACGTATGAAAACGCCTCCGGCGGAACCGATCACGGAGCCGCAGGTCCGATGTTCCTGATTGGTCAGAACGTGAAAGGCGGACTTTACGGCAAGTTGCCGAATTTGGGCGATTTGCAAGATGGTGATCTGAAATTTGATATTGACTTTCGCCAGGTCTATGCGACCGCGCTCGACAACTGGATCGGCGGCGATTCGGGTGTGGTTCTCGGAAAGCAGTTCTCAAAGATCGGCGCGATATAGGATTTGTCGTTCCACCGCACCGAGTTCGAGCTTTCGTTGCGCGCGCGGCAACAATCTAACGGGGAACGTTGAGTGCCCGCATTCGTATACGCATTCAACGCGCAACCAGTTGAAAAGCGGCGTCCGGAAGCTCTGGCACCTCTCTGGGTGCAAATTGGCGGTTGCTCAAACCCGCTAGTCCAAGTTGGGAGGGCGGTGAACCGGGTGGTACTCAGGTTCGACCCGTTGCAGACCCGAGGTGATTCCCGACCTCGAAGTGGTCAAAGCCCGATTGCGTTCCATCCCCCGAGCATCCGAACAGTATAATCAGACCATGCTTGCTCTCCTCCTCGCTCAACAGCAACAAGAGCCGATTGTTCCCGTATTGCGGCCCGGAGTGGACGGGCGCGGGCGGGACCCTTGGGTGTTTCGCTGCATCTTCGAAGATCGCACTCGAATGCTGATTTTCGCCTTGGGTAACAACCTTTGGATGGCCTTCAACCCGGAAACCTGTGGCGTTTATAAGGTTTGGCGAGGCGACATTGATTTTCGGGGCAAGGTTTGGGACTTCAGCCAAGAAAACTCCCGCTCCATCGGCGAGACCCTGTATCAGGCTCCCAATATGATCCTTCCCGCAAGTGCGGATTGGACCCCTTATGGAGTCGCAAAGGTGGATAACATTTGGCAATTTCCGACGAATGGTGACCTGCGAAGCCCGGTGTTTGACACCCAGGGGTGGCAGCGAATCTTCTTTGCTTTTGATGAGACGGGGCGACGGAATCGGTTCCGAGTTGACCTCCTTGATGGCGGCGTAAGCCGCCAATGGTTCGAATCAGCGACCCATGTTGAGAGTGAAAAGGGCTGGCAGTGGAACTTCAAACGGCTAGAATTTACCAGCGAAAAAACCCAGATCAAGATAAGCGGTGGCGACGGGAAGAATCTCAAAAACATGCGGGTTTATGGCGACCGCCCCGTGTGGTTTTCCCCTTCCGGCGCACCGCTTTCAACGCGATTTAAGGGCTATGAGCTGATCAAGCAGACCAAGGGGGTGGTTGTGCGCTTTGATGTTGCTTCTGGTTCAGGCAAGCCGACTGCCATGGAGTTTCGGCCCGAAAAGCACAAAGCGGGATGGTCCGAAAACTGGCGAGCGTTACAACCGAATAGCGCGGTAGCAATGGTGCGAGAAGACACGAGCTTGAGCAAGAGACTTTCGATTTCTCTGGACGCTAGTAACCCCGTTTGGAGCAGTGTCTTTCACGCTAAACCCCCATCCCAAGGGCACGAAAAATGAGCGGCGGTTTCGGATTTGATTTATCTAATCTGATCTTCTGGATCGGCATTTTAGGTGTTGCTCTTGTTGTCATCCTCTTTGTAGTCAATAGAAGTCGCCGGGATACACCAATAACGGACGATGGCCCGAGGGCAGAGAGTCGAGATGATTTGGTTCTGGCTTAGCTCAAGCAGGCCGGTTCCGATCTCACAAAACCCCATGTCATAGACTTCTTTGTTTACGTTCCGACTCGTGAGGCGGCCCTTTCGGTAGAAGCCGATTTGGGTGCGGATTACCAATGTGAGATCAGCGAGGGTTCTGGACCTTGGCTGTGTAAAGCCCATTCCACGTTCGTTCCAACTCGAGCCGCGTTGGTCTTGCGAAGACAGGCTCTGAGCGCTTTGGCCACGCGACATGGCGGCGAATACGATGGCTGGGGCGCCGCAGTCGTGCGATGACCCGGCCGCGTTTTGTCGTATCAGATAGATAGTAACCATGCGACTTGAAGTCACCATTCCCGATAACGCGCGAGCTGATTTAAAGGCAAAGCTCGCCAGTTTGATTAACCGGCCCAACTCCGACCCCGAGTTCGTCAACTGCATTGACCTTGGTGACTATGCTGAGGACGCCGAAATCCAAAAGCTATTCACTCCCAAGAGAATGGCGAAGATCGCGGCGGCTTTGGCCGATGTTGAGGCGGGCAATGTAATAAGCCTAGAGGATGCCATGGCGATGAACGAGAAAGAGCGAAGAGCGTCGTCCTCCACATCTTCCACACCAAGCAAAATTGGCGCGAAAAGCTAGATAATGAACCATGATTTCGCTTGTCTTAGCGTTGACTCAGACTGGGTTCACCCCTGGTGCTACGGTTTGGATTTGGGATGTAGACGGCAAACTTGATAGAATGCCGACCGTCGTCGAAGGGCAAACCCCGAACATCTACTCTATCGTTCCAGATATCGACCTCAAAGATGGCTTCGAGGGGCAAGAGGGCAAACTGGAGGACACGTTCGTTGGGCGAGCTTTCGGCTGGCTAAAAGTAGAAACCGCGGGACGCTACCGAATCCGGCTCACCTGCGACGACGGCGCCACACTAAACCTAAACGGACGAGAGATTCTTAACACGGAGCGCGGAGCAACTTTCGTAGACGAAAACACGGTTGAGTTGCAATCTGAGCGTATTCCGTTCGATCTCAAATTCTACGAAAACACGGGTAAGTTTAACCTGAAACTCGAATGGCAGAAGCCTGGCGAATCTGACTTTTCACTGGTCCCGGCTTCGGCCTTTCTATCTGAAGCAGGCCAAACCTTCGTCGTTTCACCCGGAATCAAGCGGCACTTCTTTGAGAAAGACACCCGCGAACCCGGCGACGGGCGGCCCGTAGCGGGCATTCATCCATCCTACCGTTTGGAGACGTTTAGGCCCGAGAATTTCAAGCCCCAAATCGGCGGCATGTGTTTTTTACCGGATGGTCGCCTCGCGATTTGCACTTGGGATCAAGTCGGGGCGGTTTACATCATTGATGGCTTGCAAAATTCGCAGGTTAAAGTCAAACTCTTCGCTGAAGGACTTGGCGAGCCGCTCGGTATTGCGTATCTAGATGGTGATCTTTGGGTGACGCAAAAGGGCGAGATAACCCGCCTGAGAGATACCGACAAGGATGGCAAAGCCGACCAATTCGAAGCCATCGCCAGCGGGTGGCCCGCTTCTCAGAACTATCACGAGTTCACGTTCAACTTGGTTCCCAAGGCAAACAAGCTTTATCTGGCGACTTCGGTGCCGCTAAGAGGCGGCTGGACCTATTATAATCCTGGCTCATCCCAGGCGTATCCGATTCCCGATGTTCCCGGCTCGATTCTTGAGATTGATAAGAAAACAGGCGCGTGGTCGGTGTTTGCAAACGGTCTGCGAACCCCGAACGGCATGGGGCTCGGCGTTGACGGCGAAATGTTCGTCGCTGACAATCAAGGCTCGTGGCTCCCGTGTTCCCGCATCAATCATGTCCGTCGCGGAGGATTTTATGGACATCAACTCGCTCCTGGTCCCGACTCAACGCCAAAGCCGAGCGAAATGAAGCCAGAACGTCCCGCCGATCCGCCTGTGGTTTGGCTGCCGCACGGCGAAATCTCCAACTCACCCAGCGAGCCGGTTTTGGTCAAGGAGGGCCCGTTCAAAGGGCAGATGTTTTTTGGCGATGTGACGTACGGCGGCATCCAAAGGATGAATGTTGAGAAGGTGAACGGCGTGTATCAAGGCGCGGCTTTCCGGTTCACCCAAGGCCTCGAAGCAGGAGTAAACCGCCTCGCCTGGGGACCGGATAAAAAGCTCTACATCGGCGGAATCGGCAGCAACGGAAACTGGAACCACGAAAACCACCGGTTTGGATTGCAGCGTTTGGCCCTCAACGGCAAATCCGCCTTCGAAATGCACTCCATCAGCGTCACCCCAACCGGATTCCGCGTTCAATTTACCGAGCCAATCGCCAGAATCAGCGCAAACAACTTCGAAATCACCAGCTTCCGCTACGACTCCAAAGAGTTCTACGGCGGGCCAAAATTGGATACCGAAAGAACCACACCAACGGGAATAAGGTTGACCGGCCCGAACGAAGTAGAACTAACCACCCCCCTCAAAAAGGGCTACGTCTACCAGTTCCGGCTGTTGGGCCTCAAAAGCGCCAAAGGCGAGAACCCGTGGTCTTACGAGGCGTGGTACACGCTGAACGAAACTATGGTCGCTAACTCTCGCCAAGCTGCTCTACAGCGCGGCGAAAGGGAACGAACCGCCAGGGTGCCGCTTCGGAAGTTCACCGTCCAGAAGGAGGGGGTTCGCGCGGGAAGCAAGACTATATTGAACGATGCTGGCATTTGGAAGTCTGGAAGCAACACGTGGGGCGCAACTCGCAAGTGGCTCGTAAAGGATAGGTTTGTGGGGCCGAACGTACCTGCCCATCATTCCATTTTTGCTCAAAACTCCCCTTTGGGTAGATTGATTCCGAATAGCATAAAGAACCAGAAATGGAACCTGGTGCCCATTCGCAATGGGGCGGTGAAGGGAGCGATTTCGCAGGTGGGGCACAATGGCATTCATGGAGTGGGATGGCTTGAACTAAACCCGCTTGAGCGACTCTTTTATGGCACATCAACGACGACAAAACTCATTGGAACCAGCACCGTCGGACACGGAGTGAGCCACTATGGCCCCAGAAGACAATAGAGGCATCGTCTTTATGGACGACGGAACCGCAACCTCGTTTGAGGGCAGGGAAATTTTTACACGATTGGGCTCCAGACCCAAGACACTTAGCCGGTTGGAGGTTTTTCTTTTGGACGGCACCGTTCGAAAACTGCTTGGCCATAGCAACGTTAGGTTTGAAAAGCCCTATATCTGGATTTTGCTGGGCAACGGTTTTCGCTCTGGTATACCGATTCTCTCCGAGCCAATTCGGACCTATGATTTCGAAACTCTTAAGCAAGAGATCAGAAAACGGTGTTATCGTGATCTACCGCCTGGGGTAGCGCGCAAAGAGTTCAACGAAATCTATAACCGTGCTACAAATTTCGACGAAATCTTCCCCCTTGTCGGGAGCCTGTCCTACGAGCTTGACCAGTCCGTGTAGAACCCGTGCCTGGTTCCTGCACCTCCGCCATGCGCCGCGTGCCGCGATCATCTGCAAGTGAGCTTCGCGCACCTCGTGCTGGGCTACTCCCCAGATTTGGGGACGTTTTAAAAGTAGGTTCTTTGTTTACAATCAGGAGAATCTATGAAGAAGTCGAAGTTTAGTGAAGATCAGATCGTTCGTATTTTGCAGGAAGCCGAATCGGGCCAGTTGCCCCACACTGAGATATGCCGCAAGCACGGGGTGAGTTCGAACACGTTTTACTTATGGCGTCGCAAGTATTCAGGAATGGATCAGCGCGATGTTCGTCATTTGCGCGAGTTGGAGTCGGAGAACGCTCAGCTCAAGCGTTTGATGGCCGAGCGAGATTTGGAGATTGATGCGGTTCGGACCTTGTTCCGAAAAAACGGTTTAGCGCTCCCGGCGCCGTTGCGGGAGCGCGGGTTTTGAAACAGCTTGGGGTGACGGCCCCGCGTAGCGCGTTCATCGTTGGCATATCCAGCGGCGAGGTTTATCGGCCGGTGGCGCCGGAAAAGGACGCGTCTCTGAAGGAGAGTTTGAGGCGGGTTTGGCGTCCGAATATGGGTTACCGGATGGCTCATGCCCTGGTGAGAGCGGAGTTTGCGCCGCTTAACATTAAGCGGGTTCACCGAGTTTGGAAAGAAGGCAAGTTTGGTCGAAAACGCCGTTATAGCAAGCTCAAAACGGGTAGATCGGTGCCCTTTTGCGCGACCTGCGCCAATGAGGTTTGGACGGTTGACTTCATCTTTGATAGTTGTTTTATTGGCACCAAGCTGAAAATATTATCGGTAGTGGATGAGTTCACGCGCGAGTGTTTGGCCCTTGACGTTTCGACCCGGCTGGATTCGGCGGCGGTTCGCTCGGTTCTGGCTCCCTTGTTTGAAACTCGGGGCGCACCCCGGATCGTTCGCTCGGATAATGGGGGTGAGTTCGTGAGCCGGATGTTGTCGGTGTATCTGTCTCAGAGCCAGTCTGGGAGCCATTTCACTGATGCAGGCAAACCTTGGCAAAATAGCTTTGTGGAGTCGTTTCATGCCACTTTGCGGCGCGATCACCTCGATGTCGAGGCGTTTTGCAACCTGGCCGAACCGCAGATAAAGACGGCGATCTATCGCCGTATTACAACGAGGTTCGGCCTCATTCGTCCCTTGGCGATCTCCCCCCGGCGGTCGCCGCGAAAAGTTCAAGCTCCGGTCGGGCTACGTCCTCCCTACGCCTGAACTTTTCCATGTCATCATCAAAGGAACTCTACTCTTAAGATGTCTTCAAGAAAGGGGGCAGACCAGTCGGCTCAGGCACATGTGGCAATTCACGGGAACGGGCTAAATGCAATGGGGCTTGTTGACAGACTGTTTTTTGGTACGCCTGGGTGGGCGAAGGCGGTAGCGGTCTCAGGTGCTGGGCGGGTGGTCAATCGAACAATCAAGTATTAAGGGGGTAGTTCTGATGCGAGACGGAACGTGTTTCGCCTATGTGTTGAGGCAACGGTTCTCGCGTTTAGGTTTGAAAAAGCTTCCCGGCTCAATGGCGTATCTTGCCGATGGCTCGATTAGAGAGTTGTTAGGTTTCTCGGAGCAAAGGCGGGAGCCCCCCTTGTGGGCTCATCTGTACGGCGGCGGGACCTTTTCAGGAGTGCCAAATCTCTCTGAGCCAAGGGGCACTTATGAACTAGGCGAACTCAAGGCCGAGATTCTAAAGCGAAAGTGGTATGGGATTGGCGAGACTAGAAAGGCCTTCAAGCAACAGCTAGATTCGGCGGCCACTTTTGAAGAGGTTCATGGACTTTGCTTCAAGGCTTTCTAGGGTAGCTCCGCATTTCAACCCCTTCGCTGCACGATGCTACCGCTCCCTCTAGACAATTTCCGGGGGGAGCAAGGTTGTCGCCTGTATGGGCAGCGTTGCTCCCTCACGCAAGTCGCCATTTTAGGTTAGCGTAGCCAGGCGCGTAGCTTCAGGCAAGTTATGAGTTGGCTTCTTGTTTTGCCAATCAAACGCATCGCCCTAGCTCAGCGCCAACTGACACATCGCCTTCACCCCAACCGGGATCGCGGCGTCGTTGAAGTCGAACTCCGGTGCATGTAAGTTTGGATAAACCGATTCGCCGGAGGGTAACAGGCCGAGCCAGAAGAAGCAGGCGGGGATTTCTTGGCCGTAATAGCTGAAATCCTCCGCCCCCATCGTCGGCTCCACGTCGGGTTGGAGATTCTCCACCGTCGCCCGGAAGCGATCCGCCGCCGCCGCATCATTCACCGTAACCGGATAGCCGTTCGTGAAATGAATCTCAGCCGAACCACCGAAGGCTTGACACAAATTTTCCGTAATCGAGCGTAATCGCCCTTCTGCAAACGCCCGGGTTTCGGCCCGCAGGGTGCGAATCGTGCCTTGCAACTCAACCGTATCGGGAATGATGTTCGTCGCGGTTCCGGCGTGAAACATCGCTACCGTACAAACAACCGAATCCAGCGGGCTAACATTCCTTGAAGAAATAGATTGCAAGGCCACCACCAAGTGCGAAGCCATCAAAATCGGATCTACGCCGGTATGCGGCATGGCGGCGTGACCGCCGCGGCCCCGAACAATGATCTTGAACATATCGGTCGCCGCCATCATTGCGCCCGTTCGAGTTCCAACTCCGCCAACGGTCATTCCGGGATAACCATGAAGCCCAAAGATAACATTGGCCTTCGGACCGATAATGCTTCCGTTGAGAACCCCATCCTTCACCATAAACTGTCCGCCGCCGCCATCCTCTTCCGCCGGTTGAAAAACGAAAAGCACATTATTGGGTCGCTCTTCGAGTTTGGAAAGCACCCGAGCGGCTCCAAGCAAAACCGTCGTATGCCCATCGTGTCCGCACGCATGCATTTTGCCGGGGGTTTCCGAAGCATAAGAACACCCGGTGTTTTCTAAGATGGGCAGAGCATCCATATCGGCCCTAAGCGCGACCGTTTGCCGAGCCTCGCCCGTAGCGGGAAGGTAACCAAGCACACCCGTTCCTTTGGCCAGACCAGCAATAAACTGAATCCCCAACCCCGTGAGTTCAGCTTGGACCACCCCGCTTGTGCGCACTTCTTTGAAGGCAAGTTCAGGGTTGCGATGCAAGTCGTGACGGATATTGATGAGGTCGGGAAGCTCAGCGGCAATCAGATCGGCGAGTTCGGGCATAGGTCTCATGGTACCGCCAACGAGATTTCGGGAACAATAGAGGGGCAAGCGACATTAGCGCTGGTAGAACACAATGCTTACTCTCGGAATTGTCTGCGCGGCTCTCATGAGCAACTTTATCAAACCCATGGAAACCCCAATTGATCCTAAACCCCAAACCATTGTAGTTGCCGGAGGCTGTTTCTGGTGTATCGAAGCCCTTTACGATGACTTGAAAGGGGTTATTTCGGCCGAATCCGGTTATGCCGGCGGAAAGACCGAAAATCCCACGTACAACGAGGTCTGTAGCGGCTCCACCGGTCATGCCGAAGTCGTCAAAATCACCTTCGACCCCGCCGTCGCATCGGCAAAGGATTTGCTCAAGCTGTTCTTTGTTGTCCACGACCCAACGACCCTAAATCGGCAAGGCCCAGATTCTGGCACCCAATATCGCTCGGCGGTCTTTTATACAACTTCTGCCGAGAAAACTTTAGCAGAAGAGGTGATCGCAGAAATCAAGAAAGAGAAAATCTGGACCGATCCGATTAAGACATCAATCGAGCCGCTCGGCACTTATTATCGAGCCGAAGAATATCACCAAGACTACTTTGCCAAGTATGAGAAAGCATCCGATAAAGAGCGCGCGACGATGAACGCAGGCTATTGCTCAGCGATAATTGATCCCAAAGTGCGCAAGTTCCGGGAAAAATATAAGGCGAAGTTAAAGAAAGACGGCTAACTTCCGCCAAGTGTGTGTGACAGACCGCTCAAGTTTCACAACAGACTCACGCCGTGCCCCGCGGCTTCCGATGGCACCACCACGCCATCCACCCAACCCAATCCCGTCGCTGGATCAGGGTCCAAATTCAGGTGTGAGTCAAGGTCAATGTGATCGAACAACGCCCCGATGGCGGCACCCGCGCCGATCGCAACCGAACTCTCACCCATACAACCAATCATCGTCTTCAGCCCAAACGCCCGCGCCGTTGCGACGATCCGAAACGCTTCCGATAATCCGCCGCACTTCATCAGCTTCAGATTAACCCCGTCAACGCAATGAGCAAGCGATGGAATGCTCGACGAAAACCGGCAAGATTCATCTACAAAAATTGGCATCGGTCGTTTCTCGAAGAGATGTGGTAGCCCGTCTTCGTGCCCTTCCACCAGCGGCTGCTCCACGTACTCCACCCCGCGCTGTGCCAACCAGGCCATCATGTAATCGGCGTCCTTTACTGTCCAACCGCCATTCGCATCCACCCTAAGCTTCACCCCAAAGGGAGTTGCACTTTCCTTGGCCGCCATAAAATGATCTTGATCGTGAGTCAATCCTTCGGGTGATCCCAGCTTGATTTTCAGACTCTTCGCCCCCGTTTTCGAAAGGATTTGGGGAACACGCTCCCGGGTGACCGATGGTGGATTAAGCCCAATTGTAACGCTCGTCGGAGCCTGCTCCTTTGATAATCCGAACAGGCGATACAACGGGCACCCAACCTGCTTCCCTAGTAGATCCCAAAGGGCCATATCGAGCGCCGCCAAAGCGGGGGGTGCCAACTCACGCTCCCGACAAAGAGACCACGTCTCGGCAATAGAAAGTTGCGGCAAAAGCGAATCCGGAAAGAGCTCACCAAACTGCCGCTCCGCCAAATCTGCCAAAGTCGAATCATAACCAGCCCCGGGCGCACACTCGCCCAACCCCACATGGTTACCATCTGATACTGAAACAAAGAGGTTTTCCGACCCATAACTCACACCTCGGCTAATCGCTAAAGGAAAGAGCTTGGTGAGCGAAACGCGGCGCAAAGAGAGTTTAAGCATGAAGTTCAATTGTTGCACGCGAACTCTAACATGAACATTTGCAACTGCTTCGTACGTTTGCCATCTTCCGGTCCTTAGTACATCAGGTGGGCAGCTTTGGGATCGTTGAAGCCAACAGGAGCGGATTTACACTAGTGTGGAGGCAAGTCTCAAGGTGGGAGGCTTTAGCCCGGGCTTCGTTCAAGTTTTGAATACCGTGGGAGGGGCTTCTAGCCCTAGCGAGATAACCCCTACTCTGCCACAATTGACCTTCTCATGAGTGAAGAACTTTCCCTGCGCGATATCCGATTGCAAAAACTCGCCCGAATGCGCGAGCTCGGCCACGATCCATTCGCGATAGAGAAATTTGAGCGAACCGGAACAGCGATGTGGTTGCTAGAAAATTTCGACGAGCTAAGCCTCCCCCTCACTAGCGAAGCTGGGGAGGGGGCCGGGGGGAGGGGTCTGCAGATTTCCTTCGCTGGCCGCGTCGTAAGCTACCGAGACATGGGCAAAGCGGGCTTTGCTCACCTCAGTGATGGCGATGGGAAAGTTCAAGTCTACTGTCGGAAGGACGAACTAACCCCTCCCTCCAACCCCCTCCCCACCTCCGGTAAGGAGGGGGAGCCGGACGGTTGGCAGCTCTTCCAACTGCTTGATATCGGCGATCATGTCGGTGTCGAAGGCTTCATGTTCCTTACCAAAACCGGCGAGAAGTCTATTCATGTGACTAAGCTGATTCCGTTGACGAAGTGCCTGGAGCCCTTGCCTCTGGGCAAGGAGAAGGATGGACAGCACTGGTACGGACTTGCCGATGTTGAGCAGCGCTACCGCCATCGCCATCTTGATTTGCTGACGAATCAAGAAGCTCGCAAGGCACTCATTGATCGGGCGCGCATCGTTTCGGCCGTTCGGCGCTACTTCGATGGAGCGGGTTATCTGGAGGTTGAAACTCCTTTATTGCAAGTTGTTGCGGGTGGGGCGGCGGCGCGTCCGTTTAAGACTCATTACAACCATTACGACATGGAAGTAAAGCTGCGGATCTCGCTAGAGCTTTATCTCAAGCGGTTGATTTGTGGCGATATTCCGGCGGTTTACGAGATTGGGCGGGTATTCCGAAATGAAGGCGTTTCGAACCGCCACAACCCCGAGTTCACTTTGCTTGAGTTTTATGAGGCTTACACTGACCTTGAGGGAATGATGCGGCGGGTTGAGGAGTGTTTTGCGTTTGTAGTCAAAACCGTCTATGGTAGCGAGGAGGCTTTCCATTTGCACCAGTTCCTATATAGCCATGGCCTGACCGCACTGCCTGGAAAGAGACTTATAGTTATTGATAGCTTAGTATTCCTTGAACTCAACAGTCAGTACCCAGGCACCAGTCGCCGTGCCTGGCAGAGGGGCGTTAAGTTTAAGAGAGGCTGGCTGGATGCAGAGGGTGATTCTATCCCAGAGGAGGTCGCTGATCTGGAGTTCACATACATGCTGACAGACGGAGTTGTTGACATTTATGAGGACAACGTCGAGTACTTCGTGTTCACAGTTATCAGCCCAGCGGCAGAGATCTCTGTTTCCCGTCCAAACGGAGGCTGCGAAACAACCATTGCATTAGCTGCCGGCACCTATGCGCTGCCTTCCAGGTTAGCCCAATGTCCACTTTTGAGCTTTTCCAAACCTTGGCGACGCGTTGACCTCCTCGATGAGATTGCGCGGCTGTCCGGTTTGGACCGGTCGGACTTGTTGGACTTGGCTGGCGCCAAAGCGGCGATTTTGGCTAAGGGCGTTATCGAAAAAGCACATGAACTTGGCGACCATATTGACCTTGCCAAGGAGGACAACCTCGGTGGCTTGATCGAAAAACTTCTTGAAGTCTTTGTAGAACCCACGCTTCAGGAGCCAACCTTTGTCGTCGGCTACCCCATCGAAACCAGCCCCCTCGCCAAAAAAGACCCCAACAATCCGCGAATGACCAGGCGGTTTGAAGGCTACATTTTGGGCCGTGAAATCTGCAACGCATTTAGCGAAATCAATGATCCGATTGATCAAAGGGAGCGGTTTGAGCAGCAAGGTCAAGAGCTAGCGAAGGGCGACGATGAGGCTCATCCCTACGATCATGAGTTTCTTTATGCCCTCGAATGTGGCATGCCCCCCACCGGCGGTTGCGGCATCGGCATGGAGCGCCTGGCGATGGTCCTTACGGGGTGCGAACACATCCGCGAGATCATGTTCTTCCCGATGATGAAGCCCGAAGAACCAAAGCCCTAAAGATTTGGAACAAATGTGTTATAATATTCGTTATAACATAATATGAAGAAGCTTAAAGTAACCCAAATCGGAAACAGCTCGGGCATCATCCTTCCCAAGGATGTCATCGAGCGGCTCGGCGTAAAAAAGGGCGATGCCCTCTATGTTCAGGAAACCGCCCATGGATACAATATTTCCAAGCATGATCCCGAATTCGAGCAAGCAATGGAGATCGCCCGAGAAGTCTCCCATCGCTATGCGAACGCGTTGCGTGAACTCGCCAAGTGAAAGAGCCTCGTTGGATCAAAACCAGCGAGGCGGTTCAGATTCATGACCTCGAAATCCTGCAATACGGTGGATCGCATGGAGTACGAGATGGGGGACTGCTTGAGTCTGCATTAAATCGCCCCGTAAATCAGTTTCACTACGAGAAATCCACCCTGATCGAACTTGCCGCCGCCTATGCCTTTGCCATCAGCGGCAATCATCCGTTCATAGATGGCAACAAGCGCACCGCTTTTGTCGTCATGACGACTTTCCTTTTACTGAATGGACTCGACCTTACCGCCAGCGAGGTTCAGGTCGTGCTGTGCTTCCAAGCCCTTGCCGCGGGTGAACTCTCCGAATCAAATCTCGCTGCTTGGCTCGCTGGTAACACCACTCCAAAAAAACCCCTAAGCTAACTCCCCGGTTTCGCCAGCATCGCCAAGATCGCTGGCGCCGCTTGGGTTGCGCCGCCCGATAGTCTTCGCCGAGCCACGCGGCAATCGTCGTAGCCACCTGGCCGTTCGCCACTTCCGGAACGTCTTTCATTTCCCCAAGGGCTGCAACATCCGGTCCCAGAGTCATGATCCAGGTTTCCTCAGATTTTGCGACTTTAGGACCATGGGTGTGCCAATCTCGTCCCACGCCTCGCCCATGATCAGTAGAAATGATTATCGAAGTCTTACCTCGATATTCAGGCATGGATTGGAGCGTTTCCCAATATTCCTTCAGCCAAGAATCAAACCGATGAGCCGCGCTCAGATATTTTGCATAGTGCCCAAGATGAGCCCAAGAATCGGTCTCCAAGTGCATTACGGCCATCACCCTGGGGGTCCTCAATCGCAAATAGAGGACTGAGGCGGCGTGAGTGAAAGCATCGTCGGGATTGGGATCAAAGCGCATGTTCGCCTCCTTTATCACCCGGTTATAGAGTCGCGCCGCTGACAAATCTGAAAATCGAACGGACTCAGCCCCGCACTGAGTATAAAATCCACACCTCTTCTTATTGAAAACGGCCGACGCCAAGTTCCAACTCGCAAATCCCGCGACTTTTCGCTTGAATGTTGGCTTTTCCGCTAGCCATTCAAAAACTGTTTTGTTGGGGTTCGGTGCGGGTTCATTGCTCTTTGCGGCCGGATCAAAATAGCCCTGCATTGTCTCACCATAACTGGCGTAGCTTATCCGAGTTGGATTCAGAACTCGGCATTTACTGCCTTTCCAACGATTACCGTAAATCTGGCCTTGCTTTGCAATGACGCTCCACGTAAACGGCATCAACGCCGCCCGGCGAGCCCCGGGCGTCTCCCGCCAATAAGTCTTGTCATGGGCATTCAAATGCACATCTGCACCCGAAAACACCTCTTGCCACCGAAGTCCATCCGTAAAGAGGAAGATGACATTTTGGGTTCGTGCCGGGGCCAACAAAGTTAGCGTAATGATTGACGCAATCACATCTTCTCAGAATCGTCAGTTCTATGACGACGCGATTAGAGCCAGAGTTTCGCGGTAACCTCTCGCGAGCGTTATGTATCCATTTGAAGTCGCTCAGCAGCAGCTTGATGAAGCTGCCCAACTCCTCAACCTTCCCACCGATATTCACCAGCTCCTCCGCGAGCCGATGCGCGAGATTCGCATTCGGATTCCAGTGCGCATGGATGATGGCTCAACCAAAGTTTTCACCGGGTTTCGAGTTCAATACAACCACGCCAAGGGCCCATGCAAAGGCGGTATTCGATTTCATCCCGAAGAAACCGTAGACACGGTTCGAGCCCTCGCCGCTTGGATGACTTGGAAAACGGCCCTGGTTGACCTACCCCTCGGAGGCGGCAAAGGCGGCGTAATCTGCGATCCTCACAAACTTTCAACCGGCGAACTTGAGCGGCTAAGCCGAGGCTTCATCCGATCCCTCGCCCGAAATCTGGGCGATGACGTAGATATTCCCGCCCCCGACGTCTACACCACTCCCCAAATCATGGCGTGGATGATGGATGAATTTGAGGTTATCCGAGGCCGCCACCAACCGGGAGTCATCACCGGTAAACCCCTCATCATGGGCGGATCACCCGGAAGAGACGACGCTACTGCACGCGGCGGAATGTTTACCCTGCGCGAAGCAGCTCGGACAATTGGGCTAGATTTGGGGAGCGCGACTGCCGCGATTCAGGGATATGGCAACGCCGGAGCCCACGCGCATCGGCTTTTGGAGGAGCTCTTCGGAACAAAGGTTGTAGCTGTTTCCGATTCGAAAGGCGCGATTTTCAATCCAGCGGGCTTATCGTTCGCCGAAGTTAGCGCGCACAAGGCGGCAACAGGCAGTGTCATCGGCTTCCCCGGGGCTCAGGGGCTGACCAATGCGGAGCTTCTGGAACTTGAAGTTGATGCCTTGGTACCTAGCGCCCTTGAAGGGGTTATAACGGAGGAAAACGCCGGGCGACTCAACTGTAAGCTCGTTGTCGAACTGGCGAACGGCCCAACAACTCCCGCCGCTGATGCGATTTTGTATTCTCGCGGTATCTACGTGATTCCCGATTTCCTTTGCAACGCGGGCGGGGTTACGGTCTCATATTTCGAACAGGTTCAGAACCTCAATCTAGATCGCTGGAAGCTAGAAGACGTTCATCGCAAACTTGATGAGCGAATGACAGAGGCATTCAACTCCGTTCACGCGATGCGCGAGAGTAAGGGAGTTCACACAAGGCTGGCGGCATATTTAGTGGCCATTGAAAGAGTGGCTCAGGCTTGCAGAATGAGGGGTTGGGTGAGCTAGGATCGGGCGGTAACCGCGGGTAGAAGAGTCATGCCTACTCGATGAAAGCGTCTTCACTGGGTTTTTGGCGTAGGTACGCTTCAATGAAGAGGTCTATTTCTCCGTTCATCACGCCGATAATGTTGGCGGTCTCGGCTCCGGTGCGGTGATCCTTGACCATCGTGTAAGGCTGCATTACGTAGCTTCGAATTTGGCGACCCCATTCAGCCGGGCCGGTCACCTTCATGGTATTCATCTGTTTTTCGCTTCGTAGGCGTTCAAGTTCGGCGAGACGGGCGGCCAAAACGGTCATCGCGAAGGCACGATTTTTGTGCTGCGAGCGCTCGTTTTGGCACTGAACGACGATGCCCGAAGGAAGGTGGGTGATGCGGATCGCAGACTCCGTTTTGTTCACGTGTTGACCACCCGCACCACCGGCTTTCAGAGTCTCCACCTTGAGATCATCGGGGTTGATTTCGATTTCATTTTCATCCACTTCGGGTAACACTTCGACCTTACAAAAAGAAGTGTGGCGGCGGGCGTTTGCATCAAAGGGCGAGATTCGAACAAGGCGGTGGACACCGGCTTCGGATTTGATATAGCCGTAAGCATTCGGTCCGGAAACCTGAAAATTGATCCCCCTATAGCCGGTAACGTCGCCCTCTGTTTCACTTAAGATCTCGAGCTTAAACCCTCGTTCTTGGGCCCACCTCGAATAGATTCGAAAGAGAATTGCGGCCCAGTCGCAGGCTTCGGTGCCCCCGGCTCCGGCGTTAATTTCGACGAGCGCGTTGCTGTTATCGTGTTCCCCGCTAAGTAACGTGCGAAGTTCAAACGCGTCAAGATCCTTGAGGAAAGCCAGCGCCATTTGGTCCGCTTCTTTCTCGAATTCGGGGCTGTCTTCTCCCGCGAGCATTTCATAAAGCTCGGCGATGTCTCGCTCGGATTTATCGAGCTTCAGGAACGGCGCGATAAGGTCGCGCAGTTGGGAAAGCTTTCGCAAAAGCTTGTTAGCAACTTTGGGGTCATTCCAAAAATCCGGCTGTTCGGATTGAGTCTCCAGCTCTTTTATCTGCGATTGGAGGCGATGCAGGTCAAAGATGACCTCCGATAGCGTCTAATCGCCCGCGCGATTTTGACAGCGATTCATGTTGCTCAGCATTCAACATAGGCACAGTGTACCCCCGCATGGGCGGGAAGCCCATGACACGGAAGGCTACTTCGAATCTGGATCGTCTATCATTGACCTCTCAAACAAGTCTTTCAGACGTTTGCGCTCATCCCTTTCTGATTCTCGATTTCGGACGTCTTCATGAAACGTCTCATCTTCTTTCCAGTGCTTACGATACTGCTTGGTCGGGGTTTTGGGGCTCGATTTGCCATAACGGATCGGCAAACGGTTATCGGCGAGGGCCCACGCGAGGGCGAGGGGAGCGGCGGCGAACGGGGCAAACTGGGGAAGGGTGGAAAAGAAAACGATTCCCGCCGAGACCCAGCCTAGCCATTTTGCCTTGATTGGAAAGATGATAAGGGTGACGATTGAGTTTGGATTTCGCGTTGCCCACATGACGGTAACTGCGGCAATAAGCGGATAGGCCCCGAACAGCGGGGCGTTGGCGGAAAAGATGAAGCCACCAATGAGCATACAAAAGGCTCCCGCTATAGTTAGTGAAAGCATTGTGATGGCATATTTGGGGGACCCTAAGTCTTGCTCAACTTGATGACCCACTTGGTAAAGCCAGATCGCGCCGAAAAGCACCCCCATGAAGCCGAGGGCGCCACCGAATGCGATGGGCCAAGTGAGGACCGACCACGGCTTGGCGCCAAGGTTGTCTGATTCGAAGAGAAGCAGTGTCCAAATGGGAGCGGCGGGAGCAACGAAGGCAGACAAAAATGCGAGCACCAGGATGGCGATGATAATCAGGTTGACGGTGATTTTTCGGGGAATCATATGCGTATTAATGATTATGGGCGTGAAAGCGAACCAAGCCCATAAATTGACCGTCAATTGGGTCTAGACTAGAGATTGAAATTTATGTTACGACGTGCCTTTACCCTCATTGAATTATTGGTTGTTATTGCGATTATCGCGATCCTTGCCGCTATTTTGTTCCCCGTTTTTGCCCGGGCAAAGGAAGCCGCGAAGATTAGCCGCGGACTTTCTCAGATGCGACAGCTTGGCATTGCCGTGATGATTTATGCGGGAGACGAGGACGACTACTTCCTGCCAGCATCCGCTCGCAACTCAGCCGATCCACTAAACATTCCAAAAATCTGGTGCGAGGGCTTAGCCCCCTACGTTAAGAACAAAGAGATCTTTGTTGCTATTGACTCAAAAGGTGATTTTGCGGCGAATTGGGACGGTCGAAGGCATGCAACCATTGGCTATAGCGATGCGACCGGCGTGAACCTGGCCAGCACAGCTCAAGATGGCGCCGCCCCGGCGGGTACGGAGGGTTTCAAGTATGCTGCCAACTTCAGCGTGGCGGCCGAGGCTGCTCGCACGGGGCTCTTTGCCGTAACGCCCGGCGCCCCGATCGGCAATATTACAACGAACCATCGCGGTTACGTTTTCAACCCTTACAACGGCTTAAATGATCCCGGCGGAGACTATTACAAGGGGCTACCGATGATCAGCGACCGGGACTTAGTGGCGGAAAGCGGAGACGTGAACTACCCAACTTCTCCGACCCTGACCGCGGGACTACTTAAGCCCATTTATGCTCGTTATCGTTCGGATCGAACGAATAATGGCGTAACACCGGTGATCTTTGCGGATGGACACTGCAAAGTGCTTTCGGCGCGGCAACTGAACACGTTTGGCACCGTTATCTGGCGATTTCGGTGAAGACCGGGCGATCCGGTAACCTTGGCTAATGGCCCCGTTGATGCTGGCTTGCTCCTGGGCTAAACTCGCGGGCGGTCTCTAGGTGTCGGTCGAAGCCGACGACCCCAGGCTAAAAGGCAGACATATCGGCTCCCAAGAAGCCAACGCGAATGCCATTATCTTGAAGGAGACGATTAGCTCTGGAGTTTACGATGAGTAGGAAGATGAGCCCAAAACAGGGGATTAGCATCAGAAAACCGTAAAGGATGCCCATCGTGACGCTGTAGACTTTCACGGAAATCAGGAAGCCCATGACAGCACCGATAATTACAACAAACAACACGAACACTCCATAAACTCGCCTGATATCGGGCGGAAACAAGAACTGCAGCCCAACTGAGACGAAGTAAAACAGGATGCACAGAATGAGCCACTTTTGATATTGAGCAATGGTCTTGAGGTCCGCCCAGCTTCCGCCCGGAAGTCCTACAACCTCAGATCGCCGCCGGCCGTCGTATGGGTTGTCTTGCCATTGGTTGGGGTTTGGAGTATGTGCCATTGAGGACTTACTTTATACTATGTTGCCCGGGCAGTGTCCTGACCATAGGATTGCCAGATGCCAAGCGCCAATTTCCCGACCTCTATCCACTTGGCTTGAACATGCGAACTGCTACCGCAGGAACCGAGTTAGGGCGTCTTTGATCTCGGAAGCTTGGGCCGAGTCGGGAACCACAGTGCAACAATCTCCCACCTCGGAAATGTCTTGATGTAAGACGCAGGTTTGGAGGTGATCCGTTAGGAGGAGGACTCCGAGTTGATCCATGGCGGAGCGGACGGCGGTTACTTGTTGAAGGATTTCGTTGCAGGTTCGGCCCGATTCCACCATGCGCTGAATTCCCGCGACTTGCCCGTTGATCCGGCTTATTCGCTTGATCGCGCTTGATTTTGTTTCAGACTTCATGCCCCGAAGTATACGATGTGGGAACAGCCGCTGTGCTTTGCGAAGTATGCTAAAGATGTTATGCGCGCGCTGCTTTCTCTTGCCCTAGCCGTCACCTTGAGTTCGGCTTACTCTCAGACCACGAAGCCGACCGATCCCCCTGCAAAGGCCCAGGATACGGCTCCCGCGAAGCCCAAAAGCGACCTGAAATCTTACGAAGAAGTCACCAAAGATTTTGTGGCTCAGCCGGGTGTTTTTAAGGTCCATCGTAGCGACGACAAAGACAAAATTCTTTGGGAAATTCCGGAGAACTTGATGGGGCGAGTGTTCCTTTGGCAAACCGAGCTCTCTGAGGGAGCTGGTTATCCCGGCCTTGGGGCGGGTATTCGAACGTTACGCTTTGAGCGACGAAAGAATAAGATTTTCATGCGAGAAGTTCGCCCGGCAAATCGGACTAGCGATACCGGGGGCCTCGCCCTCGGCCTTCAAAACCTCTTTGTCGAGCCAATCATCCGCTCGTTTGACGTCATGACCGAAGGCGACAAATCAGTCGTAGTTGATGTTTCAAGTCTTTTCCTTTCTGACCCCACGGAATTCCAAGTGAAGGGCTTGGTTGGCGGAGCGGGAGTAGATAGTGGTCGAAGCTATATTCAACGAACAAAGTCGTTTCCAACGAACATCGAAACCCGCTCGGTGCTTACCTTTATCGGCGGCGGCGGCGCTCCGAGTGGCCCCGGTCGGCGGGGTGGCGGCGGCGGATCTGGCTTGGCAACTACGGCAACCATTCACTACAGCTTAGTCCTTTTGCCCGAGAAGCCAATGCAGGGCCGATATAAAGATTCCCGAATCGGCTTCTTTACCAATGGATACACCCAATACGAAGCCAATCTTCCAGTTAAGAGCTATGAATACATCAATCGTTATCGGTTAGAGAAGAAGGATCCTACGGCAGCGGTAAGCGATGTGAAGCAGCCCATCGTTTACTACCTGGCGCGAGAGGTTCCTGAAAAGTGGCGGCCTTATCTGATTAAGGGCGTTGAAGCCTGGCAAGTCCCGTTTGAGAAGGCTGGTTTCCGCAATGCCATAATCTGCAAAAATGCTCCGACCGTTCAGGAGGATCCGAACTGGGATGCTGAGGATGCGCGTTACTCGGTCATTCGCTGGGCTCCTTCTAGCACGGCAAACGCAATGGGGCCCTCCATCCAGGATCCTCGCTCCGGCGAGACCATTTCCGCCCACGTCATCTTTTGGCATAACATCTTGGATTTGGTTCAAAAGTGGAATTTTGCCCAAACCGCGGGAAGCGATCCGATTGCCCGTAAACTCCCATTTTCCGATGACATGATCGGCAAGATGATGACCTATGTTTCGGCTCACGAAATCGGTCACACGCTTGGATTGGAGCATAACTTTGAGGCGAGCGCTTCCCGAACTATCGCTCAGCTTAGGAACAAGAACTTCATGGCAACTCATGGCGTTTCGAGCTCTATCATGAGTTACTCGCGGCACAACTATGTGGCTCAACCCGAGGATGGGGTGAGCTGGTCGAACAATAGATTTATCGGAGAATATGATAACTTTGCGATAGATTATGGTTATCGAGTGATTCCGGGAGCTAATTCGGCAGACTCTGAGAAACCGATGCTGGATAGCATCCTTTCTCGCCAGGTGAAGGACCCGACTGTTCGCTTTGCGAACTACAAATACAGCCAAGACCCAACTTCTCAAAGCGAGCGCATCGGTGATGATACGATTGAGGCGACGCGGCTTGGACTGAAGAACTTGGATCGGGCGGCAAAGAACTACTTGCTTCCGGCCACAGTGCGGTTCGGCGAAGATTACACGATGCTTAGTGAGTATTACTCCGAAATGTCTCAGCACCGAATGATGTGGTTGATGCACGTGATGCGCGAGATTGGTGGCGTGGTCGAGAACGATGTTCACGTCGGTCGCGGCGGGGACGTCTTCCTGCCGGTTCCCCGCGAAAAGCAGTTGAGAGCGCTTCGATTCCTTTCAGATGAAGGCTTGCAGATTCCGCCCGGTCTCATGAATCCGGCGATCTTGCGAAAGATCTTTCCCGGAGGAGATTTGGGGCGGCTGACTGGCATGCAAAATATGTTGATGGGCCAGCTGCTTGGTGAGAGCCGGGTCGGTCGAGTTCTAGACCAACAAATCATGACGGGAGGCAAATCGCTTTCGGTTGATGACCTCGTTCGTGAAGTTACGAACGGCGTTTGGAAGGAGCTTCAAGCTCCAAAACCCATGATTTCGATCGCTCGCCGATCCGTTCAGCAAAGCTATCTGGTCACGATGGACGAGCGTCTGAACGGGGAGGGAAAGAGCACGAGCGATTTTGTTTTCGTGGCAAAGGCGGCGCTGAAAAATCTGGCTCGTTCGATTGATTTGGCGATCAAGCGATCTCCCGACGCAACGACAAAGGCTCACTTGAGCGAAAGTCGAAGGCAGATCGGCGATATCGTTTCGGGCCATAAATCGAAATCATCCGGCCCGGGCGCACCTGATCTGAGTTCGATTTTCGGCATTACGCCGGAGAAGTTGGATCGAATCATGAACACGGACTATTCGCATCAGTGCTTTAACAGCGAAGCGATGCTGGCCGATCTAATTCGGGAACTAACGAAGAAGTAGACCCGACCCGTGTCATCCTGCCCATGAATGCCTAGGGCAGCTTGCCCTAGGCATTTCGATGTACGGTCGCCCAGATTTCACGCTTTGCGTCCAGATCGCGGGTTTGTTTTCGCCCAGGAATGATGTCGAGATAAAGCGTAGTAATCTCGTGCGCGCGCATTTTGAAGCAGATTTTCTCGTAAGAGAACTTGCCATCCTGGTGGGAGAACTCATGGTCAACTTCGCCTTCGATTTGCCCAAGCAGATTGGTTTTGAAGACACTTGCAATCGGCCCAACCACCGTGAGCTCAACATCCGTCGCCAGCCCGTCGAACTCAACAAGGCGAATGATGTAAGGGTAACCCATCCCCACCCCCGCGTAGTTTTCGACGTATTTTCCGGCGAAGTCTTCGGCTTCGCGGTAGAAGGCGGTGATGACAACGTTGGGGGTGGCGCAACTCAGGGCCGAAGTAATGGAATCGGGCCATGGCCCGTGGAGCAAATCGTTAACACGCGTGTTTGCAATGCGCCAACACTCTGCGTTAGTTTCCGAAGTAACAGGCAAGAGTGTGAAGAACCGGTCGTCCTCGTCGTGGAAGTTTTTCTCGTCCCATGGGTCGTAGGCAGCTGCAATCATCTCTAAGTTGTCATCACGCCTGAACCATTGCGTGCTGGCCTGCTGAGTTACAAGGAGCCCGCGATTCGAAACTTCATCCCGGAACGCAACGAAACTTCCAGCGGTAAAGCCTCGCTCCACCGATTCGAACCACTGAAGCGAGGTCATCCAATCTCCATGCGGGTACTTTCTAACCCCCTTAGAGGTGCCTTCCACACGGACGACTCCATAGGGCGTGTCCACGTCAATTTTCATGTTTTCAAGGTCAAGGTTCAACGCAAGTCGCGTTGCATCTTCGTAGCCGCCCCGGGTTTTCTTCTTTCGCTGGCGACTTGAATTTATCAAGATGCCCCGCGTGTCCGAGAGGGTGCAACGCAAAACAAAGGATTCTCCGTCAATCGAAGCCCTCGCGATTAGCGCAACCTTCTCAACGACGTGAACACCCAGCGCCACGGCGTTCGCCGGTAGGAGTGAAAAGGGTTCTTTGAGGAGGTTGACTCCATCTGGCCCTTGGAGCTCGGTGAAACACGCATTCTCCAAATCCGCAACCACTGAGAACCGATTGCAGGAATATTTGGCGAATTGCGATTGCGAGTCCACTTCCCACTCTGCGGATACCTTCTTGTGTGAAGGTCCAAAGCCAAAAGGGGGAATGCCGTCAACTTCCCATCCCTGGGGATTGAATCTATGGCTTTTGGTCTTCCCATGGCGCGCGCGCTCAGCTCGCCAATGCAAGTTGCGCACTACCGACTCAATCTTGCCCTCCTCGTTCTCAGCGACATATCCACACAACCCCTCACACTCATCAATGTCATGATGCTGAGTCCATAGGAGTGTTCGCCATGCTTCCTCGAACTCCCAGACCGGATAGACATCCCAGTGCGAATAGGGCCGACCGTACAGCCCCAAAACCGCGTGCAAACTCTCAACGCCCTGCAACTGCCATTCGAGCCGCCGTGATCGCGAGCGAACCTGGTCCCCATTCTTCCCCAAGGTCAACCCATGCCATACCTGATCCATGGAGTAGTTCCGAACTGGAACCGTGGCTTGGGCGTCCCGCCCAAGGTTTAGGGGGGCGTCTCGCCCCTCTCCGAAAGCCCCCTCCGCAACATAAAGCCTAGGCCAATCCACCAGCCCCGCCTTGCGAGGATTCTCCAAGACATATCGAACCTGCCGACCAAAATCTTCGGAACTTCGGATCAAATGATCATAAGATTCTGCTTGCCAAACCTCTCCCGAACTCCTCTTGAGTTTGTGTATCTCGTGCGAGGTGAACGATTTCCAAGAATGCAAAATCCCCTCTAGATCATAGCCGGGAAGAGGGGCAACCACAACGTGAACATGATTGGGCATTACTACAGCCGCGACAAGGTCATAGCGTTCGCCATCAAAGTGAGTCAATGCATCAAAGACCAGCTGCCCGATCGCGGGTTCGCGCAAGATACATGAGCCCTTGCCCGAATCCAAGTAGGATTCAATCTTGTCAGAGCGCAACCGCATATACTCGTATTTCAGCGCCTCAGACTGCAGCTGCCCCTGCTCATGAAGGAGCTTCAATCGCTCCCGCTCGCGGGCGTATTCGGCTTGAATCTCTATTGGAATGGAGTCGGCTAACCGGAAAGTCACCGCATAAGTCGCGCCTTCCCTGCGCCAATGGGGGAGGTAGGCGCCTTGGCGTTTGGTTATTGGTTTTTCCTTCTCGGGCGAGACGCCCTTGAAAACCTTGGGCGGGACGCCCAAGCCACGGGCTTGGAGATACTCTCCAAGGGTGACGGGCGTCACCTCAAACCGAGGATCACTCAGCAACTCCTTCAACTTGGGCAAAATCAGTTCGCTCCGACACATCCAGTCCGGCGAAGGCATAAGCTCAAGCCATTGCTGGATGAGAGGAGTGGCTTGGGCGTCTCGCCCAAGGTTTTCAAGGGCGTCTCGCCCCTGTCCGGATGCCAACTCCTTCAGCAAAACATCCATATCCTCCGGCCACTGGTGCAAGTTCAACTTATTCCGGGTCGCTGTCAAAATCCGCGAACCATCCATCCCCTCCCACCAAATCACCGGCGACTCCTCAACCGGAACCTCCGGCGTGTGCCAAGTCCACTGGAAGAAAAGCGATGCACCCGTAAATCCGCAGCCCTTCAGCATCTGCGGCAATTGAGGGAAGAAGTAAAACTCTTCTTCCCAAAACGTCTTTGGCCAAACTCCCAACAGCCGACGCACGGCCCGCGCCCCGTAAATCAACTGCCGAATGTTCGATTCGCCACCATGAAAGAGACCGTATGGCTGCCCGTACGAACATCCCACCGGCTCAACAATCCCCTCATCAACGGCTTGCCTTAACTCCGCTAGCGCCTCCGGATCTTCCGCTGCCAGTTTCTCATAGCCGATTCCATCAAAGTTGACGCACCCCTTAACTCCCGCCTCCCGGCACAGGTGAATCATGTCTCGGATCGAGCCGGGAAGCACGTGATAGCCCCACAACCACTGCATATCCACCCAATGCATGTGGTTGCCAAACGTGTAAAAGAGTTTTGTAGGTTCCAACGCGAAGATTGTATCCGCCCGGAGCGCGGAAGTAGGCCAAAGGCAACGGACTTGCCGAAGAGTAGGGTCAGGAACGAGGGTCGGACGTGAGCCCGGCTTTAGAGCGCTCCTTTACCAACGAACGCCCTTCGTAAACAGCGGCAAGTTATCTGTCCTAAACGGCACCATCGGCAATCCCGCTCCATTCCAAAGCGTCGCCAACATCGTATCGCTCCACCCATAGCGAAGACTTACCGGATTGCTAACTTGAACGGATTCAACAACTACCGCATCACCTTCGATTCGTGCCGTTGCGTCACAATAAACCCCGTCTTTTCCGGCGACTTGAAACCCTTCACCCGTGCCTTTTAGTCCAGATGCATTTGTAAAGATTACGCGCATGCTTCGACCACTTGGAGTTGCCGATTTGAATGTTGGGCCGTTGGCCGTTACCTTCTGCCCATAATCATTGAGCAAAGCGAGGGCGGCCAAGCGGTCGGCCACTTGGCGTTTTTTGATGGGGTGAATATTTGTGAGGCTATC
Organism: Armatimonadota bacterium; assembly: GCA_031386985.1. Lineage (GTDB taxonomy): Bacteria > Armatimonadota > Fimbriimonadia > Fimbriimonadales > Fimbriimonadaceae > JANJUB01. The sequence continues at coordinate 87,195 of JANNCV010000028.1, forward strand.
CACTAGATCAGTTGTAAGTACCATGCCTGTATTCTTCATTTTCAAGGCAAAACCTTGAGCTTCGCGCAACTCGGGGCCGTAAGGAGGTTGATATGCGAATGGGGCGATTTGAACGAAGTAGAACGAGAAATTGGTTCCCCAAGCCGTTCGCCAATCCTGAATCATATTAGGAAAGGAGCGCTGATATTGCTCCGCGCGCGATACGTTCGATTCGCCCTGATACCATAGCGCACCCTTGATTGCGAAAGGAGCGAGGGGGGCGATCATGCCGTTGTATAGTGTTGAAAAGCCGGAGGATGGGAGATAGTTTGGTTGCGGTGGGCGGTTCGGGTTGACAATGGGGAGGTATCGCCAGTTGGTTAACGGCAACTTCTGATCTCCAACCTCTATCAGCTGATCGCCAGCAAATCCGCCCGCGCCGGCACCGTCGGTGGCACGAACCACGACCAGGTTCTTCCCAGCTTTTAACGTGATGCTGTAGTTCCTTTGAACATCCCAGCCCTCGGTTTCGCCCACCATTTTTCCATTGAAATAGGTTCGCTCGTCGTCGTCAATCGTTCCAAGTTTGAGTCTGGCGTCTTGGCCAGCCAAGTTCGCCGGGACTTCGATTTCAGTTCGATACCATACCGAGCCATCAAAATCGCCAAGGCCAATTGCGTTGAAGCTCCCGACTTTGGCGACCGATTTCCAAGTGGAATCGGGCTCGAAAGCGGCAGTTGCCCACTCCGGCTTTTCGGTGGGAACAAATTTCTTGAGCTCGGCCTGATATTCGGCTTGGCGAGCGACATTTGTGATCGCGTTCTTTCGATAGGCATCAAGTTTCACCCCAAGTTCTGGGAGTTTTCGCATCCCCGGTTCGCTGGTCCAGAGTTCAACTTCAGTGCCGCCCCAGCTTGAATGAATAATGCCAATTGGAATGTTCAATTTCCGGTTTAGCTCGCGGGCGAACATGAAGCCGACGGCGGAAAACATTCCGGCCGCTTCCGAGCTTGAGTTTTGCCAAACGGCGTTTACGATCGCCTCCGGCTTTGCCGACATCAGCCGCGGAACTTGGAAAAGTCGAACGTTTGGCAATTGATTTGCAGTTTCAAGCTCCTTTTCCCAGTTCACAACCGGGGCGGGTGAGGCGTAAGCCTTCAGCCACATTTCCATGTTCGACTGCCCCGAACAGAGCCAAACCTCGCCAACGAGAACATCTTTTAGCTGGATATTGCCAACATTCAAAGTGAACGGGCCGCCCGCCGCTGGGGTTTTTAGGCTTGTTTTCCATGCGCCATTCTTGTCGGCCGTCGCGGTGGTGTTCGCCCCCCACGATGCCTTGATCGTGACCTTTTGGCCCGGATTCGCCCAGCCCCAAATCGGGCAGTTGGTTTGGCGCTGGAACACCATGTGATCCGTAAACAATGAGGCCAGCTTGAGGTCAGCGGGAAGAGCCGTCAGCAAAAATGTAAGCATCGCCTATCATTTTGGCTTATCTACGCCGGGAAGCGGGAAATCAGGATTGGGGATGTGCTCCTTTTGAAATGTTTTCATCGCTCGTTTAATTAACTCCGGGTGTTGGGTGGCGAGGTCATTTTCTCACCCGGGTCGGTCTCGAGGTTGTAAATCTCGATCTTTCGATTGCCCGACTTGAGATTCGGGATGATCGCTTTCCAGTTATCATCAAAAATCGCCGCCCAATAAGCTTGGCCCTCGGGAAATTCGAAGTAAAGTTGCTTGCGCGTGAATCCCTTGCCGCCCGCTAGAACCCCACTCAGGTCCCGCCCATCCATCGGTTTTGTTTTGAATCCTGCAATGGAACCAAGTGTAGAAATCAAATCGCACGAGTAGGCAACTTGGTTCGAGGTCTGCCCCGCCGGAACCTGCCCCGGCCAGCGGGCGATAAAAGGCAACCGGATTCCGCCCTCGTAACAAGAACTCTTGAACCCTCGAAGCTCACCAAGCGATTTGAAGAACTTCGCATCCACTTGGGGCAAAAACGTCGTGCCGTTATCGCTGGTGAACACCACGAGGGTGTTCTTGTCCTCACCCTTCTTGGCCAGCGCCGCCATGATGGATCCGACCTCTTTGTCAATGTGGGCTACCATCGCGGCGTAGGTCGCGCGGGGCTTCTCGCAAGCCGCATAGCTCCCGCCAAGATGAGGTTTTTCTTCGAAATTGAACTTGGCAACCTCCTCGGGCGGAGCCTGCAGGGATACGTGAGGCAACACGGTTGAGTAGTAAAGGAAAAATGGGGATTTTTGCTTCGCGATCCAGTTGGTCGCCTTGCTGAGACACTCTTCCGGCGCATATTGCCTCCCTATGAACTGCGTGTAATCAATTGGCGCGATCGGTTTTTTATGAACATCAACGTAAGGATTGCCAGGAAGTTGATAAACATCGGCATTTTCCCACAGAACCGATGGATAGAGATTATGCGCTCGTCTTTGGCACAAATAGCCAAAGAAATAGTCGAATCCCTGGTTGTTTGGATGCCCCTCCGACATCGGCGCGCCCATTCCCCATTTGCCCACACAGGCCGTGGAATACCCCGCCTGCTTCATTCCTTCCGCGATCGTAAACTCCGCCGCCGGAAGCGACATCTGCCCTTCGCCATCGTTCAACCCCCATCCACCAACCTCTTTGTTTCCGCGAATTGGGGAGTGTCCGGTGTGTTTCCCGGTCATGAGCGAAGCTCGCGATGGCGCGCAGACCGGGCTCGCGGTGTAATATCGGGTGAACTTCGTTCCCTCGGCGGCGAGCCGATCTATGTTTGGCGTGGGGATGATTTCTTGCCCATAGCAACCCACCTCTCGATACCCCAATCATCGCAATAGATCAATACGATATTCGGTTTTTGAACGGTAACGCCAAGCAGAATCGCGGAGAGCATGGGCTATTTTGGCAGACAATCTGAATAGGCACCGAAGGTTTGTTTGGCGGCTTCATCCCAAGTGAATTTCTTCAGCGCAGATTCCACCGGTTCGCTTGGCCCTGATGAATCGAGAGCCTCCCGGATTGCCCGCGCAATATCCTTGGAATCATAAGGATCGCATGGAAAAACCCATTTCCCCAGCAACTCCTTAAAATAGAAACTGACCGGACAATACGCTTCCTGCGCCACAACAACTCGGCAACCGCAGGCCAGGGCCTCAAGTGAGCTCAAGCCTGGCGATTCGCGAAAGGAAGCGAGTACGTGGACCGCGTGGCTTTGATACAGTTCAACGAGCTTGGTTTGATCCTGATCTTCAGCGATAATGGTGGTTCGATCGTCCGGCGACTCCGTTTGAACTGCCTGAAGATAGGAACTGTCCACGCAGCCGCCCACCATGGTTAGGCGCGCCTGCGGAAGCAAGTTCATCGCTCGCGCAACTCCAAGTTGGTTCTTCACGGGGAGGAATCGGGCGGCGATCAGCACATCCTCCCCTCTTCCTGATTCATGGGCCAGAGATGGGGATGAATCCAAGTCACCCGGAACCCCTCCCCCAGCCCCCACCCCACCATCGCAAGGGAGGGGGTGAAAATGAGCCCGATCAAAGGCGATAACAACGGAAACCGATCGGC
>JANNCV010000032.1:0-185899 GCA_031386985.1 Armatimonadota bacterium
GGCCCTCAATAAGAGCCTTGAGTTGAGGAGTATCAATCGTTGTCGGCTCTTGCGGGGCAGATGGCAAGACAAGGGCAAGAGTGATCAGAGCGGGCGCGAGAATTTTCATATTTCTTCGGGTTTAGACGAGGTGGGTTGAAAATAGGTTCAATTTCCGAACCTGCAGCGCTCCCTTGATATGGGGCGAACCCCAAACTCATTCCTGCATATCCGAGGCACACCCTTGTGCTAACCTATAGCTTCTCAAGGAGAACTAATGAAACGTTATTCAATTTTAGCTGCCACCGCCGTCGTTGGAGTCGGCGTTGCTTATCAAGGCTCAGTTAACCTCCAAGCCGGAACGCCTGGCTCGCCCCAGAACGGACACTCGAATATTTCGGGAACGTCCAAGGCTGGGTTCTTTGTGGGCAACGGGATGTTTCTCACTAACCTGAATGCGGGGGCGCTCAACAGCGGCATCATCACCCTGACCGGAAGCAGCCCGACCTATATCATTAGAGGAACCAATGATTCTGGTGCGGCCAATGCAACCGGCCTTATCGGAATCGCGAACAGCCCAACGGGAGCCACCTACGGCGGTTGGTTTGAGTCCAAGAGTGTTTCGGGCAGGGCCCTCTTCGGCTATGCAAGTTCCCTCACTGGCGCAACTTACGGAACGTACGCGCAAAACAACAGCGATGCCGGACGCGCGAGCTTTGGGTTGGCAACATCAACCACCGGATTTACCTATGGCGGCTTCTTCTCGACGCTTAGCAATGCAGGAAAGGGCGTTTATGGACAGGCCACGAATGCCAATGGAGTGACCTATGGGGTCTATGGCAAAGCCACGAGCCCAAGCGGATTCGGCGTTTATTCCGAAGGGAACATGTCGGCTAGTGGAACCATTTCCGGTAACGGTTCGGGCCTGACGGCGGTGAATGCCGACTTGATTGATGGGTTGAACTCAACCGCTTTCTTGCAATCAATCCCGGTGCCGTTGTCACTTCTGGGCACGAGCGCTACGAGTATCGTCAGCGCCCAAAATAATTCCTCTGCAAACTTCTCTTCTGCAGTACTTGGGATCGGCGCTGCCGGTTCCGGAATCACTTCGGGCGTTTGGGGGCAATCCGCTAGCACTTCTGGGCGAGGCGTTACTGGGTATGCCAGCGCGGCCACTGGCAACACTTTCGGGGGGGTGTTTCAAAGCGATAGCTCAACCGGACGCGGCGTCTTCGGCCTGTCTACGGCAAATGTTGCCACGGACACCGGTGACGGAGTTTATGGTGAAACGAATTCTGGCCTCGGTCACGGCGTTTTTGGGCTGAACACCCGAGTCGGAAGTGACAGTTTTGGTGTCTTTGGGCAAAGCTTGGGAAGCTATGGATCCGTAGGTCAAGGCCCATTATTTGGCGTCTATGCGCTTGGCAATTCGGGTGCAACAGGCGTTAAGTCGTTCCGTATTGATCATCCGTCCGATCCCGAGAACAAGTATCTCCTCCACTATGCGGCGGAGAGTCCGATGCCTCAGAACTTTTATGTTGGCAACGTGCTTACGGACTCCAAGGGATATGCTTGGGTTGAACTGCCGGATTACTTCGATGAGGTCAACATCAACTTCAAGTATCAACTAACTGTAATCAGCGAAGGCGATGCGTTCGTTCAGACGATGGTTAGTAAGGAGATTCGGCAAAATAGATTCCAAGTTCGTTCGAGCGCCCCAAACACCAAGGTGTCCTGGCGGGTAGATGCAGACCGAAACGATCTGTACGTTCGGAGCAAGCCGCCGAAGGATGTGGTTGAGAAAGAAGGCAAAGATCGCGGCACTTACCAACATCCCGAACTCTACGGCCTGGGCCCCGAGCGAGGCATTTTCTACAACCCGGCGCGAGAAAAGGTACTTAAGCCAAAGGCGAGATAATCCAGGGCGGAGGCCATCCCGTTTCGGAAAGAGCAGGGCCCGACGTAAGAGTCGGGCTTTGCGCTTCTCGTGCTTGAGTGTGGCGCAACCTGGCAGCGCCAAGCGTCCATCCGAACTTCCGAACAATTCCGACTACCTACCGAGCCGGGTTCATCAACAAATAATCCAATCCAAACATATTCCTCGGTTCAGCCAGCGGATTTGGCTCAAAGCACTCGATTCGCAGTTTCCCCGTTTCTCCGGTGAATTGAACTGTGCCTAGCTCCAGCTTTTTCCAACTCAGCGCGCCGTAAAAATCTATGTCCTTCAACAACTTCCCATCAAAGTAAATCCGGTGCCGACCGTAGTCTTTTGCATGGCAGAAATTTCCGACGACGTTGAATTTCATGCCTCCCTTGGGTTTTGGAATTTCTAAAACCAATTCATTTCCCGGTTTGGCATCTATCCACCAGCGCTGCTGTCCGTTCGAGAGATCGCTGAACCCACCTTGAGCCTCGTGAGTTCCGCCAGTAATTGAGAGAACTTTTAGACCCTCGCCCTCAATCGCTCCCTTAACAGGTTGTGGGCCGACGAGCTTGGCTAGTGGCTCAATTTTGATGTCGTGATTCCCCGTGCCGCCGGGAAGGGCGTACCAGTAGGCCACCCGATCCCACGTTCCGACTACCTCCGCCCAATGCCACATTTCCATATCGAACTTCAAAGATTTTCGAAAAGGAATGTCATCAATAATGTGCCATCGGAAGATCGTCGAATGTCCAAACGTTCCCGGGCCATCGCATTTTAGCTGCCCGTGAAAAGGCTTCAAAAAGAGGGCTGGATTGCTCCAAGCGTAGCCTAGATAATCCTCGGTGCCCGTTCCAAAGAAGCTGGGAAAGGCCTCGCCATCCACATAGATCTTCTCATCCCCCTCGCCCCACCAACCGGGAACGGGGTTCTCGATATGCATAAATGTACCAACCAAACGACCTTCTCCGGTTGCGTCAAGAAATGGCATATCGCGCATCGGGCGCGTATTGCTCCGATCTCTCGAATACTGGGCGTGGAAGCGATAAGGCAAGCCATTCAAGCTCGCATTCTGCCGCGCGACGATTGAAATGGGAATCTCCGCACCCAATTTGGTCGAAACCCGAATCCGCAAAGACTTTCGCGCGGTTTGCGGGAATAGGCACGTCATTCGCCCTCCCGCCGAGACCTCCATCGCGGCACTCGTAAAAGGAGTTAGACCCGTCGGAACGCAGAAGAAATCTCCCAACGGTGAAACCACCGTGCGCTCCCCATCCGCTTCGATTGTAAGTAGCAAATTGCGCAGATTTGAGCCAGAAATCTTAGGATCAACTTCTACCGAGAACTGCGATGCACTGCCGTTGACAACCAGCTCAACCGGCTGATTTCGGGTCACTTTGCCCTCGGCAAATTTCAAATCTCCCGCACGCATATCCGGCAATGAGAGCGTTGCTTCGCCCGTCCAGGTTTTGTAATCCACATGATAGTAAAGGTTCTTCCAAGCCCCCGTTTCATCTACGGTGATCTTCAACGATCGGCCGTAGCGAAGCGCACCAAAACGGTTGTAACCGCGGGCGGCCTCGTACGCAATTCCGTTCACATCGTCTTCCGAGAGGTAATCCTTCAATGGCTTTTCCAAACTCGGAGTTGATTCGCCATCGAAATAAAGGCGGACAATTCCCGATGGATTCGCCGACCAAATGCGCACGACCTCGCCCGGCCCATTGATATCCGCCATCACATGCTCTGTTCGTGTTCCGTGGGTCTCTTCGCGCAGGTACTGTCCGTAATCGGCATTGGCGAACCAATTTTCCTTGGGCGTTTTTGAGGCTCGATCGTAGCTACTAAACTGGCCAGCCGTGTAATTCGCTGGCATCGCCAATTCAGCGAGGTTCCTCGAAGGAATGGTGGCAAGGACAACAAACGCAGAGAGCATAATTCTGAGGCTAGCATATTTTGTTGGAACTGGGCAAGGACTGATCGGTGTTGCAAGTGCATGAGGTGACCAATGCTCAACAGACATAGTCAAATCTTATATGTAACTCTTGCCGCGATTACGCTCGCTGGATGTAGTGCTTCCCAAATGGAAGGTGCCTATAGCGAGCCCGCGGCAAAACAACCTGCTTCGAGACAGCCGGAAACTGCAAAGGCGCAGAACGTGGCTTACTCCCGTCGAGACGTCGTTCGCCAAGCCGAACTTTCTATCCGAGTGCCCAATATCGAAAAGAGCGAGCGGGCCGTCGGAGACATAATTCGGAACCTGGGCGGGTTTATTGAAGGTAGCGAGACCTCCGATCTCGACGCCGTAACTCCCCAGATATCGATAAAACTCAAAGTGCCGGTGGATCGTTTTGATACGGCTATCCTCGCCCTCGAATCTCAAGGCCATCGGCTGATGAAAAAGACGAGCGTGGAGGACGTGACGGGTCAACTCGTGGACTACGAGGCTCGCTTAGAGATCATGCTCGCCCAAGAGGCGTCTATGCGCAATATGCTCAAGGGCTCGAATAACTACGAGCGATCGGTGGATATCCAAACCCGCATTATGAACCTGCGCGGCGATATCGAAAGCCTGAGCGGACAACGCCAAGCGCTTGGCTCGCGGGCGGCGATGTCTACGATTAGCTTAACACTGGTGTCGGAGGCCCGAACCATCACCGATACTCAGGACAAGGGCTGGTTTCGCGAGAGCTGGAACACTTCAACCAGCGGCTTGGTTGCGGTGGGCCAGGGATTGGGAAGCGTGGGCCTTTTCTTGCTCGTGTTTTCTCCAATCTGGATGCCCATTGTTTTGCTCGTGAGATGGGTTGTGCGGAGAAAGCCGGTGCGATTCATTCAATAATCTGGTATCGGGATTCTCTTTCCCCCATCACCTCGCACAACGGGAGTTGGCGAGGGGCTTTGTATGTTATGGTTGCCTCGGTCGTGGAACACTAGAGGCGAGTCAGGGCGGTAAGCCAGCGCAGGGGTTTCTGCTTAGTCAGACTGGGGGAGGCCGCTTCCGCCCTTTCATGAACGCCGATGAGGAATGCCGCGGCCAGTCCGCCGATGCTCTGCAAGGTCTCGTGGGAAGGGCCAGCTTTCGCTCTGACTCAAAGGAGCAGAGCATGATGAGTCTAGGAATCGACGTATCGAAGTTAACCCTGTCCTGTGCGTTGCAGGGAAAGGTCAAAGAGTTTGCCAATACGACAGCGGGCCACGTGGCCCTCTTAAATTGGGCAGGCGGGGCCCGCGTCTGGTGTATGGAGGCGACGGGTAGGTACCACCAAAAACTGGCAGATTTGGCCTACGAATCTGGTCATCGGGTCTTGGTCGTGAATCCCAGTGTCGCAAAGAAGTATCTTGGCTTTGTGTCTTATCGTGGCAAAACTGACCCCATTGATGCCTTAGCCCTCGCTCGACTGGCCGAGCGCGAAGGGGAGGATTTAACCCCCTATAAGCCAATCCCAGAGTCTGTGATTCAGGCCCGGGACATCTTGGTTCGACGCCGAGCTCTAGTTGAAGCGAGAGTATCGCTAACTCAAGTTGCTGAGTCAGCCGGTGACCCTCAAGGCCACTTGAAAGGAACCATTGAGCAGATCACGCTCACGCAAAAGGAGATTGAGCGCCAACTCGTTAAAGTGCTCAAAGGATACGCTGGCTACCATCATTTGCTTGGAATCCCGGGCATTGGACCCTTAAGCGCAGCGATCCTGGTTTGCACCCTTGAGCGGGGCGAGTTTGTAACCTCAGACAGCCTTGTGGCTTTCGCCGGGCTCGATCCCCGGGCAAGAGAGTCTGGCCAATATCGAGGAAAACGCAAGCTGAGCCACCACGGTGACGCTCAGCTTCGAACCATTCTCTTTATGGCAGCAAGAACTGGAGCGCGTCTGGATTATTGGAAACCCTACTATCAAAACCAACGAGCTAAAGGATTCTCGACCACCGAAGCCACCGTTATCTTAACCCGCAAAATGCTCAGAGTTGCATGGAGCGTCTACAAACAAAACAGCCATTTCATACCAAAACTCCCAATAGCACTTGACAAACCAACATAGAATCTCCCCCGCCGGGGGCACGAGGGAAGCGGGGATTGATAGCGCATACTTTACCTATAGGCCCGAGAGCCTCGCTGGCATCCTAGAGGATGTCAAGAAGCACTGGCGTTAGGCATTTGGGCGGATGGAACCAAGGGTCCAGGCGACCGGACCGATGGGTGGCGCGAAGTGAGCGTAGCTCGCTCAAAAGGTGCATAATCCAAAAACCATGGCCGAGATTCCTCTTCCATTTGTTTACTCGCATGAGGCGGCGTTTTTTGCCTTGCCGTTTGCCGAGCGCCCTCCGCACATTTGGGAATGTCTTCTGTTTTTCGATGCCCAGCGCAAGTCGGGAAAGTACGACGTGGCGAGCATTGATACGGCGACGGCAGTTGTGCGACAGCTTGCCCAGGAGGTTGCCGTCGCTACGTCCAGAGCCCTGATTCTGGAAGGAGTTTGGAAGAATCAATTCGACCCGCGTTGGCCGCGCTACCATCCTAACCCCAAGAATCCGCTTTATCTCACCGGTTGCTACCCCCCGCTTCTGCTTTGCTTGCCTGAAGACGATACGGCTTGGGATCGGGCAGATTTTGATGATGGGCAGCGCGAGTTTGCGGATTGGTTGCTCACGCCTGCCGGCCTGCATGGCATTGGCGATGAGCAGCGCGCCGATATTATGAAGATGACTGACGATTGGGATGAAGTCGTTTCCAAAGTGCGAGAATCCGAGGCCGAGGTCAAACGATTGAAAGCCAAGGTGGAAGCGTCACGGGCGGAGCTTGATCGTCTTATTGGGCGATAGGAGTTTTAGGCGAGCCTGCGGCTCGGGCGCCCCGCCCAAGGTTTCCACGGCGCGTCCCGCCCGTGTCCGAAAGCCCACGCTGAGGTTGAAACAAGCTGCAAGCGATGCGCCACATGGCCAGGGGCAGCATATGGCGCGAGCGTGAGTGATCGGCTTTCTGTGTGGCTCGAGGACCCGGAAACTTCCCGATCCCCTCGTGCCACCATTCGCAATGTGGCTCGACAACAGGACTCCTTTTGGCTCGTGCGCAGTTCCTACCATCCATTTACCTCCGGCAATGATGGGAGTTTACACGAGGAGCCACATATACAGGGTAGGTATGTGGCACGACTGAATCAGTCCATCTCAATGTGGCGCGAGGACCCGATAGGTGCCTTAAAGCAACATCGGCCACAATTTCAAGGCGTATCGAAAGTAGCCGACCATGATTGTCTGCAAGCTTACCGCCCAGTTTTTTTGCATGTTGTGTGTTTCAAGCACGCCCCGGCGTCGAGAAGGCAAAGTCTGACGGCTTTAGCGGAAATGTCAACGCCAGACCCCAACCGAACCATTCCGGACTTCCCCCCGAACCTCCCACGAACCTCCCCCAAAGAGTACAATGAAATTGAAATAGTGTTTGCCCGCAGGGGGAGTTTCGATTTGAATCGAAACTGAGAGTTCCGAAAGGATGACCCCTTGAACCTGATACGGAGAGATACCGACGAAGGGAATGTGGGGGTAGTCCTCCGAAAAGGCCGCCTCACAAAAGTGAGGTGGCCTTTATTTCGAGGAAAACATGAAAAATTCTAAAAGCGCGTTCACGCTCATTGAACTCCTAGTCGTCATCGCCATTATCGCGATCCTAGCCGCCATTCTCTTCCCCGTTTTCGCTCAGGCCAAGGAGGCCGCCAAGAAAACCGCTTGCATGAGCAACGCCCGCCAAATCGGCATGGCCGTGAAGATGTATTTGGGTGATAACGACGATGTGATGCCGCTCTTTCATGCTTATAACTCGGCTCCCGCCGCGGGTCAGCCGGGGCACAAGGGCGTAGAAGTTGAACTTGAGCCCTATTGCAAGAGCAAGGAAGTCTTCAAGAGCCCTCTAGATCGGGGCGGTCCCTACACTTCGGTGGATGTCCCGGGGGCCGATACCTATTGGAAGGCCTATGGGAGTTCGTATCGCTTCACTCAGTGTGTTTACAGCGTTGCCGCCGGCGAATCCTCGCAGAACAACATTTTGCTCACATTCAATCGAACCGTGAGCGAAACCCAGTTCGAGTTTCCCGCCGAGACGCGCGCTCTTCGCCTGGAGATGTTCCCAATTTTTGATCGAAAGATTGATGTCGGATGCGCTCGGTATGGCTACGATTGCGATGCTCCGGCAAACTACTATCGGCAATGGGGGTCAACGGGGGGATCCATGATCTTTACGGATGGGCACGCGAAAAATGTTTCGGGCACGTTCGGCTTTGACGAAAGCCGCATTGATGTTCCGGGGCATAAAAGCGGGGAAGCGACAAGCGATCCCAACGCGTGGTCGGGGACTTGGTATTCGCTCTGTGATTAGCGGCGGCGGGCTGAGTGCCCGCGCTCCGGTGTTTAGCTAATCCGAAACATAGTTGATCAAATACACCATGAACCCGGCGATGCCAAGTTGGAGTGCGGAGAAGAGGGCGCCGAGGTAACTGCCCATGAAAAACGTTGTCATAAGTCCGTAGGAACCGAGAAGCAACTGCAGATAGCAGATCATCTTGGCCAAGAACTGGACCCACTCCCACCGAAAAATCAAGCCGAGCCCCACTCCGACGCAAATGAGATCAAACGTAACCATGTAAAGCCGGAAGAAGACGGGCATCGTAATGTAGTGATTGACCGCCATGAAGCCCGCATAGCACGTAAACAAGATCGCTACGATCATGTAGGCCACTTCTTGCCAGTTGTAGTCTGGGCCAACATCGCGCCCGGCGAAGGTTCCGGTTTGTCTGAATCGGAAGTTGCAATAAGGGCAAATCGCGGCGTAAGAGACAATCATTTGCCCACAGTTGGTGCAACGAACCATTTCAATCGCATTGGTCGCGCGTTGCGGCTCGGCGGCATGAGGGCCGGCTTGGCGAACATCTACCTGCTTCATCAATGTTTGAAACGCGGGATCGTTCTGCATACTCGCGATGATTGGGGCGATGCTTGGTGATGCTTTGGCTTCGGCGTTCAGATTCTTGTACATCTCTACAGCCTTCCCTTTTTGACCGGTCGAGGCCAAGGTGCTCAGAAGGTGCCCCGTGATTTCGTGGTTGTTTGGCGAGAGCTTGCTCGCTCGGAGAAAGGCGTCCTCAGCGGCACGGGGGCTGTCGGCTAACTCCTTCTTACCCTTACTGACTAAGCAGTGAACCAGGACCTGCGTTGCTTGAACGTGGTTGGGTTGGAGATTCAGAACGGCATCGAGTTCTCTTATCCCGCCGTCAAAATCCTCCTTTCCACCCAGGCAGAAGCCGAGCGCATAGCGAGCGTCGGCGTCAGCGGGTTGAACAGCGATGGCCGCGTGGCAATGCTGAATTGCTTCATCGTAGCGCTTCAATGCGGTGAGGGCAAGGGCCAAAGGGCGGTGAATGGAGCGAGCGCCGGGGTCCTCGGTGAGTGCTTGCTGAAAAAGGCCAACCGCCCCTTCCAGATCGCCCGCGGCGAACTTCTCATCCGCTATTTGTCGGGTCGAGCTACTCATAAGTTCTAATCTTAGCATACTTATTTTGTTTTGGGGGACGGGTTGCGGGGAGGCCGGGGAACGGGGAACGGGAGCGGGGATCGGGCGGGGACGAAACCCGAAATCCGCCGCCCGAAACTCGTCTCCCGATCGCCGGAACACCCGTAACCCGGAACCCGTAACCCGGAACCCGAAACCCGTTTCAGCCGTAAATAGAATCGTGAAGAAATTTGGTATCGCCTTTGGGGTCTTTGTCGCGGCTTTTGCAGGAGTAATGATTGCCCTGCGTTTGGATCACAAGCTTCAGGAAAACGCCGTTGTATCCCGCCTCGAAGGCGGCAAATTTGTTGATGTAACTCCCGCCCAACTCTCGCCCGGCGCACCTTTCGACTTCCGAGCTTCCGCCAAGAAGATTTTGCCTTCGGTTGTGAGCGTAACCAAAACTGAAGCGATCACCGATTGGTTTGATCGCATTTCTCACGTCGCCACCGGTTCAGGCTCGGGCGTTTTGATTTCGAACGACGGCTATGTTGTTACCAATAACCATGTTGTAGCGGGAGCCGAATCGCTGACGGTACGACTTTCCGACGGGCGCACGGTTGATGCGAAACTGGTGGGAACCGACCCGCGCTCGGATATTGCCGTCATCAAGATATCAAGCGGAACTTACACGGCGGCGGAGCTTGGTGATAGCGCAAAAGTCGAGATCGGGCAGTGGGTTCTGGCGGTAGGAAACCCGCTTGGCTATGATAACACGCTTAGCGTTGGCGTTGTGAGTAGCCTGAATCGGACGTTACAGGCGGGAAGAGAGAGCGCGGTCTTAAGCGATACGATCCAAACTGATGCCAGTATCAATAGCGGGAATTCGGGCGGCGCCCTCACGAACGATCGGGGTCAAGTGATTGGGATCAACACGGCGATTGCGTCTCCAAGCGGGGGAAGCGTCGGAATCGGCTTTGCGATCCCGATTAACCGCGTAAAAAGTGTCACCGCCGATTTGATCAAATCTGGCAGCGTTCCGTACGGCTCAACCGGCTTTGAGGTGTATGGAGTACCCATCAGCGAGCCTCGACTCCGACGGTATTACGAGCAGCAAGTCACCCAAAAAGCTCCTCCCGCAACGGGCTTAGTTATCGTTGAAGTAACCAATCCGGCAACGGGAATCGCGAGGTTTGACATCTTGACCGAGGCTAACGGTAAAAAGATTTCGGATAGCGTGGATTGGACGAAGGTCTTGCTAGACCTACGCGCGGGCGATAAGCTGGAACTGACGATTTGGCACGATGGGCAGACTAAGAAAGTGAATTTGACGTTGGCGACAGAGCGATAGTGCACCTAACGTTGGGATGTCGCTGAGGGACGGGGTTATTCGCCAAGTGACTGCCTTGGCTCTTCCCAAAATTCAACGCGAACAGCCGGAGAAACCCGTTGCGGAGGGAAGAACCACCCTCCGCCCCTAGTCGGCGTTCCATAAGTTACGGAGTGCGCCCGAGAATAGCGAGAGGGTGCGGCGAGCTACAATATGCGTGATTTGAGCAGACTGAAAGTTAGAGGGGCATGGGCGGGGACGGGGGAGGTTGGGAATACTCGCGAGGGGGTTCAGCGCTGTTTGGATCAGGTCGCAAAGGCGGGAGTCAATGCGATATTCATGGGCGTGAAGGAAGGCGACGGCCGGATTTGCTGGCCGAGCGAGCGGTTCGCCGAAATCGTCAAACCCGAATACAAGAATTTTGATCTCCCCGGTGTGCTGCTCGAAGAATGCAAGGCAAGAGGGATTGCATTTCACGCGTGGTTCATAGACTTCTACGAAAGCGAGCAAGGGGCCGCTTATCGTCAGCATCCGGAATGGGCGGCCCTAAACAAATACGGCAAACCCACCTGCGATGAGACGCTCCGCGGACGCCGCTATGAATCGGCTTGGATGTGCCCGGCCCAGCGGCCCGGCTATACCGATCAGTGGCTTGTGCCGCTTTACGAGGAGTTTGCCTCGCGTTACGAGGTTGCGAGTATCCACCATGACTACATTCGCTACCCCGGCGATTTGGCTCCCGATCAATATTGTTTTTGCGATTATTGCTTGCAGGATTTGCCGAAATGGGCGGGTTATATCAATGAAGCTCACCCTGACGAGCCCTTCTTTCACGAGCTTTACGACCGGCCCTACTTAGAGGCTCACTGGGAGCAAAGCCCGAGGGTCTTACCCGCTTATTGGGACAAAATGGACCGTTTGGCCCGCGCCAATTTCATCCTGGACGGGTCATTTTTCCAAGCGGGCCGAGCTGATCTTGACTACTTCTTTTATCGCTATCGCATCCACCAAATCACGGAGTTCGCCCGGCTTTCGCACGAAGCCGTCCAACGGGCGAATCCTAAGGTGAAGCTTTCCGGGGCGATTTTCAAGAATCCGATTCATAGCGGGCGGTTTATTGGGCAAGATTGGCGTGAGTTCGCGCCTTATATGCCGATCACGATACCGATGGACTACCGCGATCATTTCCCCGGCACCTTCGAGCAATATTTGGACCTGCTCGAAGAGACAATTCAGCGCCAAAAAATCTGGGCAAGCAGTTTTGAATCCCTATGGATCGGCATCGCCGTGAACTTCCTCTATCATGAGGAGGCCCGGGCTAAAACCGCGTTCCCCGCTGAGAAGTTAGAGAGAGCGTTGGCAAGGATTAGCGACACGGACGTTGAGGGCGCGGTCTTGTTTTGCACGGGCCAACTCTCGGAGTTTGAACTGTGGGATTGCCTTCCGAAGGCTTGGGGTTAACTTAGCCTTCGAACGACTCGTCGTAAGAGTTTTTCCATTTCGCCCTGCGCCTGGTCGTCCTTCAATAGGATCGCAGCAACCCGTTTCGAGGCTCGATGAATTTCTGACGGGGACTTCTCCAAGTAGCGGGCGATGGAATCTTCCGGCAGCCCACAAACGTGCCGCATGACGTAGATTGCAGTGTCTGAGCTTCGCCCCAAGCGATCAACCAGGAGCTCCCAAAGCGAATGGTGCATGTCCCAAGTTCCGATATCAAGGAAATAGGGGTTTAAGAGCCCCCAGGCCCTCAGTATCTGCTCATCCGTGACCCAACAGTCACCGTAAAGTCGCAATCTGGTCAGGGCGCCTTTGAGCGTAAGCCCATTGCCTGAAAGCCGGTTGGCCAAAACCGAGAGCAAGGGATCGCCGATTGAGATGCCCTCTTGACTGGAGATTTGAGCCGCCAGGACGCGCTTCTCGGGCGCAGTTGGGCAAGCAATCGTTTCGATCATCCAGCGATGATAATAGGGAAGCCATTGGCGCATTTCAATCGGTACGCTCTCGGCGGTCATGCAGAGCATGGTTTGATGGCCAGATCGAATCCGGCGTTCGATTGTCTTGGCCAGCATCGTTCGGTCGCGTTGCCGGCTCGCGCACGCTTGCACATCATCGAGCAACAGGGGCTGGCGGTGCTCGGCGGGATTGAAGAGGCATAGCCTATCGGAGCAATTCTTGAAAACGGGTTTTGCGGTGCGGTCGGCCTTTGAAATGAGGGAATATGTTGCCTTTAGGAGGTGGGTTTTCCCCCAGCCGCTAGGCCCAACGATCAAGACCAGTTTCGCTTGGTTCGCGCCAAAAAGTATGGCTTTTTCTGCAGCGCGAACGTTTGATGGAAGCAAGGAGAAGGAGTTGAACCCGGCGTGATCCGCCACAATGTGTAATGCATTGTGGCGTGAATTTTCATGCGCATTTAGGTCAATATTGCCTACCATCTCCGCCCTCATTCTATAAAGGTGCCTTCTCAAGATGCAAGGGGTGTGGAAAAAGTGTAAGTATAAGATTTATAGTTCAAAGATGGTTAAAAGAGGGCAATTTGTGGCCATTGAACCTACGGGTTATCCCCATAATAATTTCTTAATTGTGGATAACCTTCGCCCAGTGCGAGGCGAAGTCAAATCCGGGGCTCGTGTCGGGGTTATGGCACGTTGTGCATACCTTCTCTCCAAGGTTTGGAAACTTGTACTTTGCCGGATCGGACGAGTGATCGGCTCCGGGGCCATGGCAACTCTCGCACCCAACGTCGGCAAGGTCGGGCGTCTTTGAGCGGCTCATGAAGCCTGAGAGGGAGTCCATACCGACGACATGGCAAGCCACGCAATCGGGGTCCCGGTCGTGCTTTTCGCTCTCCAGCGTTTTCAACGCATGAGAATGCGCAGTCTGTTCCCACTTCTCAAAAGCGGACATGTGGCAGTTTGCGCACGCTTTCGAACCCACATAGGCAACCGTAGTCCCACGGGGTATACGTTCGAAAAGTTTCTCGCGAACGATTCGATCTAGATAGCGATCATAAGCCCGCCCCGCCGTTGGGTCATCTTTAACTTCTGGCCCAAGTTTGATCACAGCGTACTTGAGCGGGGCGGCCTCGGTGCCGGATATTTGCAGGAGTTGCTTCGCTTTCTCGCCCGGCGTTACAAGCCACGTCTTGCCCTCCGTTCCAGGTTCGCTTGGCGCGGCACCGCCAGATTTATAGACAATCAGATAGATTTCTGGGTGCTTTCGGGCAAGATCTCTTGCCGCACTTAGCGATCCGTCCAGAAGCAAGATCGTGTGCTTTGAGAGTTGCTTAGCCGTCGTAACGGCTGAATTTACAGCTTCATTGGTGCCGATGAGATGCGCGCCAGCATCCCCCTGGCTCTCGCTAATCCCGGCGATGAGAAAGGGTCCGGATATTTTAAACGGGGCGTTCGGTTCGGTGAAACTAGCGGATGTAAACGCCTCGCCCGAGAGCCTCTGCATCGCCTCCACCATCGCCGGGCCTAAAGCGATTTCAGTTTTTGTTAGGTTGATAGCCGTCACGCCGACTGATTTCAGACTCTCGGCTAGAGTTTCCGCTTTGATCTCATCTTGCCGAGCCATTCCGGCAACCAGGCCGCCATTATCCAAAACCAGAACTCGTTTGCCGTTTCCCGCGAGTGTTCGCAGGGCTGAGACTCGACGTTTTATTCCGCCCGACATAGGCTTCGTGCAGCCGCAAGGGGCGAGGTTGCCGTAAGCGCTGCCAGAAATGAGGAACATGAAGGTTTGCGCAGTCCGATGCCTCGGCGCGAACAGGCCCCCGAAGAAGAGCAATGCTCCTCCAAGGAGAAGTAATTTCATCTCACCGTAGCCTCGACGCTCACAACAATCGTGGGCTGTTTCGGATCGTCCGTATATACGGTAACAAGCCCCGCGAAGAGCCCCGCGTCTTGCTCACCTGTTATCTCGATATTGACGCGATACTCCCACTTTCCCTGCACCGGAAAGGATGCGGCCTTTAGGTGTGGGGAGTTTGTTTCAATTTTCGTAATTTTGAAGTCTTGGCCAGGGCGGCTGAGCAGAAACATCGCGCGATTAGCCGATTTCTGGATCTCGCCCAAATAGACTCTTTCGGGCAAGGCGACTATTCCACGTTGAAAGCCAAGGCTAGCGCGCAAAGTTTTGAAGATGGGGTGGTCGGTGGTTACAACAATGCTAGCAAGGGATCTCCCGGCGATAAAGGAAGACTTGAAGTGCATGTTAAGCCGATAGCCCTTTCGCAACATCGGCCCTTCGCCCATTTCGGGGTCGGCCAGCATGCCTTCCCAAGGCTCAAGCTCAACCTCGGATCGGATACCATCCACTCTCGCGGCGGTAGCCAGAATCTTGGTGCTTTCGTCAAACCAAAGAAACGCCTCGGCATCTACATCCTCTTCGCCCATTTGTATAATCGAGGGGCCGGGCCGCACGAGCCGAAAAACCGGGTTGATGCTGACCTGAACCGGGATTTCGCGACTGGCGAATTCGGGGTCGTTGGAGTGAACGTAGAGCCATTTCCGAACTTTCCCAACATAATCAATCGTGTTGACATGCACTTGTATCTGCCCTGAGGCTCCCGCCGCAATCTGATGAGGGGCAAAGGGCACCAAGCAACCGCAGTCGGCCTCAACCATCAAGGTTAGTGGCGCGTTTCCGTTGTTTGTTACCTGGATATTAAAAGTCTGCTCGCCGCCTTGAATTACGGCGGGCAATGTCACTTCCCGCACTTCCAAAAACAGCTTCGGCCGGGCCGGCATCAGCCTTGTCTTTGATTCAACCGCCTTCTTCAAAGTTTGAGTTACCTCGTTGAGCCTTTGCGCAAAAATCATCTCGCGAGCGCCAACGGGGATGAGGCCCGATCCCGACAAATCAGTTCGAAATGCTACCGAACCGGGTCTTAATGAGCGGTCAATTCCTATGTAAAGGGCGACAGCATGCGCCACTTCATTCTGAACTTCATTGGGCATTGTGGGTGAAATTGGATTTCCACGACTAAGGCTGATAGCAACCTGCAGGCGGGGTTCAGCCGGGTCGGTGGAGAACAAGTGACCGGCTCCCAGGGGCAACCCTAACTCGCCCTTGGGTAGCTCTTTGTCAAAAGAAATCTTTAGATGCCCACCGTTGGGAACAACCGTGACCTTCACGGCTGTGTTTTGCTCCCACATTAGCCCTGCTTTTCGCACTGCCTCTAGAATAGTGGGTCGCATCGCGACCGGTATGTTCGAATCGTCAAGCTCAATTGCTACCGGAGTTCTTGGTAGGGCTTTGAGTTTGAGCTTCGCCGCGTCGAAATCGCCCTTTTCAAGGGCTTCTTCGACCGCAATAACGGCTTCTTGGAAGCTACGGTTTGAACCAGCGGGAACTACGGGCTCAACTATTTTTTGAGCGTTAACTTGGGCAATGCAAAGGGCAAGGGCAATCATGTTTAGTTTGGATACTGAACCTACCAAGTTTGACGGTTTAGCCGGGATATCGGGTTCAACGAAGATCCCACATATACGAGCTACTATCGAAGATTACCCCGCCCCACTTTGAACGAGAACTGCAACCAGCCTCGATTTGAGCGATCTTCAAAGCCTTCAGGCTTCCGTCAATACGCAATACGTTGGCGTGTTGGTTGTGCCACGTCCAAATGTGTCCGAAGTCCGATTTCGCTAGATCTTCCCAACCTTCTTCTGGAGTCAAAAACTCTATTTCATCGGGGCCAGTCCTAAATGAATCGGCGCGCGCAGCGGTCAAGCGGCAAGGAGGGTAAATCAAGAAGAATCCACCGCCACTTGGCGTTCCGTTCCTAACTTCGTAAACGCTGTCCGTCATGAGAATGGTATTCGAAGGGTCGGCGGCTTGGCTCACAAATCGGGGGACTGACTGCCAGGTGCCGCTTCGCTTAATAATCGGCGCGAGATAGAGCCAGTTGTATCCAATGTTGCTGCGTTTGGATGCTTCGTAAAATCTGGCGTAAGGGTCTCCTGCGACGGCCGAGGGTTCAAAAGCAATTTGGTTTCTGGGCCGAGTGTAATCGGAAGGGCATTCAAAAATTCCGAATTCCTTGACATAGGGCAAGGTCAGTTGCACCCAAGTCATGTCGTCGGTAGGGCGTCCACCCATGCTCGCAACATGATTTACCGGCATGAAGCGATCATCGTAATCCCCGTAATAGAGAGCCGAAGCGATTGAAACCTGGTGAAAGTTTGAGGCGCAAACAACCCGTTTTGAGGAGTCCCGGGCGGTAGTTAGGACCGGCATCATGAGGGCCGCCAACAACACTATCGTCGTTAGCACGATCATTGACTCAACCAAGGTAAATGCTCGTGACCTCACAGGTTAATCCATTATAACGGACAAACGGCCCTAAACGCAATAAACATGAAGAAAACTATGCGCTTTGAATCCAATTCCCAAATACCAGCTTTTTCGGGATACTTCGCATTGGAGTTGTACATTGCGGCCTGCAACGGCGGCAATGCGGCACAGTTCTTGAACCAGATTGGAGCCCATTCCTCGTCCGCGAAAGGCCGGATCTACGCAGACGCTGTAAATCCCCCAGACCGCCGTGCTGCGCGTGAGCATGGCGGCACCCGCAATTCCGTTCGTCCCATCTGATATTGAGTACAGGCTAAGGTCTACCGAGTTGGCAATCGAGTTGGTAATCACCTGACGAGTTTCGGCCGCTGAATTTTTGTAGAATTGGGCTGCAATGAACTGAGAAACAGCCGCCCGATTTTCGGAGGATCGAGCCTCTTCCACCAAGAACTGGGCACGACGTGTTGTTAAGGCAGAGGTGCATACCAGCGAATGAAGGGTCATCCTCTCCTCAAAAACGCCCAACTCCGGGCCAACTTCGTCGTGATCATTGAGATAGAGGTTGAAGGAGCGTAGGCTTGTTATCGGAAACTCCTCCGCTGATTCCCAGCTAGCGAAGTCCATGAAGAACGCATAGTTCCCAATTGGATGGCCCAAATCACAAGTAACTCGATGGCCCCAACCATGCTGAATCAGCTTGGCGCCGGGGAGCTGCACAGCCATTGAAGCGTACGAACTCGCGATGGATTCATTGACTTCGATTAAAGAACAATGCTCCATAAGATGCCTGGAACCAAGCGGCGTGGCTTCGCTAAGATCCCAATAGAAAAATTGGATTGGATTCGCGTTCCCACAAAAAGCGAAGGGCCTCGCGGAGTAATGATGAGGCTGGAAAAGAATGTATGGTTGCGGTTGGCTCGCCAAATATCCAAGCCGATTCCGATTTGGAATCCGGCCTCGGTATCTATGACTGCGCCGACTCGCAGGGTTGGGGCGGATAAGCTTTTGGGAATATTGAAGGGCTCATCTTTCAGCTTTTTGGCTAGAAACTGGCTAACCGTTCGAATGATGCGGCGTTGGACGAAGACTCCGCCGTAATGACCGGTATCTAGCCAAACCGTTTGGCAATCAGGCAAGGCCGCAATGAGTTTGCGAGTGTCTTCAGGTGGAATGACCGTGTCGTATTTTGCGCCAATTACAAAGCTCGGCTGCTTCGCCCGAGTCGGTAAGTAGGTTAAAGGCTCAATGGGTTGCAAAGCGGCTCGAAGGCGCTCTTCGTTAAACCCTTTGCCCCGCAGAAGATCACGTTGCACCCCAACTCGCGAACTCGTCCAGAGGATGTGGGCTAAGTCCGCCCCTCCGAGCATGAATGCTACGGCCTTGAACCGGTCATCCACGGCGTAGGCCAATGCCGCGACGATTGAGCCCAAACTTGTTCCTGCTAATCCGATTTTTGCCGAGTCCAGCTCCGGCTGATTTGTGATTAAGTCCAGGGTTCGCCGAACATCAAGCACGCTTTGAGTCATCGTTTCGATGAGCTTATCCGGGTCGGGCTGAATCGCAAGCTCGCCCGAGCGTGTTCCCTTGGGTGATCGTTGCATATGGTAGGGAAGGGTAACGATAACGCTCGCAACGCCCTGTTGAGCAAGATCTCCGGCGATAGCTCGTTCCATTCTCAAGTCGTTCGCCCCCAGATAATGCAGAACCAGAGCAACAGGAAATGGGCCGCTTGGGTTCTTTGGCAGAAACAAGCAGACGGGGACGGTATTGTTTTCGGTTACGGCTGATGTTAGCGCGGACGGAAACGAGAGTGAATACTCAGTGAAAAACTCATCTTCCGTGCTGACGAGCTTTCGCTGCTCAAACTCGATCTTGGGCGGTGCCGCCCGTAAATCCTGAGCGGACCCAAATGAAACTAAAATGAAGGCAATGATGATTGCAACACTTCTGGCGGCAACGGCGACAATCTCGGGCACGCCGATGGCACGGGTCCAAAGCCAAGGCTTACTTGATTTCGAGGCCCACTGTGAACTGGCTCTAGGCACAGCCGGCCTTAACCCGCAAACTGCGCGTTTTGATGCCGAGCTCCTCAAGCTATATGGCCCCACCGAGTTCACATCCCCCTTGTTTTCTATCATGCATTCCAATCCGTGGCGAATTCCCTACTTCGCCGAAACCCTCCGGCGCGACATATTCGGCTTTGCCGGCAAGCCTTCTGATCTGCTTGGCGTTGCGACTCGAATGGTGGGCTATAATACCCGCCGCTCGCTGATCGGAAGCCCCATCAAGCCAGCCGAAGAACTCTCGATCACCGCCAGCGGGCTGACCACTGTCCTCCAAGATTTCAAGTCCTCGGGTCTCATCAAAACCGAAATTCCTCCGCTCACCAGCGTTCCCGCTGAAGTGCAAAAGGCCGCAACTCTCGTATTAGCGACGATGAGCCGGAGCGTGAAGTATCGCCGTCTCGCCGTCAAAAACCTCGGAAACATTGATGATACTTTTATGTTCCTTGCCACAAATGCCCGAGATGAGCTTGAAGGCGAGAACCAAGACCGAATGATTCGGTTAGCTCGGGGCCTCGATCTCGCCTATTTTGGTGCGGCCGCTAATGATATTGCCCTCGCCACCGCCGCCAGCCAAGAAATCGTTGCCAAAGTTATGCCGACCACCAAGTACAGTTTCGAAGTCGAAACAACCTGGGGGACGATTCGACTTTCCGGAGGCGGAGCCACGCGATATGAGGATAAGCCGCTCCTCCTCGCGATTGATACGGGCGGCAAGGACACTTATCTGAACGTGCCGAGCACGAGCACCGCATCAAATTGGGCCAGCGTCGTGATTGATACCGATGGCGACGACAGCTATCTCTCGGACGCCGCTCTCTCCACCCAACCTGTTGCAAAGCTCGAAGGTCGCAAACTCTCGGGGGCGAAACCCGGCCCGGCGGGCGCATTACTTGGAGTTGCGATTTTGGTGGATACCATGGGTAATGACTTGTATCGCTCGCATCGGTGCGGCTTAGGCTCTGGTCGTTTCGGATTCGGCATTCTCTCGGATAGCGATGGTGACGACGTTTACGACAGCTATTCTGATAGCCAAGGATTCGGAGATCAAGGGGTGGGAATCCTCAATGATTCCTTCGGCAAGGATCGCTACGATTGCTTCACGTTAAGCCAAGGCGTTGGGCTATCGAGAGGTGTCGGGCTCCTGTTTGATGTGACCGGGGACGATACTTACAGCGCTAACGATACGGTCATAGATATCCCTTCCCCTCAAAGCGATAAGCACAACATCAGCATGAGCCAGGGGGCCGCCACGGGTCGTCGAGCGGACTATACGGACGGACATAGCCTGGCGGGCGGAGTTGGAATTCTTTACGATGCATCGGGAAGCGATAGCTATTCGTGCGGGGTTTTTGGCCAAGGGGTTGGTTATTGGCAAGGCATCGGCATGCTATGGGATGATGCCGGGGCGGATCGGTACACGGGGCAATGGTACGTTCAGGGGGCTTCGGCCCACTTTGCTATCGGCTACCTCGAAGATAGCGCGGGGAGCGATACTTATGAGTCGCCAATGAATATGGCGCAGGGAGCGGGCCACGATTACAGTATCGGCTATCTTTTTGATCGGGCGGGAGATGACACCTACAAAGCCCCGAATCTATCCTTAGGCGCGGGCAATGCCAACGGAATCGGCATTTTCGCTGATCTCCTGGGAAATGACAACTATTCTTCAAGCGGCATAACATTGGGCAAAGCCTCCGAAGCCACCAAGCTGACACTTCGAGGTCGGGCGTTTTGCTTTGGTCTCTTTATGGACTTAGCCGGAGATGATCATTATCCAGAGGCCCTGAAATGGGTGGGCGACGCGCATAAGACCGTTAACTGGACGGATAAGGGACCAACGCCCGCCGAGAGCCAGTTGGGGATTTTCTACGATCGGTAGGAGCTAGCTTTGGGGTCGTCTGCACATTGTTGCCACGGGGGCAAAGCGGAATAAGCTCAATAGGTTATCTGGGGCGTCGAAAATTGCGAATTAATCTCGGAAAATCCCTCGCAATCGTCTCCTTGTCATCATCAACGTGGATCACCTCAAAATACCCTCAGGGAACTCTCCGAAGACTTTTTTGCCATCCTCCAAGCCTTGTTGCCATCCTCAGCGGCGTCGTTGCCATCACCCAAGCCTTTGTTGCCATAAACGGCGGGATTATTGCCAACAACGAAGCCACTGTTGCCGTCACCCAAAGGGTGGAGGATGTGGTTTCGGCTGTAATTGTTGGACGCGAGGTGGCAATTGCAAGGCTGCCACGGGGGGCAATAAGGCCGTCTCATTGTGTGTTCAAGCACGCCCCGGCACATTACATCCGGGGCTCCACGGTTTAGTTGCAGACTCCGTGGAGCCGGTGATGTATCGTGCACCGGCGCCGGGTTGACGGTTTAGTTACAGACTTCGTGGAGCCGGTGATGTATCGTGCACCGGCGTCGGGTTGACCAGCAACAACACAATGAGGCGGTCTAGAACCACCCCCGTCCCTATTCCATCGAAATCTTTACGCCCGCTCTTGCGGCGAGTTCGTCTAGGAGCATTTCGTAGGGAACTTCGATTTCGTTTCGTTCCCAGCCGATGGGGACCTTGATTTTGCCCGAGCTTATGTAGGCTTCGGGGCGGATGGTAAGGCTACCGCGCTCCATCACGATGGTGGCTTTGTCGCCGCGTAGTCTCATGGAGATGATTTCGCTGTAGGCAATGGTTTTTGTGCGCCCGGATGAAGAAACCTCCAGCGCGTCCTCGCTCAGCAGATATTCGGTGGATTGGGCTTGGGTGTGCAAGATATCGGCCCACGCGCTCTTGCCATAATCAGCGATGGCTCCCGCGGCATGGAGGACGTCGCGACCGATCGTTCGCTCGCCTTCGCGCCGAACTAGGCTCCGCCCTTGGGCGTTAGCCACGAATCGCATTCCCTGGGCCCCGGTCTCGAGCCAGCGAACGGCCTGGGCGGTTGTGTAGCGAACGGTTTCCACTCTCTAGATGACGATGCTCAAGCCGCGGGCGTTGCGAAGCGCGCAAAATCTAGGAATGAAGCGATGGATGTTGCCAACGGCCCTAGGTTGCGTGGCGTTACTGCTGGCTCCAACGGTGGGTCCGGCCGCGCTTTGGCTGGTAGCGGTGCTCGTTTTTGCAGGACTCTGGCTCTTTGTGATGGACTCGCGCTGGTTTCAACGCTTGAGGAGGGACCCTTATAGCATCGCGGGCCTTCGCGAGGAAGAGGAGAAAGCGAGATTCCGCCAGGTAGAAGAGGAGCATATGCAAATGCAAAAAGGGGGAGGCTATTGCGTTTTCTGTGACGAGGATTGCCCGGAGGGAATAGCCGCCTGTCCTCGGTGCGGGCGGATGGTTTGACGGTTGGACGAGTTAGACAGGTTGGACAAAGCTCCCAAAAAACAAGGGACCCACTGCGCGCAGTGGGTCCCCTTAAGGTCAAGTTAAGGCTAAGCCTTAAGGAAGGGCGTGGCCAGCGACTGAACATGTTGGGTTGGTGCTGATAGCCAGGATGTTATAAGTGCCACCGCTGGGGCAACTAGGTTGTGACTTCAGGTAGTCAGGCGTGAGGTCTGCCCATACAGGTACGTCGGCTGAACCCTTCTTGAATTCCATGGCCCATTGCTCTTTACCTGCTTCCATTTGGCGCAGGTTTGCAATGCACGTTCGGATTCGGCTGTTCTCACGAGCCTTGATAAAGTTTGGTACCGCGATCGCCAGCAAGATGCCGATGATCAGAACGACGATCATAATTTCGACGAGGGTGAAACCCTTGTTACGTTTGAATCGATTCATATTTTTGCTCTTTGTCCTCCGGAGCCAGTTTTCAGTCTGACTTCGATAAAGCCCCTATAGAGGCTCTATAGTTTTTTCGGCAGGTTGAGCCCGAATCTTTAGGCTGTAAGGAGTACCAGGTTTGGTTTTGGAGGGCCTAACCGCCGTCGGGGGGCACGAGGTAGGGGCTCCATTTTGAACTAGGAGTGTGAGTTAAATCAGCCATGCGAATGAGAAACAAGCCAAACGCATCCGCAAACAGCGCGAGGCTGACGGTTTCTTGCTTGGAAATCACAAAAGGATCAGTTTTGGCGACGGCGCCCCACTTGATCAACTTCTCCAAGTTAGCGCGCTGCTTGCTTACCTTCGCGAGTCCAATCGTCTCCGTCTTATAAGTCGTAAACCGCGGGGTGAACTTAAATGTGGGACGGCAAATCTCGAAAAGCCGGGACATTTCCGCAATGATCATTTCGCGCTTAACCGGATTTGCAGTTGTTGGCTTGGGGGAAATCTTTGCGGCGGGGAGTTCTAAAACCTGCCTTAAGATGTTCTCGTACTTGACAATCGTGGCCTGGAGTTCATTTTCCTTTAATGGCGTCGAAGAATCCGAGGGGCTGGCATTCTTGCGTTCTAAATTTTGAGCCGCCGAGTGGCTGGCTCCGAATAAAGCGACAAAACAAACAAAAACGCTTCGCATATGTGCAATATGGACGCCCGCCGAACGTCAATCGTTACATGGATCGCGTGCGCCACAATAGGATAATGCGGTGGATTTTGGCGATGTGTTTGGTTTTCGGAACGCTTGGATGCGCAAAACTGCCCGCAACGGGCGTTGGAGCGGGCGGAACTCGGCTGATTTTCAAGCTGACGGTTGCGCGAGAAATCAATCCAAACTTTATTTACATGGTGGCCCTGCGCACCTCGAACGATCCTAACCCGCCCGAACTTGGGCCTATTCCCGTAATTGCGCCGCCGTGGGGTAACGGCTTTGTGGCGGGGGAGTGCAGCCATTTTGTCGAATGGGCCAATTCGCTTCCCCGAAAGTATGAACTTTTCGAGTTTCGCAATACAACCTTGGTGGAATATCGCTCCATTGGGAATCCGGTGATCTTCGTGGATGTCGCCAGCGGTGATAAGAAAATCCAGTTTGAGTTAGAGCTGACTCAGCTCGTCGCGCTGCCCGCTGATGCGGATTTGTTGGAATCGCTACAATTCAATTTCTTCACGATGGATCGAATTCCGATTGGCTTGACGGGCTCAAAAAACTGGGACGCGCTCGGCGATGGACGATTGCCCAGCGAGATCAACTTCCCGATAACGATTCCTCTGCGAACGAGCGGGACTTATGATAACGCTCGCTTTGCTGGCCGCGAGCCCAATGGTGATGTTGCCGATCCGGATTTGGATATTGTGGATTGGTCGGTGGAAGTTCAGCGACGGTAGAACAGGCAAGAGGCCGTTCTACGTGAGCGGATATTTTTTGCTCATTCCTCTTAGGTAAGCCTCTACGCC
Organism: Armatimonadota bacterium; assembly: GCA_031386985.1. Taxonomy (GTDB): domain Bacteria; phylum Armatimonadota; class Fimbriimonadia; order Fimbriimonadales; family Fimbriimonadaceae; genus JANJUB01. Next base: position 24,328 of record JANNCV010000032.1, read on the forward strand.
CATCGGCTTTCCGGTCACTCTTTGCACAAGCTCAGCCGGGTGATAACGCTTAGCTTGGGAATAGATCCGATCCTGGAGCCAACCTAAGATTGGAGCAAACTGCCCGGTTTCCATCAGTTCATCGGTGTTTGGAATCTCGGCGCAAAGTGCCTCCCATACTTGCCACGAAATCATGTTTCCCATCGAGTAGGTAGGGAAGTATCCCATCGAGCCACGCGACCAGTGAACATCTTGCAGAACCCCCTCACCGTCATTGATCGGGTTATAACCCAGATTTTTTCGGTAACACTCCCGCCAGGCCTCGTTCAGGTCCTTCACCGCAACTTCGCCGGTTAGGACCGCGCATTCCATTTCAAAGCGCACCAGGATATGTAGGTTGTAGGTCAGCTCGTCCGAGCCGATACGAATGGCGCCGGGTTCCACGCGATTAATGGCCCGATAAAACTGTTCCGGCGAACCCTCCACCGGGATTGCCTGTTGTAAACGCGGCAGATTGCGCTTCCAGAATGGCAATGAGCGACCGACAATGTTCTCCCACAAACGCGATTGGCTTTCGTGAACGGCCATCGAAATGCCGCCCGCCGCCGGGGTTCGGTCCCACTTTTCGGGCGAGCCTTGCTCGTAGAGCCCGTGCCCCATTTCATGCATGGAGCTAAAGACCACCCCATTGATGTGGTTCTTGGGCCTGGTCGTCATGCGCACGTCGGATCGGGATAAGTTGGTGCAAAACGCGTTAGTCGTAATGTCGAGGCGGCCGCGATTGAACTCAAAACCAACTTCCGTGGCGGCGTCCTGAGCCCACTTTCGCAGGCATTCCTGATCCCAGTTGCCCTTTAGGAATGAGTCATCTTCATTGCCGCTCGCAATTTGAGCTGCGACAATCTCCTTCAGGGGACCAACAAGTTGATCGAACATCGTTCGGGCCACCTGGTAAGTTGCACCCTCCTCAAAGAGGTCAATGAGGGCATCGTAGGGGTGATCCTGATAACCTCGAAGCGCAGCCGTCTCGCGGGCGATTTCGAAGAGTTCCTCATAGAACGGAATCATAGCGTTAAAGTCGGATTCCAGTCGGGCTCGTCTCCAGGTTGCGTAAGCATCAGAAGAAACGCGGCTCTTCCTTTCGACTAAGCTGGCGGGAAGGGCGGACCGGGTTTGGATTTCGCGCAAACTCGTGCGGGCTATGACGTGGTCATCCGATCCGGGCTCGCTATTCGTGAGCAAGTCTTGGGCCAACCTCTGAAACTCATCGCTGGTGATTCGTTCGTGAATCATTCGGCTTAGGATCGCTTGGTGGGCAGAGCGAGCCTCCGTGCCGCCATCGGGCATCAGAACCTGCTGGTCCCAGCCCATGATCGTGTTCGCCTTCATGAGGGCATTGATATCGAACCACTTTTCGAGGAGTTTTTCCGCAGACATACCAGTTCAGTCTACCGGCGGGTATCGTCAGAGTGTGAACCGCAGTTCGGTGCTTTCTTCGTTGGTGATGGCGACGGTAACGCTGTTCATTTTTGCCGTCTTGCGGAACTCGAGCCCAGAAACTACGGTTCGGATATTTCATTTCGCGGCCGCAAAATCCGATCTGCAGGCTGCGCGAAGGGTTTGCACTAAGGATTCGGATGCCGAGCTATCATCGCTGTACAGCGACCTACAAAAGCTTTACAGCGATAATGTTTCAGTTAGCTTGGGTCGAATTGATCGGAGCGAATCTGACCGGGTGGTGGCGCAGTTCAATTATCAGGGCCCGAACTATGTTCACACCAAGTTTTGGGTGGTAGACCGGGTGAATGGGAAATGGCTCGTGAACCCAGGGGCAACTTTGGCCTTCCCGATTGATAGATTCTAACTCTCCCCATTTGAACCGATGGGGAGAGAGACTGTCAGACTACTCGCGGCTTCCGGTCATATCCTCAAGCTTATTCTCTCGCTTGAACTGCTCAAAGGCCTTTTTCCAATCTTCTTTGTACGATTCGACTTCAACTTTCACATCGCTGTCGCGGAGCTTTTGGAGGATAGTTCGATTTAGATCGTGGGCCATGCGGCCCTTATCTTGGGCCATCGCCCTGCGTAGAAACTCCTTGCGATTATCGTCAAGCGTTACGGGGCGGGCGGGAATATGCTTGATGACTTTAATTCGAGCCCAGCCGTCAACCAATGTGATCCAACCCGTAGTGCCGCCCTCCGTGGTCTTCTTTACGTTTTCTCCGATGTCCTTCGGTAGGCCCGCGATAGCCGGTGCTTGACCCGTGTTGCTGTCAACGAGCTTGCCACTTAACTGCTTGGCCCGTGGATCTTTTGAGTATTTGATCGCAACTTGGGAAAATTGAAGGGTCGCCAGGTCCTGGTCCACCTTCTGGCGCGTCGGCATATCCGCAACAAGGATCCACTCAAGGTCGGCTTTCTCAGCTTCAATAAACTCCTTTGGATGATCCTTGATGTACTTTTCCACATCGGACATTTTCACGGTAATTCCCTCTGTCACCAATCGCTCTTGAATAAGGTCAATCTTAACATTTTGCTTAATCATCTCAAGCGTGAGGCCACGCTCCATGAGCGATGACATAAAGCCAGGGCGCATCTTCTTTTGGAATTCTATCTCGTCGGTGATATCCTTTTGGCTGGGCTCCATCTTCTTGTCAATTGCAAGTTGCAGAGTTGCCTTCTGGGCGATGAGATCTTGAAGGGCCTGAAAACCGATGTAGCCATCCACAGGCAGGCTCGTTGCGCCGTTGGACGTTCGAACCCGCACATCGGGCTTGAGCTCCATATACTTAAAAAACTCTTCCTTGGTGATACTCTGCCCGTTTACTGTAGCAACGACTAAATCCCCTTTCTTGCCGCAACCGCCAACGGAAGTGACAAGAAAGACCAAGGCGCCGCCAATGGCGATACCGGTTGCGAGTGTTGGAAAATTCTGTTTGATCATAATGCTCTTGGTTTACTTACACAGTAATTGTGACAGGGTGTGCCGCGTTGAGGCAACAACCAATACAACACAGGGCTAGCAATGTTTGTGCCTTTAAGCGGAGAAATCAACCCGAACTGGTGAATCTACTGGGATTAGACTCTCTTCCGGTTCCTCTTGTTCGGAAGCTTCGGATTCCTCGTGGAGATCGAAGTGGTCTTTTTTGGGCTCCTCGTCGCGGGGCTGCTTTTTGCGGTCGCTTATGCGCTCGGCGGGTTTCGCCAGAGGCGTAACATGAATTATCTGATTCAAACGCTCGATATCGCCCATTTTGCGCTCCAGTAGCGCAAGCGAACTATTGGTGAGCGGGGACCCCGCCTTCTTGATGCATATAGTTTCTCAAACGATTCATCGCCTGCGTATGCAACTGATACACCCTCGATTCGCTTACACCTAATACCTGACCGATTTCTTTGAAAGTTAAACCCTCGAAATAGTACAATGCGACCACGAGGCGTTCCCGTTCCGGTAATCGGTCCACGCCGGAAGCCAAAACCCGTCGCAGCTCGCGGCCCTCTACTTCGTCCGAAGTGCTCGAGTTTTCATCTACAAGCATCTCAATAAAGTGAACATGATCGTCGCCGTCACTTCCCACGAGAATATCGTCAAGGCTGTAAACGTTGGTGCGCCCCATTCTCACCATGAGTTCGGAAACGTCTTGCTGAGCAAGACCCATTGTTTCCGCGATTTCGTGCGGAGTTGGCGGCCTCCCAAATTTTGTTTCGAGGGCCATGGTTGTGCGGTCTAAGGCCTTAAGCTTCTCGCGGATAGAACGGGGAACCCAATCTTCATCGCGAAGCATTTCCAGAATTGCGCCCCGGATAAGAGCGATGGCGTAGGTTTCAAATTTTACATCGCGGGTAGGGTCGAACTGGTCAACGCTCTTAACGAGACCGATAACACCAGCTCCGACGAGGTCATCTCGGTCCATTCCGCCGGGAATGCTAGTGACGATGCGTCCGGCCGTGATTTTGACCAGATACGAATAGTGATCAATTATTTCAAGCCGGGCCCCGGGGTCCTTGAAGACCTTAAAGTCCATCCACGTTTTCTTAAGCTGTTCAACTGACAACGGCATCTTCTGTTCCTCTTTCCCTCTACACCTCGGCGGGTGTTTCTGCTGCGGCGACCTTATCGGTAGATATCGGCTCGATCCGCACCGTAAAAAATACGTACCACACATTGGTCGCAAACCAGCCAAGCAAATATGCGAGGCAAGCGCGTCCTATAGATGCGACGGGATCAACATGCGAAAGGATTCCCGCAGCGAGTGCGACAAATGCGGCCAGGGCTCCAATCAACGATGGCATTTCCGAAAATCCTAAGAACCCGATTGGGCCTAGCATAAATTCTAGGCATCTTCTTTAGGTTTCTGAAGGTAGAAGTGAAAGAAAAGTGTGAGATTTTTCTTCGCCAGTTGCCTGAGCTTCTTCGCCCTTGTGTTCATTTCGGGGCGGTCGTTTTGGGTTGGACAGATTGGACAGGTAGGACACACTCCCACAAGTCCAACCCGTCCAACGATCTTTCTAATACACCGAGTCTTTGAAGTAGAAGTCCTTCGCATTCGCCGGAGTCACGATATCGAGCTTGATGAGCTCTGAAACGTGCTTTTCTGGCTTCTTGCCCGAGTTTAGGATTTCCATACAGCGGTCAACGGCTTGGCCGGTCATGCTGGGCGGATAGGTGACGGTTGCAGGGTAAAGCGGATCGCCATCCATGATTCGTTTAACGATCTCTTTTTTGCCACCGCCACCGAGCATCCAAACTCCTGCGGTTCGATTGGCTTCTTTTAAAGCCTGCTCAACGCCTTCGCTCATATCGTCGTCCGAAGACCAAATTGCGTCAACCTTAGCGTGCTTTATGAGCATGCTCTGGGCGGCATTGTAGCTCGTTTCTTTGTTCCACTTGCCGGGTTGGGAATCAAGGACTACGATGCCGGGATTCTTCTTGAAAACGGCCATCGCGCTATCAAAACGATCACTATCAACGGTGCAAGGAATACCGCGCATGATCAAAATGTTGCCCTTGCCCTTTAGTTTCTCAACGATGTATTCCGCCGACATCGTCCCGAAAGCCTTGTTGTCTCCCGCCAAGAAGACATCGGCGATATCCTCGGTGAATCCGCGATCAACATTTACGATGAAGATTCCTTTATCGTGCAGTTCCTTCGCCTTTGGCGTTACGGGCGCGCTTTCGGTTGCCAGAATAACCAAGGCGTCCATGCCCTTGGTTGCCATGTCGTCAAGATCTTTAATTTGATCGTCTGAGTTTTCCGCAGTCTGGATGTTCCATTCGACGTCGGGATACTTCTTGGTTGCCTCTTGAGCCCAATAAAAAGCGCCCGCCGTCCAACCGTGATCAGCGGCGGGAAGACTGATGCCAACTTTGAATTTCTTCCCGGTCGTTGACGGGGTTGGGTTGGAGGCATTGGGGTCGGCGGCCTTATCTCCGCTACAACCGAGTGACAAAGTGAGTGCTACTGCACATGCAAAGAAACTAAACCTCTTGAGCATGTCCGCTATTATACGTCGCGCTGCTCCCTCTGTAGCAAGACCGCCAGCAAAATAACGGCTCCTTTTACGGCTCCTTGGAAATGCGAGCTTATTCCCATGAGCACAATCATGTTGGTGATAATGCCCATCAGCAAGACCCCGATTACAGTCCCCCAGATTCGACCGTGGCCCCCGCGAAGGGAAGTTCCGCCGATTACAACGGCGGCAATGGCATCCAATTCGAAGTTCATTCCCTGTGATCCTGATGCCACCGAATTCATTTTGCCACTCAAAAAAATCGCGCCAATTCCCACACAAATTCCGCTCAACGTGTACGTGAGCACTTTTACTCGATTCACTGGGACCGCGCTGTAGTGCGAGGCCCGCTCGTTTGCGCCGACGGCGATGGCGTAGCGACCGTAGCGGGTTTTGTTCAAAATAAAGGAGCCCGCCAGGATTACGCCAATGAATGCAAGGATCCCGTAATACAGGACAATCGGATTACCCTGAGTGTCTTTGATGAAGGGGATGGGGATTCCGCCGATGCCTACATCGGGCCACACATCCTTGCTGAGTGAGCGAACCTCCCCGGCGTTCGCCAAAACAACCGTCATTGAGCGGAAAGCAACCATCCCAACGAGGGTTGCCACAAACGGTGTGATTCGGCCAAAGGCGATCAGCGTGCCTTGAACAGCCCCGGCTAGCCCTCCAAGTACGACAATTAGGGCACTTCCCAGAATCGCAGCCATTCCTTCGGAGCCGCCGCCGGAAATCTGCTTGTTCATGAAGGTTAAGCCAAGGGCTCCAACCAAGGCAATCAAGCTCCCACCCGCCAAATCAATGCCCCCCGTGATGATCACGAAGGTCATTCCGACGGCCATGATGCCTACGGGCACGTTTTGGTTGACGATGTTTCGCAGGTTATCGGGCTTCAGGAAATATTCGCCCTGAAAATACGCGCTTATTCCGAACAATAGAAAGAAGGCGATGAGAACGCCGTAGTTACTCATCCACTTCATGAGATGGGAGCTACACCAACGCATCGCGGCCTTCGGAGCGTTTAGAATCTTGGTTCTAGGCTGCTCCTTCAATGCCCACCCCCGCCGCTAGCGCCATCATGTTTGATTCCGTCACTTCTTCCCCCACTAGTTCACCCGCAATGTGCCGATCACGTAAAACAACTACTCGATCACAAAGCCCAATTAATTCGTTCATTTCCGAAGAAATGACCAAGCATCCGAGCCCCGATTTCGCCATTTCAACGATCAACTGGTAAATCTCCGATTTCGCGCCAACATCCACTCCCCGCGTAGGCTCATCAAGGATGAGAAATTTTGGCTGAGTTTCAAGCCATTTCGCTAAAGAGACCTTCTGTTGATTTCCGCCGCTTAGGCTTTGAACAACCACGCCCGGTCCCTTGGCGCGAATTCCCAGTTTCTTAATCCAAACGTTGGCGGCTTGTCTTTCCCTACCCTTGTCCAGGGTCAATCCGCTGTAATGTCTCAGGTTCGCCATAACGGTGTTAACGGAAATACTCAGGCTCAAATGCAGCCCAGTTCCCTTGCGGTCTTCGCTCACATAGGCCGGAGCGTTTACAGACATCCGTCCGCTCAATCGGCGCCTCTTTCGGATAATTCCCTGGGCCAGTTCCGTCCGTCCCGAACCGATCAAACCGCCTAAACCTACAATCTCTCCAGCCCGAACTTCTAAATCCACCGGCCCAGGAAATCCATCAAATCGCACCGCATCCAAAATGAGAACCGGTTCGCCATCGTGGTCTACCAATTTAGGTGGATAAAGGTCTTGAAGCTCCCGGCCCACCATTCGGTTGGCCAAGTCCGAACTCGTTAAGCCATCTTCACGCCGCAGCTCAGCCACCAACTCCCCATCTCGCAAAACGGAAACCAAGTCGGCGATTTCGCACACCTCATCCAGTCGGTGACTGACATAAATGACGCCAACGCCCTCTTGCTTAAGCAGTTTAAGGAGGTCAAGTAAATCGCGTGTTTCCCGTTCGGCGAGAACCGCCGTTGGTTCATCCAATATCAAGAACTTTGCGTTTTGGGCCAGCGCTTTTGCAATCTCGACGAGTTGCTTTGAAGCTAACGGCAACTCACCCACCCTCTTCGTAGGGGGAATTTCAGAATTTAACCGCTTCAAGGCAAGACGCGCAGTCTCGTTCATGCGAGAGCGCCGGAGCAATCCAAGCTGATTTGGTTCCGATCCCAGTGAAATGTTTTCGGCGACCGACAGCGTATCAATCAGGTTCAGCTCTTGGTGCACCATCGCAATCCCGCGGTGCTCAGCGTCCTTAACCCCCGCAAAGCGCACGGCGTGATCGTCAATAATGAGCCGCCCCCGGGTTGGAGATTGAATCCCACTTAAGATTTTCAGCAAGGTGCTTTTCCCAGCCCCATTTTCACCAATAATCGCCCGAATCTCGCAAGTTCTGAGATCCAATGAGACGTCCGACAACGCGCGAACACCAGGATAGTCCATCGAAACATTTTCAACAACAAGAGTCACAGGCTAAAGCCCCTCCCTAACGAAGTTGGGGAGTGGTTGGGGAGGGGTCCGGGAATCATCGCGAATCCGAATATTTCTAAACCAAACCCGATCGCCGTGGTCTTGGAGCACGATGTGCCCTTTGGGAAATGTTCCAAAGTCTGCTCGACGCTCGAATTTGCTCTCACTCACTTGCCGCGTCCATAGCTCTGAGCCGATGTTTACGCTCACGACCCGCGCCCCGTTAAGCCAATGTTGTATGTGTTTCCCCTTCGCGATAATCCTCACCTCGTTCCACGATCCGGCCGGGCGCAACATGTCCCAGCTCCGACCCGCGATTGCATACATTGATCCAGCTGAAGTCAGCAACGATAGCCCATCGCCATGCCGTTCATCGTCCAAAATCTGCATTTCGGGGCCAGTTAGATAGGCGTATTTCTGGGTTTCGCTGGCGCGATACAGGATACCGCTGTTGGCTCCCATCGAAGCCTTCCATTCGAGCCTTAGCTCAAAGTCGCCATATTGTTCAGTGGTCGTCAAATCGCCTCCATCGAGCTCAGGATGAACCGCAATGACGCCATTTTCTACTTTCCAAGCCGGGGCATAGGTGGGAGTGTTAAACCCCTTAAATCCATTCAGATCTTTGCCATTGAAGAGCAATCTAAACCCTTCGGTCGCTTCCTTGGTCGTGAGCCGGTTGATGGGCCGTAAGTGAGGAGCAACGGCGTGCGTACGCTTCGGTATCTTGATAAGGGAATACCACGCCTCGCGCGCCCACAGGGGTTTCCCTTGCTCGTTATGCAAACCATAACCAAGTTTCGCATGCACAACATTGCCAGCTCGCATCTCCTCGCATTCAAGAAAAACGCGCAGGCGATCCGCCGATACAGTGACCGACTTAATGTTGAGAACCTCCTCTTCGGCAGGCTTGCAACCGTAGTTCTTGTCGGCGGAATAATGCCACTGGCGAAGAGCGTAATCAGCCGGATCATGCCCAATCCCCGCGGCCATGGGGGTACTGAACTCAATCTGAAGGCCGTTCGAGTACGCTCGAACCGCTTTCATCTCATAAGCTGCCACGCCCGCAGGCCTTAGGTTGCTTGCTCCACGGTAACCGACCGGAATCAGGCATCCCTGTGACCGTCCCTCCACGTTATCTAGAGCGACCCTTCCCGTTTTTTGATAGATGTCGTCAATTAGCAATTGATCACGTAGCGGCCCAGAAACTATCCGATAGACCCCCCGGCCCCACGTTCCATCCGGCAACCAAGCAAGGTCGGTAGTTCCGAGACGTAAGCTCGCAACGCCATATCTTGACGGCGCGTTTTGGACTTTGTAAAGGCTAGGACGAGCCGATCGCAATACCTTCCGTAAACTCACGGGCCATTGGCCAACCCATGGGTTCCGATTTCGTGGCTCTTGTAAAATTTTGGGGCCGGGCGTCATCTTTTCGTCAGATTTCGCTGAAAATAAGTGCTCCGCAGGAATTGTTTCAAATCGCCGCTCACCTACTCTTTTCCACTCCAGTTTCAACTGGGGCTGACCGTGTGGAAGATACTCGATAAGCAATGGATGGTTGCCTACCTTGAGCGCCACCCGCGTTTCGCGAACTCCAATTACATACGATCCATTGAGCCAGTTCAACCCAATCTCAATCGCCGGTTTCTCACCAAGAAACATCCTGGCTGGACCCATCGAACTCAGCCGAATAACGTATGCGCCCGATTTGTTCGTCCTCAAAAAACCGTTAACCGACACAAAAACTTGCTTGTCAAGCCCTACAACCGTGGCCATATCGTTGAGTGCAAGAACGGGCACCTTGACAACGACATTGGGAGACTGACCGCCCTTGATGAGGGGAATAGTGTCATCAATAACCCCCCGCTTGACCGAGAACACCCTCAAATTGAGCCCACTTTGCAACCCGGATGTTTGCAAAGAAAGGGCAACAAGGGCACTGATCATCGGCTCTCTATGTTACCGAGATTCCATTTAGGTTGCGTTCAGGCGCTTGAATGTTCGCCTTTCCGAACCAAAATTGTTGCGCCGGCGATGCACCCGGGCAAGCAGATCAAGTTAACCAGCGGGATTAGACTCAAGATTCCGCAACAGATCGCAAACTCCCGGGCTTTCGGTAGCCGCGAGGAAGCGCGTTTCTGGGCCGGGTAGTAGAGCCCCCGGCGCGCATAAGCACAAGCCGTGAAATCGTAGAGGCTCAGCCAACCCACCGGCCAAGCCGATAGCCACGGCACCGTGAAACTTAGCAAAGCAGAAAGCAACGAGACGCCAACCGTGAGGGGAAGGCGAGCCATTGAGTCAGCTAATGCACGGCCCAAGCTAGTTTGACCATTTGGAGCGGAACCAAACACGCGCTCCTCAACGCGCAGACTCAACTTGTCCCAAAGCAATGAGGATAGCATTCCATTGATGCCGAAGAAAATTGGTCCGGCGATGAAACTCCAAGCGATGAAGAACGCGATTCGAGCGACCCAGATAGACCAGCTCTCTGGTACTCCAAGCCGAAGAATCAGGTCTCGAAGCGGCCCAACCAGGGCGAAGTTCGCCGAGATGGAAACAAGAGCGTAAATCAGAATTCCCCACAAAATGGGCCGAATAATGAATCCGCGAAGTTCCTTCTGCCCAAGGGTCATCCGTATTCCTGAAACCAGGTATTCCATAGTTAGCTAGTTTACGCAAAGTCTGACAATTGGATTCTAGCGTGGGGATTTGTCCCCAACTCGAATACAATCTAGAGCATGAGCCGTTGGCGATGGGGTTGGATTTTCATCGGCATCTTGGCCATAGTCGTAGTCCTTTCTCGAAGTTCCTACAACGGCCTTCTCAAAGACAGCGATACGATTCTCATCTTAAATGGCATCCAAGCTCGCGGGGCACCGCTCTCTTGGTTTGGTAGCGACTGGCCGCTGGGGAATCACTTTTATCGGCCCGTCGTAACCCTGCTGTTTGAGGCGAACTTGGCTCTCACTGGCAAGAACCCGGCGGGATTCGCTCTTACAAACGCACTTTTAGGTGCCTTCTCAATATTAGCTCTGTTTTGGTTTCTCCGAGAGCTCACGGATCGCTTAAGCCTCAGCGTTTTGGGCGCCGGGTTGTTCGGGTTTTGGCATTTGGTCGGTCGAGATCCGCACGTTGACTGGATTGGCTACGGGGTCATGGGTTTGTCTCTAGTGGCCCTAGCACTTCCGGGCCGCCCGAGGTTACCCGCACTTTTGAGCCTCTGCCTCGGTTTGGCATTGGTCTATGAACTCGCCTCAATCGCCCCATTTCGGCGTGGAATTATTGAATGGATACCGGGCCGCACCGCTTCAACAATGACGTTTTTTTGTCTGGTAGCAATGGCCGCCTATGCCCGCTCTGTTCGCGTCGGTTTACCACCAACTGCATCAGAACCTGGGCCGCTTGATCCGCCTGCAACCAAGGGGAGCTCTCGCTTATCGGGTGGCTCGCCGTGGCCATGGGTCGCGCTTTCGCTCGTTTGTGCCGCCTTAGCAATGGGGTCATACGAGCAAGCAATCATGCTTCCGTCCTTGCTTATCGGCGTGGCAGTAACCATGAAGATGAGGCGTTTTCAGATCCACTGGGGGCCGCACATCGGGTTTTGGCTCTTGGTTATTCTTTACACGACGATACGAAACATCGTAGTTCCGGCAGGAGTTTCGGACTATCAGGCGCAACAGTTTAGGAGCAGCGCTGCGGTCTTCCTTACCCTGTGCGATTACGTGTTTCCGGCAGCGCGAGATGCAGTTAACTTGATGCGTTCGTTAGATATTGGCTTCTTCGGAGTTTTGACGACTCAGGTTGGGGCTATCCTTGCAATAGGGGGGCTCGTGGGCAAAGTAAAGGAAGGGTTAGCCAGGGTGGATCGAACACTCGCGGCAACCCTAATGTTCGGGTTTGCGGGGTCAGTTTTGGCGTTTCTGCCGATGGCATTTCTTAAGCCGTTTGATACCTATAACCACTATCACTATTGGTCGGTAGCGTTGCGCTCCGCCTTTGTTGCGGGCCTCTTGATCGTTGTCGGTGAATGGCTTACTTGCGCACTGTCGCCCCGAGCGATTCAAGCGCCGAAACGGCTTGCTCCCGCACCTGGTTCGCTTCCTCATCCGTGAAGTTTTCACCGTGCTTTCTCAGTTGCAAAGCTACCGCTAGCGAGTGTTTGCCGTCCGGGATTCCCGCGCCATCGTAAACATCAAAGAGCCAATGATCTTCCAGGACGTCACCGCAGGCTCGCTTTATGGTGCGAGCCAGAGACTCGTAGGGTGTTGATTTTTCGACAATAAAAGCAATGTCTCGGCGGACCGAAGGGTTGCGGCTGATGGGCTGATAGTGGATGTCTTTCAGAGTTGCTTGAGCAAGAGAATCAAGGCAGAGTTCGGCCAAAACGGTGCCGGCCGGGAGCCCGAGCTCATCGGCAATGTTGGGGTGGATTTCCCCGATCACGCCAAAGGTTGAGACCTTAGCTTGCCTGGTTGGATGAAAGCGCGGGTCATCTCCTTCCTTAAATTCAATTCCTTCGGCCAGACTCTGGATAACACCCTTAAGCGAGTAGAAATCCGCCCACGGAATCGGGTCCTTTGCTCGGTTCAGAGGGAACAGTTGCCCTTGGCTGAGGAAGGCGATGGAACGGCTTTCACTCTCACCAAAAATCCTTCCGGCCTCGAAAAGGTGGATATCGCGGCCTCCGTTGCGTTGGGCAGCCTCAGCTAGGCTTGGAAGGATCGAATTTCTCAAGATGGCATGATCAGGTGAGCCCGGATTTCTAGGCCCCGTTCTCTTTCCGATGCCGTCAAGCGGGTGTTCATCGCGAAGGGTGTGGCTGATGCATTGTACGAATCCGCAGGCGATCACCTTGGAGCGTATGTCATCAATGGCTTGCTCGATGGCAGATTGTCCGCCTCGAGCTGATCCGGGAGGGAGGGCTTCGGGAATCTTGTCGAACCCGTGAACTCGACCGATTTCTTCGACAACGTCTTCTTCGGCGACCACATCGGGTCGCCAGGTGGGGGCAATCACGGCATTCCGCGAGGTAAGCGCTCCGGAATTGAAACCCAGGCCGTTCAAATAGCCCATGGCTTCCTCATCCGTGAAATCCAACCCAAGTAGCACTCGCGCCCGATCCATTCTTAGTTGGATCGTCCTGGGTTCAGGGGGGCGTGGATAGACGTCTTCCACCAGCTCCGCTCCGATTCCGGTGAACTGTTCGTGCAACTCTGAGAAGCGACACAAGGCACGCACAACGCCGGCGGGATCAACGGATCTTTCGAAACGATAAGATGCTTCGGTATTGAGCCCCATTTGCTTGCGCGTTCGTCGCACCGACGTGTTCAAAAAGTGGGCTGATTCGAGCAAAACCCGCTTGGTGTTCGCGGTCACTTCGGTGACAAGTCCGCCCATCACGCCTGCCGCTCCAACTGGCTTTGCCGCATCGCAAACCATCATCTGATCGGGCCTCAGCTCGTGCTCCTCGCCGTTTAGCGTTGTCAGTTTTTCGCCGGGTTTCGCTTGGCGCACGATGATTTTTTGACCTTCTAACGTGTCCAAATCAAAAGCATGCATCGGTTGGCCGAGTTCGAGCATCACGTAGTTCGTGAGATCAACCAGCAAACTGATAGGGCGTTGACCCGCTTGGCGGAGACGCTGCTGCATCCAATCAGGGCTTTGAGCGGGGGAAACTCCTTCAAAGGTGCAACAAGCGAATCGGTTGCAATCTGCTGTCTCGATGCTCACCCTTCCCGAAGTTGTTGGCAGATTAGGCTTAAACTCAGCCATTTTATGATAAAGATCTGTGGGATTAGCTTTATTATCCTTAGCTAGAACTTCTCTTGATAAGCCAAAGACTGAAAGCCCATCGCCGCGGTTCGACATCACTTTGACATCCAAAACGTGATCGCCCTCGACCTCTTCGATCCCCTCGAGCTCAAATCCGGCCATCGTGAGAAGGTCGCCAACTTCCCCAGCGGTAAGTTGGGTGTTCACGTAATCCCGGAGCATCTGATAAGGGAACTTCATTCGAGGCTGAATTGTACCGGGAGGCTAGTCTAGTTCGATTCCAAGAACCTCGGCAATGCGAATAAGATCGCTTTCCGAGAAGAAGGGAATGGTGATCGTGCCACCTTTTTCGGAGCCGGTCAGCTTAATCGGCGCACCCAGATGCTCGCTCATTCGCTCTTGCAACGCTCGCCAGTTGGGATCGGTTTGATCTATCACCGTCCTCTTTTTAGCTAGTTTTCGCGGTGACTTGGCCACGAGTTGCTCAACTTCGCGGGAGTTTAGGCCATTCTTGATGATCAACTCGAAGAGGGCAATTTGTTGGAGCGGGTTGGTCACGGTTAGCAACGGTCTAGCGTGCCCTTCGCTTATCTGCCCGGTTTCGAGCGCTTCGATGATTCTCTCCGGCAACGCAAGAAGACGCACCGTGTTTGAGATCGTTGCCCTCGATTTGCCCACCCGAATTGCGACACTTTCGTGAGTTAACTCAAACTCATCAAGCAATCGGCGATAGGCCTTGGCCGCTTCAACTGGGCCAATGTCTTCGCGTTGGACATTCTCAATAAGCGCGATTTCGAGCGATTGTTGATTACCCGCCGAGCGCACAATGATGGGGACGGTCTTGAGTCCGGCCAGTTTTGATGCCCGGAACCTCCTCTCCCCCGCGATAAGTTCATACTTTCCTTCCGCAATCGGTCTTACCACAAGAGGCTGGAGCACTCCGACCTGCCGAATCGAGTTCGCTAGATCTTCCAAAGCCGCTTCATCAAAGCGAAGTCGGGGCTGGCGAGGGTTCGGGATGATCGAGTCTACGGAGACCTCATTTGAAGTGCTATCTGATTGTTCGGCGATCAGCTGGCTAAGCCCCTTTCCTAAAGCTTTTCTCATGCCGATAGGACCTCGGCAGCCAACTGCTTATAGGCTTCCGCACCTTTGGAGGAAGGGAACAGCGTGACGGCGGGCTTGCCAAAACTTGGAGCTTCGCTTAGTCGCACGTTCCGGGGAACCGGTACGTGGGCGACTTTCGCTCCGAAGTAGCCCCGAATCTCTTCGGCGACCTGTTGGTTCAGCTTGCTACGCGGATCGTACATCGTGAGCAAGACTTTACCGATTTCCAGACCGGGGTTGATTCTCTTCTTCACAATCTCCACCGTTTTCATGAGTTGGCTTAGGCCCTCCAAGGCATAGAATTCACACTGCATCGGCACGAGAACGCGATCAGAAGCACTCAAAACATTTATGGTGAGTAGTCCGAGAGCCGGAGGTGAATCAACAATGATCCAGTCAAAGTCATCGCGCACTGCATCCAGCATTTCCCGCAAAATCATCTCCTTTCCAACCGCGCCTTGAAGCAGAGGTTCGGCCCCGGCTAAATCCAAAGTTGCCGGCAAAATGGATAAGCATTTGTCTAAGTTTATGATGCAGTTCTTAACCGTATCGGTGTTCCCGTCAATGGCGTCTTGATAGGCTTCGTACAGGGTGGATTCGAGTTCTTGCTTTTCAATACCGAGTCCGGTTGTGGCGTTTCCCTGGGGGTCTGAGTCAACAAGCAGAACGCGTTTTCCGGCAAGCGCCAGGCTGGCGGCGAGGTTTACGGCCGTTGTTGTTTTGCCGACTCCCCCTTTCTGATTAACAACCCCCCAAATCGGCACTAATGAATTATGGCTGAAAGGGATAGAATTGAGGCAGATGCCCGAGCTTGCGAAGATTCGTGTCCAAACCGATGAGGGTATATCCGTGCATCGCTACCCCGACCAGTTCGCGCTGCAGGAATTCAGTAGCTTCAAGCGGTTAATCGTGGGGCCGAGTGAAGATCAGATTGGCCTCGCCATTGAATGTGCCCAGCTATTGAATGGTCCATTTCGATTTTCTTACGTTCTGGCCGAGCCGGTGCCGCTTGAAGGGTTCTCAATGGGACGGTTTGAGATGTTGGCATTCCTAGATATGGGCGAACTTGAGGGGGTTCTTAAAGAAAACAAGCGATTTTTCGAGCTCGACGCCCGCCACCACCTCTGGATCGCGGCCAAAGACGGCATGATCGTTTACGATCAGCACAATGTCCTGTTTCTCTATGGTCCGCTTCTGGAATTTGAAAAGATTTTGCTGGCGAAAGGATTGACGCCAGGGTCGGTTGATTTCCCCTATCCTCACACCCACTATTATCATGATGAGTTCAATCCCGACATGATCAAGCTACTAAGCACCGGCGACTGGAAATGGCAATCACTGGATGATCATCAAGACGTTTATCGTTAAGCGTAAGCCAAGCTAACAATCTTCTGAGCCGCTTCTTGCATCGTTTGGGCCGGAACGATTCGCGAGCCGGCGAGCAAGGCGCGTCCTTCTTCCGCCGCCGTTCCCTCGATTCGCGCTACCACTGGAATCGTCACGTTCAGCTCATCGAGAGCTACCAATACGCCTTTGGCGACCTCGTCGCAACGCGTGATCCCACCAAAGATATTAATGAGAACTCCCTTCACATTGGGGTCCATCAAAACTAGCTCTACGCACGCTTTTACCCGCTCCTGCTGGGCGCCGCCGCCAACATCCAAAAAGTCGGCCGGGCGACCGCCGGCAGCGCTTACTTCGTCAAGCGAGCACATCACGAGGCCCGCGCCGTTGCCGATAATTCCGATATCGCCTCCGAGGTTAACATACGCGATCCCTCGTCGAGCCGCTTCGGCTTCGATTGGGTGCTCGGCGGCATCATCTTTGCTTTCGTCGTATTGCGGCAATCGGAATAGCGCGTTATCGTCAATCGAAACCTTTGCATCTGCGGCTAGTAGCTTGCCTTCAGGAGTTAGGGCCACTGGATTAATCTCAACCAAATCCGCATCCATTTCGATGAACGCCTTCACCAGTTTCTTGATCATCGAGACCATTTGGCCTTGTGCAATTTTGGGAATATTGGCCGACTTCACTGCGGCCCGAACCTCAAAATCGCACAGCCCCCAGGCGGGGTCAACTTCTAGGCGAACAATCGCCTCGGGCTCAGAATGGGCGACTTCTTCAATATCCATACCGCCACGCGCTGAGATCATGACGATGTTCTTCTGGCTCGCGCGATCAAGCAAGACAGCCAAATAGTATTCTTCTGCGATATCCACTAGTTCGGCAACGAGTAGCTTCTCAACGATCATGCCCGCTGGATTTTGAATCGAAACCAACCGCTTGCCGAGTAGTTCTTTCGCAAAAACGGCGGCGTCCGCGGAGTTATCAAAGAGCTTGACCCCGCCCGCCTTTCCGCGGCCACCCATGAGCACTTGGGCCTTTACAACAACCTTCCCCCCAAACTTATCGGCGATGGCCTTCACATCATCGGCGCTTGAAGTCATTTCGCCGCCGGGAACAGGTACGCCAAACTTGGCGAGAAGGTCTTTTGATTGATACTCGTGTAGCTTCATGCAGGAGCCATAGGTTACCTGGTGAGGCGTGACCTCCTTCCACGGTAGAGACCCTCTGCGATTCCACTAGCTAGCCCAACTACCTGATTCAGTCACATCCCGGCAATCGAAGCAGGATCGTCATTCGGGGTCGAAGGAACACTCTAGGTGGGTAAAGGAGAATGAAAGTTAGAGGTTTCGCAACAATTGCGTTTGGGATTTCGGTTGCACTATTGCAAGCGAATTCAAGTTTGCTGCCCGAGCTTGAGAAACATCGGCAATTTGCGATCCAAGCCCTTAACAGTGGCAACGCTAGTGCGGCAAATGCCGCCAGCGATGTGCTGGGGATGAAAAAGATCACCTATCGCTTCCAAAAGGGTGCTCCCGCAACGGGAAAGCAAGCGGTTGTAGAAGCCATTGGGCGATGGGAGCAGTTGCTCAAGCGCGATATTCAGTTTGTTGAGGCATTCTCATTTCAGGAGCCGGATGTGTTGATCACGTTTGAGACTCAACTCGGAGCTAATGGAAAGCACTTTGGCGGGTTTACATCATGGAAACGGCAGGTGCTTCGCTTCGAAGGCGGCACGTATGAAGCCAAGCTCAGGGCGAGCGTTCAGCTTCGGACGGTGACTCCGAAGGGGAAGCCGATGGAACTCGCGCAAATGCGCCATGCCGCCATGCATGAACTTGGACACATTTTAGGCCTTGATGATAGTCTTGAGCAGGGGGATGTGATGGGCCCCCTCGATTTGAGCCGTCCGGTAATCGAACCAAAAACCGACGAAGTAGCCGAGCTCCTCAAGCTTCGACAAGATGCTCAAGACATTCGAACTAGGGCCGCCGCCTTCGGCAAAGTATAATCACTTGTGGTGAAGTTACGAGAAGCGTTGTTACGGCCGATTCTCATCGGCGACGGCGCTAATGGGACCGAACTTGCTACGCGCGGATTTACTCGCCAACCCTACGATTTAGCTAACCTCTTAGCCCCCGAGATCGTGAGGGCGGTTCACCAAGCTTACGTGGATGCCGGTGCAGATTTTATCGAAACCAACACCTACTCAGCTGGGCGTTTTCGGATTGATGAGCTAAACGTTGATATTCCCGAGCTCAATTTTGCCGGCGCTGCATTAGCTAAACAAGCGGCGGGGGACAGTGTGCTCGTTTTGGGCGCAATCGGCCCGGTCGGTAAGCCCATCGCTCCGATTGGGCATCTCACGATCGCGGACGTGAAGCTTTCGGTGCGAGAACAAGCGGAAGCCCTGATCGAGGGTGGCGTGGATGGGTTCATCCTTGAAACTTATATTGATATGGCGGAGTTGATCGCCGCGATTGAGGCGATTCAGTCGCTAACCGATCTACCGATCATTGCCAGCAAGGCTTATATTGAGGATGGCGAGATGCTTGGCGACGGCTTGCCCGCTCGCTGTACCCGCGAACTCGCAGCATTGGGAGTCGCTGCGGTTGGGGCGAACTGCATTGTGGGGCCACAGCGAATGCTTGATCTTGTCCGAATGATGGCAGAGGTTACTGACCTTCCCATCTTGGCGATGCCAACCCCCGGTTTGCCTCAGCTTGTTAAGGGAGTGATCACTTACGACACTTCGCCCGAGTATTTCGCGCGAGCGGCCGCCCGTCTGGTCGAGGAAGGAGCAAGGCTTATCGGAGGATGCTGCGGAACGACCCCCGATCACGTTCGAGCGCTTAAGCAGGAACTCACCCGCGCGCCCATAAAGGTAAGGCCCCGGATCGGGCGGGGGGGCGAGGCCAAAGTTAAAGCCCCACTAACAGAATCGGAGCCGAGCGAACTTTCGAGAAAGCTTGGTCGAAAATTTGTGACGGCCGTTGAAGTAGATCTGCCTCGGGGTTTGATCATTGATAAGCTGATTGCCGGAGCGAAATCGCTGAAAGTCGCCGGAGCGGATTGCATTAATATCAGTGATGGGGCTCGGGCTCGCCTCAGGATGAATCCCATGTCCGTATGTGCGCTTTTGATGCGTGATGTTGGCATTGATACGACGATGCACTTCTCCTGCCGGGATCGCAACATATTGGCGGTCCAAGCTGACCTGCTTGGCGTTCATGCCCTTGGCATACGAAACATTCTGGCCGTTACGGGCGACCCGGCTAACATCGGGGATTACCCATCTGCCACCAGCGTTTTTGATATTGATTCGATTGGCCTTATTCGCATTCTGAGCCGATTCAATGAAGGAATAGATCTGGCGGGATACACTGTGGGCGTTAAGTGTGCATACACAATTGCTTGCGCTTACAACCCGAGTGCGATTGAGCAGGGCGGCGAATTTGAGCGCTTGCAACGAAAAGTGGACGCGGGCGCACACGTGATTTACACTCAACCGGTTTTTGATAGAGCCGGGGCAGAAACTGCGGTTGAAGATGCGGCGAAGGTTGGGTTGCCGGTCCTTGTGGGCATCATGCCTTTACGAAGCCAGCGTCATTGCGAGTTCATGCATAACGAGGTCCCCGGGGTTACGATTCCGGATGAGTTGCGAACAATGTTTAGCAACGCCGAAAACGACGAGGAAGCTCAAAGGATTGGCTTTGCTGAAGCGATGAAGTTGGCGTCTTTCGTAAGAGAAGTTGCGAACGGCCTTTACCTAATGCCGCCCGCAAACAACTACACGATTGCGGAGGAAATCATCGAGGCGGTTTCGCCTTGAGTGATCTCTCGCGACGCAACCTTCTTCGGGCAATGGGCTCCGGAATGGTCGTGGGCGCGGCTAGCCCGCTGTTCGGGCAGTATTGTGCGTACCAGCTAACGGTTGAGCGCCCGAAGATCAAGCTTCCAAAATGGGATGCGCCGGGCTTGAAACTCGGTTTCATTACCGATTTTCACCTCACAGGCAGGTCCCAAACCGAGCGCGCAGTTAGGAGCGCGCGACTTACGTTTGCTCAAAAGCCCGACCTCATCATCCTCGGTGGCGATTACCTTGAACACGCCCACGAATCTGAAATCAAAAACCTCAAGGCGTTCTTGGAGGTGTTTAACGAATCGAATTGTCCGGTAATCGCGATAATGGGAAACCACGATTACTGGTCGAATGCGGTGCCCGATGTTTTCGAGTCTTTCAAAAAGTCACCGGTGAGGCTGCTTCGGAACGAGTTGTATGAGTTTCAGGGGGTTTCAATCGCTGGCATAGATGACTATATTGATCGCAAATCGGATTTCAAATTTTTCCCGGCCGGCACGGTCTCCAAGTCGCTGATCGCAGTTCTGCATGAGCCCGATGTGGTTCGATGGCAACCTGATCACGTTTCGCTTCAAATTTCCGGGCACTCACACGGCGGGCAGGTGTGCCTTCCTTTTGGCCAGCACATTCACACCCCAAGATGGGCGAAAGACTACATTAGCGGTTACTACCCCGACGCCAAAGTTCCGCTTTATGTTTCGCGCGGAGTTGGCACCACGGGAATTGACGCGCGCCTATTTTGCTCGCCGGAAGTCACGGTTTTTGCGCTGACCTAGTCCGACAAGTAGAACAGAGGCTCGTTTTCCAGAATCTTGGTGAGGTCGGTCGAAGATTGGCCAGAGATGTACATCGAAAGGGGGGTCAAAATAATCGAACCCACGATTCCGGATATTGCGAGGGCTCGGCCGACCGCATGAAAGGTTGCGGCCGCAATCCGAGTGGGATCAATGCGATATGCCCAACCAAAAGCCGGCGCGATTCCAAC
Organism: Armatimonadota bacterium; assembly: GCA_031386985.1. Classification (GTDB taxonomy): domain Bacteria; phylum Armatimonadota; class Fimbriimonadia; order Fimbriimonadales; family Fimbriimonadaceae; genus JANJUB01. The sequence continues at coordinate 45,375 of JANNCV010000032.1, forward strand.
CAAGAGGCCAAATGTGAGAGCCGCAACTCCGGCAAAGATGGGCGAGGCACCGTAATACTCCAGCGGAACCTCAAGCGAGTCGCAGAGCAACCAGCCGACCCTGGACAGTCCAATTGCGTATCCCAAAACGCAAACTCCGATCATCACACCGAGTACGAGGAGCGAGAACCGATACAGCGGACCGAACGGCAAGTCAGCTGGATCACGGGTTAGATGGGGTCGCCACCCCAAAAAGCAAAAGGCGGCGGCTAGGGCTAGCCCCGCCAGTTCAAATTGCGTTGTGAGGATCACCATTATCCCAAGAAATGAACCGATCATCACGCAGAAGGGCCACTCCCAAAGCCGCGCAAAGCGAGGCGAGCGCTCCGAGTTCCAACCTAACGCCCAGAGGCCAAGCCCAACAATTGCAACCCACAACAAAGCGCCGGGGCCACAATCGGTGAAGAGGGCTTGCCATCGGATTTGATTCACCCTGCCATTTGATCGCGATGAGTTCGCATAGGCGGCCCATCCATCACTGTTTCGAAAGGCCCGATCCGCGACCTCAGCCTGAATGCCCATGCCATAAGCTCGAAGTTTGTTCTGAAACTCAAGCCTAGTCAGGAGAAGTTTGTGGGGGCCTAGAATTGGGCTCAAATCGGAAGGGTATGCCGCGATTTCCACAATTCCCGCGCCCGCTTCGCCCGTTTGGACACTGCGGGCGAATTTGCGAATCAGGTCACCATTTTGGAGCGTACGGTATCGGCGATCCAGTCCGTTTTCGGTATCTAGTGATGATTGCCGGATCAGATAACGGGCGTATTGCTCAATCAATTGGGTTGGAGCGTCGCTTGTTCTACCGTAGGCCACCGCTGCTGACCAGGTGCTCCCATGAGAGTCCATCCGCCGGCGCAATTCAAGCATCTTGCCCGTTTGATAGTCATTCCAACGAGAGCCACGGGCAGCCTGTTTCCAAGTTACTAGTGCCTCGGCTGAGCGCGACCGACTGTGTTGAAAAGCGGCCGTCATTTGGAGCCAAAAAGCATTGCCGCGATCTACGGCCACGGCGCGGGCCAAAACAGTATCAAGTTTGTTCCAGTCGGCTTTTGAGATAGGTAGTTTCCTTTGCAGGCGCTCTGCCGCAAGGATAACCCACTGACCAGATTCGGCCATGGAGTCGGGTTTAGAGAGTTGTGTGGGTGCGATTTCCGCTACGGGGTTCCGGGAAATGAGCCAACCTGCAAACCAATGAGCCCTAACTTCGGAGGAAACCAGAAGAGCTAAGCATGCTCCGATGATGGCGCCGATTAACAACTTGGCCGCGAGGGTCATCAGTTCAGGTTGATTGAGTTCAGATCGGGAAAACTACGCTCTGCTGGAACGAGCCGCTTGGCATCGGTTCCCCTATGTTGCGAGCGTTGCAGGGGATTCGGGCGACCGGCTAACTGAATAGCGGCGGCCATTACCAAGACTCCGAGTGCCATTCCGGCCATTGCGGGCGACCAGAATTTCAAGCCGCTTCTCACATACTGAGAGCGAGCCTTGCGTAATATCCTACGCTCGTGGGTGGCGGACTGGATATCCTCAAGCCGATAGGCCGAGAGCATATCAAGTGCCATTGCGCCAGCTTGCTCGAGATGAGCGCAGTTGCTACACTTGATGCGGTGTGATTCTAGGAACCCAATCTCGCCAAAGAATAGCGAGCGATCTCGCTGCTCTTCAATTAGGCTTCGGAAGCGTGTACATTCTCGGCTCACTCGACTTGCGCCTCCAGCCACAGTTTTCGAAATCTCTCTCTTGCGGTGTGCAGCCTTGAACGAACGGTTCCGACGGGAACCTTCATTACTTCCGCGACCTCTTCGTAGCTCAACTGCTCAATCTCTCTCAAAAGTAACGTCATCCGAAGTTCAGGGGCGAGTTGTTGCAACAATCTTTCAATTACTACGCGGTTTTCAACTTTGCCACCTTCATGATCGGTGATTCGATCAAATTCTGAAGGCTCAGCGCGCTTTAACCGCAAACGATCCATGCAAAGTCTTACGCAAATTCGATAGAGATAACCGGAAAAAGCCCTATCATCGCGAAGCTTGTGCATCTCTCGGAAGGCCTTAAGAAACGCCTCTTGGGTGATGTCTTCCGCTTCGTGGCGGTCTCGCATCAAGTTCGCAGCAGTTCGGATTAGCCTCAAACGGTGCCGTTGAATAATCGCGCCCATCGCGAGCTCATCGCCCTCTCGACATCGGGTTACCATGAGCAAATCATCTGCTACAAGTTCCGAACGGCCCAATGCTAATCGTGCTTCTATCATGGTTAATCTCTCTCGCGTTTTTGCGAATGAGCTTCTACTATATATCATGGATGGGCACAAAGGCCCTAATTGTTCGAGAAAAACTCAAAAAAAGTGATTTCTACGAATCGGGTGTTAAATCAGCAGAAAGTCCAGCGGATACGCGGATGTACAGAAAATGCGCTAAAATCCCTATATGGGTGGTGCTGAATGGTCAATTAGGTCCGTAAAGTCACCGATTGAGGTCGAAGCCGTTCGGACATTGTTCACTGAATATCAGGCTTGGGTCGGCAGTGATGAGTGCTTTGCCGGGTTCGAGGAGGAGCTTGCGAGCCTGCCCGGTCAGTATTCTCTTCCCCGTGGGATACTTGTCTTAGCGTGGCTAAACGGCGAGGCGGTTGGATGTATCGCTTTGCGCCCGTATTCCGGGGCACTCAAGTTTTGTGAGATCAAACGACTCTACGTTCGTCAAGGGGCGCGGGGAGCGGGCATAGGGCGCAATCTCGTTCGGCGAGCGATCCGCCATGCGAAGTCGCGAAAATACCAGCAAGTTGTGCTCGAATCTCTCCCCAAAATGACAGAAGCGCACGCGCTCTATGAAAGCTTCGGGTTTAGGCGTGTGAATCTAAGCAACCGCCCTGAGCTGATCGAAATGCAACTTACCTTGATTTGAGCCTATACTCAGGTTATGAAGTCGTTGCTGGGGGTCGCCTTGGCCCTTTCTACTTTTTCTTCAGCTCAGGTTTGCACGCCGCCGGAGCAAGCGCCCGTGGTGAGCTACCCAAGTGGCACGATCATCGCCAATGTTGGCTCCAGCGATCTAACCGTTACAACCAAAAGCGAAAAATGCCGTCAACTTGTTAAACAGGGCTTTGCACTCTTGCATTGTTTTTGGTTTAACGAATCGGTTCGATCTTTCCGAGATGCCACGCGAGAGGACCCTGATTGCGCGATCGCTTGGTGCGGATTGAACGCGATCGAAACGATGCCTTGGAATAACCATGCCTCTTATAAAGAAGAGGCTGAGTACGCGATAAAGCGCGCAGTTCAACTTTCCGAATCGGCTTCGAAAGTAGAGCAAGCGTTGATTGTGAGTTATCGGGTTCGTTCTGTTACGGAAGATCAGCGAAAGGGGGCTTTTCGGACGGCTATGGAGAGGGTAGTGGCTGAGCACCCCACCGAAATGGAACCTCGCTTGCTCCTCGCCGGGGTCTTGACGCAACTTTGTATGAACGATCGGACCCTTGAGAGCGGCGAAATCCAGAATGAGCTTAAAGCGGTTCTGGCTTTGATTGGGCCCGTGCTAAAGAAAGATCCACGGAGTCCGGGTGCGCTCCACTATCATATCCACGCCTTGGAGGGCAGCCGTCCGGAACTCGCCATTCCAAGTGCGAAGCTACTGCCGGAGGTGGCTTCGGCTAGCGCCCACATGGTGCATATGGCGGGGCATATTTACAACACAGTGGGAATGTGGACGGATGGGGATCGCGTATTTTCTAGATCGAAGGAAGTTGGCGAGGCGTACGCCAAAGAATTGGGCAAGACCCCAAATGAGGCAGATTGGAATTATGGGCACAACAACGACTATTTCAGCGTCAACCTCATGGAGCAGGGCAGGACTCGCGAGGCAGTTAAACTTCAGAATTTTGGTGGTCGCAAAGCCGAGTTTGCGTGGCGAAACAGCGATTGGAAGGGCTTGCTTGATCTTGTGAAGGAGAATGAGCAATCCAAGCAAAGCATGTTCTACCGGGGCCTCGCGTTTTCCTATTTGGGTCAGCTTGATGAGGCGAAGAAGGCGCTGAAATCGGTTTTGGGCGACTTGCAAACGAGTCCAGAGCCAAAGACCGGAAAGGTTTCGCCCTCCCAAAGGCAGACGGAGACTCGGAGTTTTGAGCTTGAAGGTTTGGTTGCGTTTCTTTCCGGCGACAAAGATCGGGGAGTTTCTCTTCTGCGGAGCGCCGTGGAATCTTACGATCGAGTTGAATACGACGAGCCCTCCTCTTATATGCGACCACCCCATGAGTCGCTTGTCTTTGCGCTACGCAGCTTAGGAAAGCCAAAGGATGCGTTGAAAGTCTTGGATGCATACACAAAGGTTAAAAAGAACAGCGCCTGGACGCCCTATCTTCGTGGTCGCTGCTATGAAGATATGGGCAACCGCAAGGAAGCATTGAAGTGGTACCGCGAGTTCCAGAAGATTTGGACTAATCCCGACCCCGACCTGGAGCCGGTAGCTCATGTGGCGAACTTCATGCAGGGTTTACCCAAGTTCTAAGCGTTTCAAGAGCGAGTTGCAAGGAACCAAGCATTTACGTTAGCAAAATGAGTCTGTTAGGCGCGTCAGGCCGCCTTATCGTCATCCCAGCGCACATCTTTCGCGGGCTCAGCCGATGAAGAGTCCCAGTTATCGCAATCAAGACGTGAACAATAGATCATTCGGGCGTAAGTGCCATCGTCTTGTTGAACATCCGCCATTTTGGCAAAACGGCACTCGACGCAAAGCTCGGGCTCAACGAGTCGGACTATCTTCAGTTGTCTTGCCATTTTGTGTGCCTCCTTGCATCAAATATCCTGAATCGGGCGCGTCCCTCCTCTCTCTCTTTTCCAGCCCCCAACCCCTTGGATAACTGATAGAACGCGCTTCCGATCCTGGTAAGAGAATCATCGGGGAATATACTAGGCTTGCCAGCCGCTAGGATTACCGGCTTTTGGGGAAAACATTTCCGGTTTATTGCCCGGCCAAGCCACTGACAACAGAGCATCGCGTGATAAACTCGCGGTGCCTGATGCTAAAGCACTCTGCCGTCACCGTTTCCCGAATTGAACAGTTCCTGAAATATACGCTTCAACCGGCAATTCATGGCACTCCCTTTCCCCTCCAAATTGAGTTTTGCGATAAGCCTTATGCAACTGAATCCGAAGCGAAGAAGGGCGATTATCAGGTTGTAAAAAATGGTTTTCAGTTCGGGCCAGCTTATAAAACGTTCTGGTTTCGAGTGACGGGGAAAGTTCCGCGCGAGCTTGCGGGATGCACTGTTGGCGTGATATTGGAGGTAGGTGGAGAGCGAACGGTTTGGAAAGGCAACTCGCCCTGGATGGGCGTGGATGAGCCGCACAGCGTTTGTCCACTTTACGATACGGCGACGGGTCGCGAGAACGTCGAGCTCTATATTCAGAGCTACACGCGAAACCCACAGTGCCGAGTTCATCGCCGCGAGTTACCGCGCGAAGAAATGGTAGAAACCGTAGATCGAGCCGAGCTTGTTTCCGTTGATGAAGAGCTGAAAGCCCTCGCCTACGACGTGGATTTTGGCTACGACCTTATGAAGGCCTTGGACGACTCCGACCTCTCCAAAGCCACCCTCATGCGGGCTCTCAATGATGTGTGTAACCTCTATGACCCGGACCAGCGAGAGACGATTGCGAGATGCCGCAAGATCATTAGGGATTCCTATTTGAACTTGAGCGGAGATATTCGGCATACAATTTCGGCCTGCGGTCACGCTCACCTCGATACGGCTTGGCTGTGGCCCTTGGAGATCACGCGCAAGAAGATGGCGCACACAACCGCGACCCAGCTCTATCTCGGTGAAAAGTATTCGGATTACGTTTTTGTTCACTCTCAAGCCTCCCAATATGAGTGGCTCGAAAAGGAATATCCCGCGCTTTTCAAGCGAGTGCAAGAAGCCACGAAAAAGGGGAGTTGGGAACCCGTGGGTTCGATGTGGGTGGAAGCAGATTGCAACTTGACCGGTGGAGAATCGCTGGTCCGCCAGTTCCTTTATGGTCGTCGCTATTTTGAGAAGAAGCTGGGAACCGTGACCGACGATATGTTTCTCCCTGACGTCTTTGGTTATTCGGCGGCGCTGCCTCAGATTTTAGATAAATTCGGGATTCGCTATTTCACGACCCAAAAAATCAGCTGGAATCAGTTCAATACGTTCCCTCACAACACGTTCTGGTGGAAAGGCATTGATGGCACAAAAATGTGGTGCCACTTCCCGCCCGCTAACACTTACATCGGCGAGGGAACTCCGAGCCAACTGCTTGCGAGCGTCAAAAATCACAAAGATCACGCGCGATCTGATCATTCTCTGTACCTTTTTGGGTGGGGGGATGGCGGGGGCGGACCCACCGAGCGACATATTGAACTGCTCCGAAGAGCGCAGTTGGCCACAAACCTACCCGATGTGATTACGGGGCGAAAGGCAGCGGAATTCTATCGCGAAGCCCGTGCCAAAAGCAAAGACCTCGCCACTTGGTCCGGCGAACTGTACTTCGAATATCACCGCGGAACCTACACCAGCCAAGCCAACAACAAGAAGCACAATCGAGCTTGTGAGTTCCTCTTGCGCGATGCTGAAATGCTCTGTTGCTTCCGGGAGGATTTTCCGAAGGGGTATCCCAAAGCTGAACTCGAAGCCGCCTGGAAACTCGTATTGCTCAACCAGTTTCACGATATCATCCCCGGCTCCTCGGTGAGAGAAGTCTATGTTGATTCAGACCGTGATTACGCCGAGGTCTACAAGGTCGGTGAGAAAATCGTCACTGAATCGCTACAAGGAATTGGCTCAAAATTCGATTCAAGCGGGCTCAAGCGCCCCGTGGCAATGTTCCATAACGCGACGATGCCCATGATGAGTTACATCCCATGGGCTGATGGTGAGACGGTTCCACAAGCCTTGGAAACTCGGGATGAAAGCATTCCCGTGCAACTCGTTGATCACTTTGGCGAACCGCATTTGGCATTTACAACCCCAGACGCAGCCCTTGGAACCGTCGCTGTTTGCGATCTCTCCGATGAGGCAACTTCGACTCGATACCGTCTGAAAGCAAGCAACCGCAAACTTGAGAATAGCTTCTTCGGGGTTCGGTTTGATCCGAATGGCAACATCACAAGCATCGAGAGCCTGGAGGACGGAACGGAGTTCATTTCCCCAGGAAAACTGGCGAATCTCTTCCAACTACTCGACGATAAGCCACTATTTTGGTCGGCTTGGGATGTAGATGCCTATGCATTCGAATCCCCCAAAGATTTGGTGAAGAGCGAGAGTTTTGAGGTTATTGAGCGTGGCCCCGTGCGGGTTGCCGTGCAAACCGTGAAGAAATTTGGCAAGAGCACGATCAAACAGAAAATCATCCTTGGGGCGCTACCCATTATCTTCTTTGAAACCGAGATTGACTGGCAAGAAGAAGACAAGATGCTCAAAGTCGCTTTCCCAACGAATGTAAACTCGACTCGCGCAACATTCGAAATTCAGTTTGGCAATGTTGAGCGACCGACTCATTACAACACTTCGTGGGACATGGCTCGGTTCGAAGTTTGCGCGCAAAAGTGGGCGGACCTCAGCGAGGGCGACCACGGTCTCGCCCTGCTAAATCAGGGCAAATACGGACATGACATTCACGGAAATGTGATGAGGCTTTCGCTATTGAGATCGCCCAAAGCCCCAGACCCAGAGTGCGATATGGGCATTCATCGTTTCACCTATGCCCTTATGCCTCATTTTGGACCGTACAACTACGCTGGCGTCGTTTCAGCGGCGTACGCCTTCAATGCTCCCGTTCGTCACGAACTCCTCAAGCCATCTTCGGGGCGAGAGGGCGAACTTCCGGCGTTGGTGCTGTGTGAGGATAGAAACATCGTGGTGGAGACCGTTAAGAAGGCCGAAGACAGCAACAGCATCATCGTCCGTCTGTATGAGTGCCATAACGCCCGGGGGCGAGCGGAAATCCAATGTGCAAGGCCGATTCGCGGCGCAAGTTTGTGCAATCTCGAAGAAACGCCTGAGTTGGACCTGGAAGTTTTGGATGGGATGGTCGCCTTTGATTACAAACCGTTTGAGATAATCACGTTAAAGATTGATGTGTGAGCGATTAGGATTTCTTCGCGCCGATGCCGGAATTTACGGCTTCTGCAATTCGTGGATCGGAACAATTGCGGACGGGGCGTTTTCCTAGTCTGAGGTTGGTTCGGTGATTGGTATAGCGATGATGAGGGCCGTGTAATTTATACTGGCAAGGACCTGAACCAACCAAATCACCGAGTTGACCCCTGAGTTCATTTACGGCCAGCCGTTCTTTGCCCCGGGAGGGGCGTGATCGCTAAGGGAAAGGTGTCGGTGCTCGAACTAGAGGTGATCGGCGGGAAACCAGCCAACGAATGTCAGCCCGTTCCGCCGTATGATGGTAGTGTTACGACCGAAGAGCCATCCGGATAGAGGGCTTCGGGATCGGTTCAGTTGGACTTGTCCGGCTTTAGGGAGCGCACATAGAACTTCAGAGCGGGATAGTACTTCATCATCCTCTTCCTTCCCGCCGCTGAACAAACCGTCAGCGCCGTTGAGAGCGGGTCGGCGGTTAGCCCGGTGGGGGCAATAATCGTGGCCTGGGTGCGATTTGTAAGCGCTTTTCCGGTGCGAGGATCAACTACGTGTGAATACTGTTTGCCGCCAATCACGGTGAACTGCTCGGTGTCGCCCGACGTTGATATTGCCGTATTGGAAAACGTCAGATCTATGGGCCCCTTGTCTTTCCCTGCATTGGGAACCCGAATCGTCCAGCCCTTGGTGCCCGGAGGCGCGCCCGAAACCACCAGATCGCCCCCCATTTCGACCAATGCTCTGGTGATGCCGTGCTCCTTCAGAACGCGCTGGGCTTCATCATCGGCATACCCCTTTGCAATTCCGCCCAAATCAAGTTGCATCCCTTTCACCAGCAACTGAACGGTTTGATTACGCGCGTTCAGTTTCATTTTTTTGTATCCGACCAGCTTCCGAGCCGCCCTTATCGAAGACGCGGAAGGCAATACTCCCGACTTGCGAGCCGCTCGCCAGATTTTTATCAAGGGCCCGACCGTAACATCAAATGCTCCTTCCGAATGCTTCGAAATCTCCAGAGCTTTAGCCAAAACCTTGAACAAATCAGCCGAAACCGTCACCGGCGCCCCCCCCGATTGAGCCGATAGCCGATTCAGTTCACTGTCTCGCCGATAGTCGCTCATAATGCCATCCAACTCTGCGATACGAGCAAACGCGGCGATGCAAGCTTCCTCGGCCTTGGCCGGCGAGGAGGCGTAAACCACGATGCGAGCGTCAATGCCCATGTGGTATTCAGTAAACGAAAAGCGAGTTAGTTCGTCTAACGATTGCGCCGACGCCAAACCTACCATGAGAAACACTCCGAAGATTCTTGCCGCCACTGTAATTCTGTTGGGGGTAACCATAGGTTTTTCGCAGGAGCCGTCTCAACTCGCACCATACACCGAAACCTTACCCAACTCGCTGGCCAAGATTGATATGGTTCCGGTCAAAGGTAAGTTCTATATGGCGACAACTGAAACGCCTTGGGAACTCTATGACGCCTTTCTGAAGAGCGGTCCGCCGTCTCCCGCTTACGATCAGACGGCTTTTGCTCCTGACGCTATTGCACGCCCGAGCAAGAGCTATATCTTGCCCGATTTGGGCTGGGGCCACAAGGGCTACCCAGTTATCAACGTGAGCATCACGTCGGTTGAAATGTTTTGCCGATGGCTATCGTCCGTCACGAAGAAGAAGTATCGCCTACCAACCGAAGCTGAGTGGGCCATGGCCTCCGTAGACAAGGAAGCCAGCGAGGCGACGGCTTGGCACCGGGGAAACAGCCGAAAGATGACCCACCCGGTTGCCAAGAAGGAGCCGAATTCCTTGGGGCTTTTTGATATGCTGGGTAATGTCGGCGAATGGGCCACGGATGCCGAAGGGAAGCCGGTTCTGTGCGGCGGCACGTTTTTGCAAGAACTGGCAGAATGCAATTCAAGCTTGAGGCAACGGTGGGAGCCCAAGTGGCAAGATACTGATCCTCAACTCCCCAAGAGTCGCTGGTGGCTTTCGGATGGCCCGTTCGTTGGGTTTCGGTTGGTGTGTGAGCCAATCCCTAACCTTGCGCCAAGGGGATGAAATTTCTGCAGAAGTTAGGTAAGCCGATTATGTCCACGACCAATCCCTGAAGTTTTCTTACCGCGTCGTTGCAAATCCGATCACGATCAAGGCTAGTGAGATCAACAGGATTACCGCCACCAGCGTTGACGCATTAAAGTGCTTCCGATCTGACTCTGAGTGTTGCTTGATTCGTGGGCGAGTTGCTTTCACCACATCTTCCAATATGGAGGAAAAAATCCCAACACGGGTTAGCGGGGGGTGAGACTTGAAGTGATCATGTGGAGCGTGTCCGGGACGTTCAACTCGGAATGTAGGCTCCTCTAACTGCCGCAACCGATCCGCTAATCCAGCTTCCGCATGGCGCTGTCGGATTTCACACAGCATATCTAAAACGTCTTCGGGATGAAGGCCGGTCGCTTCGCTAATCGAATGAACGGTGACTGTATCGTCGGGAATCTTGCGATCAAGGGCGTCCGCGAATTCGTCGCGAGGTTCTATGCGCTCCAATAGCAGCCTAAGCTCAGATGAACTCACATCTTCGTACTCGTGTTCAGAAAATTCTTGGCGCAAAATTTATCTTCTCCGCAAGATTTCGCGCACTTGCTCGGCTTGCTCGGGGGTGTCTACTGCGACCTCGGCGGTCGGCACTTGGGTCATGAGGATTCGCACTCCGTTGTGCAGGAAACGCAGTTGCTCCAAGCTTTCGGCAAGTTCCAGTGGGCTTTGAGACCAGTTCGCAAAACTCAAGAGCGGATCGCGACGAAAAACGTAAATTCCTAGGTGTTTTTTCACCGGCAGAACCCGCGGATTGCGAGGGAAGGGAATCGCAAATCGGCTGAAATAATGCGCAAAACCGTCGCCATCGGTCACGACTTTTACCACCGCCGGATTATCGTATTCATCTTCCGGGCAGAGGCAGTAGCCGCTGGCCATCTGCACGGTCGGATCGGCCAGAACGGGCTCGGTGCAGGCGCGAATGGTTTCGGGAAGGATCAACGGTTCATCTCCTTGAACATTTACATAAACTTCGGCTCCCAGGTTGCGGGCGACCTCCGAAATGCGGTCGGTGCCGGTGTTGTGATCGTGAGAAGTAAGGATTCCTTCCGCCCCGAACGATCGCCCCGCTTCGATGATTTCTTGGTCGGGCGTCGCAATGACAACTTTGTCGGCGATGCCAGAAGCCTGGGCGGCTTCCCAAACCCACTGCACCATCGGCTTGCCACAGAGATCAACCAGAGGCTTGCCAGGGAAACGAACGGAGCCCATTCGGGCTGGAATAACAATTGCACAACGCATCACAGTGCTTATTTTGATGCCTAAGCGTCAGAATGAGTTGTGCACGCTGGTATTGTTGGTCTCGTTTTATTGAATTTGGTTGGGGGTTCGCTTTCGGGGGTTCAACGGCAAGTTCCCCAACCTTCCGGGATGGTGAATCCGGCCGAAGAACTTAAGAAGCTTTCATTTTTGGTCGGCAACTGGAAAGGCGATGGCTATCTGATATCCTCTCCCACCGAGCGAAAGACGTTCAGGATGACCCAAACCGTCACCGCCAAACTTCGCGGATCGCTGTATCTAGTGGATCAATCGGGGCTTGAGACTGGCGAAGGGGCGAGCAAGGGAAACCCGATGATGGAGTCTCTCGGCATGGTCTCTTTTGATGTAACTCGGGGGGGATTCAACATGCATTTGCGCAGCCAAGGCGGTCAACCGATTGAAGGGGAGGCCAAGCTTGAGAAGGGCAATTTTGTTTGGGGCTACGGATTGCCCGACGGGGGATTTGTTCGATTTACTTCGACGGTCAAGGAGAACGCCTGGCACGAAAAGGGCGAAATCACCCAAGACGGCAAGACCTTTTTCACGTTCATGGAAATGAACCTTAAAAAATAAGTTGGCTGAAGTCACAGTTCACGCGGTGGTTTTGCGCCGCCGCGATATGGGAGAAAGCGACCGGCGACTAACGCTTTTGACGAAGGAGCGCGGTGTGATTGATGTCACCGCTAAGGGGGCGCGAAAGGGCGGATCGCGGCTTTCGGGTTCGAGTGAGCCACTAAGTGCATGCATCCTCCAACTTGCGACGGGGAAGCGATACCAATACGTGACCCAGGCTCAGCCGATTTCATCGTTTCCAGGTTTGCGGGCGGATTATGATCGGCTGTCCTATGCCTTAGCTTTAACTGAACTAGCGGCGGCCGTTTTGCCCCATGAGCACCCGGCGGAAGAGGAGTTTGGATTCCTGGTGCGGGCTTTGCACGATTTGGAATACCACGAAAAGCCATTGGTGGCTCTCATCTGGGCGCAGTTGAAGCTGATGGAAATGAGCGGGTTTATGCCTTCGTTTGATGTTTGCGTTTTGACAGGAGTTCCGGTTGGCGAGGCGCTGCCATTTTTGAGCCCGCATGCGGGGGGCTATATCGCGTTTGATTCGGCGGTGGGCTTTTCGGATCGCTTTCAAACTCGGGCCGAGGTGCTCTACGGGCTATCGGCTTGCCTCGAGGTTGATGAGCCGCCGCCAAATTTGAAGTTCGCCCCCGAGTGTTATCGGGCCCTGTTTCCGTTTTGGCGAGCTTATGCTGAGAAGCCGCTTCCCGCCAACGAGGCGATTGCGATGCAACTTACGGCTTCGCCACGTCCAGAATAACCCCGCCCCGCGTTTGGTGGGTAACTTTGAGTTTGCCGTTTTGGAGGGCGGTTAGGACGAATGCGCGCCACTTGTCTTCGACCTTTTTCATGCATTCGGTTTTGAGTAGCTCGATATCGGGGGCTCGCCCGGCGAGCGCGTCGGCCATCGAAGGTGGGCCGAGGCGGAGGTTGATGTAAAGACGTTCGAAGCCTCGCTTTTTCAAAGCGGCGAGGAAGTCGTCTTCAGTTTTCTGATGCTCATAACCCAGCTCAGAAGTGTGCCCATAGCTTGCCCAGAAATAGGGGACGTCGAGGTAGAAACCAAAGACTTCATCGAAGAGAGCGACTGGCTTTTTCTCTTCGTTCAGAATTTTTGCCGCGCTGTAGAAGGGTAGAGATTTGGTCAAATACTCATCTTGGGGAGTTATCCCTAATGCCGCACGGATTCGCTCGGGTTGTAGGAGCATCGTATTGCAAAGCATGAGCGTGATTCCGGCTTGGACAACGACTCCGCCCACAAGGGCTTTGGCTTGCCAGCCCGGCTTGCTAATAATGTATGCGAGAAGATAGGCAAGAACGGGGGCGAAGCTGAGGGCGTAGCGGCTTTGCTGACTGAGCATCGCCCACATCAAAAGGCAAATCCCGAGCCAGGCGAGAAGCGGGCCGATCTCGCTGAACTTCTTTGACTTGCCCCCGAATGCCGCCAAGAGTCCGGCGATCATGAGGGGGAATCCGATGGCACCGAGGGGATTGCCGCCTGCCCCGGTAGGCTTGCCGTTTTCGGTCCTCAGGGTTTGATCCGGGTTGATATACCGACCGGGCTGATAAGCGAGACCAAGGATCGCCGGGGCAATAGCGCTAGGACCCTCGGGGAGACCGAAGGTTTTTTGCTCCTCGGTATAGATTTTGGCTTGGTGAGGAGTCCAGTTTTTGCCGCCAAGTTTTTCATAGAAGAACGGATAGACGGGGTTGCCGACGACGATGGCGTTCTTGATATACCACGGCATCCCGATAGCGAGAGTGACGAGGGCGGCGAGGCCGAGTTGTTTCAGGTGCGTTCGGGTTTTTGAGATTGCGAGGATTAGCAGGCAAACGACACCGACGGCGAGGGCAGATTGCAGGCCGGTGTATTTGCTCCCGAGCGCGAAACCCATGAGGATGGCTCCGATAAGGAGAGGGTGCGGGCCGGTCACGGGGGGAAGAACCACCCCCCGTCCCTCGTCGATTACCGATGAAACACGGGCATCATTCGTGACAAATCGGAGGTCGGGTGACCCCGAAGGGGTCTCAGCAGAATAGCCTGGGGTTGAGCGAAGCGATACCCCAGGTTCAGAGCCCGTTCCTTCGCCCCCCGAAGGGGGGCCATCCTTCGATCCACTCAACCCCCCGTACCCGCTGAGCCCCCGCAAGATCAGGAGCGCGCCAAGCCCGGCATAGAGGCCATGAGAAACATCAATATAGGCGCTCCCTGCTTCCCATTGAACGAGAGGAACGCTGGCAAAGGCAGCAATCGCCCACCACGCCGGTTTGGCTCCGAACCTTTCGCGGCAGAGTCCGAAGATGGCGAGGCAACCGAACCAGAGGTAGATGAGTTGGAAGAATTTCGCGCCGGCTTGCCCGGAGACGGGCAACCCTATGAAATTTAGTGCATCAATAGAAAAAGGGAAATTCGAATGATGGATAAAGCTGACGTTAGACACATTTCCAGATGCCGACCATAGCTTTGGAACTGCCATATGGTAGGCCAACGAATCCCAATCTAGCATCGTGCTTGGAGCCAATACTCCAACCAGAGGAATCAGCGACACGATTACCCAGAAGAGTGTGCCCGATTTGCTCGGAGCCAACTCCTTCCAATACGTTCGGATGCCCGTTACAAACCCCAAGAGCCAAAGAAGCTCGACCGTTGCCTTTGCGGCGTTTGTCCCAAACAGGCCCACAAAATAGAATGTCATGCCGGTGAACCCAAGGCTGATCAGACCGCAAAGACCCCAAGTAGCTGCAAGATCGGAGGGTAGCCAACGCTTGAGAAGTTGGCGAAACAAAAGGGTGCTCCCTAACGTTCTCAGCAATATCCCCAACAGCCCAAGCAACACCATTCGCATCCATTTTATAGCCCACCGCACCTTTCCCGCCCAGAAAGTGCAAAAATAGCAACATGCGCACCAAGCTTGTGGTTGGAAACTGGAAAATGAATATGACGACGGTGGAGGCAACTGCTGCCGTCGAGACCTTCATCAAGCGGGTGGATGCCAAGAGCAATGTGGATGTCGCCATCTGCCCCCCCTTCACCGCTATCCCCAAAGTGCGCGAGCTCATAAAGAATTCTCACATCCAACTCGCCGCACAAAACGTGTTCTGGAAGGATAGCGGCGCATTCACGGGCCAGATCAGCGCGCCAATGCTTTATGATTTGGGATGCAGCTATTGCGTTGTTGGCCACTCGGAAACGAGGGGACGATTTGGCAAGCTTGAAATCTCCGAGCAAGCCTTGCCGTTCTTTAATGAAACGGACTACACGATTAATCTGAAAATCCGGGCACTCCTTTATCATTCTATCCACCCGATTCTCTGCGTTGGCGAGACCGCCGATGAACGTAGCGCGGGTGAAACCGATGTAGTTATTCGACAACAATTGACCGCCTCGCTGGAAGGGATTGATGCCGCGGAACTCTACTTTTTTGCCGTCGCCTATGAGCCCGTCTGGGCGATAGGAACCGGGAATACGTGCGACGCCGCCGAAGCCAATCGCGTTTGCGGATTCATCCGGGAATGCCTCTCCGATATGCTTGATGCCGACCTCGCTTGTGAGGTAAGAATCCTGTACGGCGGAAGTGTGAGTTCGTCAAACTGCTCGGAGCTTTTCAGCCAGCCGAATATTGATGGCGGCTTGGTTGGCGGCGCGAGCTTGGATCCGACCAGCTTTAGCCTCATCGTCATGAGTGCCTAGTTTTTGCTTGGGAGCGCGGACAATCCGCCCTTGGCTTCTCTCTTGATCTCTTCATAAGATCGAAATTTCAACACTTCGGAGTTGACACAGAATCGTAGCCCTGAGGGCTTCGGCCCGTCATCAAAGACGTGCCCAAGATGCCCATCGCAACGGGCACAAAGCACTTCTTGCCGGATCATCCCATAGCTTGTATCAAGCTTAAGCCAAGTCGCATCTTTGGCGTAGGGTTGGAAAAACGAGGGCCAGCCGGTGCCGCTATCAAACTTGTCGTCGGCGCGAAAGAGCGGCAAATCACAGCCCACACAGAAGTAGACGCCCTTATCTTTAAAATTATGAAAGAGGCCGCAAAAGGCGGCCTCGGTGCCATGCCCGCGCAGAATTTTGTATTGCTCTTCGGTGAGCTTCTTTTTCCAGGCTTCTTCGCTCATCACAACCTTATCTTTACGCTTCGGGCTTTCAGTTTGAGATTTGGCACCCTTGGGCTTGGTTTGAGATTGCCCAGTTTGAATTGCAATGCCGACGGCGACGGCAAGAACGATGGCGAGAATTGCGGCGATTTTCATGGTTACGCTTCTTAATGACGGTTCGAGCTAATCTGCTCCAGGATTTTCTACGAATATTTCGCGATGATTGTTTTCACCCGTGATCCTTATGTTCCAAAGCTGCCCAGGTCTGAGCTGTAGTGAAGCGACCCGGTCAGGCCACTCAATGAGGCAGATGTGAGTGTCGAGCAGGTCCTCCAGACCCAAACCCTCGTGAGATTTGAGGCGGTACAAATCAAGATGCGCCACGGGAGGTTGGGTATTAAAAACGCTGAGAATGTTAAAGGTTGGCGATCTTACGGCCTCGACGTATCCGAACCCGGCGAGAACCCCTCTCACAAATGTCGTCTTTCCTGCGCCGAGTTCACCTTCGAGTTTGACGACGGTTCCCGGTCGCCAGTTGCCACCGATCTCCGCCGCGATCTCCATCGTTTCCTCGGCACTGTTTGAAAAAAACTTCTTGGCAATCAATACAAAGTGTAGTATACTGGTGTCCACCATGGCGAGTGAAAAAAATGGCTCAGCGAGCAAAACGAGTACGGACCGAGAGCGGTCCCTAGAAATGGCATTAAGCCAGATTGAAAAGGCATTTGGCAAGGGCTCCATTATGCGTATGGGGGCGGCGGAACACGACCAAGTTGAGGCGGTTTCAACCGGCTCATTGAGTTTAGATTTAGCCCTTGGCGTCGGCGGCTTGCCTCGCGGTCGAATCACGGAAATTTATGGCCCAGAATCGGGCGGCAAGACAACGCTGGCATTGCACGTTGTGGCGGAGGCCCAGAAGGCGGGCGGATTAGCCCTCTTTATTGATGCGGAGCACGCGCTAGATGTGGATTACGCTCAGCGCCTTGGCGTTGATATTGATCGGTTGTACATTTCCCAACCGGGCAGTGGCGATGAAGCCCTAGAAATCATGGAAACTATGATCTCTTCGGGAGCCGTTGATGTGGTCGTACTCGACTCGGTCGCAGCATTGGTGCCAAAAGCTGAACTTGAAGGCGAAATGGGAGATGCGTTCGTCGGCTTGCAGGCAAGACTGATGAGCCAAGGCTTGCGAAAACTTGGTGGCGCGATTAGTAAATCGAACACGGTGGCAATTTTTATCAACCAACTTCGCGAGAAGATTGGCGTGATGTACGGCAATCCCGAAACAACACCCGGTGGTCGAGCCCTCAAATTCTGGTCTTCAGTTCGCTTGGAAGTTCGAAAGGGCGATGCTATTAAGGATGGCACTGAGCAGATTGGAACGCGAACTAAGGTGAAGGTTGTTAAGAACAAGGTCGCGGCTCCCTTCCGGCAAGCAGAGTTTGATATGATCTATGGCAAGGGCATCTCGAAGGCAGGTGATGTCTTGGATATCGGCACGCTGAAGGGTTTCATCACTCGTGCGGGGACTTATTACAACTACGGCGATGTTCGCCTTGGGCAAGGCCGAGACAATGCGCGAAACTTCCTGGATGAGAATACCGAGATCTTTAATGAGATTGATAAGAAGATCCGGAGCGACGAAAAGCCAGCGCGAGCGGTTGCCGCGGTCGGCGAGATTCTGGCCGTTCACGCTGACGTTGATTGAGAGGTTAACCGAAGCCCAAGGGCATGAGCATGCCCGTCGGGGTTCACGTTTAGCATTAAGCTGCGCCGGCGTCTGGAAGGCAAGAGGCTCAGCACGCTCCGGCACGTTGCATCCGGGCTCCACGGTTAGATCTAAACTCGTGGAGCCGGTGATGTAACGTTCACCGCGTCCTTGATTGACGAGTCAAGACCGCAATCTAGCCGCCCGAGGTCTGAGGAACATCCCGAGCGAACATTTTCTCTTTGTTCGCCGCGTTCAGACCCACTAAATAGAAGAGCTTGGCGGCGTTAGTCAGCTTCGCGAAGTTAATCTTATCAACGGTATCGGTGGGGCGGTGATAATCGGGATGAAAACCATCAAAAAGGAAGGCGATTGGAATACCCTTAGCCGCGAAACTGTAATGGTCGCTCCGGGTGTAGACGTCTTCTGAGTCGTATTTAAACTTGAAACCAACGTGCCTATTCAGATCGAGGATCGTGCTGTGCAGATCCGTTGAAATGCGCTTACTTCCAACCAGGCGCATGGTGTCTGTGTTCTCTGCGGCAACATCTACTCGGTTCCTGTCGCCGTTTTGAACGCCGTCCGAATCGCGACCGACCATGTCCATCTGCAGTTCGCAGGTCATTTTGTCAATTGGAAACATTGGGTTATCAGCGAGCCAGCGGGAGCCGATCAAACCCCGCTCCTCGCCGCAAAATGCCATGAACAGGATTGTTCGTTTGGGCTTGAGCGGATTCAAACTCATCGCTTTTGCGATGTTTAGCAAAGCCGTTGAGCCCGATCCGTCGTCGTCCGCGCCGTAGTAGATCACATCCGGTTGCCCTTCCTGCTTGCGAATGCCCAGGTGATCGAGGTGGGCGCCGATGCCAACATATTCACCCTTGAGCGAGTTATCCGATCCCGGCATGAAGGCGACAACGTTTGGCACGTTGGTGATCGTTCCCTCGGTCTTTACAATGATCTCAGCCGATTGAACGGGAGTCGCTTTTGAAGATTCATCAGACAGACTGCGAGAAAAGCCAACCTTCACGAGGAACGCATTTGCGAAATCCGTCGCTACCCGGATTCGTGGTTGAGGCTTGCTTCCGAAGGAGCTGTAGTTCCGATTGGGTGAGATTGTATCGGTAACTCAATCACTGCGGCCGCCTTTTCACTGAGCACCCTTCTGAAATCGCGAGAGACGCCATCAAGATAAGCAAGGACGATTTTTCCGGTAATGCCGTCCGGAACTTTTGCGCTTTGGCCCTTTGCCTCAACAACGATGAGATCGCCTTTTAGCAATAAATCACCACCGACCCCGCTTACTGAGAGTTTCTCGCCGATGGGTACGCTTGAATCACCCAAAGTGAGCTGAGTGCCATCAAGGATTTTTCCACTCACCATCGGTACGTTTTGAAAAAAAGTGCCGTTGTCGCCTGCGGGTTTGAGCCCGAACTCCTTGAATTTTGCGGCCATGAAGTCGGCGGCCTTTTGGAAGCCGGGCTGGCCACTTCCGCGCCCTTCGCATTCTGGCCCGGCCAGATAGCTCAGCCAGTCTTTGGCGTCACTTAGGCTAATAGACTCAAAGCCCTTTTGCATATCTTTTGGGACTGGAAGTGAGCCCGCGTATTGGGCAAAAGAAGAGACGGCGCAAACCGCCAGGGCGAAGATAAGTGTACGTTTCATGGCTTTTTCTTGAACTTAAACTCCAGTGAGTAAGGGGTGGTGTCACGGACTCCGGCAACAGTAGCATGGAGTTCGTTTGCAACGGAGCGATAGGCGACGGTGGCTTTGTTCGGGTCGTCAACGGGTTCAAACGTGACTTCCTTTTCGGACCACTTTGAGGCGGTCAGGGTGATTGCCGGGCCGCCTAGTTTTTGGCAAATAGTGAGCTTGAGTTTTCCCTCAATCTCTTCGATTTGCAGGAACTCGGTGAATCGCGTTTTTCCTTCACGAATGGTCCGGCTCACGCCGAGCATCGTGCCGCCGCTAGGGGGCATCCAGGTTTCTTCCGAAACTCCGGTGCCTCGCTCTGCCACCCAGCTTCCCTGCATGAATTTGAGGTCATCGAGGGTGGGGGCTGACATGGAAATCACGACCGATGCGACAAGACCGGCAATCAACACGATTTTATATTACTGGCTTTAGACCCACTTGCGTTAGCCGTTGGGCCAAAATCTATGCGTGGATATTCGCGATTTGTGGGATTTCAATGACGTCATTGGTTCTGAGAGCCGGTTTCGTGGGGCTCTGGCCGGGGTTACATTTGGCGATCCAGGCTATGATCGCGATCTGTTGATAAAGACGCAAGTTGCTCGGTGCTTGGGATTGCAGCGTAAGTTCGTAGAAGCGACTGCGGTGCTCGATGAAGTTGAAGCGGGGGTCCCCGCGACAGCGATAACCCAAGCGTATTTGAACCTGGAACGAGGCCGTGTTCTGAGATCTAGCGGGTCGCCAGAGCTCGCTCGCCCGTACTTTGAACGGGCGCGTGACACCGCTGCCCAGATCGCTGACGTCAAGATTGATGCGCTTCACATGCTGGCGATCGTGGCTCTGCCGGACGAGGCGATCGCCTTGAATAACCAGGCCATCGGGATCGCCGAAGCATCAACGGACCCCCGAGCTCGAAAGTGGCTTGGATCGCTCTTAAACAACGTAGGTTGGTCTTTTCATGATAAGGGAATGTACGAGATCGCCCTTGATCTGTTTGAGCGCTGTTTGAAGCATCACGAGGCTCAAGGAGATCGTGAGAAGGCGAGAATCGCGCGGTGGACCGTTGCTCGCTGTTTCCGTTCAATCGGACGCTTCGGACCCGCTTTGGTGATTCAGCGGGCGCTTCTAAACGATGCTGATGCCGATGGATATGTGCGCGAGGAGATTGGGGAGAATCTACTTGCCTTGATGCAACCCGAAGCCAAGCCACACTTCAAGCGAGCCTATGAGCTTTTGAAGGACGATCCCTGGCTGATGGGTTCGGAACCGGAGCGAATCATGAGATTGGGGAGACTTGGCGGCTTCCTCTAGCTTTGTGCGACGGATTTAGAACCCAAAGCCGGTGCCAGTTCCAAACGATTGACCGCTGCGACCCAGCCCAAACGGGGAATCGAACGGGAATGCCTTTAGACGTATGAAAAAGGAAATCTGAGTTCCGGGCCGAAATCCGATCGGATTGTCAATAATCTGCAACATCGCCTCCGCGCAATGAAGATCGTACGTGAACGCAAAGTGTCTCGCTTCAAATTGCTTCAAGTAGCCATTGTAGGCTAGAAGCGAACTGACCTTCAAACGTCCCATCTTGAATCCATCCACGAAGAGATTCACGTTGCCCCAGGTGTGACGAAATCCGTCGTACCTCGCTCCAATTCCAACCCTCGTGGCGCCAGGATTGTAAGACATATCCAAGCGAACATTTGACCAGTTCTTATTGAAAGTATCATAGGTCGAAAGCGACCTTAGCGAAAACCATTTTGCCGGCGTCCACTCGCTCCTTACGCCCAAACTTTGCCAAGCAGTTTGTTGCTCTTGCTCTAATCGGAAATCGTAGCCGGTTTGGGTGCCGATGAGGAAGTTTCGCACCGGTTCGAAGCTCAAGTCAATTGAAGCCAAGTTGTAGCGCCCGGTGCGATCAAAATCAAAGGGGGTTGAGCCGTGCGGTTCGAGGAAGTTGTAACGCACATTTGCGCTTGTTTTCGGCCCGAGGCCATACCGAACCGCGCCATTGAATCCGGTCGAATATTGGGCGGTATCATCGGAATATATGCCCTGCTTGTAGGTCCCCCCGAAGTCTAAGTTCCATCGCTTGGCGATCACGTTTTTAGCAAATTGGAGTTCAATACTGCCTCGCCCGAGACGGCTATTTGCGGGACCGGGGTTGCCGTACTCTCCAACCGAGAAGTTGGCTTGGATCGGAAGTTGGCTCCATCGCGGTCCGAATAACCGGATCGCGTCGGTTCGAAAGGAGAGAACGGGGGTTCGATCAGGCGCACCAAAAAAGTTCTCAACCTCGCCGATGGGGATGCTTCGCTGGTATTCGAGCTCGATCGAGCCCTGTTTTAGCTCGTGAGTGCCGCGAACTTGTACATCGAGTTGCTCACGCTTGATCGTGTCTCCTGCCGTATAAGCGCTCGCATTGTTGCCGTAAGTTAAGGTGACCTCGCTTCTAGTTCGCGATCCCCAGGAGCGGCTATCGAGCAGCGAAAGTGTCTGTTGAAGGTAATTGAAAGACGAGCCCTGGTTGCTGTTTCGGTAGTAGTTGAGGTTTGTCTGACCGAAGCGATTCGCCAATCCAAGTTGAACTTGCGTGTTTATCAGAGTGTTTTCGGGAGAAGCTAGATAGCTCTGGCGCTGAATATTATTGTTGATCGTTACGTTCAGCGAACCCAACTTTTGGCGGTGTTGGTTTGAGACTTCAAAGGTCCGGTTTTGTCCGGTCAGCCCCCATACACGGAGCTCGCCGCTCATATCACGGATTTCATAGGTCAGATTTGCACCAAGTCCCAAACCGAGTTTGGACATATATTCGAGGCGTGCATCTAGAAAATTGGAATTTCCCTTGAGGGGGATGGGATACTTGAATTTAATGTAGTAGCCTTCATCCTGGCTCTGCCCAATATCGGGCAAGAAGCGCTCGCCGCGCCGATCAAGCGGGATGACTAGGTAGGGAAGCTTCACTAAGGTGCGTCCAAACAGATTCAGTCCGACCTTTCGGAGGATGATTCTGCGCTCGGGCCTTATGTCTGTTTTGTCGGAAATTATTTCAAAATGAGGGTGCTCAAGGTTACAAGAGGTCAGCCCGCCATCGTGAGAGTGGATCTCTTTCCGAGAACCGAAGGTCTTCGCCCCGCGAATGTAGAGGTTATCTTTGACGCGACCCTGAAGGAAACTGGGGCGCAAGAGTGTCTTGGATTCCTCGGCAATGAACGTCCGGTCCTTCATGTTGATCGTGACCTTGAGGCCAGTGACAACGGCATCCAGTCCGATGACCTTCACATCGCCCGTCAGAGTAAAAATCTCGGTATCCAGATCGCCTTCGAGCGTTGAACCGAACAGGTCGTAACCTTTGTATTTAGCGTGGATCCCACCGGATGCGGTTACCTTTCGCCTTAAAAACTTAGACGGACCGCTCCTTACGATTTCAAAAATGCGCTCCTCGTCGCCGAAGGGCCGAGGAGCGGGAAGGGTGCCCGTCTGTGTTTTGATTTGGTCGAACCCGATCGGTTCCAGCGGGTTCTTAGTTCCTGCGCTTTTTTGCTGGATCAACTTTGCGGTGTGACCAATAACATGGGACAGCCCGGGCTGACCTGAGGCTTGCACCACTATTCCAAACACAATGAGGCCAGCAAGGATTCTCATTCAAGTCTCCGAATGCCTACGAGCCCGCACGCGCCGAAAATGAGGTTGGGTAACCAAGCGGCGAGGAACGGGGAGAGCCAGCCGTTTTTGCCGAATATCTCGGTGCTGATGATGTAAACGTTGAAATATGCCCAAAGAAGTAGGACTGCAAGTAGAAGCCCGACATATCCTCCCGTTTTTCCGAAAACAACGGCCAGAATGGGCCCGACAATCGCGAACACAAAGCACGCCACCGGGATGCTGTAACGTGACCACAACTCGGTTTCTAACCTCCTGGTGTCTCGACCAGCGCCCCTTTCGGCGGTGATGTGGCGGCGGAGGTCCTCGGTGTTCATCTCGGTCTGCTGAGGTGTTGCGAATAGGTCCTGAACAGAGATTTTTTGGTCAATCGTGGCGAGGCCCTTTATCGAAATAAGTTGGTTGCCCTTTAGAATCCGGTAATACATGTTCTTAAAAACCCAGACCCCCCGATTCAACGTCCCTTCATCGGCCGTGGTAACTCCCGTTTTTCCAAGTTGCAGTTGTTCCACCATTACAAAATCGCGAACTAGGGTGGAGTCATCCGGGAGTCGCTGGGCGGAGGCAAAGTAAACCATCGTGCGGGGCCCGGCCTTGAAGAAAATGTTCTGGACAAACTCGGGTGCTCCTGCAAGCATGAGCGCCTTTTCCGAGACCTCTTTCGCCTTTGTTTCGGCCAAAGGTTGAATCTTTTCCATCAGGTAGAAACTCAGGGCCGCCGTCAGCAATCCGAAAATCGCAACAGGCATGATCACCCGGCGGATTGGCGCCCCCGCCGATCGCATGGCCGTAAGCTCCGATTCCCGGGTAATTCTGGTTATCACGAGTGTGCTTGAAAGGGCAATCGCGCTCGGAAGTGTCATCCTCAGAAACTCTGGCGTTTTATAAGCGATGAGTTGTAAGATCGCGAGCAATGGGATGTTCGAAACCGAATAGGTTTTGAGCAGGAAAATCAAAAAATTTGCCTGAAACATGAGCACTAGCGCAATCGAACCCGCCAAAAATGGGGCGATCATTTCGCGCAAGATGTATCGGTCCAGGATTTTCATGCTAGGGTTACCGTCGGCGGAAAGCCAACCAGGCTGTTAAAGTAAACAGCATCAGGATACCGACGATTCCCGGCGCGCGTAGATTTGGAGGAAAACTTGTGGCGACAATTGGAATTCCAATGAGTCCCATCACAGAGCCAGTCCAGATCATGAGCAGCTTCGACGTGACATTTGGGCCGAACGGAGCGTTCTTTGCGATTGGATACCAAACGGGGCGACCGCAAATCGCACAAAAAAACTGATCCATGGGTGTTGTGCGGCTACAAAACGGGCATTGAACAGCTTTGCGCGAATCAGGAGAGCGCATGGCAAGCTCGGCTTCCCACTGGCGCAACGTGCGCATTTCTGGCTCAATAATCCGCTTTTGGATTCCCTCCGTGGCCTTTTTGAGGAGGGTTACGGCTTCCAAAGTGTGGCCTCTAGATTGCAACGCTCGGGCAATTTTGAATTGAGCGCCGAGGTGCTTCGGATTGGTGCCCAGTTGCTCGTAAGCTCGCTCCATGATTTCAAAGTCAAGCTGATTGTTATCGTGATCATTTTTCGCCTTGTTCAGGAAAGGATAAATCACCACCATGGAAAGTGCACCGATCACGAAGTAGGGGCGTAGGTGTGTATCCTTGGTCATCATTGTATAACCCCCAAGCGCCAAACCTATACCAATGCTGATTATTCCGACCAGTGGCTCGACCTCGCCTGCAATCATCCACTGAATCATGCTGATGGTCCATATCCCGACGGGGAGCCACACCATGCAGCCAATCAAGATAGTTGGGTCTTGCATCATTGGAGGGCACCCCAAATCAGAGCCGCAAAGAGACAAACCCCCACCGCACAAATCAGGCGTCCCTTGGCATTCGGAGGTGAATCGTCGGCGACTTTTTGCCCAAATCGGGGCTCGGTTCCCGCGCGCAAGCGCTCAAAATTGGACTTATGACGCGACACCAAGTAAACCCCCATCAACGCAAGTGCCCCGATCATCATCGGCGATTCATGGTACAAGAAACCCCACAGTGGCAACGCCAGGGCAGAGACAACAGAGGATAGGCTAACGATCATACAAAGAGACATGATCAGCAAAAATAAGCCGAACGAACTTAGCCCGACTAGCGTTACGCTCCCGAGTAGAACTCCGAGCCCAGTGGCAATGCCTTTTCCTCCTTTGAACCCGAGAAACGGCGACAAAGCGTGCCCGAACACAGCCGCGATTCCCACCCAAAACCCCCAGTCATTGCTGGCGAAGAATTTCTTGGCCAAAACTGCGGGTATCACACCTTTTAACACATCGCATGCAAAAACGAAGTATCCCGGCCCCTTACCCAGGGTTCGCAACGTATTCGTGGCTCCAATGTTGCCGCTTCCAACTTCTCGCAGGTCAACGCCCCGGGCTTTGCCAACGAGGTAACCAACTGGAATTGAGCCCAGCAAGTAGGCTCCCAGAAAAAACAGAACGTGGGTCATGCGCGGAGCCTGTCTAGGGAATCAAGGAAGATAGATCGAACGTTGTCAATGTGCATCTCGTGGACGCGCAAAAAATCGTTTGCGTCGGCATAGTGTAAAGACTTCGCAAGAGCGGCAAGCTTATCGGGGTTTTCCGGAACAATGCGATCGTCAATTCCCAGCAAACAGATTCGCATGAGAACCGCGGCGAGATGCGTTTGGGCGAGGGTGAGCGCTTCAAACTCGGTGGGCAACAGAAGTTGGGCTCGCGCCAGGTTTCTCAGGCGATCTTCAGTTTTGTGTGCGGGCTCGGGCAGATCGGCTCCCATCCACACACCAGACCGGCCAGTTGCGGTCGGATATCGCCCCTCGTTCAGCAAAAGGAGCCACGAGATGTCACTCAATCCGCCTTCGCCGTCCAAAACGTCGCGCCTCCGATATTTCATACTAACCAGCTGTGTTTCGATCTGCCGTTTGAACGCAACGAGCGAGCGCAGGCGCTCTGGGCGAAGCGGCAACGTATCCGCGATCCGCTCCGGCTGCCCGATGATCGGCCGAGCGGAAGTAATCGTTACATATTCGCCTGGGCTCAAGTTTGCAACCTCGGTGGAACTCAACCCCCCTTCAGGTAGGAAAAGCGAATTGTTGAGCCGCTTAATTTCGATCTTAGAGGTCATGCCGTAATGCGAAAGTCCCTCAAGGAAGCCGAGAAAAGCGTGGGCCTCCAGATCATTTCTCTGAAAATCATCGGCCGTCGCCTGCAAGACGATCTCGGCGTGCTTTCCCTGCCCAAGATCGCCGGAGGCGAATGCTCCGGTGGCCAAAACATTAAATGAGAGCTGGAGCCTACGGTGAATGTGATTCAACAAGTCTTCGAACAATGAGCCGAGTTCCGGCGCGGCATCTCCCGAGCGAAGGGTGAACTGGATGAACTTGAAAAGCCGGTGCTTTTCAAACTCATGAGCGGTTCGAGTCGGCGCGCAATCAAGGGGAAGTTCGCTTAGATTTGGAAGCCAGGTTTCCTCAAAAAGTGTAGAAAACAACTCTGGGAATGATGGTAGGAGCCCAACCAAAATCGGCGCTTTAGCAATAATCCGGTCTATCGCATCGCTCGCAAGAATGCGTTCGAGGGCCTGATCCGCGTCGTTTTGGGCGGCAATAAGAGGCTGCAGAGGTTCGGCAAAGCCACCGAATCGAGATCGAAGCGTACGAATTTGATGCTTGGATTCGGTTTCTTTCAAAGGATTCTCGGCAGACATAATTGGATTGTCGGTTTCAATGCCATTTTATCAGACGGGCGAACAAGTGGTTTGCGTTCCTGTGTCCCTCGGAGCGGGTTCATAGGTTTGGATACAATTTCAAGTTCGGCCGAAGCCCCTTCAACTCTGAAAGCCTGATCGCGTCTTCTTTGTAAAACTTTGCATTCACGCTTTCGAGATCGCGGCTTCTATAGGTTCGGCCAAATCTAACATCAAGCCAACCCGGCACCATCTTGGTTAGCCACTGGTCAGCTTTTGAAACCGCATCTTCCCGCGTAATGCTGACCTCCGTCATCCGGGCTCCTTTCCAGAAGATGGCTCTGATTCCGACTCCCAACCCAGCGGCTGCAGTTCCCGCGCCACGAACATGAATGATCTCTCCCTTAATGGAGTCCGCATAAGCCATAACAACCTCCTCTGGCGGCGCATCAACAAAATACGCGGACTGAAACTGAATGGTGCACGATGGCTTTACGGTGTACCGTGGAGCCCCATGGCCGGAGGCCAACAGGGTCGTGTGGCCCTCAAATTTCTGCAAAAACGGTGGCAATGGCGGTGGAGACAAAACCCGCCACCCAAGCCAGGCCAAAGAGAGCAGGGCAACTCCAACGATCCACCATTTACGCTTGCGCATATGCCATTCTACGCAATCTAGCTCAAGATGTTAGATTCACGATGAACATGCCGGATTCAAACCGGGCGGTAAGCGTCCAGCCGTTGGCTTTCGCGGCGGCGCGACATACGGCTAGGCCCAACCCGTTGCCCCCGCCCGTTGCGCTGCGCTCGAAGGGTTCAAAGAGGCGCTCCGAATCTGAGCCACCTGGAATCTCGCACTCATTTGTGATGATGAGGCCGCTGGCAGTCTGCTGAATTTGGATTGCCCCACCGGCCGTTGTATACCGAGCGGCGTTCTCGACCAAATTTCGGATCGCAATATCGGCATACGATTGGCGGCCCTTGACAATGAATGGTTGGGCTGGCTCCCAGAAAATCCGTAATCCTCGGGCTTCGATCAACGGTCCGAGTTCTCTCAGGACCACCTCCAAAGAAGCGGACAGATCGGCTCGCTCCTCGGGTCCGACTCCCTGGGCTTGTAGCTGGTGAAGCAGCAAAATGTCTCGCGTCAACTCGCTCAAACGGGACGACTGGGATTGCGCTTCGGCCAATGCCTGCCGATAGTCCTCCGCTGTGCGCTCTTTACTGAGGGCGGTCTCGAGGTGTCCAGCTAATGCTTGTAGCGGTGTCCGAAGTTCATGTGACGCTGCCGCGTAGAAGCTCGCTTTGGCGGCGGAGGTGATCTCAATGCGCTGCAGCAGTTCGTTCAGGGTAGCAACCAGCTCAACCATTTCGCTGTCACTTGATGGAGCAACAAGGCGAGATTCCGCGGTGGCCTCGCTGGCCTGTTTACTAAGGGCCCTGAGAGGCCGTAGTGTTCGCGCAACCAGCATCCATGCCCCGATCGCCATCGCTGGGAAGAGGACTCCCATGAACAGCCACAGGACGACACGAATATGGTGCCGCTGAGACTCCTCGTCAAAATGGGTTTGAAGCAAAGCCGAGTGCGTGATTGCTCGAGCGAGAATCCAGCCAAAGAAGGCCAATAACAATACAAACGAAAGCGCCAACCTCATGCGCATTGAGCGAAACCAGCTCAACTTCCACCTAGCCGATAACCAACGCCGCGCTCAGTCTTTATGAGCGACTTCGAGCGTCCAGAATCAATTTTCTTGCGCAAATAGCTGATGTAGACATCCAGCACATTGTCGCTTCCATCAAAATCGTAGCGCCAAACGTGCTGCAGTAACATCGAACGCGTCAGCACTCGCCCGGAGTTCTTCATGAGATATTCCAACAGGGCGTATTCCGTAGCGGACAATTCAAGCCGAACCCCGTTTCGCGTCACCTGATGCATCACCGGATCCAGTTCAAGGTCATCCACGGTCAGTGTTAGAACCCCCGCTCCACGGCGAAGCAGGGCTCGCATCCGAGCCAAAAGTTCGGCCACCTGAAACGGCTTGACCAGATAGTCATCCGCCCCAGAATCCAAGCCTTCAACTTTATGCTCAACCAAATCCTTCGCGGTAAGCATCAAGATCGGGGCTTTGATTTTCGAATCTCGAAGTTGCCGACAGATTTGAAATCCGTTGACAGTCGGCACCATCACATCCAGCAAGATCAGGTCGAAATGAAACGACTTCGCCAGCCTTAATGCCTCCGCCCCATCGCCAACAAGGCGGGGTGAAAACCCCGCCTCGCTCGTCGCTTGCACCAAGAAGCGACCCACGCTCTCATCGTCTTCAACAATGAGCAAGTTCAACGCCGATTAGCCGCCATGAAGCATTTTGGCAAGCTCTTGCTGCTGATCGGGGTTCAAGAGCTCATAGATCTTGTGCAATGTCTCCTTGTGTAAGTTCTGCGCTTTCTCATTTCGCTGCGCATCGGTCAGGGAGCTGTTATCAAGCAGTTTCTGAAATGCTGTCGTAGTCTCCTTTGTTAAAAGCTCGATTTCCTTCTTCTGGTCGGCGTTCAAGTTAAGTTTGCTAAGCATTCCGTGCAAATGCGCCTTCGCCGATTGAATCTGATGCATGCCCGAGAGCTTCTTCACTTGCTCCGCCGTGAGGAACTTTTTTGCCTTCTCCATCATATCTTTGTGGAGCTGCTCCATCGCCTTTTCTTTCCCGGCTTTATCCAGGCGGTTATCGGCTTGGATGGCTTCCATCTTCTTTTGGGCGGCCTGATGCTGCTCTTTCAATTGCTTTTCTTGGCTTGGGTTCAGGCCGAGGTGCTTTGAAACTTCGGCAAAATGCTTGGCCATGTCTCCGCCATGCTGTTGAACAACCGCGGCCGTAAACCCGGCAAAAACAAAGGACAAGGCGATAAGGGTGGTTTTAATGCTTCTCATGAAATCTCCTGCTGACGCTCTGCATCAACAGTGTAGATTATTGGAGACGATTCTTAAGGCACCCTTGGAATCTTCTGTGAGTGTTCTCAGATTCAGATATCCTTCACAATGAAGGCAGATGCGAATTGGTGAATATCAAGAACTTGAGGTCGTGAGAGACTCTCCCCAAGGGCTTTACTTAAGCGATGGCGAGTCGGACGTGCTTCTGCCTGCGAGCCAAATCCCCAAGAATGTAGGCATCGGCCAAATGCTGCGCGTCTTCCTCTACACCGATTCCGAGGATCGGCCCATCGCCACCTGCCAAAAACCTCGCGCCGTCGTTGGAGAGTTTGCGGTTCTGCCCGTCGTTTCCGTCGCCCGCGCCGGAGCTTTCTTTGATTGGGGATTGGCGAAGGATTTGTTTTGCCCGTTTTCCGAGCAACAAGGAGAACTCTTCGAAGGCGACTGGGCGTTGGTGCGGGTCTATCTTGATCAAGCATCGCAGCGCGTGGTTTGCACTACGAACATCAACAAATTCCTCCAACCCCATGGCGAAGGTCTCACCAAAGGCGAACCCGTCCAAATCATGATCTCCGCCATCCAGCGCGATGTGATCAATGTGATCATTAACGGCCGAATCCGGGGCGCGATGTTTCCCGATGAATGGGTCGAGCGGCTCCAAATCGGCGATGTCCGCGATGGCTATGTGAAGGATATTCGCGAGACGGACAAGAAGGTTGCGGTCTCTCTGCGCCCCCAAGGCTATCAAGCCGTCATCGGAGAAAGCGATCGCTTTCTCAAAGCGCTTGAAGCTAACGGCGGATTCCTGCCCGTCGGTGATAAGAGTTCTCCCGAAGAGATTCAAAGGCGATTTGGGCTGAGCAAGGGCGCATTCAAGAAGCTGATTGGGACGCTCTATCGGCAGGGAGTGATTGATATCGAGAGCCACGGGGTGCGGCTAAAAGGCAAAATCGGGTGAGCGTGCCCCTGCGTGCCCAATGGACTTAGACTTACTCATCGGTGAGCTCTCGCAAAAACCGAAATGCGACGAGGGGCGGGGTGGTGGTTCTTCCCCCCGCGACAGCGTCGAAATAGGCATCAGCCTTAGTTTGTCCAAGGTTCACTTGTCGCGCTGTCGTAATCAGCATTTGTTTTCCCTTTCATACCACTACCAGATGCGAGTTTACTCCCGTCGATTCCAATCTGCGCCACCGGCCAAAAGGGCAGCGTATGGCGCGAGGCGCGCGGAGCTCACGCAAAAAGTCTCAGTCATGGCAGAGCAGGCTCCTCGGCAAACGTTCCATCCCGCCTCAATACCAGATGGAGTGACTTCCCGCTGAGTCCCTTTTTTTTGAATGGTGCTTGGTCCGATGCACGCGGCCCAACTCCCTCAATCCTCAACAACACGTTATCAAGGGAGCCATAAGAGTCAAAGTACACTTTGGTGTCGCGAGAGTTGGCTTCCAGCACAATTTGCTCGGATTGGAGCTGTCTCTGGCCCTGTTCAAAACTCAGGCCCAGGCCAATTGTCTTTTGGCTCTCGCTCCTGATGACTACCGTGTACGTGCGTGTGCGACCGCACAGGCCGACCACGCAACCAAAAACGCAAGTGACACCGAGGACGCACAGAATCCTAGACGACTGCACTTTAAAGCCAAAACTCCGTTTTGGGGAACTTGCGGGTCCCTCGCGCCATACGCTCTCCAGCCGACCGGTGTTCTCTTGTCCATGGTTCACGTGTGGCGCTGTCGTACTCAGCATCTGTTTTCCTATTCATACCACTAGCTTAGCCTGATGCGAGTTTACTCCTGTTGGTTCCAATCTGCACCACCGGCCCAAAGGGGTCTAAAGGGGCGGCGTATGGCGCGAGGCGCGCGGAGCTCACGTAAAAGGAACCTTCCTCGCCTATTTTCAGAGAGGGGAACTTGCTTCCGATGGCGAAATCCTGCTTAAAAGGTGGCTAAGAACTGCTCCAGCTCGCGACCTTGGAGTCGCCGCAAAGGCACATCGGGACCGTGACGTGCTATCTGCTCTTCGATTCGCGGGCGGTTGACGCGGTCGAACTTCAAGATGAAGCGCAGAACGCGGGCGAGACCCCGAATCCGATGGTGATCGTCGCCTTTGAGCGCCCTTCCAATGGCTCGCCAAGTGCATACCAGCCTTGATTCATCGATCCAAAGGATCAGGGTTGCGCGAGGAAGCCGGATATCAAACGTTGCCACCGAGAAGTTTCCGTCGCTGATCCACTCATCACCCGAGTGAGCCTCCTCCACGAGGGACCTGAACTTGGGTACATCCTCGTCGGTCCATTGCGATTGCCAAATCTCGTCGAGAATGATAACCGGAACGCCCTTGCTTCCCCACTTCCCTCGCCAAGGTCGTTTTCCCAACCCCCGCGCGGCCAATAAGGATGATTCGATTTAACTGGGTGAGATTACCTGGCGGTACAACAAGCCTCTTTAGATACGCCGATCGCTCCCAACGTTTCAGGCACCCTTGGTACCTCGCACCATCCAGCTGAGAGTTACTCCCAAAGATTCCAAGCTGAGCCACCAGACCAAAGGGCGGCATTTGGCTCGAGGTGCTCCTACTTCTCAAACACAATCCACGAACAGCCGCGCGCCGGGACTGTGACTTCCACCACCAGATCGGTTCCTTCTAGTTTGTAACTCCGAGTTCGCTCTTGTCGGCCCGAAGTGTCTCCGATAGCTCCTCGCGTTGCGTCCTTCAGACCCGAAAAATACAGTGGAATCCGCATCGTCTCTTTTCGCGCAACGGCGGTGGGATTGTAAATCAGGGCCATGGCCGGAGTCTTAAGCTTTGGGTTCACGTGGACGATCCCGTCCAAATTCCGCCCGTCGGGGCGGCGGATGTGAATCACGTCGGACTCCAAGATTTCACGATGTTTCTTGAACCACGTCACCCATTTAATCACCGCCGCCTTGGTCGTTTCGGTGTCATAAATGCGCGGGCCACGGTAGCAGGATTGGGCTCCGTAGCCAAAGTTATTCATCAGGTGCATCTGATAATCGTCCAGGTGCTCGCTCAAGGGTTCGATGGTTGCGTCTTTCCCGCCGCCCTGATACTCCACCAAAGGCGTCATCATCCAACCCATGCTGGGGGTCTTCTCCCATGTCCCGTCGAAGAGATTTTGGCGGGCGTGAATATGTTGTTGGGCTCTGGGCAGTGACCAGTTTGATTCCCGGTAACCCATTCCGGTTTTGTTGGAACCGGCGAGGAAGTAGTTGTCGGGAACATTCAGATAGATGCCCTGCGATCGGCACCACTTGTAGTAATCGGTGATTCGCCGCCATTGCATCCACTGCGAATCGCCAAAGCCTTTATGGCCCGGATGCTTTTCGCTCGCGCAAGTATCGCCGGGATAACTGCCGTCATGCTCAAACAAATTGAATCCGGTTTTTTCAAAGAAGCTTTGGATTCTGCGGAAGTAATCTTGCCCCCATTTGCTTTCTAAGCAGGGCGAAGCCCCAAAAATCGGCTTGGGATTGACAATGTCGTTTTCGGCGTCAACATGCCGACTTGCGAGCAAACTATAGCCGCCAAGCTCGATCCCCTTCGAGTTTGCATGAGCGCGAAATTTTTTGAATTTGTCTAAGTTTTCTTGGCTTTCATTCTCCATATCCAGCCCGCTCCAAAAACTGATCACGATCATTTCAAAGCCGCACTCGGCGGCTTGATCAATCGCACGATGAACCACGACTGGGTCAACGCTGGTCAGATGGAGCATGATCGGATTTTCCGTGATCCAGGGGGCGACGGTGCGATAAAGGGCCCTGGTTGCCAATCCGCGGCGCTCGCGATCGGCGGAATCGTGAAACAGCAAAAATGCCCGAAACGACTCGAAATCTCTCTTCGGTTCGATGGAATAATCCGGCCCGACGGGCGGACGAACTTCTAAGTCGCAGGGCGTTTTTAGTTCGTAGTTCACTTGCGTCTTGTAGTTGGAATCGGGCACCCAATACGTGGTCTTGTTTGAGCTCGTCTCCGCCATTCCGCCGAATGCGTAATCACTGTAAACTGAAACATTCGGCACCCGCCAAGTTGGGGTTGAATCAACCACAGAATCGGTTTCGGCAAACCCGATGTTTTCGCAAATAAACCTATCGAGATTGACCTTCACGGAACCCTGATTCGATATCGTAAACCACTTTTGGAAAGCGGGAACGCCGTCATAGAGTTCGTAATGAACCGCAATCTCTAGCCCCGGAAACTCTGGTGAAACAAAATCGAGGGTCAAAGCCGCACCCTTCGGCGGCCAGCTCGTTTTTGAATACTGTCGAACTTGTTTCCAATCCATACGCTTAACTGGATTCCCAATCGAGTGGCCGACATAATGAAATCCCAGCGCGTTCGGTTTTAGCTCGTCTATCCACTCTGGCAACAAAAAGGCTAGGTTTTTTTGCCCGATCAATCCGCCAACTGGGTAGTCCTTTCCGTTTAGGGTCAGCAACGCTTCTGGTTTCACCGCTCGAAGCATTTCCTCCCCGGTCATGAGGTTCTGCAGGCTCACCGTCGCAGCATCGGGAGTCAACTTGATCGTTCGCGAAATCAGTCCATTTGAAAGAACAATTTCAGAAGGTGAAGCCTTGATTGAGGCTTTGAACGACGAGGGGGCAAGGAGCCAATCGGTTTTCACGGGCGTAATCATGGCGTAAAGAATGAGAGACGCAAGCATCCCCTAGAGATTACTGCTAAAATCTCTTCCAGTGAGCACCGGACGTCGAGCCTATAATATGTTGCGCGGTTTCGTGAATACGGAATGGGATCGCATCACCGGCCTCGATCAAGAAGCGGCGTGGCGAGAGCTGGAACAAATGACCGGAGGAAAACCCGCCCAATCTCCGGAAACAACAACAATAACTTTGCGAACTCCGGAAGAAAAGCAAGCCTATGCCCGGCGTTTGCTTGGAGTCGCAGAACAAGCTCCTTACGACGAAATCCGCAAAGCTTTCGAGCGGCTGAACACCCGCAGCGACCCCAAGAATTTCCCAACCGGAAGCGAAGAAGCTAGGCAAGCCGCCGACATCCAGAAGCGAGTGAACTGGGCTTTCGGGGTCCTCACTGAGAACATGGATTCGACCGAAAAGCGATTTCGCAACCTGGAAATCTAACGATTTAAGGTTGCCAGACGTCCAATTAACAATGAAACGCGCGCTTCCTCTCTTGGCCCTAATTGCTGTTGGTTGTGGCGGGAGCAATACCGGCTCGCCGACTCCGGGGCTATATTCGGACAATGCCCGCAGCAGCCGTGAGCGAGAAGAGATGGTGGCGAACGCTTCGAAGAGTATTACGACGGGAGAAGCGGCGAAGGTGGTTTTGGCTTCAAATGAATTTGGGGCGAAGCTTCTCGGCGAAATCGGGACGGACAAGAACGTTCTCATTTCGCCGATCAGTATTGCGACGGCGCTGACGATCGCGATGAATGGCGCCTCCGGGAATACATTGGATGAAATGAAGAAGAGTTTGGGTTTAGAGCGAGTCTCGATGGACCAGATCAACGCCGCTCACGCTTCATTGCGAACCCTTCTGGGCGATCAGCAGTTGCGCATCGCCAACTCGATTTGGAGCCGAAAAGGTGTGCTTTTTGAAGAGCCGTTTATGAAGGACAACACGGCGTTCTTCAATGCGAAGGTTGCCGACCTGGATTTCGCCGCTCCGGACAGTTCGGGAATCATCAATGATTGGGTGAAAACCGCAACGGATGGCAAGATTGCTGAGATCGTGCCGAAGACGATTCCGGCCGATGTTGTCATGTACATCATCAACGCGGTCAGTTTTGATGCGAAGTGGAAAGACCCATTCGATAAGGACGGCACGTTTCCCGCGAAATTCAACCTTGCCAATTCAAAGCAAGCAGATGCCCCAATGATGCACCGCACGGTGCGCACTTCGAACGGGATTTCGAAGGAAGGCGACCAATGGGTGAAGCTTCCATACGCGGGTGATCGCTTTGAAATGATCGCTGTCCTACCAAAGGTCGGGCGAACTTCCTTGCAGGCTTGCTCCAAGTTGGCTCAAATCGCGGTCGGTACTGGTTCTAGCGAAGAAGTGAGCCTTAGCTTTCCAAAATTCAAGCTGAATTACGAGAGTGCGTTGGTGCCGATATTGAAGAAACTCGGAATCAAAGAAGGATTTACTGAGCAAGCCAACTTTTCGAGACTACGTGCAAAGAAAGACGTGATGATCACCGATGTGAAACACAAAACCTTTATTGACGTAACCGAAGAAGGCACGAAGGCGGCCGCTGCGACTTCGGTCGAGGTCGGCGTCACCTCTATGCCAATGACAAAGGAAATCAAGTTTGACCGCCCCTTCGCCTACGCGATCCGAGAACTCAAATCCGGTCAACTCATCTTCCTCGGCGTCCTCGCCGATCCCACGGGGAACTAAATTTCGGCTAAGCTTTACAGCCGCCGAAAATGACCCCGCCTGCCCTGAAATACCCCGAGTTCCGCAGTTACATTTCGGGCAATTTCGTTTCAAACGTCGGTAACTCCGCCCAAACCTGGGCGATTGCATGGCACGTTTACCAGCTCACCGAGAGCTCGTTGATGGTTGGGATGCTCGGCTTGGTGCGCATTGTGCCTCTCCTCATTCTCACGCTGTTCGGCGGCGTTCTTGCTGATCATGCTGATCGGCGCAAGCTCCTGCTTGGCACACAATTCGGGATGGCTTTCGTGGCGTTACTCATCTTGTGGCTCTCCTATAGCCAGCGTGTGACGGTTGGTGTTCTCTATGTTTTGGTGGCGCTTAACGCCGTTGCTCGCTCGTTTGATGGCCCGGCGAGGCAGTCCTTTGTGGTTGGCCTCGTGCCTTTGGAGCACTTTCCCAACGCCGCCAGCATCAATGGCGTCGCCTGGCGGCTAAGCGATGTCCTCGGCCCAATCGTTGCCGGAGCTTTTATCGCGAGCGGAAAGCATGGTCTTACCGCTTGCTATCTCTTCAATTCCCTCACCTTCATTGCCGTCCTCATTACCCTCTGGCGACTCCCCGCCCGTCCCCCCGAGTCAACCGAAGGTCGCCCCGGAAGCTTCAAGGACGTGATTGATTCGATAAAGGAGGGGTTGCGTTTTGTTAATCGAACCCCAGTTGTGAGGCACGCGATGTGGATTGATTTTTGGGCGACCCTCTTGTCGGGGGCCGAAGCCCTGATTCCTGCCTTCGCCGTGATTCTTGGGCTCGGGGCGCAAGGTTATGGCATCCTTGCCGCCTCAACGGGTGCGGGGGCCTTGATCGCCGCCGCTGCGCTCTCCTTCCTGCCCACCATTCATAACCAAGGCCGATGGGTCGTGACTATGATTGCGGCTTTTGGGTTGTTTACCATTTGTTTTGGTCTTTCCAACAGCCTAATTACGGCAAGCCTTTCGCTTGCCGCAGTAGGTGCGGCGGACATGATCAGTACGGTCATGCGCCAAACCATCCGCCAACTTGCAACGCCGGACGCGATGCGCGGGCGAATGTCGGCTACCAGCAGTTTGTTCCATATTTCAGGCCCCCAACTTGGCGATTTCGAAGCGGGGGCGGTAGCGGGATTGTGGGGTGAGCGAGTCTCAATTGTGCTGGGTGGTGCGTTGTGCTTGGGCGTTGCGGTTTTGTGGTCAAGGGCGAAAGAGTTGGTGTCGTATCAACACGAGAGAGCAGATTAACCGACTCAAACGGGTCATTAAGGGGAAAAATTTCCGCCGTTGGCACTTTTGAGTTCATTCATTCGCCGCCGCATTCGGCTCAATACTGATGCGTACGCCTTATCGGCTACAAGGTTGACCGTCTCTCGGGGGTCTTTCTTAAGGTCATGCAAAAACTCATAAGGAGGCTTTTGGGTGAAGTAGCGGGCAAAGACATAGCGTTCATCTCGAACACCCTCCCATTGTGGAATTTTAGGTTCTACCATGAGATGCTCGCACAAGAAATCGCGTCGCCACCGAGGTGCTTTCCCTGATACATGCGGAACTAAGCTTCGACCTTGGTAGCTGGCTGGTACGTCTAGGCCCACAAGCTCAAGCACGGTTGGAGCAATATCAATGTTCAAAGCCATTGCCTTCACGGATTGTCCATGGCGCCTCTTCGGGGCGCGAGGATCAGCAATGAGGAGGGGGATTCTCAAGGACTCTTCATAGTGCACCCATTTCCCCGAGAGGCCGCGCTCGCCCAAGAAATAGCCATTATCAGACATGAAGACGACAACCGTATTACTTAGGAGGTTCTTCCGTTCCAACTCCGCCATCAATCGGCCAATTTCAAAGTCAATTCCCGAGATCATGCGGTAGTTATCACGCACGTTCTTTGTGTATTTTTCCGCCGTATCGAATTGCCAAAACCAGCGGATTCGATTCATGGAGGTTTGCAAGAACTCCGGCTGGGCCCGAAAAAACAGGGGATCAACAAGGGGAGGTTGCGGAATGACAACGTCCTCATACATTCCATTGACGGTCGCTGGGGACGGGTAAAGGTTTTCGAACTCGCCATCTTGGGCGTGCGGACTATTAAAACAAACCGATAGGGAGAACGGTTGCTGAGCGGGTTGGGAGTCCAGGAACTCTATTGCCTGATCTGTCGCAATCTGATCAATGTGTCGGACTTCTCCAGAGGGCAGTTTTCGCAAGTACGGGTAACCAATCCCCGAAAGCAGGTCGAACATCTTTGCTGATTGCCCTTGAGCAAACGAAACGCCAACTTTCCCGATCAAACCAGTGCGATAGCCATCTTGTCTGAGCATCGCCGGGTAACTGCTAGCGCAGAGAGACTCAGAGAAGGGTGGCGTGCCAAACGTGTACTTGTGAGCGCGCTCATATCTCCCGGATAGAATGGACGCTCGACTTGCCGCACAAATCGGCGTGGTAACAAAACTATTGAGGAAGCGAACTCCCCGCTGTGCAAGTTTGTCAATGTTTGGGGTTTTGACTATCGGGTGGCCGGCATACCCGACAGCATCAAATCGCTGGTCATCAGTGAGGATGAACAAGAAGTTTGGTCTTGAGCTTTGGGCTCTTGTCACGCCAAGACACGAAGCCGCAAAAAATGTAAGCGCTAGTGGGATCAGGAGTGCGTTTCGCATCAGTTTGATTGCCGCCCGAAATTTGATTATTGCACTGAACTTCGCATGTGGGCTCGCCGCTCCATGGATTGACAGTGTTCTGGTACCCACCCCCCGTGCAACCTTCTTCAGCGTTACACTGCACTAAACTGGTGCGCCATGTCTTTCTTGGATGGGGCTTCACGGGGAGCTACCGGTGAACGAGATGTCACAGGCTAACCTCTATCAGCCGTGACTCAAGCACAGTTTCGCCCTTTGCGTTGAACATGACCTCTAGAAAGACGTCGGCTCCTGGCTCCCAAAACAGAAAGGGGTGCCTCATAAACCCGAGTGAGTAGCGATAAACATTTGCACCCTTGCTTCCGTGTCCGTAGGGGCCATCATTTTCCGGAGAACCAAGCAAGTCTAGTACCTCTTTTTGGGATCCACACTTGGCGGCGAGCCTAGCTGCTTCCGCCGCCATGTTATACCGTTGGTTCTCTGTCACCCATCGTCCCGTGGCTGGGGAGGCCCTCCAAACTGCTCGGTCAAACTCGGTGCGAGGTGGCGGGAGCGAAAACAATATGATGACACTTAAAATCAACGCCAAGGCCGATAATCCGATCCAGTGCTTTCTCGTCATTGCGATTGAACTGTGACATCTTTTGTCGCACAATGTCTCGGGTAAAACCAGGTCATGAAACCCCTTGGCATCATCGGCGGAACGAGTTATGTTTCAACTGCCGAGACCTACCGCACTCTCAACCAGCTCTACAGCCAACGGAAGGGTGGGTTTGAGTTTCCCAAGTTGGTGCTCTATTCGGTCAATCTTGGCGAGGTGGTTCGCAATGCTGACGCCAATCGCCACGATCTTAACGAGACTATCATGATGAGTGCGGCAAAGGGGTTGGTAGCGGCAGGGGCTGAGGCGATTATGCTCGGCGCGAACAGTATGCATCGCTACGTGCCAGCGCTTACGCTGCCGGTACCCATCCTGCACATCGCCGATGCCATCATCCCGGCGATCAAGGCAAACGGGCAAAGCAAGGTGGCTCTCCTTGGCACAAAAATCACGATGGAGGAGACGTTTTTGCGATCCCGGATTGAAACGGCGGGCATCGAGTGCCTCACGCCCGAAACCCAGGAGGAACGGGATTGGGTTCATCAATCCATCTTTTTGGAACTTGCGCGCGACATTTTTTCGCCCGAAACTAAGATGCGTTATCTGGAGGTTATCCAGGGACTGCAGGCGCGTGGTGCCCAGGGAATCATCTTTGGATGCACCGAAATCCCTCTGCTCATAAAGCCCGAAGACGTCTCAGTTCCCACCTACGACACCGGGTTTCTTCACGCGCAGTTTGCCGTGGATTGGTTGATGAACTAGCGGGCCACAACTTTTACGCGGTCGTAGTAGATTTGATAGCGGCTGGAATCGCGAACGCCGTTATTGCTTACGTAGCATCTCACTTGAACTGCTCCATCCGAAGCCCGTCGGTAGTTTGCGGCGGCCACGTTTAGAGCCTGCTTTGTCTCAAGGGTTGCGCTCACAGGGAACGTTCCCAATGTATCAAGATTCCCCGTCGTCCAGTTTCGCATTTGAACGAGAAGGGTGGCGGCGCCGATGGATTCGGAGGTCCGAAGATCAACGAAGACATCGAAGAAACTCGGCGCGACCATGTCGGTCGCCATGTTGAGAAAGTAAGCCGACTGGAATAGTCGGCCCACCGCCGGGTCCTCAAGCTGTAGCGTTCTCAGATTCAGGCCGTCGGCGGATGACAATGCGCGCATATTGCCCAGCACCGGCGTCAAGAGATCCGGCGTTATTGAAGTCGCCCAAACTCGATTCTCAGGCATCAACCGCACGATTCGACCCGCGCCGGCACTGCGGTGATCCATGAGGTAGATCTCGCCGTTTGAGTCAACGTCAATCGAGCTAATGTTCGAGCCGGCCGCGATATCGGTCGTGTGCTCCACAACATCCACGGCCGAACCCTCACCCGTTACCGCATTAATGACTAGGCGACAAGACCAGATCTTTTGACTTACGTAGTCGGCAAAGAAATAGCGCCCGAAGTAGTCGCCCAGTTGTAGCCCGCGATAAACGTGACCGCCCGTGATTGAAAACCCTGAAGCGTGGGTGTATTCGGTGATAGGGAAGATATAGGGAGGAACTCCGCCGCCGAGTCCGGTTAGCAAGTTGCCTTCATAAACTCGCCAGCCGTAGTTGCGGCCTCCTCTTAGCGGTGGCTCGTAATCCACTTCCTCTCGTTGCCCCTGGCCAACGTCGCCCACCAGCATGCCCCCGGTTCCCAGGAGAGCTGGGTTATCAAAGCTCCACTTCCAAGGATTGCGCCACCCGTAAGACCAAATCTCATCGTCGCCGGCAATCCCGACGAACGGATTATTGGCGGGAATGTGGTAGTTCCGGTTAGGATCGGCAGGGAAGTCGTCACTATTGATATCAAGGCGAAGCATTTTGCCCAGGAGCATGTTGGTAAGAGTTTGCGCCCGGTTCCCTGGGTCATTGGCGCTGCCGCCATCGCCCATCCCAACGTAGAGATAACCATCCAGCGGTCCGAACTTGATGCTTCCGCCGTTATGGTTCGAGAAGGGTTGATCAATGAACAAAACTTGCTGGGCCGAACCCGCGTCCGCGAGAAGCGGATTTACGATGTTCCGAGTATAGCGAACAATGCGAGTGTCGCCAAGCGTGTCGGTAAAGCTGACGTAAAGGAAGCGATTGATCGCGTAGTTTGGGTGAAATTCCAGCCCAAGCAATCCGCCCTCATTGTTCGAGGGGTGGACGAGCGCGGTTAGATTCAGAAAGTTTCCCGCTTGAGGTACGCCGTTCACAATCGGCCGAATCAATCCGCGCTGCTCAACAACGAACTGCACGTTCGGGTTAGTCGGGTCCTGAGTCATCCCAATCGGCAAACTCAGTCCGGTCACGAAGACTTGCGACCTCAGGGTTTGCCCTGAGCCGATAACCACCGACGATAGAGCCAGCCCGACTGCAAAAAAACGAAACTTCATATCCTAAAGGATATACGAGTTCAGCCGGGGCATTTGTTCGGTGGCACCCGACGGAACAGTATTGTTACCAGTCACCTCTACGAGCGCCCGAGACTAAGACCCGAATCCCCGACGCTCTGACTTTCAGATTCCGTTCAGGTCTTCTCCACTGAAACGATAGCTCGACCATCCACCATTAACGGCGAAGATGGGAAACAGACTAGACTTAGAGGCGATGCGCCCGGATCGCGTGCTTGATGAAGCTCATATCGTAACCACTCCCATGAGCGAGGGAGAATTGGAAGCAATGCTCAAGGCGATGCTTTCCACTACGGAAGCGGGCTATCTCCTGACGGACCTAGAACACAAAGCGCTCGCGTGCAACGAACGCTTTGCCGAGTTTTTTGGGGTGGAGGCAAAGAAAGTCCCATCAATGGGGGTCGAGGAACTTAGAGATCACGTGTATCCTCGCCTTGGGGACCCCATTTCTTGGCGCAGCCAGCTTGATCTGATTTATGAGCGGCCCGCAGATCGATTGCGTGATCTGCTCATTTTAGAAGGCCCATTCTTGGTATTGAGGCGCACTACCGGCCCCGTGACGAACTCGGCGGGCGAGATCATCGGTCGAATCTGGGCGTTTGACGATTGCACGGCAGAGCAGCATCGGCTGCGCCGTCAAGAAGCCATCTACGAGATAAGCACGTTCAACGACCCTGACCCGGCCCGGGTTTGCGCATTTGTTGTTGATCGCCTGTCCGAGTTCTACGGTTC
The DNA here is from genome assembly GCA_031386985.1 of Armatimonadota bacterium. Lineage (GTDB taxonomy): Bacteria > Armatimonadota > Fimbriimonadia > Fimbriimonadales > Fimbriimonadaceae > JANJUB01. The sequence goes on from JANNCV010000032.1 coordinate 88,036, forward strand.
AACTGCTCTTCTTTCGATCTGCGAGGGCGAGCGTCTTCTCTACCGGGCGGCGGCAGGTGTGCCCGAGTGGATTGGCGATGTTCGGGAGAATACGCTTAAGGATTCGTACTGCCAGTTTGCCCTCGCCCAGTTGAAGCCTCTGATCATTCAGGATTCCCGCGAAGTGCCGGAGACGTGCAATGTTCTCCCCGCGCGTATCGGTTTTCATCGCTATCTAGGGGCGCCCATAACCGATGTGGAGGGCCACGCGATCGGGACGATCTGCATCCTTGATGGGCGAACGGATGAACCGTTGGGAGTTGAGGACCTCGAGTTTCTGACTCTGCTCGCGACACGGCTCTCAGTAGAGCTGGAGCGCCAGCGACTTTACATGGCACGTTCAGAACATCTCGCGACCCAGCTAGATGCGACCACTTCCGAACTTGATTCCACCCGCAAGGAGTTAGTGCAAGCGGAAAAACTTAGCCTCATTGGCACCCTCGCTGCCACGATCGCCCACGACATCAAGAATATTTTGAGTTCGCTTTTACTGATCGCCCATCAAACCGACCTCAGCGACCCGGAAAAGCTCGAGCGCATCAAGGTGCAGGTTGACCGGTTCAATGTTTTATCCCATCGCTTACTCTCCTATGTAAAGCCTCGTTCCGTCTCTTCCGAGGCGCTTGATCTGGTTGCAATAATTGAACGAGCGGCGGAGATGCTAGAGCCTCAGGCGCGGATTTCGCGTGTTGAGATTTTGCTAGATCTTCGCCCGGTGCATGACATGAAGGGCGATCCGAACCGCGTCGAACATATGTTTGTAAATCTCATGCTCAACGCGCTTCAAGCCATGCGGTCGCAAGGGGGAACGCTGAGAATTTCGCTTAAAGATCGCCGTTGCTGGATCAAAGACACGGGCATCGGCATTCCGGCAGATGTGCGACCTCGTATTTTTGAACCCTTTGTGTCGTCTCGAAAAGACGGTTTCGGACTCGGACTTTACAGCTGCCAGCAGATCGCGTGTGAGCACGGCTGGACCCTGTGCGTAGGAGGCGAGGCCGAACAAGGCGCAGTGTTCGAGATTGATTTGGGTTCGGAGCTGGCATGAGCGAAATCATACTTTTGGTTGAAGACGACCGGTTCCTGCAAGACAATGTGGTAAAGCTGCTCGCGGGCGAGGGATACGCGGTCACGGCGGTGACCTCCGGTGAAGAGGCCCTAGACTACTTAGATAAGCAGCCCGTGAATTTGGTTGTCCTAGATTTGGGATTACCGGGCATAGACGGCCTAACCACTTGCCGCCGGATTCGACAAAAATGGAAGATGCCGGTCCTAATGCTCACTGCTCGTACCGACGCGATGGATAAAGTTATCGGGTTGGAGATCGGGGCGGACGACTACCTCACTAAGCCATTTGAGGCGACCGAACTCGTTGCGAGAGTACGAGCGCACATTCGACGTCACCAACAGTATTCGAGCGGGCAAGCCGCCAACGAAAAGCCCCAAATCGTGGGAGACTTGAGCATTGATCATGCCCATCGAACGGTGCATCTCAACGCCGCCTTAGTTCAACTCACGAACAAAGAATTCGAACTTATTGCCTACCTCGCCAAAAACCTCGATCGTGCGATCAGTCGAGACAGTTTGTTTGAAAGCGTTTGGGGCTACGAGATGGATTACAACACTTCCAGCCTGGACGTCTACATCTACCGGATACGCAAAAAGATCGAACTAGACCCCAATAAGCCGCGCTATTTGCAAACGATGCGCGGGTTTGGATATCGGATGGTCTCTGGGTAGTAAAGATTCACGCGAAGTTCACCCATCGTTGAATTCCTGTTCAGCCTTTGTTCAAGTACGTGGCGAATAATCTTCTCACGCCGTAACTGCGGCGAAGGAGAATAAATTGAAATTCAGCAGCAAACTGCTCACGTTAGGAGTCGCTCTCGCGGTCAGCGGGGCGTTCCTTGCCCAGCGAGCGACCGGCTCCGACCACGCCGACACTCGCGAGGTTCTCGCCACCCCTGGTTCTGATATCTCGGACGTTTACATGTTCGAAAGCAAAGAGAACCCTGACAACTATGTGCTCGCCATGAATGTGAATCCGCTCATCGCCCGAGGAGGCGGGGCCGCGGCATCGTTCGATCCGAACGTGCTCTATCAATTCAAAATTGACCTCGACCAGAACGGCGTTGAGGATCGCGTGATCCAAGTGACCTTCTCGGGAACTGGCGCAAGTCAGAAGGTTAAGGTAGCCGGCCCCGCCGCTCCGAACGAAATCGGCACAACGAACTCACTCCTAACGCCCTTTACAACAACCGGCACGATCAACACCTCGTTCTCACCAATAGTGAACATGAAGGTCTTCGCGGGGGCACGTGAAGATTCGTTCTTCTTCGATCTCGAGCAGTTCTTCACGATCCTGCCCGACCGAGGAGTTCCTCCCGGCTTGACCACTCCCCCAGCCGACCCCAACCAGCCGATGGCGACCACGTGGCGCCCGACCGGTACGGCCGTGGACTTCCTATCCAATGGTGGCTTCAACGTTCTTTCGATCGTGATTGAGCTACCCAAATCCCAACTCTTACGATAAGGAGAATATGATGAACAAAATTGCACTTCTAATCCTCGCCCCTAGCTTCGCTGTGATCGGTTGCATGCCGACTCCGACGCTTGTCACCTCAAGCGGCAAAATTGGCCTGTGGACAACAACTAACGTCAAATCAGGCGCCATGTACGCACAGCAAGACCGCCTCGCCAATCCCGTCGTGAACGAAGTTTTTGCGACGTTCGCCAATGATCGCCACAAGGTAAACAACACAATCGCCCCGACCAGAGACAAGGATGAGCTTGCTAACGACATTCAGTCGTTCATGACACGCGCCGCTGGCCGATCGCAGGCCACCACGGATGTAATCAAGGCGCTTTTCAACCGAGACATCATGGTCGCTGACCTAAGTGTCCCTGGTGCGGGCTCTTACTTGGGTGTTCAGACCGGCGGAGCAACGGGCTCACGCGGTGGCGGCCGCGAACTGGTAGATGACGTCGTAGATATCTCGCTTGGCGCGGTATTCGGTACGACGGTCAGCGCCCTTGGTCTTGCCCCTGATGATGGCAAGGCGATTCCAACGCTCACCAGCGATAACGTTGGTTCGGGCGGCAAACGCTTCAAAACCACGTTTCCATACCTCGGCGATCCTCGCTAAGTGACCCAAGCCCTCCGTTGATCGGAGGGCTCCAGCTTTATGCCGTTGCCGCCATGCAACCTCAAACTCACATGAAACAAATCGTCTTTTTCACTCTAGTCTTGTCGCTCGTCGGTTGCGGACAGTCCCCAGTTCCGAAGGCGCTAGAGCTTTCGGCTCAACCAACGCTGGACCCCCAAACCAGTCACGTCAGCCGGCCGCTAACTTCGTCTCAACTCGTTGCGTTTCACGAGGCCCGGATTAAGAGCGATCCGGGTGGGGCCATTGGTTTCGCGATGCTCTCTGAAGCTTATCTGGCCCGGGCCCGCGAAACGGACAGCAATCGGGACGCCGAACTCGCCGAGGCCGCGGCCCGCCGGTCGCTTGAGATACGCGCCCGGCGAAATAGTCGTGCAGCAATGCGCCTCGCTCAGAGCCTCCTTGAGCAGCATCGCTTTTCTGATGCCCTGAAGGCCGCTGAGCAGGCGGTCGAACTAGGCGGTGGCGCAACGTCGGCTTTACTGCTAACGGCTGATATCCTTCTTGAACTCGGGCGATACGCGGAGTTCAAGAAGCTCTTGGCAAAACTTCCAGCCTCGGACGAAGATCCGGCTACGGCAAGCGTGATGGCGCGCTGGCACTTAGTTACGGGCGAGAACGAGCGCGCCAGGTCCCTCCTCGAATTCGCCGCTCAGCAAGTTTCGCGCAAGCATGGCATTGACGAGGCGACAAAGGCTTGGTATTGGACCAAGGCCGGGGACGTGTGCTTACGAGTCGGTAACCCAGACCGTGCGCAGGTCCATTTTGATCGAGCCTTAAGCGTGTTTCCTCAGGATTATCGGGCTATGGCCGGGCTCGCAGGCATCGCCTATGAAAAAAGAGACTGGCTTCAAGCTGAAAAGTGGGCAGAACGAGCATTGAAGGTCACCAAAATGACGAATCTCATGGGCCAGCTTGCCCACACAAAACGACATCTCGGCAAACAGAACGAAGCTGTGGACATCGAGAAACAGATTGACGAAAAGAACTCTGCAGCGCGAGAGGGATTCACAGTGGCGCACGCTCGCTCTTCCAAGTCTCGACCCAGCCACACCCATGATCGTCTGTACGCCTTGGTCCTGGCGGACCAACTCCGAGACCTTCGGCTCGCCCACCATATCGCCGAAGAAGACCTTCTGATCCGCCAAGACATCTACGCTTACGACACGTTTGCTTGGACAACTTATCTCTACTACAAACACACGCCCAAATCCGTTACACGTGAGGGCGATGAGCTTTTGTTCGAAGCGAAGCGGGCAATGGACAAAGCCCTTGCCCTTGGAAATCGTGAGCCTGAACTGTTGGCCCATGCCAGTGCGATTGACGCAAGAATAAGTGCGATCCGTCGCATCAATGACTGAAAGCCTTGGCCTCTGTTTCCGGCACAGATATCCGCAGGAGGGGGAGAGCCCTTTCCCCATCACCTCGCTCAACGGGAGTTGGCGAGGGGCTTCCGCTGGGTGGAGGTAATTTTTCGGGTTTCGGGTTTCGGGTGGCGGGTTCCGGGTATCGGGATTCGAGTTTTCGAGATTCACTGTTCCAATCACCCCGTTCACCCGGAGACAACTCGTTTCAAAAAACACCGAACCTTCGCGCCCCAAGGTAGCATCACCCCAACAAAATGAAGCCAGACGCAGAGCAGTTGCAGAGCGAGATTGAGGTTTTTGAGGTGATGACGGCGGGCTATGTGGGAAGTATTGTTCGGGCGGCGAAGAGCGTTCCGGGCGAGAAATGGAACTGGAGTTTCTCCCCGCAGACTCCGAGCGCGCGCGAAATTTGCGAGCACACCTTTGTTTGGCTGTGGTGCGACCGCCAACAGATGGCCGGGCTAGATCGCGCCCAACATCGCCCGACGCCAACCTTGCCCGAAAATCAAGAAGCGATGATCCGGCTGCTTATGGAGGAGGCGGCGGAATGGCGGCGACTCGTGCGGGCGCTCAAACCCGAAGACCTCGACCAGCAACGCGAGCCTTGGCCGGGGGAGACGCGAAACATCCGGTCTTTCCTTTTTCACATGGGCCAGCATGTGATTTACAAAGCCGGGCAAATGTGGATGCTCGCGTTCGGGATGGAATTGGATGGCTCCGGGCCCTACTCGGCGCCCTATCCTAACGAGATGTACGGATTTAAGGATCAGCCGGTCTGGCCTTCACCGCGTGAGTAAACCTCTGCGTCTCGTGTGTGCGCGGGCGTTGGGAATTTTTCGGGTTACGGTTACGGGAATCGGGTTTTGGGATTCGAGTTTTCGGGATTCGGTTTTCGGGATTGAGTTTCCCCATCACCTCGCTCAACAGGAGTTGGCGAGGGCTTCCCCCGCCGGGGCACGGGGGAAGCGGGAACTACGAGTCCTCTCTAATAGTGCAAATTACGTTCCTCCCCCGTTTCCGAACGGGTGAGGTCTGCACCGTACGGCGCGCTCTCTCCGGCTAGAGCCTGCGGGCTTGGAGTCCCATTTTAACCCCAACCATCGTATTTGGGAGCGGCCAACGAAGGGAAGAGATCTCACAATCCCGAACGTCTCACGTGCGGACCACCCATTTGGACTGTTCCGTCTCTCCCCAGGAAGGGAAGGCACGGCCTCGCAATGTAAGGATTGCGCGAAAGTGTCCGGTATTCAACCTGTTTCGCGTAAACTGGACGTAAGTATGAACATGGATCCAAACCTGGTGAAAGAATGGAAACGCGGCTACGACGAGGTTAACAGATTCACGGATGCCGAGAGGCGGGATGCAACATATGCTCAGCGATATAGAGACCTCAAGGCCCTCTGGCGGCGAGCATCCAATATGAGGCTTTTCAAATCAAAACCCGTTGATGAAGAGGTCATGGAACGGTGGAACCTCCTTCGGGCAAGACATGAAACAGATTCCTGAAGAAACCGTAGCTCTCATTGCCAGTGGTTTTGACGGACTTGGCATTCCCTATGCGATCATTGGCGGCGTTGCTGTATCAATAGTTTCAACCCCTCGTCACACGCTGGATGTAGATGCAATGATATGGTTGCCGGACGATTCTTTCGAGCAAATTTTAGATCGTCTTGCCCAGCTGGGTATGGAATCTCGAGTCAATGACCCGCTCGATATGGCGCGCAAAAATCGCATGGTGCTACTCCGAGATGCAAACGGAGTTGAGGTTGACATCTCAATTGGCGCATTGCCGTTTGAAGAGCTAGCGATACGGGAGGCTCTGACCGTAGAACTCGAATCAGGGCTTTCGCTCCAGGTGGCATCCCCGAAGTGCTTGGTCGTCATGAAGGCAATCGCCTCTCGCGACAGGGATCGCATTGACATTAGGGAGATTCTTAACGCAAATCCTTCCCTCGACCGAAAGTGGGTTAGAGAAATAGTTGCCGAGTTCGCGGACGTTTTGGAAGCGCCTGAATTGGTCGTGGAACTTGATCGCCTCTTCTGTTTAATAACTTCACAAGAGCTTGGCGAGGTTTAACGACATAAAAAAAGGACCGCCCTTTCGGACGGTCCAGTCGCTTCCCGCGAAGGCGGGATGTTAGCCTCGGAGTAGCGACAAAATGGCTTGGGGAGCGGCATTGGCTTGAGCCAAGACCGACAGACCAGACTGTTGAAGTATCTGAAGCTTAGTGAACTGAGTCATTTCTTCGGCGACGTCTACGTCTCGAATCATGGACTCGGTTGCGGCTAGATTTTCTTTGGCGACGCCCAGAGATCGAATATTCGACTCCAAAACGTTGCGTTGGAAGCTACCGATATTGCCTCGAACTCGTGACACTTCGGCGACGGCGGCATCAATGACGCTCATGGCTTCATTGGCTCCGGTTGCGCTGGTGATGTCCAAGTTGCTCAGGTTTTTGCCGGATACGACACCCAGACCAAGATTGGCCGAAGCATAGTTACCGAGCGAGAGCAGAACGGTTTGGCCCTGATTCGCGCCAACCTGGAACTGAGCGGAGCCCACGAAGAGCTGGCCCACCTGGGTCGTGGCGGCACTACCGTTACCAGTTTCGGTAAGGGTGATCGAGTTGCCGTAGTTATCCGAAAGCGTGAGGGCGCTATCGCCACCCCGTCCTCCGGTGAATACCACGGTTGAAAGTCCGCCGGCGGTTGCACCGTTCGTGTCTACCGTAACATTTGCGACGGCATCCGAACCCGAATCGCTGAGCGTTCCGGCGGCGGCAAGGATAACTCCGGCCGAGTCGGTTACGTTCACACCATTGGATGCACCGTATTTAAGTTGAGTGAGCGTTACGGCTCCTCCAGTTGTAAAGGTGGCCTGAACGCCCGTGCTGCTTGAAGCGGCATTGATGCGAGCGACAACGGCATCCAGCGTATCGGCACCCGACACATTAAAGGTCGTTCCGTTGATTGAGAACGTGCCTGCCGTCATGGTTGTGGTTCCAAAGGCGAAGGTTGCACCGGCTACTTCGGCCTTGGTTGCCGCCGATGTAACCGCCATCGTGATGGACGATTGCTGCGAAAGCGAGCTGCCGTTCCATTGACCGGTTAGGAAGATTTGCGATACGTTTGATCCGGTGATACCGCCGACAACGCCAGCGCTACCATCTAGTAGTTTCTTTGTTCCAAACTGCGTGTTTTGCGCAATTCGGCTGATTGACTCAACGATTGAGTTGAGCTGAGCCTGGTTGGCTTGAATCTGGGCTGAATCGAGAATGCCAGTATTGGCCGATGCAACCGTCAGGGTTCGCGCTTCTCGCAAGAGGCGATTTACTTCGTCAAGTGCGCCTTCGGCAGTCTTGGCGTAGTTGATCGCGTCTTGGTTATTGCGAACAGCTTGGCCCATGCTATTGATCTGGGTTCGGAAGTTTTCCGAAATGATCAGACCAGCGGGATCGTCGGCGGCCGTCGAAATTCGAAGACCAGTAGAGAGTCGTGTGATGGACTTATTGAATTCGGTGGCATTTTGGCCAACGCTTCTCAGTGCACCCATAGCTGCGATATTTGTGTTTACTCGAAATGACATGTTTTTGCGTTCCTCCGTGAATCGCGGGCTCGATTACCAATCCTTGGTCTGAGCCCTGTTGACTAACATCCACAAGGTTTGTTCCGTATATTTGCTGGGGCCTCATGCTGGTAAAAATACCAGTTCATAGCAAATATGCCAGGAAAGTGCGTTTTTAGGTTCAAAGTGGTGGTGAATTTACTTGGAGCCAGGCATTTTTAACGGGGCGAAGCTACTCGCAGCACGGGTTTCCTGCCCGTTTTAAGGCCGAAACATTTCATCCGAGCGGGGAAAAGCTAGACTCAGATTGTGAAACGCCTTTGCACGATTCTGGGACTAGGTTTGATTCTTGCCATCGCGGGCGCAGGAACACTTGTTGTTCTTTTATTGGATTCGCAAAAACCCGGCAGCGTGCCAGTCTGGTCTCCCTATGCGCTTCTGGTCATGCTGACTATTGGGATCGTGGCTTCGGTTTTCCAAGTTCGGAAGAACGGAACGGGACATGTTCCTGCACTGATCCTCGCCACAATCGTGTGGTGGCTTATCGTCTGGTCAGTTCTCGAAGTGACCGTGTTTTGACCACGGGCATTTGCCCCCCACGGTAAACTGTGCTTGTGAGCGAACTCTTGATAGAAGACATAACCCTCGGAGAGGGCGACGAAGCGATTGCGGGGCAATCTGTTACCGTACACTACACTGGCACTCTAACCGACGGCACTCCATTTGATTCGAGCGTGGATCGCGATGAGCCATTTTCATTTCCTCTTGGCGCAGGTCGCGTGATTAAGGGTTGGGATCAGGGCGTGGCTGGCATGCGAGTGGGCGGAAAGCGCAAACTCACGATTCCGAGCCATTTGGCTTACGGAGAGCGTGGTGCTGGGGGAGTGATCCCGCCGAATGCGACCCTCGTGTTCGATGTCGAGCTTTTGGGCGTAAAGTAAAGGCATGGAACTCGGATTCTCTAAAGTTGTGGATTGCACATTCGATCAAGCGATCGCGAAGACAACGCAAGCGTTGATTGATGTAGGTTTTGGCGTGGTAAGTGATATAGATATTGCCGGTACTTTCAAGACCAAGCTCGGTATTGACTATCGCCCTTATCGAATTCTAGGCGCTTGCAATCCGGCCCTCGCCAAGATTGCCCTGGACGAAATGCCCGAAATCGGCTTATTCATGCCTTGCAATGTCACAGTAGAACAGGTTGATGGCGGAGTAAAAGTCATGGCGATTGATCCGATTGCTGCCCTTGCGGTAGCCGGGCCAAATCCGGTTTTGGAAGCGGTTGTAAACGATGCTCGGCCCCGCTTGCAACAAGCAATCGCATCACTGTAACGGCAAAATATTGCAAGATATGCAAATGGACTATTCTGATCCGATCCTAAAAAGCATTTACACGCGGCTGGGCCTAAGTGGGCCACAAGTTAACACGCTTGCTGTCCAGCATTCGGTGGTCACCGATATTCCTAGCGCTAAGCTCTGGGAGATCTTAGAAAACATCGAGCAGTGGTCGCGTTGGGGAAAGCCATGGATGGAGAGATCACGCTGGCTTGAAAAGCGAAAATTTGAGGTTGGAGCGCGCTTTGAGCAGGTTCGACGGATGGGGATTCCTATCGGAAGACAAGTTTCGGTGGAAACGATCCGCGAACTAATTCCGGGCGCAAGCGTAGCGTGGTGGGATGCAGATGGGGGAATCCGTTGCTGCCGAATTTGGAGTTTTGAAACCCAGCCAGACGGCCAAACCAAGGTTACAGCGAGCGAAGTATTCGTCGGCCCATTGGTCTTCTTGTTCCGGCTGGTCGTGCAGCGCTATTGGAGCAAACTCAATGAAAGGATGGTGACGGGTTTGATTGATTTTGCAAAACGGAATTAGAAATTAGCGTGACGCCCTTTGCATTCGTTATTCACCCACTAAAGCCGCAGGATGTTGCGCGCAAGTATCCCATTGCTCGATTTGCGCCCGATTGGCTGATTGAGCAGCTTATGCGTAAGAAGAAGCCCGTGGTCGCGGGCAATGTAACGGGCATCAGGTCGATCACCGGGCAAGAGCTGCATGGCTGGCTCATCGCGTGTCCCCTCACGCCGAAGCTCATGATGGAGAACGTCGAGCTGGCCTACGAGCGGATCCTCACTTGCACCGAAATGGCGCGAGAACTCGGCGCCGGAATTATTGGGCTGGGGGCTTTCACGAGCGTGGTTGGCGATGGAGGCGTGACGATTGCCAGCCGGGCGAAGATCGCGGTAACCACTGGGAATAGCTACACCGTCGCGACCGCGATTGAAGGAACGCTGAAAGCGTGCGAGCTGATTGGAGTGGTTCCGGCTTCATCCACCCTCGCCGTTGTGGGGGCGACGGGCTCGATTGGTAAAACCTGCGCACGGGTTTTAGGAAGGGATTTTGGCCGCACGATAGTAGTTGGACGAGACCTCGAGAAAACCAAAGCGATTGCCCAAGAGATTGGCCCTGATGTAATCGCCTCCATTGATATGGCCAGCATATTCGAAGCCGACGCGATCGTAACTGTGACCTCATCTGACGCCGAAGTAATCCTGCCCGAGCACCTAAAGCCAGGGGCCGTCGTATGTGATGTCGCGCGCCCCCGCGATGTCTCGGTTAGGGTTTCCAAGGAAAGGCCCGATGTGCTCGTGATCGAAGGCGGCGTAGTGGCCGTCCCCGGCGACGTAGAGTTTGGCATCAATTTTGGATTCCCGCCCAAAACCGCATACGCCTGCATGAGCGAAACTATGATGCTGGCCCTCGAAGACCGATGCGAGAGCTTTACAATTGGAAAGGATGTCAGCGTGGAACAGGTGGATGAAACCCAGCGGATGGCCACAAAGCACGGGTTCAAGCTCGCGGGTTTTCGTTCGTTTGAGAAAGCCGTGACCGAAGAGGCGATTGAGCGGGCTCGGAAAGCCCGGCAAGGTATCCTCTGAGCCGCATGGAACTTTTGGCCAAGTCGCACATTCGCGACATTCCCGATTTCCCCAAGGCGGGGATAATTTTCAAAGATATCGCCCCGGTTTTGCAACATCCCGCGGCATTTCAGGAGGCCGTAGATTTGATTTCGGCGGATGCGAGGGCCAAGGGTGCGGAGGTCATCGTGGGGATCGAAAGCCGGGGGTTTGTTTTTGGAACGCCCGTGGCACTTCAACTAGGCTTACCGTTTGTCATGGCCCGAAAGCTTGGCAAGCTACCCTACGAGCGCATTTCCGAAGAATATGCGTTGGAGTACGGGACGAACACGGTGGAGATGCACATTGACGCCGTTGAGCGGGGACAGCGAGCGTACGTGGTGGATGACTTGCTCGCGACGGGGGGAACCGCCGCCGCGTCGGCTCGCCTTATCGAGCGCCTTGGCGGGAGCGTTTGCGGGTTTGGATTCTTGGTCGAGCTTTGCTTCCTTGAGGGCCGCAAAAACCTGCTCGGCTATCCGATTTGTGCTTTGATAGAATACTAGGCTCGGTAATACGGTGGCTCAACTCCGAACCTCATACTGTATAATCAACCTATCATGAGAAACTTTTCTAAGTTTGCCGTTATCGCCGTAGCTACTCTCGCTACCATCGCCCTCGCTGCCGATAAAGTCACGATCGCCGATCTCTTGAAGAAAACTGACGATTTCGACAAGAAAGCAGTCTCGATTATTGGTAAAGTGGACAACTTCAAAGCCAAGACCTCAAAAGCCGGGAACGCCTATTTCACGTTTAAGTTGCTCGATGAAAAGGACAATAAGCTGAGCATTTACAGTCGAGGCAAGCTCGATAAAGACCTAGAGGATGGGCAGAAGGTTGAAGTTACGGGTTACTTCAAAAAAGAGTCTAAGGTTGGCTCAAACACCTTTAAGAACGAAGTTGATATCAGCAAGCTCGACGATGACAAGAAGACGAAAGACTTCGGCGTCAAAGTCTTGAAATAGCCTCCCAGATACGGGAATGGTTCTTTACACTAACTTTACCGACGGCCTTACGGGTGATCGGCGGCGGATGCTTATCAATGGCGGCCGCGTGGTGTGGAATACCAGCGATCCCATTGCCGACGCGCCCGGGGCGGAAGTCATCAATATGCGCGGGCGCACCATCATGCCTAAGTTCATTGATGCGCATTGCCACATTTTGCCCATGGGGCTGGACCTACAAAAGCTCCATCTGAGCGAATGCCAAACCAAGTCGGACGTGCTGGACATCGTTCGAAAGCGACATGAAACCCACCCCGATGGGTGGCTCATGGCCGTGCATTACGATCAAACGAAATTTGGCGATGCTCAGCATTTGACAAAGCACGATCTGGACAAAGTTTCATCAGATCGCCCGATTCTCCTGCGGCATGTCAATGGTCATGCGAGCATCGCGAACACTGCCACTCTTAGGTTTGCCAATGTTAACCGTGAGACTCCCAATCCTAGCGGCGGAACCTATGTTCGAGACGCCAGCGGGGAACTAACGGGAGTTTTGTTGGAACACGCCCACGAGCGCGTAACCTCCGCTGCACCTCCGGCGACGCTTGGGCAAATGGTCCAGGCAATACTCGCGGCTGGCGAGAAAATGGCGGGATTTAACATTGGAACCGCGACCGATATGATGACGGGGCGCTATGACCTGCCCTTGGAGCTCGAAGCCTATCGAATCGCCGCTGCAAGCGGAAACAAGGTCAGGGTTCGGCTCTGCCTGCAATGGGGGGCGGTCTTTGCGAAAAGTGCTAATCGTTCGAGGGTCTTGCGCGGGGATTTGAACGAGCTAACGCAGGGTTTCGATGAAGAAATGCTTAAGGTTTGGGGACTGAAAATTTTCGCGGATGGGGCGATAGGGTCGGCTACGGCGGCGATCTATGGGCGATTTACGGGCTCAACCCCTGAAGGTGAAACGGATGGCCAACTGATGTATAGCGCTGATCGCTTGAACGAAATGGTAAGAATGGCAGATGAGGCGGGTTTTTGCGTTGCAACTCACACCATCGGCGATCGCTCCACCGACCTGGTTATGGACGCCTACGAGCAAACGCAAGACCCCGCGCGACACCGAATCGAACACGCGATGATATTGAGCGATGCCCAAATCGAGAGAATGGCGAAGCTTGGCTCGCACGTCACCATGCAACCCGAGTTCTTGCATCGTTTCGGCCACGCCTACAAGCATCAACTCGGCCCCGAGCGGGCGAGCAAACTCAAGCGATTCAGATCGGTGCTAGATGCTGGGATCGAGATGAGTTTCAACTCCGATTCGCCCATTGTTCTTGGCGATCCGATGATTGGCATCGAAACGGCGGTTAATCGCCCGGCAGGTTTTGACCCAACGGAGAACGTCACGAGGGAAGAGGCTATCCGCGCTTATACCGAAATGGGCGCGATCGCGAATCACGATCAGGGTTTAATGGGAACGCTTCAAGCCGGCGAGCTAGCCGACTTTTTCATCGTTGAGGATTGCTAGAACGCGCAAACGAATTTCATCACGAATCCGTCGCACCGCCTCAATATCTTGTCCAGCCGGATCTTCCAAGCCCCAGTCTTCGGTGACCATAAAGCCAGCAGGGCAAACCGCTTGATCAACTCCGCACCCCATCGTTATCACCCGATCCGCCCAGTCAATTAGCTCGAGTGTCAGCAGTTTTGGTGATTGACCTTCCATCGAGATGCCCAATTCGCTCATCGCCTCAACCGCCATCGGGTTCAATGTCTTTCCCCCGACTGTTCCCGCTGAGCGAGCCTGGACCGTTTCTCCGAAATTGTTGACAAACGCCTCCGCAATCTGTGATCGCCCGGCATTGTGCACACAAACAAACAGGATATTCATGGCGGGAATTCTACTTGGCTGTGGTTAACGGCGACATAATAGAAGTCACGCTTGTCTGTAATCCATGCTCCGCCCAAACAAGAAATTGACCCGATGCTTATCGGAGCGATTGGCTGCATCTTCATTGCACTTTCGGGAGTGTTCGTTAGGCTCTGGTATCTCCAGGTGGTCCAAGCCGAAGAATTTCTAGATAGAGCGGCAAGATCGGGCTTCAGCCGGTTGGACGTCATGGCCCCCCGCGGCCTCATGTACGATCGCAAGAACCGGCTGGTTGCCGGGGTTAGGTCTGAGCTTGTGGTCACCGGCGTCCCAGCGGTCGTAAACAAGAACATTTGGGTCCTGGATCGGCTGGCCCAGCTTACAGGGGCGGACGTAGAGAAGCTGAAAAAGGAGCTCAAAGACGGCTACCTTCGCCCCAACTTACCCGCCCCCATTTATGTTGGCGTTGACGTCGAAGTGGCAACAAAAATTGCGGAGTCAGGCGAATTTCTGCCGGGAATTGATGTATCCAATCAGCCTATGCGTTACTACCCAAACACCGTGGAAATGTCGCACATTTTGGGTTACGTGGGAACACCTTCTCCCAAGGATTTGGAGCGAATCGGCGAGCAATTGCGGGGAACTGATCTCACGCCTGCGGCTTACGTTGGCAAGGACGGACTAGAGCGAACGCATGAACGAGAGCTAATGGGTCAGCCGGGCCTCGAAAACGTTGTTTCAGCGAAGAAAAAGGCCGTTAGAATTGTCTCGAAGGAAGAGGCAAGACCCGGAAACCGCCTCATTTTAACCATTGATCGTGAACTGCAAAAGCTTGCAAACGAGCTTTTAGAACAGTCGTGCCGGGCCCACAAATCTGACGGTGGAGCCGTCGTTATGATCGAGCCCACAACTGGCGAAATCCTTTGCATGGCTTCACGTCCGACTTTCGATTTGTCCGCCTTTGAAGGTGGGGTTTCGAAGGAAGATTACGAAGCATTGCTCGCTGATCCGCGCAAGCCACTCTTTAACCGGACTATGGCGGCCTATCCGCCCGGTTCAGTTTTTAAGATAGCTACCGCAATCGCCGCCGCGAAGGCGGGCATCTTTAATCCGGGCCGAACCGTGAATTGCCCCGGCTATTACGAGCTTGGAAGGCAGAAATTCAGATGCGAAAATCACGGCGCTGGCTCGCTTTCTTTCTTGACGGCCTTTAGCAAGTCGTGCAATACCTACTTCGGATCGTGGGCGGGCGCGATTGGTAAGGATTCGATGTGCCAAACGCTGACAGACCTTGGATTTGGCAGGCAAGTCTTTGGTTCAATACGTCCCAATGAACCTGATTTGCTTGGGGAAGCCCCCGGGGTTGTCCCCACTGAGGAATGGCTGAACCGTCCCAAGCGCGGCCCTCGTGAGTTTTTCACCGGGCATTTGGTTCAAATGGGATTTGGGCAAGGCTATGTCTCCACCACCCCGCTCCAGATGGCGAGTCTTGTTGCCCTTGTCGCAAACGAGGGAAAACAATATGAGCCCCACCTCGTAAAGGCAACCGTAGATCGTTGGGGAAATGTACGCCAAACGAAACCCGTCTTAGCTCGGAACTTCGAGCTTCCAGTGTCGTTCTGGCAAACTCTGAAGCAGGGAATGGTCGCCGTTGTCAATTCCGGGACAGCTCACAGATATGGCGGCATTTCGGGCGTAACATGGGGAGGAAAAACAGGCTCGGCCGAGCATTTGAGGGGCCGCAGAACTCACGCTTGGTACGTGGGCGTTGCCCCTATTGATAACCCCAAAGTTGTCATCGCAGTTCTTGTCGAGCAATCCGGTCATGGCGGCGATGTTGCGGTGCCAATCGCACAAAGGCTGGTGAGCGCTTATCTCAAGGAATCGCGAGCTCTCACGAGTGACTCTCGGGCAGATTCGGCCAATGCAACGTCCCCCACTAGGCGATAGGTTGCAACCAAAGCGAGCCCAGCATCGAGGTTTGCAATCCCTTCCACCTTTGTCATGGCTCCGAATCCACCGTCCACTCCACCGTCCGCAAAACGCTTGATCTCTGGCGCAGTGATCTTCGCAAAACGCACAAAACCCACAACCGCTGGTTTTAGCATTTCTGCCTTGGCTTCGCCTTCAAGGCTCTCCGCGAGGAATGCCCGACCCTGGTAGGTTTCTAGTGGAATGAGCTCCGGAATGGATCGAATCAAGAAATAAGGGGTGGTCTCGGAAGCGACCAACTTCAGCGCCGCCCTCCTCGCGCGATCTGGGTTATCCTTCCGATTTTGTTCGATGTCCAGAAGTAGTGCCGGATAATTGTAAGGGTCGAGCTCGTAAACCTTATCCAGAAATTGATCCGGGTTCCCCGATTGTTCGGCCTTGTCGAGCCGGGCAAGGGCGCGGTACATGGCAAGGGACGGGCCGAGACTTATCGCCCTTGTGAGGAAAGAACGCTGCTCAGCGCGATAAATCTGCGCAGAAGCAGACAGTTGGTAGCTCGTAAAAAAGACCCGCGAATCCAGCGGAGCCAGCGCCTGAAGCGACTGGATGTCGGTGCTCAGTTGCTCTCGGGTCGTGGCGCTGAGGCCGCCTCTAAGCATGCCATGGCGAATATCCACCCACCCAAAGTAGAGCATCGCGAGGGGAGCAAGGCAAGATGAAACAATTAAGCTCTTTCGAAAGGCAGGTTGCAGAAATTCTGGAGTTGAGCCATCAATCGCGAGTTGCAATGCCATGCCGCACAAGACGAAAAACATCACACCCAAGCCAAAGACTTGGAGGTCGCTATCGAAAACGCTGTGAGCCAGAAACGCCGCGATAGAAGCCACAACTGCTGCCTTTTGGAGGCGGGTTGCATCAGGTTGCGTTCTTGATCCCGTGAGCGAGGCGCGAGCGAGTAAGGCTAGAAAAACTAGGAATCCGGTTAGTCCAAGCGCCCCGGCCTCAACCCCGAGTTGGAGGAAGGAATTATGGGCGAGTTGGGTCTGGGTTGTTGTGCCCGTTCGCGCAGATTGGAAGCGGTAGGTTCCGATGCCGTATCCCAACGGATTCATGGTCATTAGCTTGATGGAGCCCGCCCACAGGTTTTTGCGAAAACCGCTCGATTGTTCGGAGGTCGAAGCTGCTCCCGCAACCCGGCCCAAGGGCGAACCGATCGGGCCCGCCTTGGTTGGCCGGTGCGTAATGCCATACGCCAACCCGAAGCCCAAAACCGCGCAAGCCCCAAGGCCGATTATGGACTTTCTCATGAGTTTGCCGGAAACGAGAAGCATTACGATTCCCCCGATTACCGCCGAAAGCAATCCTCCCTTCGAGCCGGTTAGCATTAAACTCACGACCATCATGCTGCCCGCAATCCCGGCCATGAGTTTTCCAACCCGATCTTCTGTCGCGGCGAGAATACAGGCGGGGAATAGGCAAACGCAGAGGAATGCGGCGAGCGCGTTTGGCCCCATCGTGTGCGCAAAAATCCGCCAAGTCGGATCAGCCTGGGTTCCGTACTCCCTGATTCCTAAAAGGGCAAGCCAAACTCCGGCGACCGTGAAGGCAACCAGGACCCAACGAACTCCGCTCCCACGCCCGACCGATGCAACCGTTAGAATGAAAGTTGCCCCATACGCCAGCCATTCCAGCAACGTCATCAGACTCAAGTGACGATATTGAGAAACTCCAAACGAAATCGTGACGGCTAGCTCCACGATCGCCAATGGCAGGAGAATCTTGAGATGCGGGATCGGGACTACGCGCTTCTTAAGCGTCATCCAAAGCAATCCCGAAAACAGGATTAAACCAATGAGCGCGTGCCCCATCGCCGCCCCTTGCGAATCCGAATAGATGGATTCCAAGGCGTCCGTAATCGGCATGGTTTCAAGCGGAATCCATGCGCCAAAGACGGCCGAGGCCAACACGGCCGCCAAGATGAAATACGGTATTGGTGTCTGAGCGGCCCGTTTGGTCACTTCCTTGAAGGTACCCTCTTGAGGTAAATGATCGTTTTGATGCAGTTCGGGGCTACGGATAGCCAAGTTAACGCAGTTTGCGAAGCGATTCGCCAGAGCAAACTTGAACCCCAAGTTTTGCCCGGCGATAGAATCGCAATCGGCATCCCCAGTTCGGTACCCGCCGAGATTCGGGATGATTTGGCTGGCATTTTGGCAAGTCTAGATGCCGTAAGCAAGGTAACTCACGTTAGCCGCCCTTACAAACTTGCCTCGATGGAGTGGCAGCGAACCAAAACCGAAGTGCCCGTTTCGCCGACCGTCTCTGTCGGCCCGAACACGTTTACCGTTATGGCCGGGCCCTGTTCCATCGAATCTCTCGACCAGTTTGAGGCGTGCGCTAAGGTTGTGAAAGAGTCAGGGGCTACGATCATTCGGGGTGGCGCGTTCAAGCCCCGCACTTCGCCTTACGCGTTCCAGGGCCTCGCCGAAGAGGGCCTAAAGATCATGCAGAGAGTGGGCGCCGATTATGGCCTCGCCACAATCACCGAGGTCATGTCGCCGGACATGGTCGGCCTAGTGGCTTCTTATGTAGATGTCCTGCAAATCGGAGCCCGTAGCATGCAGAACTTCCCGTTGTTGATCGAGGCGGGAAAGAGCATGAAGCCGGTTTTCCTGAAACGCGGGCCCGCCGCCACGATTGATGAGTTCCTTCTTGCCGCCGAATATGTCCTCAATCAAGGTAATCCGAACGTGATTTTGTGCGAGCGGGGAATCGTACCGCTTGATCGTTCG
Source organism: Armatimonadota bacterium (assembly GCA_031386985.1). Taxonomy (GTDB): domain Bacteria; phylum Armatimonadota; class Fimbriimonadia; order Fimbriimonadales; family Fimbriimonadaceae; genus JANJUB01. The sequence goes on from JANNCV010000032.1 coordinate 106,661, forward strand.
TATACCCGAAACACGCTGGACTTGAACTCAATCCCGGTCCTCAAGGAGTATTCTCACCTGCCCGTAATCGTTGATCCTTCCCACGGAGTAGGAGTAGCTCGATATGTGCCGGCATTGGCCAAGGCCGCCGTTATGGCGGGCGCGGATGGCCTCATGATCGAAGTTCACCCCGACCCCAAACACGCAATGAGCGACGGCTCGCAATCACTCACGCCGGAAGTGTTTATGAAGCTAATGGGGGATTTGGATAAGTTACAAGCGTTGCGTTAAAGTTTGTCGGCTCGTTGCCTACAACGAACTGTACATCTTATCCACGGTTACAGCGACAATGCGGTCGTCTTTGTCCACTGCAATAATCGCATAAAAATAGAACGTCCACGAGAAATCGGTGCTTGGCTCCTTCTTTGAGACAACATAGTGGATTTCACTCGAGTCACCTGGGCAAACCAAGTATTCCGGGCAACGATTAAGAATTGGCCCGTACCCCGCGGGCCGACTACAAGTGGCCACTGAACGGCCCACACACCCCGACCACAACCGCACCTCACGTGTAGGGGCATCCATCCGCCAGTGGATCCACGATGCCAGGCAGATGATGCAACTACCAAGGGCAAGAATTAGCAACTTCTTGTGGTTCAAAACTTTATCTTATCCCACCCTGGAAGAACATACGCTTTCTCTGATATGGGAGAGCTACACGCCTCTCGCGCCACACCGAGCCCGCTTTGATCTGTCGTGCGATCCCGTTTTGGCGGGATGGCTCCATGGCCTTGAAGTATTCCGCTTATCTCGTATTCCTTTCACCGCTGATATTGGAACCAATTGCCTATCGCTTAGACTTGCGGAGTTTACACGATGAGCCACATTTGAAAGGCCAGAGTGTGGTCATCTTATGTGGCGCGAAAACCCGAAGATTCCCCCAAGAACTTACTCCTAAAACGTCTTCAAGAAAGGGGCAGACCGCTGCGATCCCGTTCTGGCGGGGCGAATTGTGAAGCACGCCGCTAAAGCCGCGGACCGTAAACCATTGCATTCACCAGAAGCGGGTACATTCCGGGCCACATCGCGCGCTCGGTGGGGTCTTCGGCGAACCAGACTACATTGCCGTTCCCAACCGATTGGGTTTGAACGCACGCCGTTCCCCGGATTCCTTTCTCGGTTTCTCCGGGCCAAGTCCAGCCGTGTAAAACGGTGTTCTCCGCATCTACGATCTTTACGGCCGAGTTTGAGTTGGAATCAAAAAACGCCGAACCTCCGACTTGCACGCCAATCATCGTATCCTCGGCCCCGTAGCACAGCCAATTCTCCGGGTCGAGCACGGCTTTACCAATGCCACCCGGAAATGAAGCCGTACTCTTTGAAGTGAGCGACATGAAGCCGCCATTGGAGGGCGCGCCGCCCATCAAGACGAGACACCCGCCGTCGTTCACCCATTTCTTGAGGTCATCATTTACTTCCAAACGCCCACCCGGAGCCAAGATCACGCTGAAACGGTTCAGATCTCCGCGTATGCTCGACCGAGTGAGCGGGGTGAAAGGGAACTTGAAGACTTGCTCCATCACGTACCAGGTTGATCCGAATGGAGTTGGGCTGGCGTCATCGCCGAAAACAACCGCCGCCTTGAAGGGGCGAAGTTTATAGACATTACTGCTTCCCGTTCCATAGCGGCCCTCATCGGGATAGCCGGTGTTCAGCGGCTCGGCAACGCGATCCGTGTCGAGGTCATTCACGATCTTGTCGTAGCCGTCCTCGTTGCGTCCTTTAAGAATGAGAAGAGTTCCTACCGGCCAGGTGGCTCCGCTGACCTTGATCTCTTTGTCCGTGAACCCAATTCTCAGGTTTTTGGCGAGCAGTTTCACGGCAAGCAAAGAGGCTTGATGGCTGGGAGGAATGGCGTATCCAATCTCGCCCGCCGGAGAGGAAGAGCGGCGCTTAACCATCATTTCGCTAATTCGGGGAGCTGATGTCGTCCACCAAGCTTTAACGTCATGTAAGAGCGGCAGTGACCACCCCGTCATGTCATAAAACTCGCCGCCTTCGTTCTTCTCCTTCCTTCGTAACTGCTCTTTCACGAACTCCTCTTCGAAGGTGTTTTCGTTCGTGAGCAGCATCTTTGCCGAGGCGGCTTGGGGCTGGGCTAAATCTAACATTAGATAGCTTCCGTTCCCGGAGAACTTGCCGGAATCCTTCCAAAGCGATTCTCCATCAAGACTAACGCTTCCCAAACCGGTCTTTATGGTTATTCCACTTGCCTTTAGGTTATCTGCAAGTCTTTGAATCTTTACCGGATCTTGGGAGAAAGCGGTGAGAAAGCGGTTCTTACCCGCCCACTCGCCGGAAACGCACTTGGCTTTGAACGCCCCAAACGAATCCAAGAGCGCCTCCCGATTAGCCACGGCCGAGCCGATTACAGCCATCGCCGAGGTGAAATGCTTGGCCGCTCCGCCCCAGAGCGATCGCTCAACCCCATCGGCATCGAACGACAGAATCTCAGCTCCGTCGGTTTCGTGGGTCATGCCGATTGCGCCGGTCAGAGTCGCCCAAGTGTCGAGGTAGCCGGGAAAATAGAAATCGAAGGTGTCCTTGATAAAATAACCCCAGCCCTGCTTATCAAAAGCGTTTGCCGTGGCCTTTCCGAACACATCGGTCCATTTGTTATAGCGCTCCCGATCAAAGAAACTGTGGACAGACATCGCCGTGGGCGGGAAGAAGTAGGTGTCAACCTCGCCGTGCTGGTCGCAATAGACCTGCGGGTTCCAGCGCAAAACCTCTTTGATCTCTTGGCGGGTTTCTTGCTGTGAGAACGAGATTCTATCACGGTTCATATCAAAGCGATAGTGGTTAGTTCGCCCATTAACCGATTGCGGAACGCGATGCTCGGGAGAACCCATATCGGTGCTCCCGGTGGCGATCGAGTTCTGGTAAATCACATATCGTTCATGCCCATCGGTGTTATAGCATGGGTTGACGATTACAACGGCCTTTTTGAGGAGCTCTGTGATTTTGGGGCTGTTTGATGCCGCAAGGTTATACAAAAGCATCATCCCAGATTCAAAACTCGCAGATTCGTCGCCATGGATCGTCTCGTTGATCCAGATGATGGTCGGGTTGTTCTTCTTGATCGCCGGGTCGTTTTGGCCGTGGGCAAGCTTTTCGTTTGCCAGGCGGATCTCCTCTAAGCGAGCGATATTCTCCGGCGAACTAATCGCTACAACCCTTAGCGGGCGGCCCTCCGTGCTTTTCCCATACTCAAAGTAGCGCGTTCGCGATTTGGCGGTGTTGCAAATCGCTTCAACAACGCGTTGCTGGTTGTAATAAGTGGTGTGGCGGGTGCCTATCTCATAACCAAGGATCGCGCTGGGCTTGGGAACCTTTGAATCGTAACTGCCGAAAGAGTAAAAAACTTCGGGCCGGGCCTGAGTGATGAGGGCGAGCGAAAGGGCGAAGGCGGACATGAAGCAATAGTCTAGCCCAACAGCCGAAAGAAGCGACGAGCATTCTGGCTCGTCATGATTCCAACCTCATGCGAATCACAGTTCCAGAGTTTCGCTAAACCCTCGGCGATGAGAGGAATGTAGGCCGGGTGATTTGGCTTGCCTCGGTAAGGCACCGGGCTCAAATAAGGGCAGTCCGTCTCAAGAACGATCCGATCCCGGGGAATTTTGGCTATGGTTGCACGCAGTTCATCGGCCTTCGGATAGGTAATCGGGCCGTCCACGCCGAACATGCAGAGCCCCAGATTCATGGCCCGCTCAGCATCCTCAAGAGTTCCAGCGAAGCAATGAAAAAGAGTATCGCCCGTGTATTTGCGCTCTTCTAACAGGCTCAGGAGATCATTGTATGCCTCGCGGCAGTGAAACACAACCGGCTTGTTTGTGGTTTCAGCGAGGTCAAGATGGTCGTTCAGACAAGCTTTTTGTTGGGCAGAGCTCGCGTGATCGCGGTAAAAATCTAGCCCGATTTCACCCAAAGCCACCACCTTTTCATGCTTCAGCAGCGTTTCAAAGTGGCTTAACAGCGAAGGCGAATAGTGCTGGGCGTAGTTGGGATGTTGCCCCACAATCGCATAAACCCCCTCGTGCCTTTCGGCGATTTCAACCGCCCGCTGACTCCCATCCAAATCCACACCCACAATCATTAAGCCCGTCACGCCCACGGCAAATGCGCGGGCAATCTCAGCAGAGGGATCAGGATACGCCTCCTTATCGTTCAGGTGGCAATGAGTGTCTATGAACACCGCTCTATTATGAGCTTGGCGGGGGTCCCTCAGACCATTACCCCGGATGCACTTGCGTCGTTTCTCCTACGAAAACGCTAATCGGAGTGCCCGGGTAGGCGATGATTTTGCGTCCCTTGAGCATCTGGCCAAGTTTGCTTCCGATCTCGCCAGCGATGTTGGCAAGTTCCAAAACGGCGCCAATCGCGAGCGGATCGCTGAGAACGGTTCCCACCTTTTCGGCGGAATCGAGCACAGAATTGACTTCGGCCACACGGTTCCCTAAAACAACCTCTTCAAGATTCTTCATGTTTAGTTGTTTCGCGATCTTTTCGAAACCCCTCTTGGTGGTTTCGTCAGTTACGTCCACCCTGCCGCCCTCTTTGAATGAACGCTCAATTTGACTTAGCGCTCGCATCACTTCAGGGTCGCTAGCGATGCTTTGAAGCTTGGCGGAAAGGTTTTGTCGCCCGGTATTGCCACGGTTCAGACTAATGGGCTGATCCAAGATGCCGTTATTGGCGGAGGTTAACTTTATGGCTTGCCCATCGGCGGCAATGGCTTGGTTGATCATGAGTTCCAGGCGGGCCGGTTTGTTTGTGATCGCGGCAAGAGCATTTTCCCCTCGCGATTGGCTGATTTTCCCGCTCAGCAAGCTTCCCTTGTGAATCGCAATGCCCCCACCGCCCGCGGTCAGAACATCTTCGGCAACCATCAGTTTCACGCTTGTACCCTCAGGGTCCTTTCCGGCTTCCAACTGCTGCATCAAAACCAGTTTCACTTCCGTTCCCCTATCAAGCGGCGATTTCTTAAGGAGTTTTCCGTAAGCAAAATAACCACCTGCGCCAACCGCCGCAAGCAAACCCACGATCAAAACAGTTTTTTTCATACATTCCTTTCCGATTCTCATAAACTTAACACAAATCTGACATTGCTCGTTTCAATTTGAGTCAAAATAGTAAAAACAACCGTCTGGTTGTTAAAGGAACGAGTTCAATGCTAAGGATAGTAGGACTTCAACGAGCTGAATCTGCGGATCAAGAGTTTTTGCTGATGCAAAATCAGGGTTCAATGCGCGTCACTTTGCGCGGTCATGCGGTGATTAGCGAGTCGTCCCTCTTGCATGGCGATATAGGGTTGGCCTCTCATGCGTTCTCCGATGAGATTCAAATACCGGCTGGCCAATACATAATTCTTTTTAGCGGAACTGGCATTTCAAAATGGGCGCGAACAAAGGATGGGCACATGATTTATCATGTTTACATCGGGCGAAAATCGCCAGTTTGGAGCCAGGCGACGCTTCCGATTCACCTGCTATGTCCCCAGCATTCTTATAGCGAACGACCAGAGCCAACGCTCCTTTTGCGCTAAATTTGGCCTTTTTTAGCTTTTTCTGCAAAATTTTAAATAAAATTTCACCTGAACCCTTTGCGGGGTTCATCCCATCTTGTAGAATGTGCATATGCGTGAAGTGAAATTTCGTGCGCTAACCTGTGCTGGGTTAGCATGTCTGGCAATGAGTGCTTCGGCCCAATACAGCCGTGTCCACCACAAGCAATACGTTCCCCTTGATTTGATGGATGGAACAATTGCGGTTACCCTTGATCCAAAGTTGACCTCAGTGCCTTGGCCCAATGGAATGAGCCATTCTGAACAAGACACAACAACGCGATCAGGAGTTGCGGGTGTTTGGTTTGTAAAGGCAGTTGGTCGAACTTCGGAGAGCTTGGTAAGTGCTTTCTCGAAAATGCCAAATGTCAAGTTTGCCGCACCGGTTTTCAACGATAAATTTGGCAAGCCGATGTTTATGGGCAATCAAATTTATATTAAGCCCAAACAAGAAAGCACGGCGGCGGGATTCGGAACCATCGGTCAGGTCGAGCGATACGTAGTGCCGGGTGTTTTTAAGGTCACGGTTCCATCGAAGGATGGTTTTAAGGTTTTGCAGCAGACAAACAACATTGCCATGCGACAGGACATCAAATACGCGACCTCCGGCATGACGTTTAGTGGCAAGAAATCCGCGGTCCCCAACGATCCGTTTTATCCGCTTCAATGGAACTTCCGCAATACTGGTCAAATCGCAGGTTTTGGTAGCAGCCCTCTGTTCTGGATTGACATTAATGTGGAGAGCGCCTGGAACGCGACCTTTGGTTCGCCCACAGTAGGCGTGCTCCTTATAGATGACGGCCTTGATTTGGGCCACCAGGATATTAATCGTTCTGAAACACAAGACTTTACGGATGATGGCGGAATCGGTCAGCCCATGTCCATTTTTGATGTTCATGGAACGATCATGGCTGGAGCGATGACGGGTCTGACTAACAATAATTTTGGTGGAGCGGGAGTTGCTGGCGGTTGTAAAACCGTTAACGGTCGAGCTCACTCATCGGTAGGAGTCGGCGCATTTTTCACTCAGGAAACTTGGGTGAGCGAAGCGCTCTTTTGGGCTCAAACATTGGGTGTGCAAGTAAGCAACAACCCCAACATTTATGCCGAGCAGTCAGAGTTGATTGAAGATTCCTATTTTCTAACCCATAACAGCGGAATGGTTCACTATTGCGCGGCGGGCAACACCGGCACACTAGAGTTTCCGGCAAATATTGATATCGAAGGAGTAAACGTCACGAATGCAATCGTGGCCGTTGACGATGTCGGCACCAATATGTTTGGCGTCGAAGATGACTTGGTTGATTTTTGCGCACCGGGCTGGCGAATCTTCAGCACGGATCGAACGGGCCCAGCCGGTATTGATCCGACCGAGTTCACACTCAACGAATACCTAACTGAGAATTTTGTTTTTGGTTCTTCATACAGTAGTTCCCAAGCCGCCGGAGTTGCGGCCCTGATGCTTTCTGTGAACCCAACCCTCACGCCAGAGCAGATTGACGAAATCATGCAGAGCACGGCTCGCGACCTCATTGATTTGCCGACCGAAGCTGATCGTAGGATTGGCTGGGACGACCGATGGGGATGGGGAGTGATTAATGCGGGCCAAGCGGTTGCTGCCGCCGGCTACAAGGGCATTACGCTCAGCCAAACCAGCGTTCGAGGTGGATCCACAGTTCAAGCTCGGATTGAAATCCTTTATCCTGCCCCTGCCGCTGGAGTAACAATTACGTTGCAAAGCGAAAACGACGTTATTGCGAGGTTTGCAACTGACACCGTATTCTTGCCCCAGGGTCAAAAAGTTGCAAACGTGAACGTTCGAACCTTCGGGGTTGACATTGACGCAACGGTGCGCCTTTCGGCGATCTACCAGAACGTTGAGCGTGTTTCTAACCTGACTGTTCGCGTGCCTACCATGGCTTCTGTAAACGTAACGCCCGCAATATTTACCGGTGGCAACGTCGTGAGCGGCTTGGTCAAAACATCAGGTGTAGCGGGTCCAGCCGGATTGGTTATCGTACTCTCGGACAACTCGTCGGCGATTAGCTTGCCCGCAACCGTGACCATTGCCCGAGCGCGAAATACAGCACCGTTCGTAGTTACAACCTATCGAACGAGCCTAACGATCACTCGAACCATCTCGGTAACAACCCCCGATGCAGTGACAAAGTCAACGACGATTACGTTGTTGCCCGTCACCACAGAAGTGAGTTCGCTGACGCTCAACCCAGCGATCGTTGAGGGCGGCCAGCCTACTACGGGAACGATTAACCTGTTGAATCCTGCTCCAGTTGGCGGCATTGATGTCAAGGTCACGGATACAAGCTCGATCATCAGCCCTCCAACCCTCGTTCACTTCGATGCCGGTGAGCAGACCAAGTCGTTTACGATTAGCACGCTGGAGGTCGGCACTCAAACGAGTGGAACCGTTAAGGCTACATACGATACGCGATTCAGGTCGGCCACTCTCACGGTAACGCCAACGCAACGCATTGAATCGCTGGCGGTAACCCCCGTTTCGATTCACGGCGGGTTTGGCGGAATGATGCGAATCGTTCTCTATTCGGTTGCGCCTTCCAACGGCGTAACAGTTACGATCACCGATTCGAGCGCGGCGGCATCGTTGCCGGGATCAGTCTTTATCGGGGAGGGACGCAAGTTCATTGATGTTCCGATTACGACGATTCCAGTGTCAACAAACACTCCGGTAAGAGTCCGGGCCATGCTTCCAAACCTTCGGTTCAGGGAAGTTGTGTTTACAGTTACCAAGCTGTAAACTCGCAGAATCAAAGCCCTGGAGCATAATAGCTCCAGGGCTTTTTTGTTCTATGGCTAAGAAATCGCTTGGTTCGATAACGGTGATCTGCGGAAGTATGTTCGCGGGCAAAAGCGAGGAGCTTATCCGCCGTGCTCGTCGGGCCCTCTATGCCAAACGCCGCGTGCAGGTGTTCAAGCCCGCGATTGATAACCGCTACGACGAGACCATGGTGGTTTCCCACATGGGCGTAAAGCACGAAGCCGTGCCGGTACGCGCTGTAACGGAACTCGCCGCCCAGATCAAGCCGGATACGCAGGTGGTTTGCGTAGAGGAAGTTCAGTTCTTCGACGCTTCGATTTGCGCGCTGGCGGTGAAACTGGCGGATAGCGGGTGCGAGGTTATTCTTGCGGGGCTAGATCAAGATTTTCGCCGCGAGCCTTTTGGGCCGATGCCGCGGCTCATGGCCCTGGCGGATGAAGTGGTCAAACTACGCGCGATCTGCATGCACTGCGGGGCGACAGCTTCGCACACTTACCGACAAATAGACGGCAAGCCCGCCCATCGGGACGACCCGATCATTTTGATTGGGGCGACCGAGAGCTATGAGGCGCGATGCCGGAACTGTTTTAAGTTGCGGATCGGGAAGCGGTAGGTTCGTTCTCTAATGGCATTTTTTGAACGATGTATAATTCCGCCATGACAACCTTCGCGCTGTTCAAACTGTGCCTGACAGCTCAAGCTTCCGTCCTGCCCTCCGTTGACCTGCCACCAGCCCTGCAGCGCGTTCTCACCGACTATGAGCTTGCGTGGCAGAAGAAGGATGCGAAGGGGCTTGCGACGCTGTTCGCCGAAGATGGCTTCGTTCTCGCGGGGGACCAGCCACCTACCCGCGGTCGCGCTGCGATCATGACGCACTACACCGGATTGGGCGGCGATCTCGCTCTGCGTACTCTGCACTACGAAGTCTCCAATAAGATCGGCTTCATCATCGGGGGCTATTCGCACAAGCGTGGGGAACCCGACACCGGCAAGTTCACGCTGACTCTGAGAAAGAACGCGGCTGGGCGCTGGATGATCGTGAGCGATATGGATAACGGCAACCAGCGACGGTAGGGTTAGGCGCGAGCCATCCATCACGCGAGTGCACGAGGTGGAGAAATCCTTAGTCCATGGTTAAGGCGAACAAAAACCCAGTCAAAATCTCGTACCAATCGACCGCCGAGCAAGCTATCCTCTTGATGATCGGTCGCTCACGTGGCCTGCTTAAGCATTGCCCTCGCCGCCATCATGATACCGTCCGCATCGAGGCCGCAATCACGCCGAATGAGAGGTTGCGCGCCGTGTTCTACGAATTTATCCGGCAAAGCCAAGATATCCATCTCAAAATCCCCAGCCAGCAGATCGCGCACTTGCTGGCCGAAGCCGCCGGTCCTCACGTTCTCCTCTACGGTCAAAAGCCTTCCCGTCTTAGAAACCGAAGCGCGAATCGCTTCGCCATCAATCGGTTTGATCCAGCGGGCGTTTATCACGGCGCAATCAATACCTTCTGATTGAAGCTGGGTCGCGGCTTCCCATGCCGGTGAAACCATAGAGCCAACCGCTACGATCGTCAAATCGCGCCCATCGCGTAAAAGCTCGCTCTTGCCAAACTGAATCGGAGTTCTGGCTTCGGGCAAGCGATCGTCGGAAGAGCCGCGCGGGTAGCGCACGGCAATGGGGCCTTTCTCAAAGGTGCGCATATAATGGGTCATCTCGCGCATTTCGGTGGTATCTCTTGGAGCTATCAAGTTCAAGTTCGGGATGAAGGTGAGGAAGGAAATATCGAATGCACCGTGATGAGTCGGGCCGTCATCCCCAACCAAACCAGCGCGATCCATAAAAAATCGCACCGGCAAGTTTTGTATACATACGTCATGCAAAACTTGATCAAATCCGCGTTGGAGGAACGTTGAGTAGATTGTGCAGAAGGGTTTGATTCCACCGGCTGCCAAACCCGCGGCAAAGGTTACGGCGTGTTGCTCAGCGATGCCGGTGTCGTAGTATCGGTCCGGGAATTCCTTGGAAAATCGGGTCAGACCGGTTCCATCAGGCATCGCCGCCGTGATTGCGACCACCGCCGGATCGGCTTCTGCGCATTCGCAAGCAGCGTCTCCAAAAGCTTGGGTGAAAGTCACCGGCCCGGACGATTTCAGCATATCGTTGGAAGCTAAATCAAACGGCACCACCGCATGCCACTTGCGGGCATCTTCTTCGGAAACATCGTATCCCTTTCCTTTCACAGTGATGGCATGAACAAACACGGGACCATCTAGCTCACGAACATTTCGGAACAGATCAAGTAGCAAGGGCAAATCGTGCCCATCCACCGGGCCGATGTATTCCCAACCAATCTCCTCAAAGATCGTTCCGGTGTTCTCCGGTGCCATATAGTGGGTGATCCCGTGGCGAATCCCCGAAGCTACTTTCGTGATCGGATCGGGCATTCGCTCGACTACGTCTTTTGCCCTCTTGGCCAGACCTTGAAGCCAAGGGCGAGCGCGAAGACGACTCAAATAGTTGTTCAGTGCGCCAACATTCGGTGCAATTGACATCCGGTTATCATTCAAGATCACCGTCATTGTTGTGCCTAGTTCGCCAGCATGATTCAGCGCTTCCCAGCTCATTCCGCTCGAAATCGCGGCGTCGCCCGCAATCGCAATCGCCCGCTCGGGTTCCATTGAAGGGTTGATCTTGAGTTTTTGGTCGCGGGCAATTGCATAGCCCATCGCTGCGGAAATCGCGGTCCCAGCATGACCTGCCCCAAAGTGATCCAGTTCATGCTCTTCCATGCGCAAAAATCCGGAAATACCCTTGTGTTTACGCAATGTAGGAAATCTCTCTAGTCTTCCCGTAAGGAGTTTATGGGCGTAGGCCTGGTGACCCGTATCCCAAACCACCTTATCGGGCGGGATGTTGTGGGTGGCATAAAGCGCAACAGCTAGCTCAACTGTTCCCAAATTAGAGCTAAAATGCCCGCCTGTTTGGCTAACTTGCTCAAGAATAGCCCTTCGAACTTCATCAGTTACGGTTTGAAGCTGCTTATCCGTCAGCCCGTGCAGGTCCGTCGGTTTCACAAGCTGGCCGAGGAGCGGATATTGTTCAGAGAGACTCATTAGCTTATATACGAACAAAGAAACGCCTTTGACGATTCCCGCTAAGATCATGACAGGTTTTTTTGTGGGGGCGTTCAGGATTGTTCAGATTGGTTCGGTGCTTAGTGTTCTGAGGTTCGGGCATGGCTCATAATAAGATCACGAATGCGTTCAGATCGGATGATGGGGGCGAAGGGGAAGGTTTCGGAGGACGACGGATCGTTTGACCGCGAGTTCTGGGCCGCTGCTACCCCGGAAGAGCGGGTCCGCGCGATCTTTGAACTGCGTGAACTTTACTATGAGGTGATGCATCCTGGAACTGGCGCTAAAACACTGGATCGAACTATTGGCGGCACTCGACGACGCGGGGATTAGGTATCTAATCGTCGGGGGTATCGCAGTGGGCTACCATGCGGAGCCGCGTTTCACAAAGGACCTTGATGTACTGATTTCGGTAAGCGCCCCCGACCACGAGAAGCTTTACCTATGCTTGAAGGAGTATGGCGCGCCAGTTTCAGTGTTTGAGCCCGCCGAGCTCCTCCAAGAAGACTTCATTTTCCATTTTGGAGCCCCTCCTTGGCGAGTTGATATCCTAACTTCAATCCCAGGGGTCGAGTTTGAAAGTGCATACGCGGATCGGGTCTCCCTACAACTCGGAGAATACTCCGCCGACTGCATCTCCAAAAAGTGGTTGATTGATTCGAAAAAGGCGAGCGGAAGACCCCAAGACTTGCTTGATCTCGAATCCTTGCAGTAGGCTAAATCAAAATCCGCTGCCCATCAAAGCTAAGCTGGATGTTTGGGGGCAGCTCTGCGTTCGTCACGTCGTGATCATAGTCGTGGCTGAGGTGGTTGAAGTAGGTTTGCTTGGCTCCCAGCTCCTTCGCCACCGCGAGAGCTTCGTCAAAGTGATAGTGATTTGGATGAGGCTTCAACCGAACGGCGTCCAGAATCAGCGTATCCAATCCTTGCAGCAAATCCCACGATTCCGGCGGGATCGTCTTCACATCCGTTACGTAAGCAAAGTCCCCGATACGCAGCGCCAAAACCGGCCATGGCCCATGTTGGACAAGCATGATCATAATCTCCAATCCGCAAAGTTCTACCCTTGAAGGAAGCGAAGAAATCTCGTGGAGCGCAAATCGGGGCACTTCGATTCCAGTCGGAAAATCTTCAAAAGCGTAGTTGAAAATCCGTCGTACATCCGCTGCATATTGCGGCAAGGTGTAAATCGGCATATCCGCACCCGAACGCAGGCAGAACGACCGCAAATCGTCCATACCCATGATATGATCAGCGTGGGTGTGGGTGACGATGACGGCATCCACCATTTCAATCCCCTCGCGCAAGAGTTGCGTCCGCATGTCCGGCGCGCAATCCACCAGGAGGTTGCCCGTTGGGCCCTTTATGAGAATAGAGGGACGGCTGCGATGATTTTTTGGGTTGGCAAGGAACGAAGTAGGATACGAAACACCCAGCACCGGCACTCCGCTTGAGGTCCCTGAACCCAGAACAATGACGTCGGCCACGATTTAGATCTCGCCAGCGAGTTTAAGAACTTCGACGGCAACGACCGTGCTCGGAATATCGGCATACTGGGCCACCCGCTCAATGCAACGAGCGAAGTTTCGCTCGTTCAAATCATCGCGGTTGACTTGCTCTTTTCGATTTAGAGCCACGAGTTTCACGCTTTCGGCATAGAATTTCGCTCGGTTTTGAGGAAGGCTTTTGTTTTGAGTTGCTGCGAAGTTCCGGCTTAAGGTTTCGTAAACCGAATCCCAGTTCGTACGGGCCGACATTTCTGCCTTGGCACGATCCATCGCCGCGCCCTGCATACGACTGGCTTCAAGGTCGCGGCGCTTCATGCGCTCCCAATCTTCAGGCCGTGTGCCTTCGATCACTCTAAGGTTGACAATCTGACCGGATCGCTTAAGGAACTCAGCTTCGATAACTTTGCGAATCTGGGGCATTCGAAGATGCCCAGCCAGCTCGCTTTCGTTGTTGGGTAACCCAAGAACAAGCGAATCACCCTCAGTTGAGAGGGGAACGCAGGCGTTCAAAGCTGTCCAAACTCCACGCCCGGTGACAGCGTTCCGAATATCCGGCAACGCCTGCGCCCAAAGTTCTGCCAATTCCGCCATATCCTTGATTATAGATTCTCGGCAGACTTTCGGGCTTTCGCAAGCCTAAGCTTGTTCCTAAGTAATGTTTCGCGAAAGATATCCCGTGGCTCCCCCTGGAAATTGTGCGCTTTCCGACCCAACTTTCAAAGCCACAACAAGAAACTGTCCGTTCGCAAAACTCTCTAAACTCGGCCAGCTTTGATGTCGGCTAGGACCTCGTTGGCGGCGCGGAGACCGCTCAAACAGGCACCTTCCATGTAGCCTTGCCACGAGTAAAAGGAGTCGGCATGTTCGCCCGCGAATTTCATCAATCCGCTTGCCTCGGCGCTTAGTCCCTCAATGCCGGTGAACTGCCCCGGCCGATAACATGTATACGAGCCCAGCGAGTTCGGGTTAGTCGGCCAATGCTCCAAGTGAGCTACGTAGTTTGCCCCTGTCTCAACCGCCGTGGCCTTGACGCCAGGGAAGACGACCTCAAGGTCATTCAAGAACGCACCAACCTGTTGTTGGACGTGGCTGGTTCGCAGGGAAACACCGCGGTGACCGCTCGCGTAATCCGTTAGAATCGCCCTTGATCCCGCCTTGGCCGGGTTGGATTCCCACGTGTTTTGGACGTTGGTTCGGTCACTGTAGCTGGTGCCGCTCGCTTGGAACTCGCTTGCCCAGTGCCGCCCGTTGAACGCGACCATGGTCTTTGCATTGTTGCCGTATCCCAGAGTTTGGATGGCTCGTTTCTTATTATTCGAAAGACCGAGCGATGCATCGAGTTGGACTCCGCGCAGGACGGTGAATGGAACCGTCATTACGACAACATCGGCTTTCTCGGGCACATTTGATCCATTGAAATAAAGAAGGTATTCGCCCCGGACATTCTGGGCGATTTTAGTTAGCCTTGCGCCCCTTTGGATCGGACCATTTAGCTTCGCTTGCAGCCCCGCGACGATTCCGTCATTGCCGTTCAACAAGTGGTAGCGTTCATCGCTCGTCCCAAACGGCTCGAACTTTGATTGCTTATTTAGCCGCATAAAGCCCAGAAAGTTAAGCGAGCTCTGCTGGCTCGTTTCAAGTCCGTACTCTGCCAAAAACGCCTCGTTCAAAACCGCCTGCACAAGCGGAAATCCTGCACATCTTGTTCCGAAATAGGTTTCCAAATCCGTATTATCAAGAGCGATATCCGCTTGGTTACTGGAGTAAAAACTCGCCGCTCCGCTCAGGCTGTGGAGATCGGGTTGCATGTTTGCGACAACCTGACGGAACTCATCCACCACTTGTTCCACGGTCCAATGCTGACCAAAGAAAAACAATCGCTCCTCGCCAACTTGATGAGTTACGGTTTCCTTCGCCAGTCCGAATTCGTTGGCGTAAGCCAGCATCATCTTATGGCCCGTATCAATAAACTCGCCCCCGTTTTCGCAAGCCATACCCGCAATAAGGGCTCGATTGCTAAAGCAGCGACCACCAAGGCGTGTTGCGGCTTCGTAAATCGTTGCCGAGAAGCCTTTAGCTTGGAGCCGATCTGCACACGCTAGTCCCGCCAATCCGCCGCCAATTATCGCTATGCGCGGGCCAGCGTACATGCGGCTGGCTAGTGCCCCAAGTGGAGAAATGGCCAGACCAACGGCTCCGGCAGTCTTGAGGAACTGGCGTCGAGAAGCCAAGCGCTCAATGCCATCGCTCGTTGAAATGCGCTCGGCATCACAAAAGTTCGCGGTTCCGATGACTCGACTGATTTGATGGAAAAGAGGAGTTCGACTCATAAGCTCATACGCATTATGACCATTCGCTTGGCGATCCGAGGCACGCAAAATTACCAATCATGCGCGATTTTGAGGCTCTATTCCAGCAATGCCGATTCGAATATCCGAATCTCCGAGGCGGTCTCTAACCACGGGTTTATGGTAGCAACGAAATTTAGAAATGCTGGCTGCAGAAAATGCAAATCCAAAGCAGCTTTTGAATCCCATTCTTCTACAAAAACGATCCGAGTAGCGTCTTCCGGGCTTTGGAAGAAATCGTATCGGTCACATCCTGGCTCTAAAACCGAAAGCCCCCTAACCTCAGTGCATGCGGCGATAGCTTCGGCGATTCTATCCGGCTGAACTTGAACGTAGGCAATTAACACGACCATGAGCAGAAAGTATATCCGGGCGCGCCGGGATTCGCAAACCTCTTCTTTGAAACCGGTTTCGAGCAATCTGCCAAGGGCCGGGTAGGTCAAAACGAGTGGTGCTTCTTGCGAAGACGACCCTTCCATGTGAGTGCGGATTGGACACGGTTAGCCACGGGCGGTCACGTGCCTCAACAGGGAGATTCTGAGACGCTAGGTGCGCATGGCAATATTCGTTCGCGGACTGGGGACTGCTTCGTTACTCCAAATGAGACGCCTGAAACGTATTCTTGAGCCCTCAGAAGTGAGGTTAAGCAAAGTATCTCCGACTGACCGAACTTTGATTAGGGTTGGGCTTTAGGTAGAGATGTGCATCTTGAATCAGGGCGCTGGGTAGATTGCAACTAGGCGAACCGCTCCCGCCGGGATCGTGAGCTCACTCTGATTTCCGCTCCATTTGACAGGTTTCCCTGTCATCCATTCCTCACTTCGGCTGACCGCCCAATTGGCACTAAGTTTTACAGTCACCGATTGGGAATGATCTACCGGAAGAATGCCGTGCTGGGGCTTCGTGACGCCCAAGTTGTTGAAAAGCCCCACGACCCAGCCGCCATCGGGCAACTGGCCCACCGTCCATTCGACATCACCCTTTACCCGAATGGGAGTTAGCCCTTGGGTTAAGTGTTGCATCAGCGGCCCGAGGAACGCTACCGGCCGATCATCGTGGCCAAGACCTAGGGGGATACCAATATTGATAACCTGCCCCTTTCCACTTTTTGTTAAAACCGCTAGTGGATCTCCCTCAGGAGTTGTGGCAAGGACGCGACCTTCGCCAAGACATTTTGCGAACTGGTAAGTAGCTGTGGGTGTTTCCGATTTGCCCAACCAGCGATACCCCGAGGCTTCGAGGCGCTCCTTTGTGGACTTTCCGAGTAATGACAATGGTGATCCAGCGAACTGGTCAACAGTGGCAACCAAAGTTCCGCCGTTTTGGACGTAAACATTGAGCGCATCCGACCACTCTTTACTCAGCGTGATTTCCCCGGCGGAGATGATGACCGGATATGAACTCAGAGCTTTGGTTCGGCCCGGAGAGTTGACAATCACATCAAAAATGTCTCCGAAGATTCCGTTGACAAATGTTTGTCGAATCGCGGTAGCGGGCTCGCTCTGGGTTAGAGGCGCAGGGTAGTAAGCAACGTCGAACCAACCCCTCAATGCGGCCTCGTGCCTTCCCGGTCGAAGAACCGCGGGATTCCATTCGGGGTCGAGCGCGAATGCACCGGGTTGGAACCGCTCTTGTGACCACCCATGAGCTTCATCAACCAGGAAGGCCACGGGAGTGAACTGAGTCGGTCGGGGATGAGCGCTTACAACCCTCTGGACTGCCTCCGCTACTTTTCCTTTGGGCGAGAGTTGAACGGGGAAGTCATCGCCGGCCGCTCCGCCGCCCGGTTTCCAAAAGATGTCAACCCCTTGCTCGTTGTAAAAGGTATTCGCTCCGGCTAGATACCAGAGTAGGTAGTCCTTCATGAGCCAGGTTGTTCCGGCGCCCGCCCACGCGTCGTAGGAGTTGTCAAGAATGTAGCGTGTGGATGCCGGATAGAAGTAGGCCTCTCGAGAAAACATCGTCGCCGAATCTCCGAGGTTTGCCGACTGATAGTCGACCAACTCACACTCAAACTGCCTTGCCGCACCGCGCAGGAATGCTAACCGGCGGGAAAGAGTTGGGCTGTTACCAGTGTTTTCGTGGCCGATGCGACCTACCCCCCAAGCCCCCAGCGCATGGCAAAGCGCTTCGATGTTTGCGGAGAGGCACGAGACCACATCTACCCATGCTTCGTTCGGTTTGAGAGGCTTGCCAAAGTAATCGCTAAACTTGGCGACCACGGCGTCGGTGTTGAACTTCTTCAGCGCGGCGAGCACTTCTTGCCTGGACTTGGCCCTCCTTATCGCCGCCTCGAATCCCTTCTCGTCAACGGCGGCATAAGCAATGTTTTCGCCAGCGATAAATCCATCGAATTGGCTTTTAAAACGCTGAAGATTTGCGCGAGTCGCCTGACGATCAGCGCCGACCGGCCATTGAGGCTCCCCATAGTTGAGTAGGATTGCAAATCGGCTTTCGGGGTGACGCCTGAGCCAATCAAGGGCGGGTGACTCGGTAGCGAAGGCCTCGGGATAAGAGGGAATGTGCCAAACCGGGCCGCTGTTCTTGTCGCTATAAACCGCCGGCTTTCCACCTTTGAACATTGCCAGAAAGTCTGGAAGCAAGGGCGGATCAACGCTGAAGGGCCAATCAACGCGCTCAGCTAGCGGTTTGCGCAGTTCGTCGGCCCACGGTTTGCTAACGTTCCACAAGAACGAAGGCGCTTTTTCCGCCTTTGGCTGTTCTGAACTCCGTGCTGAGACGAGGGACTCAACATCGGGCATCCCTTGCTTTCGCATTTCTTCTAAAGCGTCCCAACACGCGAACAAAGGCTTTTGTCGGCCGGAAGGGCGGTAGGTTTCATCGGTCGTGAGGCAGAGGCAATCGAGATTTCGACGAGCTTCGGTTGGACCGGTTGTGACGATCTCAAGCCTGATTGGTCCATTCACAAGGTTGCATGAAACTGAATCCCAGCCGTAAGACCAATCCCACAAAAGCTTCATTTGGTCCATTTCATCAACTATCGAATCTGCGCCGAAAGTGAACTCCGAGGTCTTTCCGGCTTGGTGAGTTCGGACAACGAACCGTTCTGCTTTGGTTCGGTAGTCGGCATAACGAACCCACAGCCTATACGATGCATTCCTCGGCACAAGGGCTTCGCGACTGATAGCGGTTCCCGCGGGCTCATCGGCTCGCGCGGCGACTGACATGAACTCGCTTTCTCCGCCCTGGGTCCATGATGCGGCTACATCAGGTCCCGCAATAGACCAGGATCCACTGGTTTGAAGGTCTTCCTTCATGAATGAGAAGTTTGCTCCCCGAAGCGGTCCAAACGATTCCGCCTCCATCCAGATGGATTCGGGAATATTCAGCGAAATGAGCGACAGTCCGAGAAGGAACATGTCTTTAAGATAGCGCAATGAGTCGAAGATTAACCGCCCTTCTTGATCCGCTCCGATTCTCGGTTCAACTCTAGCCCAGAAACGACTGCTTTCTTCGCGGCCTCCGGCATGGGGGGGCGGTTGTGTTTGATGTTAGGAAAGCCATAAAAGAACGTCACCGCCGAGTAGCCCAGCAAGCTCCACTTTTCGCGCATATCGGTGCCGAACGAGGCTTCCATATCAAACTTCAAACGCGAGCAGAACGGGATCGCGTCGAGCCCACGGGTTCGGGTGCAAATGTTGTACCCAAGGGTATGTCCGTCGAGTCCGCCGACCTTGACATTTGATAGAAACGGCTCAGAAAACTCATCCTCAACGACCGGATAAACGCCCCCTGCCCAACCATAATAGTCCTCAGTTCCGGTGCCAAAGTGCGAAGGGAATCCCTTATCCCAGTCGCCATCAACATAAATCTTCTCGTCCCCCTCGCCCCACCAGGAGTCTTGCTTCATGTTCACAACCGTCCAAGCGTCGCCGACGTAGACCCCCTTTCCTTGAACGTCAACGAAATTCCAATCTTGGAATGGGGTGCCACGAACGATATCGTCCGGTCGCCATCGAGCGTAGAAGTGCATGCTTGAAGCGTCCCACGGATAGGCGCGGGTGCTGAGGCCAACACTGATTGTGACGGTATCGTGGCCGAGGTTTTGGATACGGATTTGGCCGGATTTTTTGTAAGGCATGATCCAACGGGAGATCATTTGGCCCGATTTGTTGACGGATCGGGTGAGGGTTTGGAAAGGATGCACGGAATCTGCCGAGCAAAAGAAATCACCAAGGGGGCACCAAACGGTTTCCTCGCCATCAAATGTGGCGGAGAGGATGGTTGAACGAAGCTGATCGGGCTTGCCTTTGGCTTCGGGGTAACTAACGGTCAGGTTTTCTAACGCGCGTGAACCCGCCGAAAGCGTGATAATGGCAGAAGCACCTCGGCCGATAGACCACAATTTTGGCTTGTTGGGTGCGGCTTCGAGGGGGGCCATGATCTGCTCACCCGCTTGCCGAATGTCTTTGAGATGTCTTTGCAGCATAGACAGCTCAAAAGTCTTAACCTTTGTGCCCGGAGCATATGCCCGGTAGTTTATGATGTTGTAAAACGGTTTTTGCTTCATGGTAATTCTCGCGCTTTTGGCGAATGGAATGGGCAAATAGAGGTTCCCGGCCCTCGCGCTATAAGCCGCCCAAGGGGCCCGCACGGATCCTCGTCCGCACACGAGTTTGATGAGCGATTCATCTATGAGAGGCTGTTTGCTTCCGTCTAGATAAATTCGAACGTTGGGGCCCACCAAGTCATCGAAGCCGTAGTAGAAGAAGGGGGTCCAAATCTTCGTGATGCACCCCGGTCCCTCGTGCTCCATGAGCACAAACTCGTCGCCTTCTTGCCGAATGAAACCAATTCCATCGCTGTCGGCAAACCACCCCGGCTTATCGCGATGCGTTGATTCGCGGTTGTAACTCGAAGCTTGCAAGGAATGAAATTCACTTTTTGGCCATTGGGCAAGGCGACTGGAGTCAGCGATTTCTTGTAGCAAGGATGCGAATGTGATGGGTGCTATGGCAAGGCTGGCAAGGGCGTGAATCATGATCTAACAAAAGGATACGCATTGGGTTGTACGTGGAGTGCCTGGTGCTACCACGGCGGTGGGGATAACATATGATGTTTTTGCTCATCTGTCGGCAACTTTATTGCGCGCTTCCTATCGTTTCGTGCCTTGCTAAATCCACTTCAAGCGCCTCGCTCGCCCGCGAGAATTGATTCAAACAACCGTAATCTCAAAATTACTGTAACCCCCCGGTGATTTGTGCGTTACAATAATGTGTCAGGAGTCTATTCAATGAAGAGCTGGATCCGTTATGGTGTTTTTATTAGTTGTGTGTCGTTGGCATCTGTCAACGCTTTTACCCAAGGTTCACTTGGAAAGGGCAAGCGCGAGCAAGGCAGCGGTGGCTCTACCCAAGGTTCGTCCCAAGGCGGTGGCCTTGGCAAAAGTGGCGGGCAAACCCAGGGTGGTGGCTCGGGCACCGGTCGAACCCAAGGTGGCGGCTCGTCTCAGGGCGGCGGTTTAGGCAACCTCGGTAAGGGCGGCGGCCAGTCTCAGGGCGGTTCATCTACTCAGGGTGGCTCCGGAGGGCGTAGCCAAGGCGGCTCGTCTTCGTCTGGCGGTCTCGGCCGAGGCGGCGGCAGCTCCCAAGGCGGCGGCTCCTCTCAAGGTGGCGGTTCGTCTTCATCGGGCGGTCTCGGCAAAGGCGGCGGTAACTCCCAAGGCGGCGGCTCCTCAACGGGTCGGACCCAAGGCGGCGGCTCGTCTTCATCGGGCGGTCTCGGAAGAGGCGGCGGCAACTCACAGGGCGGCGGCTCGTCTCAGGGTGGCGGATTAGGCAATCTCGGCAAGGGCGGGGGCTCTTCGACTGGACGTACAACCGGCGGCAATGACAACGAAACGTCTTGGAATCGCGGTTCAGGCTCTGGAAACAACCAGGGTTCGCTTGGAAAAGTCGGCGGTGGCCGATTGGGTGGCGGGAACTATACCGGCACCAACAACCAAAATGTGCAAGGCTTAGGTCGCGGCCGAGGCGAAGATACGGGCAGATTTGAAGTGCCAAACCTCAACAAAGGCTCGATCGCAAGTCAAGTTAATCGTCAGGAGAACACTCGCCCCGGCGATTGGAATCGCGGCAACAACAACAACAACTATGGCAACAATTTCCGCTCGGGATATTGCCAATATGATAATCGTTGGAACGATAACTACTTCGCTTACCCCTACTACAGCTTCTCGATCAACTCGGGCAGTTGCACGGTTAGCCCTTGGTATTACTATTCCAATCTCCCCGGCTACCTCTTGATCTCGCGCATTATCTATGTTGATAACTTCCGCGGAATCGGTTGGGGCGCGGGCGCGGTTTACAACTGGAACTCATGGGGTAACAACGGTGGCTACGGGCAAACCGGTTACCGAAATGATCTAGATGACGCTATTAGTGACATTCAACGCTCGTTCGAGCGCCAAGATCGTCGCTCTTTGGATAACTTAATCGGGCGAGGTCGAGTAAACGTCTACCTTGATGGAAGCTATGCCTACAGCTTGAATTCAAACGATTTCCACGACCTAATGATGGACAACATCCACGGCACGAGAACCGAGCGTTACGAAATCTCGCGAGTCTATAGGAACCGCAACGGCGCCGAAGTCCGAGCCAAGCATCATTTCACGGATGCGTTCGGTCGAAGCCAATGTGTTATTCACACGTATCAACTCGAAGAAACGCGAAACGGCTATGAGATCACTGATTTCAGTAGCGGCACCCGCATTAACTTCTAGTTAAAACTCTAAGCTCCTCACCTTCAACGAGGCGGGGAGCTTTTTTGTGCTCCGCTTGACTGACCAATTGCCCGAAGCGCAATTTCTATAGCTCTTTCTAGCACTTCGTCTTTCCCAGCTCGAATGCCCTCAATTGTTCTTTTCACAAGAACGGTAGGAAGGATACCGACTCCATTCAGGGGAGTCCCATCATGTTTGTCCACCTTCTGGCCAGTCCATCTTATTGACAACCCGCCGGCAGCAATATAGTTGACAGCACCATCAGTTCCGGCGGTTGGGCTCCCGACTATCTCACCGAGCTTGTAAAATTCAACGTAGTCCATAAAAAACTCGCCCTGGCTAATGGCGCGCGCATCCGTAAGAAAAATAATCTTTGCCTTGATCCTTGGCTCACGCGCCTGGATTGACCCGTGAGAATTCGTGAATTTGAGCCCAACTTGATCTGGAAGCACCGGAATCGGGGTCTGTAGTTTCGGCGAGTCCATTGCCTTGTCGGTAAGGTGGCCAAAGAGTTCCGAAGCTCCACCATCCCCCGCGTGGCCGCGCATGTCCAAAATTATCGCCTTTGCATCTTTTATCTTGCCGAGTATGTCCGAAACGTTTTGTGAACTCAGTTTCTGCATGTCAACATACCAAACTCCTGGTCTTAGTTCCGTAACTAACACATTTGGCCTTGGCTCATACAGCAGCGGACCGGTTCCGCCTCGGGCTAAGCTCACGTTCCGATTCAATCCGTCCTCGCCACGAACCAAGAGCTCAACTTGTGGGGCCGGGCCCGACAAGAGCCCCCAACTCACCAAGAGTCTTGTGCGGTCCGTGGTTGAGGATGGCAAAAACTGCTCCATTTCCTTGGCTAATGTCGTCGCGGAAACGCCGTCAACTTCAAGGATTACGTCTCCCAGTTTAAGCTTTTCTTGAAATGATGGGACCAAACCGCAAACAACAATCTCGTCGCCAACCCAGGTCAGAGCTACACCAACTCCCATTTGTCTTTCCCATGGCGCGCCAACATATCCATGCCCATCCTTCAACTTAGCCACCATGCGTCGAACTGATTGCACATATGTGACCAGCGACGAGTCGTTAGCAACGGCAGTCAGGGTTTCCCGGAGTTCTTGATGCCAGTCAAGTTGCACATCGTCAAAGTTCGGATAGAAGTGCTGGAATATATTCCAACTTTGGATAACCGCTCCCAGTCGCTCTGCCCTTCCGGGCGTACTCACCACGATTCCGGCGGTCGGAGCAGGCAGTTCTTTTGGGCTCGCTCCAGATGAATTTTTACGAACTGATTGTGGCAAAGTCCTTCGACCAGCGCCCACAAAACATGACACCGAGAACTGTACTCGAACTCCACCCCCAATATCCAGGATGAGCGGTTTGGACGGCGACGGCATATCAACTGGTAGATTCGAAATCCTCTGATACACCCTATTGCTGCTGTAAGTGGTGCCGAGCCCCACGCCAAAATGCTCCCAAACGACGGCTAGGTTCGCATCTCTTGGCACCGATACCACCGCATTGGGCTGACCTTTAATCAAGAATTGAGCGGTTGGTGCCACTGGCCCAAAAATGCTCTGGAGTCGTTTCGCTAATTCTTCTGGTGAACTTGCCGATTCAACGGCACTAACCCCAGCAGATGCAAGTTCGTTCCAATCAGCCTTAAATGCTTCATCACTCGGGTGGAAATAGCGTAGGTAGCCAAACGCCTTTGTGAACGCAACCAGCGACTCGAGGGCAGAGGGAGAAAGGGGCCTGGCGATCTCGTTGGACGCGACAGGTGTCGCCCCGAGCACTTCCAAACTGAACGCATCTACCCAAACCTTACTTCGCGCCTTTTGGGGCGAATACGCACCAAAGACCAAGTGACTTGCATCTAACGCAATATCTCCAACGATCTCAATTGGCGTCCAGTCGGGAGTACGCACAGAGCGCATGCTTGTGTTATCAAAAAAGCCAAATCCACCACCGACCAGTTCTACTCTGAGCCAAGTACCGGCTTCGTGATTTGCGCCCGGCTCGACCTTTAGGAGCGCACGAACCCGAACCCGCTTACCTCGATACGGCGTCGCATCGAGAGATTGACTTAAAACGGCATAATGCCTCGGGTCCGGATTCTCTTCGGTAAGTTCTATGGATACACAAGACTTCCCCTCGCCCGCCCCTGTCGTAACGACTTCGGCCCTTACGCCCGTCGTAGCCTTGCTGTCTCGAGCCGCATTTGTGGCGGCGATCCAGCCCCTTGGAGGCTCTCCTTTGGCTCCAATTTCAAAATTTCCGTTAACCACACCAACAGACTTGCGAGCGGACACAAGGACTTCGCGAAAAAGGGAGCTTACTTTCTTTTTGGCCTTAGCGGCATTTCCCTCGTTTATATACAGTTCGAACCTTCGAATCAGAGAGCCATCGGACCCTGAAAAGATGAAGGCATTGCCGGGATTCGGAGTTTGGAATGCGCCGGGAGCACCAACAATGATATCCGGGACGTTGTCGCCATTTACGTCTCCGGCTGACCTTGGCTGCTTGAGGTGCGAACCATCGCCATCCGGGTGTGCAACGGTGTACAGAACTTTCCCATCTTTGCCCGAATAAATCCTGACCTCGTTCTTGTCGGAGTAGCTTCCGACGAGCAGATCGGCAAATCCGTCCCGGTTAACGTCCCCGGCACCGCCGACGTATCCGCCGAGCATGTGCTCAACTTGATCACCAATAATTGTGTGAAGGATACGGCCGTCCCTGCCAGAAAAGACTCGTGCCATGCCTGAGTTCACGCCGTTCTTGGTGTCGGCATCAAAGGCTCCAGCGATAATGTCGCCACATCCGTCACCATTGAGGTCGCCAACTCCCTCTACATGTTCGCCAAGCGAGTCGCCGGCAGTATCTCCAAATGCGGTGAAGACCACAGCCCCATCTTTGCCAGAGAACACCCGGACGCTGCCTGCGTCCTGCCCGTTCTTGTCATTGCCATAAGCTCCAACGGCGACATCGGCAAAGCCATCCCCGTTTACATCGCCAGCCCCGGTCACTACTCCAAAACCGTCACCAGGAGAGTCGCCCCTAAACGTGAATAACCGCTTTCCGGTCTTGCCAGAGTAAAGGTGGGCACTTCCCGCCCATTTGCCGACACTGCTATCCGAGCTCGCTCCTACTATAACATCGAAAAATCCATCACGATTGATGTCACCCGCGCTGCTAACCGAACCCCCGAATCTAGATTTTTCTTCATCAATGGAGAACTCGCGTAGTACACGTCCGTTTTTCCCAGAGTAAATCCATGCTATTCCTGATTCAAACCCGCGTTCATTGGTCGCCCACGGCGCGCCGATTAGCAGATCGGCGTAACCATCACGATTCACATCTCCCGCGCCGTCAACATCTGAGCCAAACAACATGCCCTCGCTTTTGCCATGAAAAGTGAACAACACATGTCCATCCTTGCCTGAGAACACCCGAACCGTGCCTGACCTCGGACCGTTATGGTTGTCAGATCGGGCTCCAACAATGAAGTCGGCCACACCGTCCGCGTTTACATCTCCAGCCGAAGCGACTGAACTCCCAAACTCGTCTCCTTGGGTTTGAACGATTTGGGCACTAGGAAATTGTGTAACTACGAATAGGGACGAGACCGTCAGAGATCTGAGCCAAAGCCTGGTATCCACATGCGGAGACTTAAACTTGTTCATGCAGCGAAGTATAACTTATGGCCCACCCGCCGCATGTGCATTTAATCACAATCCGCAAAAAACGTTTGAGGACCCTATCTGGGCTGGACGGCGGTTTCAGCATGTCTTGATTGAACCAAACGCTCCCGGTAATCGTTAAACATACAGATTGAACGTACGCCGATATGGTTCGCTACTTCGACCGCTTGTCCCCAACTTTGAGGATTTAGCTTCCCATCGCGACATTGGTTCGTCTCTACATCAAACCGGGCACAATCTTTACAAAACATGACAAACGCGTTCCTTTGCTTTATCCTCGCTTTTCAAACTCAAGTTCCGGCCAAGCAGACTTCGCCGACCCTGACTTTGGCGGCCGATGCGTTGGTGATCGCTGTGAACGGAAAAGAACACCGCGAGCCTCTAAAAATCGCCACTGTCGCTGAAGATTTGCGTACAAGTTACCGGAAAGACGAGACATCTGTCTCGTGGGATTCGAGAGGTTTGCACGTTAAGAACGGTTCGTTTGAATCCACAAGCCTCCTCGAAGATTGTGCGCTTTCTCCCCGTCTCTTTGAGCGAGCTGAGATCATCGAAAACCGCGATCTCATTGCCGCCGGCAAGCAGGGGAAAGCCGCTAACGGGCTCGCGGGTTCGCTCCGTTTAGGCAAGTATGTTTATCTTTTGCCGCGATGGTCCGACACCAGCGGCAAGGTATGGCTAGAAGCCCTCGTCTCTGTCAACCTCGATGATCCGAAGCCGAGGTGGAAACTTTTAGGTAAGTTTAATGGCTATAGCTTACTCAAATCGGCGATTGAAAGCCGTTTGTTCCCCCAAAGCGCAAATGTTTGCTTGTTTGCTACTCAAGCCTCCGGACGCTGGGGAATGGCAAGTTTTGATCCGGCGACCCAAAAATTTGCATTCAAAGAGTTGGGTGAAAAGCTGGAAGATTACATCTACATCGGCGGCAAAATGTTCATGATCTCCGAAGCAACCAGCTACGGAAAGACGAGACTCGCCCGTTTTGATCTTGAGACGGGAGCAAGGCGAGACTTGATGGAAGCGAAAGGGGACATCTTGCTGGTAGATGACCACAAACCCTATTTGGTCGAAATCCAAACGAATCTCGGCCCGGCATTGCGAAACCTGGAGACCGGATGCCAACTCGCGATTTCACCTCGGTCGGTTGTTCGACGTACGCCGTTTGGAGTTCTAGTTTGGCCCGTGGACGATCCTCAGCAAGCGGCCCTCTATTCGTTTGAGAGATACGTTCGCTTAGCTATCGTGGCAAAGTGAAATCCGATTTCTCAGCGCTTGGTGGTACGGTCAGAGTTACGGGAAGTAGAGGTTACATTGAAGTTGGATGACCCTCCGCCGTGGATTTTTCCCGCAATTATTTTGGCGTTTTGCGGACTCTTTTTCACGGCGCCTGACTACGTCTCAGATGGTCAAGGGGTGGTAGCGCTTGACAAGATTCCCTATGTTTGGTGCGCCATTGCGGGAGTTGTCACTCTCTTCCTGTTCTCCATCAGCCTAAAAGTTTACGAATGGGCGGAATGGGGAGATGAAGAACGCGGTTGGTTTTGGCGTGCCATTTCTTGGTCCTTTTTGCCGATCCTACTCTCGTTTGTTGTGGCCTTTTTACTTGGAGCAAAGTTCGAGTGGAGTTATGACGCGGCGACTCTGGCGGCGCTGACTCCCTACATCATCTTTACGATCTACTTCTGGCTTCGCCGTCCAAAGGCTAACGCAGATTCTTGGGACTGAGCTTTTGTTCCGGTTGAGTCGCCGTTTTAACTTCCCGAGGCTCTACCGAACGTCTCTCCAGGTTCAAAGGGTATCCTCTTTAGTCGGCGAACGGCGGTTTGAATCGTTAAAGGTTTGGATCAATCCTCCCGATAACATAAACCGAACCCCCGGACTGCCGGACTTCCGAACTCCACCCACGACAATGAGCAAAATCAAGATTTACACCTCCGAATCCGTTTCGGAAGGTCACCCCGATAAGTTAGCCGACCAGATTTCCGATGCCTTGCTAGATGAATGCCTGAAGCAAGACCAACTCGCGCGGGTGGCTATTGAGACCCTGTTAACCCGCGGAATGGCAGTGGTGGCGGGTGAAGTTACCGTTGATGGTTACGTGGATGTTGCCGATATAGTACGAAACACGATCAATGCCGTGGGATATACCGATACCGAACTCGGCTTCGATGGTAGCACCTGCGGCGTGATGGTAGCCATTCAAGAGCAAAGCCCCGATATCGCGGTCGGAGTTGATACCGGCGGCGCGGGCGACCAAGGCATGATGTTTGGCATGGCGACCAACGAAACCCCCGAACTGATGCCGTTGCCGATTTCTATCGCTCACGCACTTGTGAGAAGGGCCAGCGAAGTAAGGCGTAAGCATTCATCTTTAGGTTTGAGGCCCGACGTGAAGAGCCAAGTTTCGGTGGAATATGTGAACGGCAAGCCGACGCGGATTGACACAATCGTCGTTTCCGCCCAGCATTCGCCTTCGCTGACTCATGAAGCCGTGAAAGAAGTCGTTCGCCAGCATATTATCAGCCCCGTTCTCGGCGATTATGAAGGTTATGTAACTGGCGATATCAAGTTCCACATCAACCCCACCGGTATCTTCACCATCGGCGGCCCGCAAGCCGATACCGGCGTTACTGGGCGAAAGATTATCGTTGACACCTACGGTGGAATGTGCCCCCATGGCGGCGGCGCATTCAGCGGCAAAGATCCGACGAAGGTGGATCGCTCCGCCGCCTATATGGCTAGGCATATTGCGAAGTGCATCGTCGCCGCCGGCTTAGCCGAGCGAGCGCAGATTGCATTGGCTTACGCGATTGGAGTCGTTCAACCGGTTTCGATCAACATCGAAACCTTTGGCACTGAGAAATGCGACATTGACACGATAGAGGAACGAGTGCGCGATACGTTCGATATGTCGCCAAAAGGAATCATCGAACATTTGGACCTCCGACGGCCGATCTACTTGCCCACGGCAAGAAACGGTCACTTCGGCAACCCATCCTTCCCCTGGGAAAGTACAGCTCCAGCGGCTAAGCTCGTATAGGGGGGAGTTGCCTGAAATGGGCCAAGGCGCTTGATCAAGCCTTCGGGCCAAACAACCTTTCGACGAACTCCTGATCAGTCTGTATATCAGAGGAAGACCAGGCGATCGTTAGATCTTTTGGCGAAAGGCCAGCATTAACTCTCGGAAGCTCCCGATCATAGTCCTTGGCAAGGAAAGGGATCATCGCCATTTGGTGCCGGCGACGCGCTCGTTCGGCCCGTCCCCAGCATGTTGCGGCCCTGGGAAAGTCGCTATTGGCGGCGAAGACCGTTCCGGCAATCGTGAGGGCCGATTGTCCTAGCGCAACCCCGCACTCTACATAAAGGCGCAAACTGGTTTCGATATTCGAAAGAGCGCGGGCACCTTGTCCGTGGCGATAATCAATCAGGGCCCGGTTGTAATAGCAATGAGCTAGGCGAGCGGGTAACTTTGCTTCGATCCAAAGATATTTCGCTTCTTCAAAGTGAGGTTGAGCCATCGCGTAGTCAGAATTCCCGATGGAACAGGCCAAACCGACTAACGCGCTGGCGACGATGGTGTTGTCCTCTGCCCGCTGTGCGAATTTTAGGGCAGTTTCGAAGCCGGCAACAGCGGCATCCTCATCGCCCCGATCGAAGACCACCCAGGCTAAATTGAGGTGGCACATCGCGGCAGACTCATCGTCACCATCCGCGGGCAAAAGCGCAATTGCTTCTTCCAAAACTCGTTGAGCAAACTGAAAATCCCCTTGGGTGATCGCAGAACTGACCGAATCCGTGCGGCTCGCAATTCTCAGAACTCGATCACCAGATTCGTCGGCAGCTTTTTGGGCAAGCTGATACTGAATGAAGGTGGCTTTGATGTTTCGAGTGCCGTAGTACGTCTCAGCCATGAGCATGTGGGCTTGAGCTGCAAGCGCAGGTTTCAAATCTTCGAGGGTAGCGTTCGATAGAGACTCGAGGGGAGCAACCCACATTTGCGGCCCTCCCCGGCGATCGAGGTATTCACTGAGCGGAAGCGTGAGTTGCCACGCGGACTCGGGGGCTACCATTCCGTTCGAGGCGGCTTCAATTGCGGCTAGAAGGTTGCCCGCATCATTCGAAACTTTGATTACCCACTGGGCAACATCAGACTTTCGCAAATCCGAGTTTGTGATTGAAAGCAGGTGATTTAGATGTTGTTCCGTCGCTTCACGATGAAGTTTAGCGTCTTCATCCAACAGGTGAATCGCCATCTCTCGCACGGTTTCAAGCATTGAAAAGCGCAACTCATCCGCCGCCTCACTCCAAGTTATGAGGGAGCACCGAGAAAGTCGCTCTACGATGGCTTCCGCATCGGGGCCAAGCAAGGCAACCGCTAAGGAGATATCAAATCCGCCACGGCAAACGCCAAGCACGGCAAACGCCCTTCTATCAACATCGGTTAAAAGACCTAGACTCCACTCGATGATGATTCGCAGACTTCGGTGCTGTTCGCGTACGAGCGGGCGAGATGTTTCGATATCAATTCGGCGGGCAAGGGAAGCGATCACTTGGGCAGGCGTAAGCGTGCCCAGTTTTGCGGCCGCGAGTTCGATGGCGAGCGGAATACCATCCATACGCTGCACAAGGAGCAAAACGCTCTGTGCATTAGCGGGAGTAACGGAAAACCCGGGGCGAACCGCCTGGGCTGCATCGGTGAGGAGTTCAACGCTCGGTGAAGTCCGAAGCGCCGGTAAATCCCGATAATCCGTCGGCAACGGCAACGGCAACACGGGATACAGGCGTTCACCTGACAAATTCAAGGGCACCCGGCTCGTGGCCAAAACCTTAAGATTGGGGCAGGCTGCCATGAGCTCAGAGACAATCGCGGTGCAATCTTCCACCAGATGCTCCAAGTTATCAAGGGCAAGTAAGGCGGGGCGACCCCCGAGCTTTTCGGCAATTCTCTCGGCTAAACCCTGGCCGGTGGGGAGCCCGATTTCGGCCGCAATTGCCCCCCAAGCTTGTTCGCCCGACTCCACCCCTATGAGCGATACGAACCAAGTCTGCCCGGCGTAAACTTCCGATTGATTCTCGGTCGCGCGTTGGGCGAGTCGCGTTTTTCCCGAGCCGCCCAGTCCGATGAGGTTGATCAACTTAGGCTCATGATTTGGAGCGAGCAAGGTGAGAAGTTCACCAAGCTCCTTATCGCGGCCGAAAAAGCTCTTTCGGGCTGGCCGGTTGACTTCCGGTGATTTCAAGTCCGTTTCGGTAACGGCTGGACGCTCCCGCCGAGGCAGGGTTTCTATTAGACTCATCGCTTCCTCACCCGGCATTTCCCCCCAGTTGTCTTCCAGCATTTGCTCGAGGTCTTCGAACTGTTTGAGAACCATCGAATTGTTGCCACTCGCCGCATACACGCGCATCAAGTTGACGTGTAAGTCTTCCCGCATGGGAAAGTATGACAGTCCCTTTCGCGCCCACTCGGCGGCTTTGTTCGAACTCCCTTGGTCGCAAAGGGCGACGCTTAGGGAGCCGAGAGTATTTGCAAAATGTTCTTCGAGCTCGAGCGCTTGGGGTGTTATCCAATATTCGTTCGCCCCATCTAAAAACGCTCCAGTCCACAGATAGAGCGCTTCGGTCATCTGCTCGATCCGGGCCAAGCCACTGAGGGACTTGGCCGATTCGATCCCGGCCAAAAAATCCCGCACATCGGTTGTGATCCCCCTTTCGCTGAGCTCGACCACTTCCCGATCGGATTGAAGATAAATGTCGGGGTCCCATCCTTCGGTAGCAAGCGAAGCCCTCAATGCGCTGAGCGCCATTCTTAAGGATTGGCGGCCCTGAGTGGCATTGCTTTCGGGCCAAAACGTCTCGACAAGTAGATCCTTGGCGATGGGTTTGCCCGTATGAAAGGCAAGGTACGCGAGCAACCCCGCTGTTTTTCGAGTTCGAAATGAAACCACCGTGCCCTTTCGCTCGGCGCGGAATGCCCCAAAAAAACGGACGTTCCAACGATCGTCCGAATCTATGATGGTTGCATCTGAACTCACGCATTCTATTATAAGGCCTGTGCACGCATAGCGACACAGATAAAGCTTCACTACTATTAAAACAAGGCAAACGTCACAGAAACGTCACAAGTCAATTGAGTCTGCGTCATGAGTAACATTTTTCGGGTTCGTTTACGCCGCATAGTGCCTAAAAAATGAGAGCTGACGCGGTACACTATGATTTCCTGTGGGGGATTAGCTCAATTGGGAGAGCACCTGCTTTGCAAGCAGGGGGTTAGGGGTTCGAGTCCCCTATCCTCCACCAAGTATTCGCCGAACCTTGTGGCACGAACTTCAAGCCGATAAAGGCGACTCTTCATTTTTGAGTGCGCCACATGGGCATTCTCTCCAGTAAAATCACTCGATGATCCTTGCCGAAGCTATGAGCCGGCTGGCTGCCCTCGGTAGCGAAAAGATGCGCCAAATGAATGCCCGAAACGGTGCGGGTGACAGCCAGTTCGGCGTCAAAATGGGCGATATTCGCAATATCGCCAAAGAGATCAAGTCGGACCACAAACTGGCCTTAGAGTTGTGGGCAACTGGCACATTGAGGCCATGTTTCTGGCAACTTTGATTATTCGGCCAAAGCAACTTTCCTCTGAAGAAGTGGAGGCGATGGTTGGCTAGGCTACCTTCACTCATGTTGCCGATTGGCTGGTGTCCTATGTGGTGAAACTCCACCCCGAAAAGGAGGCCCTACGCCAAAAGTGGATGACATCGGGCGAAGTGATGCGAGCCCGCGCCGGTTGGAGCTTGACCTATGATCGAATCAGCAAAGATGCTAGTTGTCTTGATGGTGGCGGTCTTCTGGATCGAATTGAGCGTGAACTAAGCGGCGCACCGTCACCCATTCAATGGACGATGAATTTCTGCCTCATAGGGATTGGAATTGAGTTTCCGGAACATCGGGCTCGCGCCGTCGCTATCGGCGAGACACTTGGCATTTACCGCGATTACCCCTGTTCAATGGGGTGCACTTCTCCCTTCGCGCCTATCGCTAGCAAGGAGCTGGCGAGTCGTAAAAGCAGCTAGCGGCCCGTTACCGCCCGTTCGAAAGCCGACATTCCTCCCACGACGGGGACACTGATCTGAGTTGCATCGAGGTCTATTGTCAGTTTCGTTCCGGCTTTGGGCCAAAGGGTAAAGTCGCGGTCACTTGAGAGAATCATTAGGGCGATCCGCTTGCCAGCAGGAATGATCTGATCGTCCGGCTGTAAGTCGAAGATGAGAGTTCTGTATTCGTCGGACTTCAGCGGCGTACCGCGAGCCATTGAGTGGAAATCACCACCCTTTTTGAGCGCTCCCGCATTCTGAGGGTCGGCCCAGCCTCGGGTAATGAGGTTCGCCGTGCCGATTTGTCCGTCCGTCCAAGGCAACTGCACCAAGTATACGGACAGATTTGCAGCCGGAGCACTTGACGATAGCCGGATCGTTACTCGCGCCGTTCCAGAAACGTGGACGGGAGCAGTCAGCTCCGGTGTCGCGTAGATTAAGCGGTTGGCTGAATCCGCAGCTTTTGCCAGCGTAGGAGCGTCAAATGTGACGTCATCAACAAGTTCTTCCCGGCCCTGTTTAGGCATTCTCTTTGTCAATAATCCACCCGTCGTTCTTCCGCCCGCCACGGGGAAGAAAGTGATGACCGAGGCGGCCGGATTCGGGTAATCGGCGTAAGCGGTGGGCGGGGGAGCGGGAGAACCCGGGACTCGCTCTCGCACAATGTAGGCCTTGGGAGTGTTTTCAACGCCGTTTTCCACTCCGCAGAGAAAACGTGAGAACCAGCGGTTCACTAGCTCAAGAGGCGGGTCTCCGCCGTGCCCGCCCTGGTGGAAATATTGCACGAGCGGCACCTTGCCTTTGATCGCCTCGCTGATTCTAACGCTGTGTTCTGGAACTACGTTCCAGTCATTAAAAGCGTGGCCCATAAGGACCGCGCATTTGATGTTCCCAGCATAACGGAGCAGATCGCGTTCGGCCCAAAACGCGTTATAGTCACCCGTCACGCGATCTTGGCCCCGAGCGAATTCGCCGTCGCGATATAGTTTGTTGCTGTTCTCTCGCCCGGCGGGGTTGCCGCTGTTAATGAAGTCGTAAAGCGAATCAATATCTTCGCCAAGCCATCCGCCGGGATGCCGGACAAGGCCGTTTGACCGATAGTAATGATAGTAAGAGGTGTTCGGAGCAACCGGGACGATCGCTTCTAGCCCCTTAACTCCTGTAGTTGCGGCTGCTACCGGAATCGTCCCATTGTAGGAGGTGCCGATCATTCCAACCTTGCCGGTACACCACGTTGCCTTTATCTCAACTACGCCATCGAAAGTAGTGAAGCCCTTTGCTCGGCCGTTCAGCCAATCAATAACGGCTTTGGGGGCCAGCCGTTCGGGCGCGCCTCCGACGGTAGGGCTCCCGCCCGAAAGCCCGGTGCCGGGAGCTTCAGAGTGAACAACGCCGAATCCACGAGGTAGCCAGGTTCCAACCAGCCCATTTGAGACGCGAGTTCGATTCGGATCAAAACTAACCTGAGGGTGAAAGGTGCGGGCGGGCGGCTCGGCTCCAACCTCTTGCAGCACGTTCCAGAGGATCGAACTTCCGTTTGCGGTCCCCGCGAAATAGGGCGACGATTCGTAGACTACCGGCACCTTCAGCCCCTCAGTCTGGGTTTGCTTAGGTCGAGTCACATCAACGTGCATGCGGTCCTTCTTGCCATCGCGGTCGGAGTCAAACTCAGTTTCAACCCACAGTCTCTCGCGAATCCACTCCCCCGCGGTTGCAAAGGCGGGAACGATTTGAGCTTGCCCATTAAGGAACACGGGCTTAGCGGGCTGAGCCGGGGCAGTATTGGCTAGCAGCGTGATTGCAGCGAGCCAGCTATGTTTGGAGAGACGCAACGAAACGGTAGGCATCCGCATATTATGGCAAGTCACAGGCATCCGTGCCCCCAAGCGCAAGCCAGTTGTAAGCCTAGGATGAACGACGTGAATCCGATTGCGCCAACATACGCCAGCGAGAGAAGGAACTTGGGGAGCAGGTACAAGTCCGACATCCAAATGATGATCAAGCCGATGAGAAAGCTAATGCCCCAAACTATGTTAGAACTGTTTTTGCCCCCATAGAGGCCGCTAAAACCGCGCCTAAATGCGGAATGATTAAGCATGTAACAAACGCCAAAGTGCCTTTCCATTCTGGTTCTGGGGGTTCGTAGCCGTCTGACATGTCTCGTCCTAAGGCAAGAACTTTTTTAGCTTAAGCAACTCTCGCAACTTCACTGAATCCTCGCGGAAGACGTCTGGATCGTATTTGATTTCGCTGGTATAGAACTGGGCGAGGGAAGTGATGCCGCGCTCTTCCGCCATCTCTTTCAACCCAGGGAAGGACATGTATCGTTCCCAGCCCTTGATTTCTCGTTCCCGATAAGTCTCCTCAATCTCGGCGGAGTCAGGCAATCGATAGGTCTCGTCGTGAAGAAAAGCCGACAAGGGTAAGCGGTCGCGCTTGGGCGGATTTTCGTCGGGGTAGCCAACGACGATTGTGGTCACGGGCAGAACGGTTTCGGGAAGCTCCAACAGATCCGCAATCTCTCTCATTGAGTGCAAGGTTGTTCCCATGTAACATATACCTAACCCTTCAGCCTCAAAACCCAGACACACGTTTTGCGAGAGGATAATGGCGTCAAAGGCGGCAACGTGATAGCCGATAAAATTGTCAAAGTTGTCCTTCGCATTCCTAAGCTTTAGCCATTCGCGAGTGCGCCACCAATCGGCGCAGAAGGTGATGACGAGCGGAGCTTGCCTTACCATTTCCTGCCCAAAATGGAGTTCGTATAGCCGCTCCTTCTTAACCGGATCGCGCGTTAGGATCATTGAGAAGCTGTTGAGATTGCCACTCGAAGACCCCCCGGCGATGGCCTCTTGGCACACCCGTTCCACCAAACTTTGATCAATAGGATCGGGCTTGTACTTTCGGATGGATCGGTGGCGGTTTAGGAGGTTTGAGAGGTCGGACATAGCTAACACGCGAGAACAGTCCAAAACGCGGTCGGGAGCCCACGCAACTTAAAGTTATCCCCCGCCAACTTTGCTCTTATCGGCGTTGATTGGACGCTTAAGAACTGGGGTTTTATAGTTAACCAACAACTTATTAATCTCGGCGATTGCGCGCTCAAGCTGAGCGTCCTTGCCTTGTCGCCACAGATACGGGTCGAGTTCGACGTCAATATCGGGGTCTACGCCGTAGCCTTCTACGTCCCACTTGTTTTCAAAGATATTGTAAAACGCGCAGTTGGGGGAGTTGATGTTGCCACCATCCACAGTCGGGAACCCGAAGGAGGCGACGAGGCCGCCCCAAGTTCGTTTGCCAATGACCGGTCCGAGTTTCTTGTGCTTGAAAAGCCACGGGAACATATCGCCACCGGAGCCGGCGAACTGGTTAACGATCATCACTTTCGGTCCGAAAATCGTTGACCCCGGAGTGGGCCAATCCTTGCCTGTTCGGGGAGTGAAAGCGCCGTCAAGCGTCTTACTCATCTCGTAGATGATGTAATCCGTGATAAGTCCGCCGGAGTTAAACCGTTCGTCCACCACGATGCCGTCCTTGCCGACCTGCGAATAGTAGTAGCGTTGGAAAGCCGTCCAGCCTCCGCCGCCCGTATCGGGAACGTGAACATAGCCCGCGCGTCCGCCCGTCATTTTGTCCACATATCGCCGATTATCTTCCGACCAGGCTCGGTTTCTCAGGGCATTCTCGTTTCCAACGGGAACAACGGTGGCTTCTCTCGCCCCGGTCTCGTTGGGGTTAGGGCCGAGTTTCACGCGAACTTGCTTTCCGGCTTTGCCTTCGAGCATCTCGTAAATATCGTTCGAATCCATCAAGGGCTTGCCGTCTATTGCGAGGATATATTCGCCTTCTTTTGCGTTAACTCCGGGCATGGCCAGGGGACCCGAGAGCCCCGGGTTCCAGCGCTCGCCATCGTAAACCCGCTTCAAGCGATATTTGCCGCCCTCGAAGGAGTAATCCGCCCCCAAGAGGCCACCGGGGACCCCGGCTACGTTTGGAATATCGCCGCCCCGCGCCCACATGTGACCGATCACCATTTCGCCGAGCATATCGGTGAAGAGGTAGTTCAGGTCATCGCGTGAGGCGATGTTTTTGATAAAAGGCTCATATCTAGCGTGCATTTCCTGAGCGTTGATCCCATGCAGATTTGCCGCATAAAACAAGATCGGTTCGTTGCGCCAAATCTCATCAAAGATGGATTTCCACTCTAGTTTGGGTTCAATCTTCGTTTTCAAGCCACTCACGTCAAGGGCGCCAGAACCCGGAGCGGGAGGGGCCATGGTGCTCACAATAGCCGCGCTACCGGCACTGCTCAAGAGGGCCTTGGAGCCATCGGGGGTTGTGATTAGCCCGGAGCCGCTGGCAAACGGCGTGCTCTTCCGCTCGGCCATGCTCCACTTCACGATGCTGGTGGGGGCGCCTCCAATCGGGTTCACTTTGGCCCCGGTCATAACGGCAAAGAAGCTGCCGGGTGCGCCCGGCTCAAGGGCTTGATACTCGCCCGCGGCCATCGGAAGCGCGATGATGCGGTGCTCAATATCGTCAAAATCAATCGAGAACTTCGTCGGTTGCTTGTTCGGATCGGGCGCAACTCTTGGCGCTTCCTCATCGCTTTCGGGTTGGAGCGGATTGGGCAAATCCTTGCGTAAAACGACGCAATAAACGCTGCTGACGATGACCGGATTCGTCAGGCTTGACATATCGAGCCAGCTATTGGCCGGGCCCGAATTTGTGCTTGCGTAAAAGTAAAGTTGCTTGCCATCGCGGTCGAAAATCGGACTCTTCGCCATCGCGAGTCCATCTGTAATTTGCGTTTTCTTGGCTGTTTCGAGTCCATAAATGAACACCGCTTGCATATGGCTTTCAAGATCGCGCGCCCAGGTGATGTACTTCGAATCCGGCGACCATTGGGCCACCAAGTTCACGTTCGGGTCGGTATAGATCGTTTGATCCACCAACGTATTCTTGCCGCTCGAAATGTCAATAATCCAAAGTTGGTTACGGTGATCGGTGTAGGCTACCTTCGAAGAGTCGGGACTCCAATAAGATGAGCCGGAGCCGTAATAGTAAGCCGGGGAATCGCCCAAATCTAAGAACTTGGTTTGAGTGGAAGCATTATCGTAGAGAGCAAGCCTCTGTTTGCCGCCTTCATCAGAAAAGTAGGCGATCGTCTTGCCATCGGGCGACCAGGCGGGATCTCGCCGAAAAACCCCTTGCTTTTCGGCGATCAGCCGGGCGTCGCCTTTAGACGCCGGAACCGTCATGATCCAACCTCGAGCGGCAAACACCGCGCGCTGGCCGCTGGAAGAAATATTCGCGGCCGTGATGTTCGTCTTCAAATCCTTGAATGCCGGTCGAACCTCCGGGAAGTCGCCCCGCACATTGATTTTCAATCGGGTTGATTTCTTGGTGGTGGGATCAAACAGGTTGATCGAGCCGAGCTGCTCGTAAACAATCGCTCCGGGGCCAGCACAGGCAGATTTAATATCAAATCCCGCTCCAGCGATTTCGGTCGCAACCTTTTTGGTGGTCAAGTCATAGCTATGCAGCCCAACCGGCCCCTTGGGATCGGAAAGATAGTAAATCTTGTTTCCAACCCACATCGGTTGCTCGTCGTTCCAACCCTTGCGCGGGATTTCATAAACCTTAGAATCCGACATCTGGCCGATCCAAATTGCATAAGCTTGACCGCCTCGATAGCGTTTCCAGGCTTGTTGCCATTTGTAACCCGCAACGTATGCGATCTGATTTCCATCGGGAGAAAGGCTAGCCATCGTGCCCGCGGGGAAGGGAAGGGCAGTGGGGATGCCGCCCGCAACGCTCACCTTGAACATCCGAACGGAACCCGTGTTTGAGAGCATTCCAGAGGAAAAAAGGATGCTCTTGCCATCGGGATTCCAGCCAATCACCTGATCAGAGCCGGGATGATAAGTAATCCGTTTCGGAACTCCTCCCTCGGCGGGGATCATGTAGACGTCGGTGTTACCATCATATTGCCCCGTAAATGCCACCATCGAACCATCGGGAGAGAAGAAGGGGCTCGACTCTACGCCGGGAGAACTGGTCAGCTTTGCGGCATCGCCGCCCGCTCGGGGAACGCTCCACAAATCTCCGGCAAATTGGAAAACGATTGAGGTCGCGCTGAGGGTTGGGTGGCGCATGAGCTTCGGCTCGGGGCCGGCATCAAATCCTTGGGCGGTTAGAAGGAGAATCAGGGGAGCGATTAGCATGGGTTCAGTTTATCTCAAAGCTAGAATGATGTTGAACGAATCCCAATTTCCGATTCGTCATTTTAATTATGGACCCACGTAAAATTGGTTTTGGACTTTTGCTCGGCTTTGGATTAAACGTTGTCCTCGGGTTTTGCTCACCTCAAACAGACACGGTGGCGGAACGCGTTAAAAAGGTTGGAACGGCGATTCTCGCTTATTCAGCCGATTTTGACGGGGCATTCCCGTTGCAAAGCCCAAAAATTGACGGGAAGTGGGCCGCGAACAAGATTGTCCGCAAATCCACCCTTACTGGCGCGGAGGCGTCCGTGTGGCCCATCACCCTTTTGCCCTACCTGGTTGAAGGCGCGGCCGCACTAAAAATCGAAGCCCCGACATTTACCATTAAGGATGGCGAGTATTCCAGTGCGATGAGCTTTAACGGGTTGCTCCACGCGGTAAAGGTATCCCAAGTTGCAAAGCAGGACCTCGTGCCACTCGTGTGGACTCCGTTTGGAAAGCAAAACGTATCAGCCGTAATTACTTCGCCGTTACTCTCATGCTATACAAGCTTGCCTTGTGATTACTTCTCCTTAAGGCAATCCCCATCGGGCGCAGCCGTCGTTCCAAATAACCTCGAACTTCCGGAGGGCGAAGCGTTGTATTCAATAAACGTGGACTTGTCGCTCAAACGCCCAGCGCCGAAAGGAGGCGATTGGAAGGGAGCCGTCTACTCGAACACTCCCGGCGGCGGTACCTGGATGTGCGTGGGACAAGATGAAAATGGCTTCACCACCGGTGGGCGCTCACATCCTTGCTACTTCCGACCAGATAGATCAGAGTAAGTCCGCAGGGCCAAGCAACATATTAAGATCAAGCGGGTCGCTGACCATTTGCAGGTTGCCACTAGCATCCCTGGGCCACTGCGTTTCTGGCCGATCCCAATAGAGTTCGAGCCCGTTCTGGTCGGGATCGTGAAGATATAGCGCGAGGCTAACGCCGTGGTTGCTCGCGCCGTCCAGTTTTATCCCATGCTCCTGAAGCCGCCGATAAGCGCGGGCAAGATTGGCTTTTTCGGGATAGAGAATAGCGACATGAAACAGGCCAGTGGCGCCATGCAGAGGCGGAGTTCCGTTCCGACTCTGCCAGGTGTTCAGTCCGATATGGTGGTGATAGCCATCGTCAGAAAGAAATGCTGCGGACGAACCGTATCGCTGCGTAAGCTGAAAGCCGAGAACGTCGCGGTAGAACGCGATGGAGCGTTCGAGATCGGAGACTTTGAGGTGAACGTGGCCGATTTTCATGTTTGGGCTTCCAGTTTACAGTTACCGGCCACCTGGGATTGCGCCTTTTCAATTGGCGACTTTGACTTGAGCATCGGTAGCAGCGCTTTCGGAATTTCGAATGTCCTTCAGAAATCTGCCATTTTCGACGTGATCTAAGGTAACGTAGAAAAACCACGCGAGGAACATAGAAATGACGATGATTCGATGCTTTTTCCCCAGCGCGATTCTATTCGGGATGACCGCTATATCCAACGCCCAGTGGAGTTACGCAAATCTCCACCCCGCTGGCGCCGGGGAGTCCTATATCGAGGGTATTCATAGCGGTTTGCAGGTGGGTTATGCTGCCGTCGGGGGCGGGTTTCGCTGTAGCTTGTGGAGCGGAACCGCGGCTTCGTGGATTGATATCAGCCCAGCGGGTGCGCAGGCTATCGGAACGTATGCAAATCTGGGTCAACAGGTGGGCTATGCCGGTATCGGGGGAACCACACATGCTGGGTTTTGGAGCGGTAGCTCGGCATCTTGGGTAGATTTGCACCCGGCTGGCTCAACTCAATCGCTCGCTTATGGGCTGGGTGGCGGAAAGCAATCGGGTTTTGCCGTCATCGGTGGCGTAACTCATGCCGGGCTTTGGAGCGGGACGGCGGGGTCATTTGTGGATCTTCACCCGACGGGTGCGAGTGAATCCAAAGCATTCGGATTAGATGGTGCCCAGCAATCGGGATCGGCCCGAGCCGGGGGGATTCTGCGCGCCTGTCTTTGGACCGGCACTGCCGCTTCAATTATTGATTTGAGCCCGGCGGGAGCGACGGAATCTGAAATCGAAGCCGCAAGCGGCGGTCAACAGGTTGGACGTGCCGTAGTTGGTGGAGTCACCCGAGCGAGCCTTTGGACCGGGAGCGCGGCATCATGGGTTGATCTTCATCCGGCGGGTTCAAGCGAATCCTATGTTTACGGCGTGGAAGGAGCGCAGCAGGCGGGGCGGGCAAAAATTAGTGGCGCTTTTCATGCTGGCATCTGGAGCGGTACGGCGGCCTCGTGGGTTGATTTGCATAATATATTGCCCACAAACTTTAATGAATCGAATGCCCAAGGGATTTGGCACGATGCCCAGGGCGTGACCTTTGTGGTCGGATATGCCTACAACACAACGACGACCCGCAACGAAGCGATCATGTGGGTTCGGCAAAATCCGAACGACTTTGCCCTCTCCCTGAACAAATCCAGTGTCGCCGGGCAGAACTCGGTTTTGGGGACGATTACGATGGTGGAAACCAAGCCCGCGAATACGGTCTTCACAACCTACGACAATAGCTCGCTCGTCACTACGCCTCCAAATGTTACGGTTTTGGCGGGGCAGCTTTCGCGAAATTTCCAGATCACGGTGACGGCGATTACGAGCACGGTGAACACTACGATCTACGCGACGCGCGGGATACTGACGCGCACGCAACCGCTCACCCTGATCCCCCTTGTCCCCACCGCCCTCTCGTTCACCCCGAATCCGGTTACGGGCGGAATGCCCACCTCATGTCGCATCGTGATGAACGGAGTCGCCGGTCCGGGCGGCCGATTGGTGGCGACGTTCGATAACTCGGCGTATGCCGTAACCCCAAATAGCGTAACCGTCCCCGCCGGAGCCTCATCCGTAACCTTCCCGATTATGACGGTGGTGGTGACTTCGATCAAATACGTTACGGTGACGGCGCGGGTAAGCGCGGTGGATAAGACGGGAACGTTTAGGATCAATCCGTGACCTCAGTCAATGTTAGGTCCACCCACCCGGGCCCGAAGGGCTGACAGACTACAGCCCTTTGGGCTTGAACATCCGGCTTAACTGAGCTTCGTGCACCCTTGTGCCACATTCCGGCCCGGCCAATGTGGCTCCTCCGGGTCGAATGGGTGGAAATTGTCTAGCGAAACCCGGTGCGCCCCGATTGGCTCGCGAGAATTCCCTCTGAGCCCGCCTTTGGAGATACTTAACCCGACATCAGCGCAACTGAACCCGCCGCACGAGCGACTGAACCGGACGGACGAGCCGCTGAACCGGGCGGAAGAGGCACTGAACCCAACAGAAGAGCGACTGAGGCCGACAGACGAGCCGCTGAGGTGAGCTCAGTGACGTGTATTGCCGCCTCAGTCCCAATTCTTTCCGCCTCAGCCTCGACTCTTTTGCCCTCGGCCCCGG
Organism: Armatimonadota bacterium; assembly: GCA_031386985.1. GTDB lineage: Bacteria > Armatimonadota > Fimbriimonadia > Fimbriimonadales > Fimbriimonadaceae > JANJUB01. The sequence continues at coordinate 149,255 of JANNCV010000032.1, forward strand.
TTCTTCCAAACCCAACACCCAAACCGCGAGTTTCAGCCGTGAAACCCTGTTTTTTCAGTAATGCGTACGCCAAGCGCAAAGGTGTGATATGATAACGGAGAGGAACCTTAAGCAGTGAAAGTGACCACCGAGCAAGTCGCAGCAGGGGGACATTGACTTTTTCGACGAACGCGGGGCTGACCGCGCCGGGCTCGACGATGGGATTTAAGGTTTATGTGAAGCTACCGACGGGGAATGAGAAGGGAAGCAACGCCATAACCCTCACCCACGCCGATGACGGCCCTCCGTAGGAGAAATGAAATGAACACTCGTATACTCGCCAGCGCCTTTGCTCTATGTGTTGCTAACCCTGCGAACGCGCAGTGGACGGTGGTTAATCTGCATCCGGTCGGGGCGAGCTCGTCGGGAGCTTGGGGCGTTAGCGGTGGCCAGCAAGTCGGATATGCTAACGTGGGCGGCGTCAATCGCGCCAGCCTGTGGACCGGCTCCTCCGCTTCATGGTTGCTTCTAAGTCCTGCAGGGTCGACTGCCTCGTGGGGCCGGGGTGTGAGCGGCGGCCAGCAGGTGGGCCATGCCACCTTGGGCGGCATTAACCGAGCCAGTCTGTGGAGCGGCACCGCGCCCTCGTGGGTTGACCTGCGCCCAGCTGGGGCCGGTTTCTCGGAAGCCTCTGGCGTGAGCGGCGGCCAGCAAGTGGGCTGGGCCGATGTGGGCGGCAGTTACCGAGCCAGTCTGTGGAGCGGCACCGCCGCTTCGTGGGTGGACTTGCACCCCGCTGGAGCGATTTACTCGGCTGCCTACGGGATTGGCGGCGGTCAGCAGGTTGGCTCCGCCTTCTTGAACGGCGTCGATCGCGCCATTCTGTGGAGCGGCACGGCCGCGTCGTTCGTGGGCCTGAACCCGACCGGGGCGACTCAGTCGGCGGCGTTGGCCGTGCACGGTGGCCAGCAGGTGGGCTTTGCCACGGTGGGCGGCACCGATCACGCAAGCCTGTGGACCGGTACCGCCGCCTCGTGGGTGAGCCTTCACCCCGTTGGGGCGACTGAGTCGGAGGCGAGGGGTGTTAGCGGTGGCCAGCAAGTGGGATATGCTAACGTGGGCGGCGCCAATCGCGCCAGCCTGTGGACTGGCAGGGCCGCCACGTGGGTGGACCTTCATGCATTCCTGCCCGCCAACTTTTCGTCGTCCGGAGCGCGCGCCATCTTCCGCGATGGCAGCGGCACTTCAGTGGTCGGGGAAGGATTTAACACCATCATGAACCGCTGGGAGGCACTAATGTGGCTAGGACCACCGCCGCCGTTAACCTTCACACTTGGCTTGAACAAAGCAAGCGTTGCTGGCCAGAACTCCGTCCTCGGCACGATCACGATGTCTGAAGCACGGGTGGTGAATACGGATTTCACCACCTACGATAACACTTCGCTTGTCACCACGCCGCCAAGCGTCACCGTTCTCGCGGGCCAGCTTACGCGGACCTTTCTGATTACAACCATGGCGGTTACGAGCACGGTTGTGACGACGATCTACGCAAAGCGCGGAACGCTAACGCGATACCAAACCCTAACGCTTGCTCCCCTCATCCCTACCGCTGTCGTCTGCACACCAAGCCCCGTGACGGGCGGACAGCCCACGTACTGCCGGGTCGTGATCAATGGCCCCGCCGGGCCGGGTGGTCGCCTAATCGCGATCTTCGATAATTCGGCCTACTCAACCACGCCCAGCACCGTCACCGTCGCGCCCGGCGGAACTCAAGTGATTTTCCCCATCACCACGATCCCCGTCACTTCAACCAAAACCGTCACCGTAACCGCCCGGGTTTCGGCGGGGGAGAAGACGGGGACGTTCCTGATCAATCCGTGACGGGCGTGCGAATGTTGAATGGTGAGTGCCTATTGTTTTAAGATCTATTTCAAGCTGACGACGGGGAACGAGAAGGGAAGCAACGCCGTCCGTAAGCCACGTAGACGACGGGCCTCCTTAGGAGAACAAATGAAAAATGAATATGAATCGACGCTTTTTTGCCAGCGCACTCGCGCTTTGTTTAGTGATCGGCGTGAACGCGCAATGGACGGTCGTCAACCTCCACCCCGCTGGAGCGACTAACTCGGAGGCAAAGGCCGTGAGCGGCGGCCAGCAGGTGGGTTATGCCACAGTCGGCGGCGTCACTCGCGCCAGCCTGTGGAGCGGCACTGCCGCCTCGTGGGTGGACCTGCACCCCGTCGGAGGGACTTCCTCGCAGGCCCTCGGTATGAGCGGCGGCCAGCAGGTGGGCGCGGCCATAGTCGGCGGCATCAATCGCGCCAGCCTGTGGAGCGGCACCGCCGCCTCATGGGTCAGCCTGCACCCCGCTGGAGCGATTTCCACGTATGCCCACGGTATGAGCGGCGGCCAACAGGCGGGCGATGCCACCGTCGGCGGCATCGATCGCGCCAGCCTGTGGAGCGGCACCGCCGCCTCGTGGGTCGACCTAAACCCCGCTGTGGCGACTCACTCGTACGCCCGAGGCGTTAGCGGTGGGCAGCAGGTGGGATTTGCCAGAGTGGGCGGCGTCTATCGCGCCAGCCTGTGGAGCGGGACGGCGGCGTCGTGGGTGAACCTAGCCCCCGCTGGAGCGACTAACTCGGAGGCCAAGGCGGTGAGCGGCGGCCAGCAGGTTGGCCATGCCACAGTCGGCGGCTTCACTCGCGCCAGTCTGTGGAGTGGCACCGCCGCCTCGTGGGTGGACCTGCACCCCGCCGGGCCGGCTTACTCGTATGCCTATGGCGTGAGCGGCGGCCAGCAGGTGGGATTTGCCAGAGTGGGCGGCTTCAATCACGCCAGCCTGTGGGGCGGCACGGCCGCCTCGTGGGTAGACCTTCACGCATTCCTGCCTGCCAACTTTTCGGAGTCCGCAGCGAACGGCGTCTTCCGCGATGGCAACGGCACTTCCGTGGTCGGATGGGGATTGAACACCATGACGGGCCGCAACGAGGCGCTAATGTGGGTGTGGACCGATCCCGACAACTTCGCGCTCGCACTGAACAAAACGAGCGTGGCGGGCCAAAACTCGGTTCTTGGGACCGTCACCATGTTTGAGACCAAGCCTACGAACACGTTGTTCACCACCTATGACAACAGTTCGCTCGTTACCACTCCCCCAAGCGTCACCGTCCTCGCTGGCCAGCTTTCGCGTAGCTTCCAGATCACTACGACTGCGATTACGAGCACGGTCGTTACGACAATCTACGCCAAGCGGGGGACGCTCGTCCGCTCGCAGCCCTTGACCCTAACCCCCCTCATCCCCACCGCCGTGGTCTGTACGCCAAACCCGGTGACGGGAGGGCAGCCGACGTCGTGCCGAGTCGTGATCAACGGCGTCGCCGGGCCCGGTGGACGCGTGATTTCGATTTTCGATAACTCGCCTTTTTCCACCACACCGAGCACCGTTACCGTTCCAGCGGGGGCGACGGATGTGACGTTCTCGATTACAACCCTGCCCGTGACCTCAATCAAAACTGTAACTGTAACCGCCAGAGTCTCAGCGGGGGAGAAGACGGGGACGTTTAGGATCAATCCCTGACCGCCTGCCTCGGGGTACTCTCAGTTATTGATGAAGATTAGATTAGGGCATTCGCCCGACTCCGACGACGCGTTCATGTTTTGGGGATTAGCGAAGGGAGCAGTTCAATCTGATCTTGAGTTTGAGCACATCCTCCGCGACATCCAAACCCTCAACGATTGGGCGATGGAAGGGAAGCTCGAATCCAGCGCCGTTTCCGTTCACGCCTTTGCTTATGTGGCCGACAAATACGCGCTCTTGCGCCACGGCGGCTCTTTTGGCGAACTCTACGGGCCGATGATTGTGGCATCAAGGCCAATCGAGAACGATGAGCTCAAGGAGCTCACCATCGCCGTTCCCGGCAAACTCACCTCGGCTTTCTTACAACTGAACCTGTTTTTTGATGATCTGTACGGCCCCGGCGTGAAGCCAAAGTTCGAGATCGTCCCCTTTGACGAGATCATTCCGGCGATTCAGGCGGGGCGATTTGATGTTGGGCTGATTATTCATGAAGGCCAACTCACCTACGAGAAAGAAGGCCTGTTCTTAATCGCAGATATGGGCAAATGGTGGAATGCGAAAACGGGCTTGCCCTTGCCGCTCGGAGTGAACGTGGTCCGAAAAGACCTTGGGCCAGCCGTCGTGACCGAAGTGAGCCGATGTATGCGCGAGTCCATTTCAGCCGGGCTTAACAATCGTCCAAAAGCTCTCGAATATGCCCTACAATTCGCCCGAGGAATGGAGGAAGCGACCAGTGACGAGTTCGTGGGAATGTATGTGAACGAGCGCACGCTGGATATGGGAGAAGAGGGAGTGAAGGCAATCCGCCTGTTTCTTTCAGAGGGAGCAAGGATAGGAATGGTTCCGGCGGTTGACATCGTGGTCGTGGACTAGCAAGCTGTACCAGTTTTTCACACTTCACAACAAAACTGGTCTCTGATTGCGTCCTTATTTTAGAGGCATCGTGTAATATGCTTCTGTTCTTGTTTGGATGACTTTCATGAAGCGTTTTCTAGCTCTGCTTGCCCTTGCCTCTGTTGCCTCTTCGGCCCTAGCCCAGTATCAATCTCAAGGAGTTCGATTCCTCAGCCAGATTGCGCTGAACCAATTCCCCGGTTCGCCGGGAATCGGTGCGGCACTTTACGGATACACAAGCCCATCCGGGCGTGAGTACGCGATTATTGGCCTTCGAACGGGAGAATCCGTGGTGGACATCACCAACCCGACGACGCCGGTTCAAATCAGTTACATCAATGGGCCAAGCTCGGACTGGCACGAAAACGTTACCCTTGGCAGCTACTGTTACGCCGTAACTGATTCGGGCGGAGCGGTTGGAATCCGCATTATTGATCTTAGCAATGTGGACGCCGGCTCGGCCAACCTGGTCGCGACCTACAATGGCGGCACCCAAAACCCGATGGCGGCTGTTCATACCATCCAAGCCGATCCGACTACCAATCGGCTTTATGCGAACGGCGGAAACAACACGGGTGTTGTAATTTTGGACGCCACTAACCCAACTTCATTAGTCCGACTTGGTCGTTGGAATACCAAATACGTTCATGACTGTTTGGTAAAGAACTTCACGAGTGGCCCTTACGCCGGAAAACAGATCATTTACGCTTTTTGCGGTTCAAACGGGGTTTACATACTTGATGCAACCAATCCCGCGGCGATTACCGTTCTCGGCAACACTCCGCTCTACGGATCTGGCTCCACGTACTGCCACAGCGGCTCGCTCACCCCGGATGCCCGTTACTTGATGGTCAACGATGAGTTTGATGAGAACGGCGGGAACACCAGTTCCTGCACAACGATTTTGGTTAACGTTGAGAATTTGGCGAGTCCAGCTCGGGTTGGTGAATATCGCAGCGGAGTCACGGCGATTGACCACAACTCGCAACTGCGCGATGGCCATCTGTTCCTCTCCGCCTATGAAGGCGGCGTGAGGATTTACAATGCCGCCAATCCCCTTGGGCTTTTCGAGACGGGCTTTTTCGATACTTATCCTAGCGGCACGGCCAATAGCTACAACGGTAACTGGGGCGTTTACGCCCTCTTTGCCAGCGGCAACATTGCTCTATCTGATCGGCAACGGGGTTTGTTTGTCCTTGATCCAACAGAAGCCCTTGGCCTAGGCGCGCCCATCGTTAGCTTCAACAGTGCGGGAATCATTTCCGGTGGCATTCCGGATGCCCGAAAGTCTGACAACCAATATCTCGTGCTCGGCCCGGTCGCGCGGTCGGTCGGAACCGGATCGTTCTTCTTCCAAACAACGTATTCGCCGGTTGTAAGTCTCGACTTCACGCTAGAGGCCAAGGGAAATGGCACCGCCCGTGGTTACTTAAAGAATCTCACTACGGGTGCCTGGGATCTTATTGTTGCGGGCATTCTCAGCGGCACGGATCGAACGCTAACCGAGTTGGCATTTGATCCAGCTAACTATGTTTCTCCCTCGGGTCAGATTGAGGCGCGGGCGGATGTTGTGGCACCGGCAACGGGCAGTCGGCCGGGGATGAGCATTGATATGATCCAAGTGAAGATCAACCGAAGTTAGCTTGCTTTCTTGCTCATGAAATGAGCGACAATATGGGCAAGGACAACGGCGATGCCTCCAAAGGCAATCACTCCGGCGGGCCAAACGGCGTGCGATTTCATGTATTTTCCGAGCATCATTCCGGCCAAACCTAGCGAAACAATCGTGGTAATCGCGTAACCGATGGTGGGCTTGGTGCGGGCGATGTAGAGGCCGAGAAACAAGATCAAGCCTGCTCCCGCCCCTCCCATCAGTGAGGGAACACTGTTTGAACCTACAAAACCTTGTATTCCCCCGCCGATACTAATTAGGGCGAAAACTCCAACAACATACGCAAGCCATGAAACCATGCGGTTAGTGTGACCGATGGGCATTCGGGCTTGCTCAGGAACTTGTGGCGGCCAAAAGCGTTCACAATTAGAACAAGAATGAGGGCGAAAGGCAAATTCATGATCAGTGGGCTCGGCATTGTGGCGAGTGCGCTCCTCGCTTATGCGTTGATTCCCCGCCCGTCCCCGCCGGTTAAGGTTACAAAACACACGCTCATTTCCGACCAGACTGGCCGGATCAACAAAATCTCGGCTCTTGCGGGCTACGTGGTTGAAGCGGATGCTGAGTTCGTCACGTTTGATGACTCGGAGGAGCAAAAGGAGCTGGAAGTCGCCCGGGATAACTTGCAAAAGGTGGCCGATGAGCTGCGCGCCTCGGGAGTGGCAATCGCGTTGCCGACTTTTCCAGATAGGTTGGGGGGGCGAATCATTCAGACGGGTACGTTCACGCCTACATCATCCGATCCTCCGAAGAAGATTGAACCCCTGCCAGAGATTAACGGGACGAGCAGCGAGAGTTCAAGTTCTACCCCCAAGGCTACAGCGCCTAAGCCTCCAGTAGACCCGGCAAAATTTGACTTGGCCATCGCGTCTGCAAACGAAAGCATTGAAGAATGCCGTAGGGCGATGACGGACCGCGAACTTGCAATTCAGGAGACCGAACGAGCGGTCGCAACGTCGAAGGCAATTTATGATCAGGCCAAAGCTGACGCGGACCGCACGAAAATGCTTCTAAACAATGGAGCCGTAAGTGCGAATGAGTCGTCGAGAAAAGACAATCTGGCGTTTTCACAAAAGTCAATCTGGGACAACAACCAAGCTCGGCTAACCGAGGAAAAGGCGGCACTTGAATCTACAAGATCGAACTTAAGGGCCTTTGAAAAGGAGATAGAAGACGCCAAAGAGGCCAAGGCGAAGGCGATCGCAAATGCCCCCGAACCGAAGCCCAGAGCCCTAGCACCAACGCCTGTACCGGCAAAAAATCAGCATTTCTCGAGGCCGGCATACGTGGTGTCTCGTCCCGTTTCGGCTTCCACTGAGCCGACAAAGGTGATTGTAGATCGCAACGCAAAAACTGAAGCGGACGAAAAACTTAAGAAGGCGAAAGTTGCGTTAGATGATGCCGAAGCCGCAATCTTGGCCCGGAATTTCTTGGCCCCGCGACGTTTGCGGGTCATCAAGTGGCTAGTTACGCCGGGTAGCACCGTGAAAGAGGGGCAGCCTATATGCGAGGTTGAGTTCCTGCCTGCTGCCACGAAACTGCCCGTAGCACCCCAGCCCGAACCCGCTCTTCCAGAGCGAGAGCCCGAGCCCGCGATCAAGGGCCAACTTGGTCGCAAGCCTAATATTGAAGAATCCGAAAAGTCTCGCAAAATCGGAAAATAAGGTTAGCCTTTCTTGATCGAGCCCACGCCTGAGATTGATTTCGTGACCTTCGGATCACCGAAGTATCTAACCGAACAAGCGCCAGAAATATCGGCAGTTAGGCTTTGGCTCACGCTGAGGCGGGCGGACCCGGCACCAGACATATCGAGGTTAACAATCTGAGCTTTAAGGGCTTTGGCGTCAATGTCAGATGCACCCGATACGTCTATTTTCAAGTTGGTTACTTCGCCTGCGAGCTTAACATTGGCGGCCCCGCTCAGATCGAGATCGAACGACTTTGTCTTGATTTTCGTTATGTTCACGTCGCCGGCCCCCGATAGCTCAAGGGCTTTCAAACTCGGAACCGTAATCGTAAAGATCACTTTTGTGGGCCTGATGTCATTCTTTGTATCGAGGTGCAACGTCCCGTTCTTAACAACCACATCAAGATCGTCAATCAAGTTGTCGTCAGTTTCTACCTTCACTGAAACCGAACTCCCAACCACAACATTGATTTTGCCGGGGATCGAAGTTGAAATCTGGTCAAATGTGGCGAGTTTGTAGGAATCCGTCTTCATTTTCCCCGACCCCTTTTCACCCGAGCCGTGGTGGTTCATCATCACCGAGCATCCGGTCAGATTCATAAGTGCAATTAGAAGCAAAGCTGTTCGCATAACTCATCATACGCGAGTCCAAAGGGCAAATGGCTCCAAAGGCCCAGTACAATTCAAGCCATGCTCGACACACTTACCCGGCGCATGGCGGGCATTTTCGCTGGCTTACGAAGCCGGGGCCGGATTACAGAAGACGATATCAATGAAGTGATGCGCGAAGTGCGAGTAGCCCTTCTCGAAGCCGACGTCAATTTCACCATCGCCAAACAGTTCATTGCAACGCTTAAAGAGCGTTGCGTTGGCGAGGAAGTCTTCACCAGCCTGTCCGCCGATCAAACCGTTATCAAGATTGTGCGTGATGAGCTAACCTCCCTCCTGGGTTCGGAGGCGAAAGCTTTTAACTGGTCTTCGGCTCCCCCGACCGTTGTTTTAATGTGCGGTCTGCAAGGATCAGGAAAGACGACAACCTGCGCCAAGCTGGCGTTGTGGCTTACTAAGCAAGGCAAGAAACCGATGATGGCGGCTTGCGACTTGCAACGTCCGGCGGCGATAACTCAGCTTCAAGTTTTGGGAGACTCAGTAGGTGTCCCGGTATTTACGGGCGCGGCTGGTTTAACTCCGCCCCAGGTTGCCAAAGAGGCACTGGAGCGCTGCAAGCATCTTATGCTCGATGTTCTGATCGTGGACACGGCGGGACGATTGCAGGTCGCCGAAGACCTGATGAAGGAGCTCAAACAGGTCAGCGATGCGGTGAAACCAACCGAGGTTTTCTTGGTTGTCGATTCAACAACGGGCCAGGAAGCGGTGAATGTGGCACAGGCGTTTCACGAGTTGGTCCCACTTACGGGTGCAATCTTTACAAAGCTTGATGGAGACACCCGCGGAGGGGCCGTTCTCTCGGTTCGGTCGGCAACCGGCGTTCCCGTTCGGTTCACCGGAATCGGCGAATCGGTGGATGCGCTTGAGCAGTTTCACCCAAACCGAATGGCCGAGCGAATCCTTGGATTTGGCGATGTGCTGGGAATCATCGAAAAGGCGGAACAAGCCATTGATAAGGATGAAGCCAAGGCGCTTGAAGGCAAGATTAAGTCAGGCGATTTGGACTTTAACGACATGCTATCCCAGTTTAAAACCATGCGCAAGATGGGCTCCATGAAGAACATCATGAAGATGATTCCGGGCCTCGGGGCGCAAATCCCCCAGGAAGCCTTGGATCAAATGGACGACGGCCGCATCAACCGCATCGAAGCCATGATCCTTTCGATGACGCCCAAGGAACGGCGCATCCCTGACTTGATAAATGGTTCACGCCGAAAGCGGATCGCCAAAGGCTCCGGTGCCTCGGTGGAGGACGTGAACAACCTGATCAAGCAACTTTACGAAATGCGAAGGCAGATGAAGGGCATGTTTAAAATGCAACAGAAAATGGCGAAATTTGGAAAGCGGCGGTAGCCCGCATAAGCGTTGCAAAAGTGCCTCAGGGAACTCTCGCATCGGTTTATTGCCATCCTCAAAGCCATTATTGCCATCCTCCAAGCCTTTATTGCCATCCTCCAAACCTTTATTGCCATCCTCCAAGCATTTATTGCCATGCTCTAAGCCTTTATTGCCATGCTCTAAGCCCTTATTGCCATGCTCTAAGCCTTTATTGCCATCCTTAAAACCTTTGTTGCCATGAACAGCGGCTTGGGCGATGGTGTTAGGGCTTTCGGAGCTAACCACCGGAACTTGGTCGGATGCCTAGCCTGTGAAACTCATCCCAATCCTAGGTATACTCCCGGTTCACTTGGGAAAGTGGCGTAGCCGCTTCCGCCGCTCTTCGGAGCGTGCCCCCCAGAGGAACCAAGGAGAAATATACTGAATGGTCAAAATTCGCTTGCGCCGAATTGGAACGAAGGCGCGCCCCTTTTATCGTGTAGTTGTAGCATCGGATAAAGCCGGCCGCAACGGTCGCTTTGTTGAAATCATCGGAGTTTACAATCCGGTCACAAAGCCCAAAGTCTTAAAGATTGACGAAGAGCGAGCCCTTTATTGGCTCCGGCTCGGCGCTCAACCCTCGGAAACCACCGCGATCTTGCTGAACAAGGAGGGCATTCTTGAGAAGTTTCTCACCGAACGTCCGACCAAGCGAAAAGATTACAAGTTCTTGGATAAGCGCACCGCCGCAACTTCAGTTGCATCGGTGATGGACGCCAAGGCCGCTCCCGTAGCCGAGCCCGTGCCAGTTGCGGCACCGGTTGCCGAGCCCGTAGTCGAAGCTCCAGTTGAAGCCGTTGTGGAAGAAGCCCCGGTAGCCGAGGCCCCGGTTGAAGAAGTACCCGTAGAGGAAGCCCCCGTCGAAGAGACCGTGGTTGAGGCTGCGGTTGAAGCACCGGCGGAGGAAGCAGCTGTCGAAGAAACCGTCGCCGTTGAAGAAGCCACCGCCGAAGAGGGCGTGAAGACAGAATGAGCTATTTACCCCTAGTTGAAACGATCATTACAGGTTTGGTTGACAATCCCGGTTCCGTCGAAATTCGCGAAGAACTTGACGGTCATACCCGCACCTTCATTGTGAAAGTTGCTGCCGAGGATACAGGCAAAGTGATCGGCAAATCCGGTCGAGTCGTTTCTGCGATTCGCCAGGTTGTAAGCGCGGTCGCGTCTAAGAGCAGAGAGAGAGCCTTTATCAAGATTGATACAGACGATTAGTTCGCCGGGTTTTTTGATAGGTCTTATAGGTCGAGTAGGACCTATAAGACCTATTTTCAATTTAAGGCATCGCGCGTTGCTTGGAGTTCAACGACCAACGCTCGTTGCGTTGCGCTCATCGTAAGATCGCTTCGAGTTCGCTCAATCACCGCCCGGAGCGCGTCACACGTTCGCCGCAAGCCACCCGTCATCGTATCAGCAAAGTCAAATGTGATCAGGTCGTCGTAGATTGTTTCCATCGCGACGAGAATGTTCTCGGCTTCGGTGGTTGAACCGCGGCGCATTTCATCCAGAGCAAACCGTCGCACTTCCGAGGCCGCCTCTCCCATTCCATTTAGATAAGCCATGACTCCGCAACCCAGTTCTTCCGGCGTGGGCCAGTCTCGGCCCCTTACGATGGCATAAGTGGCGTGGGCCTCAACGAGCTCTTTCTCCGCATCGTGCAAGTAGCCCGCATAATACAGCTCGCCATGCTCACGAAGCGCCGCCCTGGTCTCATTAGCGATAAGCCGCGCTTCCGCGAGTAACTTCTCTGCCTCTTCAAACTGATGCCGATGAATGTGCCGGATTGCCTTGGCAGAATGCTGGATCAAGCTCCGACACTTCGTTAATCCGAACTCTCTGGCTACGTGCATTTCCTGCGATTTCTCTTTGATATCCTGAACAATTTCATCCCAAGTCATAGCAGAAGAATACATGATGAACGGTTTCCTCGTGAAATCGGTCGTACAATATAGAGATGCGACGCGCTTTTACTTTGATTGAGTTGCTAGTGGTTATCGCGATCATAGCGATTTTGGCGGCAATTTTATTCCCGGTTTTTGCCTCGGCCAAGGAAGCCGCGAAGCAGGCCGCATGCGCACAGCACTTTCGCCAGATTGGAATGGCGTGCCAACTTTACCTAGCGGATAACGATGACACTTGGGTTCCTATGGTCACTTATGACCCTCTCGCGGGTTTTGCGAATCAGGAAATGTGGCTCGGATACGATAACAATAATTCCGGATTGAATGGTGGCTTTTACGGTGTTGTTTACGAAGCGGCAGTGAATCCGATTCGGCCAGGCAAGATTGACCACTACCTTAAGAGCACGCAAATTCGTCGTTGTCCGAGCATGCCCTCGGACTGGCAGGTTGCGTATGCGATCAACTTCTTTCATCCCACCACTGGGTCGGCGTACTACGCTACAAATCCGGCAGCTTCTGGCAATGAATATGGCCCTTCGGTTCGCACTCTTTCGACCGCTCCGGATGGGAGTTTCACGGCGACGGGCGCAAGTGACTCGGAAATGGAGGAAACTGCTCGAACTCTCGTGGCCTGGGAACACAAAGCGATTGTCCCGGCGTGTAACTTTCTACAGGGCCCGGACTGGTTCAATTCACCGCCTGACGTTGCTTCGCTTCGAGATCACTTTCATTTCTTGCATCGCGGGGGTTCAAACGCGATTTGGGGCGATACTCACACCAAACGGCTGACCTACGGGCAACTTCGGCGGCCCTATTTCTCTTGCCAAAAGGGCATCTATCCGAACTGGTAGAGAATTTTTACATCAAGGCCGCGGCGACATCTAGGGCGCGCCGGGTCGCCTTCACGTCATGCACTCGCAGAATCCGGGCTCCCCGCATCATCGCTACGATTGCCCCGGCAATCGAGCCCTCCAGCCGCTCATCAATCGGAGCATTCCCTAGGAGCTGTCCAATCAGCGATTTACGACTTACGCCGACGACGACGGGATAACCGCTCGCCGAAAACGACTCCACGCTCTTCAGCAGCGAAATGTTCTGCTCCAAGGTTTTTCCAAACCCGATCCCTGGATCAATCCAAATCCTTTCCGCCGACAATCCGGCATCCTCGGCCCGCGTTGCTTGCCGCATGAGGAACGCCCGAACATCTTTGACAACATCATCGTATTGCGGGTTCTCTTGCATCGTTCGCGGTTCACCAAGCATGTGCATGATGCAAACGTGACACTGCGACCCTACGCAAACTTCAAGCATTTTTTCCGCTCGAAGTCCATTCACATCATTCACCATGAATGCCCCAGAATCCAAAGCGCGCGAGGCAACTTCGGGCTTCATGGTGTCTATGCTTGTTGGAAACCCAAGTTTAGAGAGCCCTTCAATGACCGGTATTGTCCGCTCAAGCTCCATTTCGAGGCCGACTGGACTGGAACCTGGCCGAGTGCTTTCGCCGCCGACATCCACAAGGTCAGCCCCCTCACCCATCATCTGCCTAGCCGCTTCGATTGCCTCGACAGCGGACCCATATCTAGCCCCATCGCTAAAACTGTCAGGAGTAACATTTAGAATCGCCATCACCGCCGGACGCGAAGCGGGGAGTTTGAAGTCAATCATTCGAATGAACGGACGATTTCAACCACGCCTCTGATGCAAGCCTCGTCAACTTCAAGGTGGTTACCGTAATTCACAGGTTTATTGAGGCGAGAAGTTGGGTCCCATGCTTCGTTGAACGGGCCAAAGTGAATGCACTGGGGGTTGAGTTCGGTTAGAACGTGGCGAACGTTTTCGGGGCGAATCCCTTCGCAGGGTTGCACTTCAATCCGTCCCTGGGCAATCCTCATGATCTCGCGCAGGGTTGGAACGCCTTCGGTGATCGTCTTTGTTTGGCCGCTGGTCAGAACCCGGTTAACTCCGGCGCTTACCAAATCTTGGACGGCGGCGAGCGGGTCAGGCGTGACGTCAAAAGCGCGGTGACACATTGTCTTCATCTCCCCCGCTCGCTCGGCTAGCAAACCCATCCGCTCAACATCTATGCGACCATCCTCAAGCAAAACCCCAAAAACGACCCCATCTGCTCCGAGCTCGCCGAAAAAGTCAACGTCAGACAGCATCGAGTTAAACTCTGGCTCGGAGTAGAAAAAGCCACCTTCGCGGGGGCGGATCATGACCATAATCGGCAGAGATGTTGCCAACCGAGCAGCTTTGAACAAACCCGGCGACGGCGTAACTCCCCCGGCTACAATTCCCGCGCAGAGTTCAATTCGATCAGCGCCTGCTCGCTCAATTGCTTCGCAATCTCGCGCCGAACATCCTACAACTTCAACAATCACGCTTAGATTGTGACGATGATGAACCTTTTTGGGCTGAGAATCGTATAATGAAGTGTGAGCCGCTAAAACTGCGGCTCATAAAAATTAAACCCAAATCGGAGGTGGTGTAATTTATGACAAATGAACAACAAACAGGCCAGGGAGGTCGCGGGTTTTAGCCCCACGACTAACCAGGCGTGGGTTGAGTTATGAACCCATCCTCCCTGGTTTAACCTAAAAATAAAAGCCCCGATCTAATCGGGGCTTTTATGCGAGTGACGGGGACGGGCATCGCTAAACAGCTTTCAGATCCCCCCGATTCCCGGTCCCCGATACCCTACCCCCCGTCCCTAATCACAACATCAATGAACTTCTTATATGCATCATCAAACTCCTTCTGAGTGATGCTTATCTGAGCTTTTTTGCGCATAGCAATCATATCCTGCCTAACGTTATTCTTGATACTTCCTCGCGTGAGCATGATTTCTTTGCGGATGATTTTCTTTAGCGTGGCGTCGAGCGGACGAGCCTTTTCGGGGTCAGCCGCAACGAGCATGAACTTGACTCGAGTCTTGTCGCCGATCAGCCATTCCGTTATTCCCCCCACCTTAATCTTGTCAATTTCGCTTTGGACAATCAGAGCCAGCTCGTGATACGGTCGCCTTCCAAACTCGCCGCCAGTTGCGGCGGAAACATCTAGGCTTCGAGCTTTGGCTACATCAGCGAACGACTTGCCCGCGGCTAAATCGTTATCAACAGCTTTAGCTTTTTCCTCGGTGTCCACGGCGATCACCTTAAGGGTGACCATTTTTGGAGTTGAATAGATAGAAGAATTCTTCGTGTAAAACTCGGCAACTTCGGCATCGGTGACGGTGACACCGAATGCCGTTAGCCTAAACGTTGCCAATCGCACCTTCGTTTGATAGTCCAGTTCGGCAAGCGATTGCCCGGTATCAAGAAAGTTCTTCTGGAAGTTCGGATTCACCGCGAGTTCAAAGGCGATTTCGTCTTTGATTTCGGCAGCCGAAGGCAACACGCCTTTATCTTTCGCCATCTGAAGAATCAAACGCTCGGTAACGAGCTGTTCGATCGTAAGCAAACCCGGCGGAAATTCGGCGAATCCGTTGCCAAGTTGCTTGCCAACTCCAGGCAGGAATTCCATACGCCGATAGTATTCCGAACCCTTGATTTCTTCGCCATTGATCACGACGATGGTTGAAGTGAGATCAACCTGGGCGGCAGCGTGAGCAAGGGCGAGCGCGCCGAAAACGAATGTAAAAACTGATCGAACCTTCAAACTGAAAAACCTCCGGGCAAGAGTGTGCCCTTTCTAAATACGATAGACGATCCACGAATGCCGCCGCTTTGGGCATTTCTGCGTAAGCTTTTCAGCAGAGCGTAAGGTGCGAGGACCACAAAGCCTTCCAATCCTTAAAAGGTGCCGGAGAGATTAACTCGGCGACAACGCCGCGATTATGCGTTTGAAGCCTTTGCGCTTTGCAATTTCCAAAGGGGTTTCGGCAATGGCCCCTGCCGCTGTAACTTGGATGTAGCCTATCGCACTCTTTCAACCCACATCCTCACGGTGTTCCTCGAAACCCCATACTCCCTAGCTGCTCCCGAAATGGATAGCTCTCCAACCGCAATCCTCAGAACCATCTGCTTTACGTAACTGCATTTTTGTTACCTCCTGAAACGGCACTCTTAACACCTCCAAGGTGGTAAGTATGTGTTGTCAGAAAGTGGTAAGCATGTGTGTTGTCTTCTTACACGCAATGTGGCACGTGTAAGAGGACGCCTTTCAATGTGGCGCGAGGACGCGGAGCTGCCGTAAAGTGAAGTGCCTGTTGTGTCAAAGCGAGGTGCAAATTAGCGAATCGTTTCACATTCCTTGGTTTCCATTTGGGACTGAGCATCCTCTGTTTGAATTGGCTGGCACCACTGTGCATCGCAAATGCATGGAGCAAAATCCGGAGGTGCGGAGCCTTGTTGAATTACTTGTCAAACGCGTGCCGTGGGTTTGTACAATCTGCCATGGAAAGCTAGACCCTTGGTTTGAGCAGAGTGTAGCTGAGACGGCTAAAGTTCCCGCCGTTATGAAGAACCGCATAAGGTTTAGCGAACTAGAGTTGGTCTGCGTTCCTAGCCAGATTGCGTTGCCCAATGTCCCGTCGTCGAAGAATTGGCTGGTCGTTGCCCAGGCCCATCCGCAATCGGATACTCGGGCCAGCAGATTGAATTTTTTAAGCGATACGTTAGAAAGGAAGGGCTATTCGGCGGGATCAGTGGCAAGATGACTAACCTGGAGCGCCAACAGGAACTGTCTGCACTGATTCGATCTGGAATCCCGCCAGTTGGGGGATCTTACCCCTTGACATTCCCCGCCAGTTAAGGTATATTTTCTACTCGGCACATTCGTGTGCCTGTCTCGAACGGCTTCAAGTTGGAAGCGGCGCTGACCCTGATGGGGCAACAGCACCCTAACCGCTCCGCCAGCAGGGGAAGCTGATCGAAAAATGAGTCATGTTTATCGGTATGCGTTAACGCGTGCCAAAGGGAGTTTTTGAATGTTGCCCGGAATATTAGGCATAAAAATTGGAATGACGCACCTCTTTGATGAAGAGGGTCGCATGGTGCCGGTAACCGTTATCCAAGCGGGACCGGTCTTTGTGACTCAACTCAAGACGGAAGATAAAGACGGCTATACCGCCGTCCAGGTGGGCTATGGCGACGCAAAGGTGAACAAGCTGACCTTTCCGAAGTACGGCCACCTCAAGAAAGCCGGCCTTGACCACAACGTGAAAACGTTGAAAGAGTTTCGAATGGATAACTTAGAGGGCCTTGAACTTGGCCAACAGATTGATGCGAGCATCTTCGCCGATGGCGAGAAAGTCACCGTAACCGGCACCAGCAAGGGCAAAGGTTTCGCCGGTGTTGTCAAGCGGTATCACTTTAAAGGTCAGCATATGACTCACGGTTATATGACTCACCGCCGCCCGCTTTCAAACGGCGCGACCGGCCCACAGAGAGTTTTCAAGGGATCGCGACGACCCGGCCGAATGGGAACCGATACGGTTACTCAGAAGGGCCTCAAGGTCTTCAAGGTTGATGTTGAGCGTGGTCTGCTCATGATTGATGGCAGCGTTCCGGGACCGAACGGCGCTCAGGTCGTCATTAACAAGGTGGCGAGGTAACAACCATGTCAAATCTAGAGATTAAAGACGCAAAGGGCAAAAAAGTCGGCACTCACACCGTCAGCAAGACCATTACCGATTTCAAACCCGTTGAGGCAGTGATTCACCGAACGGTGGTTGCGGAAATGGCAAACAGCCGCCAAGGCACCCAATCGGCCAAAACCCGAGCGGAAACCCGTGGTGGTGGTAAGAAACCTTACAAGCAAAAGAAGACCGGTAACGCCCGACAGGGTACGACGCGGGCTCCGCACTATGCTCATGGTGGTATGGCCTTCGCCGTAAAACCCCGAAGCTACGAAAAGCACGTCAACCGCAAGGAGCGGCGAGCCGCAATCGTTGGAGCTTTGAGCATGCAAATTGATGCGGGCAATGTTCTGATCGCCGATCAAATCGTTTTTGCCGATGCCAAAACGAAATCAGCCATTGATTTCTTGAAGGCGTTTGGCGCCAAAGATGTCAAGCGGGTTCTTGTAGTCCTCCCGGCCTATGACGAAACCACTTACAAATGTTTCCGCAATCTTCCGAATGTGGTCGTAAAGACCGCCCCAAGCTCGGAAGAAGGAGCGAAAACCGACGTTTTCTCGACCCGCGATCTAATGATAGCGGGTCGTATTCTTGTCGCCAAAGAAGCAATGGCGAAAATCGAGGAGGTTTGGGCGAAGTGAGTAGAGATCCCTACAACATTATCGTAAAGCCGCACATCACCGAGCGAACAGTTGCCTTATCTTATGGCGATCCGCTTGTAAAAGATGAGAAGGAAATTACACGCAAATACACATTCATCGTTAAGGGTGATGCGAACAAGGTCGAAATCAAGAAAGCTTTCGAGTGGATTCACAACCAAGGCAAGAAGCCCGAAGACTTCATCAACATTGTCAAGGTTCACACGATCAGCGTGAAGGGAAAGAAGAAGCGAGTTGGTCAAAAGACCTCTGGCTATCGCCCCGATCGCAAGAAAGCGATCCTAACGCTAAAGAAGGGCCAGATGCTCGAGGATTACGGAGTCTAATATGCCAACAAAAAAGATGAAACCGACTTCCCCGGGTCGAAGGTTTAAGATAGCCTCGACCTATTCGGAAATCACTAAGGGCAAGCCCGAACACAGTTTAACGAGAGGGCTGCGCGGAAGTGGCGGACGAAACCACTACGGACGCGTAACTTCGGTTAACGTTGGTGGCGGAAACAAGCGCCGATACCGTTTGGTAGATTTCAAGCGCAACAAAGACGGCATAGATGCGTTGGTTGCCGCGATTGAATATGATCCCAACCGAACGTGTCGAATCGCGTTGCTTCACTACACCGATGGCGAGAAGCGATACATTTTGGCTCCGAAGGGTCTCAATGTGGGTGCGAAAGTTCGTAGCGGCGAGGGCTCAGACATTCTGGCCGGACACTGCTTGGAACTGCGCAACATCCCGCTTGGAACACTCGTTCACAATATCGAGTTTCAACCCGGAAAGGGTGGGCAAATCGTTCGATCCGCGGGTGCGGCCGCTCAGGTTATGGCGAAAGAAGGCGGTTACGTCACGCTTCGCTTGCCCAGTGGCGAAATGCGAATGGTGCACAACACCTGCCGAGCCACCGTTGGAGAAGTTGGCAACGCCGAGCATGAGAACGAATCTATCGGTAAGGCCGGTAAGAATCGAGGACTTGGTCGAAAGCCTCACGTTCGTGGTGTTGTTAAGTCCCCGCGAGATCACCCCCATGGTGGTGGTGAAGCGAAGTCGCCGATTGGCCGAAAGAAGGGCCCGGTTGACCGTTGGGGCAATAAATCGCTTGGCGCTCGAACTCGTTCGAACAAGCGGACCGACAAGTTTATAGTACGCCGGAGGGCACGCTAAGGCCTAAAGGCCCGTGAAATAACATGGCAAGAAGCTTAAAAAAGGGATTCTTTGTAGATGACCACCTTATGAAAAAGGTGGACGCTATGAACACATCAGGTGAAAAGCGGTTGATCAAGACGTGGTCGCGTCGGTCAACCATTACGCCCGATTTTGTTGGTCACACGTTTGCCGTCCACGATGGCAAGAAGCACGTTCCGGTTTTCGTAACGGAAAACATGATTGGGCACAAGTTGGGCGAATTCGTTCCAACGCGAACCTACCGTGGTCACGGTGGTTCGTTGCCAGATCGAGGGACCAAGCTTCGTTAAGAAGGCAGTTATTATGGAAGTTCGATCAGTAGCAAAATTCATAAAGGTTCAACCCCGAAAGGTTCGGCTCATTGCCGCCGCCATTCGAGGCGAGGATGTACGCAAGGCCACCGGCCTGCTTCGCTACCACACCTCTAAGGGAGCTAAGGTTCTCTACAAGGTTTTGGGAAGCGCGGTTGCTAACGCCCAAGAGAACCACGGTATCGCGCCCGAAAATTTGCGCATCTCGTGCATCATGGTGGACGAAGGCCCGACGATGAAGCGTATCATCGCCCGTTCCATGGGACGCGCTAATCGCGTGAACAAGAAAATGAGCCACGTCACGGTCATAGTCGAGGAATACACGGCCGATCCAACCGTTAAGGCCCACGGAACCAAGCCGAAGCCGCGACCGACTTTTGCGCCTTTGCCGACTAAGAAGAAGCCCGCGGGTAAGAAGGAAAAGCTTGAGGAGACTCCGGCCGCCGTCGAGGAAGTCGCAGTAGAAGCCGTGACCGAAGAGGCCGAAGCTGAGGCAGTTGCCGAAGAAGTAGTTGAAACCGTAGAAGAAGCTCCAGCCGCCGAGGCTGAAGCTGAAGTATCAGAACCTGCCGTCGAAGACGGCGAGGGAGAGGGAAAGTAAGTTGGGTCAAAAAATCCATCCAGTAGGTTTTCGCATTGGAGTAATCCGTGGCTTTGATAGTCACTGGTTTTACAACAAGAAGGGATATGCCGAAGCGATCGTTGTGGATCACAAGATTCGTGAGTACGTGAAGAAGCGCGTGGGACTTGGTAATGTCTCGCGAGTTGAAATTGAGCGCGCCGCGAATCGAACCAAGGTGACCATTTTCACAGCTCGACCGGGCGCGATCATCGGTCGGGGCGGAAAGGGCATTGACGAGATAACCGAAAACCTGAACTCGCTCGTTCGAAAAATGGACCCGACCGGTGCCGTTCAAGTGAACGTCTCCGAAGTTCGCCAACCTGAACTTGACGCTCAGCTTGTGGCCGAGAACATCGCGATTCAACTCGAAAAGCGCATCTCCCATCGAAGAGCAATGCGCCAAGCGATGACTCGCGTCGTTCGATTGAACGGTCGCGGAATCAAGGTCTTGGTTTCAGGGCGACTTGGTGGAGCTGAAATCGCTCGAAACGAAGGCGACAAGGTTGGAAAGATTCCGCTTCACACTCTGCGCGCCGA
Source organism: Armatimonadota bacterium (assembly GCA_031386985.1). Lineage (GTDB taxonomy): Bacteria > Armatimonadota > Fimbriimonadia > Fimbriimonadales > Fimbriimonadaceae > JANJUB01. Next base: position 169,900 of record JANNCV010000032.1, read on the forward strand.
TATTGACTACGGTCAAGCGTTCGCATCAACGATGTACGGTTCGGTTGGAGTTAAAGTTTGGATTTACAAGGGTGAAGTATTGCCTGAGCGGCGTAATGCACCGGAAGTTGCACCTCCACCCGCTCGCCGAAAACCGACCGAAGAAGCGGCGCCCGCAGTAGCCGAACCAGAAGGAGTAACCCCCGATGTTAATGCCTAAGCGAACAAAATATCGAAAGCAACACCGCGGTCGTATGGCCGGAAAAGCCATGCGTGGCAACTTCATCGCTTTTGGCGAGTATGGCTTAGTCGCCGACGCGCCAAGCTGGATCACAAGCCGCCAGATTGAAGCCGCTCGTATCGCGATGACCCGCCACATTAAGCGTGGTGGTCAAGTTTGGATTCGAATCTTCCCCGATAAGCCCTATACCAAGAAGCCACTCGAACAGAGAATGGGTAAAGGTAAGGCGAGTGTGGAAGGTTGGGTCGCAGTTGTAAAGCCAGGTCGCGTGATGTTTGAGATGGACGGAGTTCCGCTCGAAGTAGCCAAAGAAGCCATGCGCCTCGCCATGCACAAGCTGCCGATCAAGTGTAAGTTCTACAGCAAGGCTGAGCTAGACAAGCACCTTGGCCGAGAGGAAGAAGCCGCGAGGAAAGCCGCCGCTTTAGCTCCAAAAACTGCATCAATCGCAACACCGGAAGTCGAGTTGATCGAAGAACCAATCGTTGAAATCGTAGAAGCCGAATCAATCGAAGAGGCGACAGTATAAAATATGAAAGATACAAAAGCAAGTGAATTGAGGGACAAGACTGTTCCCGAGCTCGAGGCCCTGCTCCTAGCAGAGCGAGCGGCGCTTTACAAAGCCCGCCGTGATCTCGTGTTCCGACAGGTAACCGATACCTCGACCATCAAAGTGCGACGCCACAACATCGCGCGATACCTCACCCTCATTGATGAGAAGAAGAGAGGCGCGAATGGCTGAAGCAAGAGGTAATCGAAAGACCCGGCAGGGCGTTGTAAAGTCTAACAAAATGACAAATACTGTTGTAGTTAGTATAGAGCGACGAACCCAGCACCCCCTTTACCAAAAGGTTGTTATCCGTTCTGAAAAGTTTAAAGCGCATGATGAAATGTCGTGCGACATTGGCGACGTGGTTGAAATCATGGAGACCCGCCCGCTGAGTCGCGACAAACGATGGCGAGTCATCCGAATCGTTGAGAAGGTGAAGTAAGTGATCCAGCAGTTTTCTCGTTTAAAAGTTGCCGACAACTCTGGCGCCCGCCAAGTGATGTGTATTCGAGTCCTCAAGGGCTCGCAACCTCGCTACGGCCGCGTCGGCGATGTCATCGTTGCTAGCGTTAAGGTCGCTACGCCGAATATGCCCGTGAAGAAGGGCGATGTCGTTCAATGCGTCATCGTTCGAACTCGGAAAATGTCGCGCCGACCTGATGGAAGCACGGTGAAGTTTGATGACAACGCGTGTGTTCTTGTGACCAAAAAACCCAAGGACAACGAATACGATCCACGGGGCACCCGCGTTTTTGGACCGGTAGCCCGTGAGCTCCGCGATCGAAACTTTATGAAGATAGTTTCCCTCGCACCTGAGGTAGTTTAACCATGACCAAAGCCGAAATTAAAGCAAAGGGCCAGCACATCAAGCTCAAAATCCGAAAGGGTGACAAAGTTAAGGTGATTGCGGGCAAAGACAAGGGTCAAGAGGGCCTCGTTGTCGCGGTGGATCAAGAAAAGCAAAAAGCCTTGATCTTCCAAGAGAACCCAGAGAAAGGGGGCGAGTTCCGACCGCTTAACGCCGCGATTAAGCACCAAAAAGCGAAGTATCAAGGCGAGAAGTCAGCGCGAGTCGTCAAGGCTTCTCCGATTCACATCAGCAACCTCATGGTTATTGACCCGGCCACTAAAGAGCCGAGCCGATTGGGTCGCAAGACCGTTGATGGCAAAATCATTCGCTATTCGAAGAAATCGGGCAATGAAATCCCAGTTCAAGACCTTCCGTCCCCTGAGTAACAACTCAATCCATAAGCCTGGTCAACAGTCAGGCTGCGTAATCAGCAAGGATAACTAAAATGGCAAAGAAAGATAAAGAAGTAGCAACCCCGGCAGGAAATCTCCCAGCCCCCCGTCTTAAGCAAGTTTACAAGGAAACTGTCCTCCCCAAACTCATGGAGGATTTCAAGTACACCAGCGTGATGCAAGCTCCCAAGCTTGTGAAGATCGTGGTGAATATGGGCACAGGCAACCCCGACAAAGATGCGAAGCATCTGGAGAATTCGGTCCGCGATATGACCCTGATCACCGGCCAAAAGCCGATTATCACGCTTTCTAAGAAAGCCATCTCAAACTTCAAACTCCGCGAAGGCATGAAGGTTGGTTGCAAAGTCACGCTCCGAGGCGACCGCGCTTATCACTTCCTGGATAAGCTCGCAACGGTAGTCCTTCCTCGAATCCGAGACTTCCAAGGCGTGTCCGCCAACGCGTTTGACGGTCGTGGCAACTACGCCGTCGGCCTCAAAGAGCAACTCGTTTTCCCCGAGATTCCTTACGATACGTTTGATAGGATTCGCGGAATGGACATCGTAATCTGCACGTCGGCCAAGACGGATGATGAAGCACGAGTGTTTTTGAAAGCGATGGGTATGCCTTTACGCGATAAGTAAAGCTTTTTGTTATCAGTGAAGCAGGGCTCAGAGTTGTCTGAGCCCTGCTTCTGCTTTTGTTCTAGCGCTCACTCGATCTGGGCTCGAAGTTTTTCCGGTCTGTCCATAGAAAGAACCGACTCGTTGGCAATGCTTGCATATTTACTTGCTTCCAGCTCGGTTTTAGGATGTTGGCGCACTTTGGCTTGCTTCTAGCTGGTCTACTGCTTGTACAATTCGTGTGCGGTCGTTTTTGCCGCTGGTTTTTTAAAGGAGATTCTATGCGTTCGGTTATTACTCGGGGCATCTTGAAGATGCTCATTTTGTCTTTTGCTTTGATCCTGGCTGGTTCGGCGCTCGCGCAATCCGGGCAGTCTCAAACGGGAACGCCTTGGGTTGGCGAAAAGGCGATCCAGGAGACTACGGCCCAAATCATGGCGCGGCACAAGCCAATCGTGGAGCCTGGCAACCCCGCCCACGAGATTCGGGAGGAGATTGATGCTGGTCGTAAGTTAAGGACTTTGCGAACCAATCCGTTGTCTCCTCGTACATCGCAGTGGCCCCTAGCTCCTATTAGTTCGCTGGGAAGAGGCGGCCCCTACTTGCCTCAAACCGTCGGCGTCAATTTCCTCGCAACCACGATCAGCAATACGCCAGGATTTATTCCTCCTGAAACCATGGGCGACGTTGGGCCCAGCAATATCGTAGTCATGGTAAATGGCTCGGTGCGGGTGTTTAACAAGACGGGCACGCTTGACGCGGGCACCCTTGAACACCACAACCGATAACTTTTTCGCCAGCGTTCGAAACGGATCGGGAACATCCGACCCTAGAGTTCGATATGATCGACTTTCGGGTCGCTGGTTTCTTGAGATCATTAACGTTACCGGGGCCAACAATCGCTTGCTCCTCGCCGTGAGTGATAACGCGACGATTTCAAACGCCACGGTGTGGTCGTTCTACTTTTTTAACTTGGAGAGTGGCGGCGGCGGCGCTTTTGACAATGGCGGATTCCTAGACTATCCGACTCTGGGTATCGACAATAACGCCCTCTATATCGGGGGAAACATTTTCCGCGGTAGCTTCATTGGTTGCACGGCCTTTGTTGTTCGCAAGACGTCGGTTCTTACGGGTGGCCCGATAGTTGTAACCGCCTTTCGTGCGATATGCGCGGGCGCTGGCGCGGGCCCTTATACTCCTCAAGGTGTAGATAACTTTGATGCTACGGCAACGGAAGGCTATTTTATTGGCGTTGACAACGCGACGTTCGGGACGCTCATGATGCGGCGAGTTCTAACACCTGGAGGCGTTCCGACGATCTCGGCGAACATCTCGCTGACCGTACCATCAACCGTGTTTCCCCAAGATCTCACGATCTTAGGATCGGGCGCTCTTGATACTCTGGATGATCGCCTTTTTGCGGCGCATATTTTCAAGAACAAGCTGACCGGAGTTTCAACGCTTTGGACCGCCCACAATATCGAAGTCGACGCTGGTGGAGTAGCCAACGGCGCTGGGAACCGAAACGGCTCCCGCTGGTATCAAATCCAAAACCTCACGGGTGTGCCTGCGCTTACTCAATCCGGAACGATGTTTGACAGTGCCGGAGTAAACCCGCGCAACTACTGGATTCCATCGGTTGCGATGAACGGTCAGGGCCATATGGCGATTGGTGTAACTTACGGCGGTGCGGCTGATCAAGCTGGCGTTGCCGTCGCCGGTCGTTGGTCTTCCGATTCACTGGGATCAACTCAAGGCGCGACCGTCGCCTTTGCTTCTACATTTAACTACACAATTACCAACAAGCGATGGGGCGACTATTCTAACACCGTTGTTGACCCGGTTGACGATATGACGATGTGGACGTTCCAAGAGTATTGCAACGCCGCCGGTTCTTGGGGCGTGCGGGTCGTGCAACTTCGTTCAGCACCGCCGGCTACCCCAAGTTTGGCGGCTCCGACCACGCTGGCTCAAGGTGCTTCGAACGTGAACGTGATCATTACGGGAACAGTCGTCAGCAACTCTGGGTTCTTTTTTGCGGGTGCGGGTTTCGCTCCGATGACGGCCACGGTTAGCGGAACGGGAGTGAGCGTAAACTCGGTGACCTTCACCGATCCAACCCACGTAACCTTGAACCTATCCGCAACTGCCGGCGCAGCGCCAGGAGCCCGCAACATTACGATAACTAATCCTGATGGCCAATCGGCGACTGGGGTTGGAATCTTGACGGTGACAACCACAACCAATCCCATTCCTTTACTTACGAGCATTTCGCCAAACACGGCCATCGCCGCAGGATCAGGATTCACCCTGACCGTTAACGGCTCGAACTTCATTAGCAACTCGGTTGTTCGGTGGAACGGCGTAGATAAGGCGACGACGTTCGTTAACTCCGGCCAAGTCACCGCGACGATACCGGCTTCGGATATCGCGTTCGTTGGTACTCCAACGGTCACGGTGTTCAATCCAGCTCCGGGCGGCGGCCTGTCTTCGGGTCTCACGTTCTCGATAACACCGATTGAGTTAGCGCCAAATGCGTTCCTCTTGACGACGGGTCTGGCCATAAGCGGTGGATTAGCTCAGGTCGCTTCGAGCGATAACCTGTACTTGACCGGCGGGTTCCAGTGGACCGTGCCTCGACTTGCGCCAAACTTGATCTGGGAGTTTGCGACGAATACGTCCGCTACGACAATGTCCCGTTTGGACCTTACTGTTGAAGCGGGAACAACTTCAGCGGGGTTGGAGCAACTTGTTCAAGTGTTCAATGTGGGAACCGGCCTATGGGTTACGGTTGACACATTCTCAAGCACGTTGGGAGATTCGGTGCGAACGATCTCGATTACGTCAGGAGCTTCGAGCTATCTTGGTGCGGGCGGATTGGTACGAATTAGAACTACGTTCCGGGCAACGGGGATAACAAGTCGAGTTGTGAACGCTAGCATAGATCACGTCCATTACACGATCTATCCGTAACGCAAATGGTTTGGCCCCGGCTTAAGAAAAGTTGCCGGGGCTAGAACTTAATGTTCATCGTAAGGGCGGCATCAAAGATTGAGCCATTGCTCAGTCTTATCATCGGCTCAAGGGCACCATTCTTGTGCACTTGGAATCTTCCGACCACTCGAATGTAGTTCGTCGAAGTTTGCCAATCGCGTGCCCATCCGAATCCAATTGTCCGAGCGGCATCCGATTTCAGAGTTATGAGAACGTCGGTGACATCAGCATCGGCGTCTCCGGTTGCTTCACCACGCCTTAGGGCAACTCCTTCTACTTCAACGGTTCCGTTTGGCCAGGATTTCTTGTAGTGGGCACCCAACGCAAGCTGATGTCCGCGGCCCATTCCCGGGGCCGCCTCCGGTCGTCGGATGGGCGTTTGGGACCCTGACTGGGCACCAAGATTGTTTCCAATCGCGGCACTTACTCCAATTCTATCTCCAGCCCGAAGGGCAACTCCCCTCGCTCGGCCGGTGCCATTATCAAAAACAATCCCCGCCATCGGCAGGCTGCCAATCAGGATGTTTGTTTCGCCCCGAGCACCTCGTACTTTATCGCTTATGAGCCGCCCGAGCCCGAACGGTATGGTCTGCTTTCCAACTCTCCAAAGGCCCGGATCCTCAATGAAATACTCATCCAGTTGCTCATCATCGGCGTTTCCGACAATCTTTTGGAATCGCTCGGAAACGAACGCGCGATAGCCCGGCTCCAGGCGAAACTCAAGCATCGCGAGGCTGTGTTTGCCTTGCCAATCATAGAATTTGGTGGCGGAATCTTCGCCGCGCACAGAACGATACATTATGCGCAGATCCAGCTTTATTTTGACATCTGGCATCTGGGCTGATCCCAAGTTGACGAGCCCGATGGCCAGCAAAACTACAACCCTCGTACGCACGTAACCGCCTCCTCTTTGCTAACCGTCACTTGTTCGGCGGTCTCCAGATTCTTAATGGTTACGGACTGATTCGAGATTTCATCTTCACCCAAAACCGCCACCCACCTGGCACCAGATTTATCGGCCTGGCGGAACTGTGACTTAAAAGAGCGGCCCTCCAAATCAACCAAAGTCTCTAATCCGGCCGCGCGAAACTCTCGACATAGCAATCTTGCGGCGCACTCTGCCTCTGGTGCCCAAACCACAAACACATCGGCGGGCTTGTCCTGGGGCAGTCTTTCAAGGGTCTCCAAAACGAGGAGGAGGCGCTCGACTCCCGCTCCGAAGCCAATCGAAGGCAATTTCGGGCCGCCAAGCTCATGGATCAAGTTATCGTATCGCCCGCCGCCCATAACAGTGCTTTGAGCACCAAGGTCGCTCGAATGAACTTCAAAAACCGTTTCAGTGTAGTAGTCTAAGCCGCGAACGATTTCGGGAGCCACCTGGAAGGGCAGTCCGGCCTCCGCAAGCAGATTCTTGAGCGTTTCAAATCGGGCGGCGCTCTCGGGTTCGAGGTAATCCAAAATGCTGGGCGCGGCCCGCATGATATCCTGAACCTCGGGGTCCTTCGAATCAAGCAAACGCAAAGGGTTCTTTCGCGTTGCATCGGCAAACTCTTCGCCTTTGCTTTGAAGAAGCGGGGAAGCAACTTCAAGGATGACCTCGCGGTATCGCTCGCGGCACTCGTTTCGCCCAATCGAGTTTATTGCCACGGTGAGGCCGCCCAGTCCGATTCGCTCAAGGAACCGAAACCCCACTTCGATAACCTCCGCATCAGCCGAGGCCGATTCCACGCCGACGAGTTCTAGCCCCATTTGGTGGTGCTCCCTCAGTCGCCCTTTCTGTGGGCGCTCGTAGCGGTAGTGAGCTGAGCTCACATAGCAAACTCTCAGCGATGAGCCGACGGTGCAAAGGTTGTTCTCAATGATTGACCGCATGGCAGGCGCGGTGCTTTCGGGCTTAAGCGTGATGTGGCGATCCCCTTTATCGCGGAAATCGTACATCTGCTTAGTAACCACATCGCTGGTCTCCCCGGCGGAGCGAGTGAAGAGTTCGGTGTCTTCGAAAACGGGAGTGCGAATTTCCCGGTAGCCATAGAGTCGGGTGACGTCCCGAAAATGGCCCTCTAACCACTGCCACGCGTGCGACTTCGACGGCAAAACATCTTCGGTTCCACGAGAAGCTGAAAATCGCATCCCTTATTTTGGCTTGTTTGTTGGATCAGGGGCTACAATAGACCTATGGCTCAAGCGGCGCGAGGCTGGCAAACATTTAGGGTTTTTCTCGAAATGATCAAGTTTGAGCACTCAATCTTTGCTTTACCGTTCGCGATGATCGGTATGATGCTGGGATCGCGCGCGGCGTTTAGTGTGGCTTGGCCCGGCTTTCGCATTTTTGGATTGATTGTTTTGGCGATGATCAGTTGCCGCAGCGCCGCGATGGCGTTCAATCGCATCGCTGACCGAGACATTGACGCTCAAAACCCGCGCACCAGAATTAGGGCGCTCCCGGCGGGTTTGCTTCAATTGCGCCAGGCAAATCTATTTTTCTATGGAAGTTGTTTGATCTTCTTTCTGGCTTCATTCGCGTTGAATCACCTAACGCTACTCTTGAGCCCGGTGGCGCTAGGCGTGACCCTTTTCTATAGCTTGACTAAGCGATTTACGCCATTGTGTCATTTTGTTTTGGGTATCAGCTTGGGGATTGCGCCAGTAGCGGCTTGGATCGCCTGTACGGGCCAATTCGACCCTCGGATCGTCTGGATCGGGGGCGCAGTTGCCCTGTGGACCGCTGGATTTGACATCATTTATGCGCTTCAAGATGAAGAGTTTGATCGAGAGAACGGCTTACGCTCGGTTCCTGAAACTCTCGGCAAACGAAGGGCTCTGGGTGTGAGTCGAGTGTGCCACCTGGCAAGCGTGGTTTTACTATCGGTCGGTGGAATCGCTGTGAACGCCGGCCCAGTTTTTTTTTGCGGAGTCGTGTTTGCGGCGTGCTTACTAACCTACGAACAATCGCTGGTTAAGCCCGATGATCTATCTCGCGTCAACCTTGCTTTCTTCACGCTGAATGGCTTCATTTCTCTCGGCCTGTTTGTGTTTGCCTTAATTGATGTTGCGGTTCGCTAAGCTCGGTGGAGCCGACTGACGGCGGCCACCGCGGGTCGTTGCGAAAGTCGGCGGTCCTATGGGCTTACTCTTCCTCTTTGAACTCTGCATCCACTACATCTTCGCTTGGGCTTGCTGCCTTGGGTTCTTCGGTGCCTTCGGCCGGCGTTTCGGATGCCTTCTTGTAGGCTTCCTCGCTTAGTTTGTGCATTGAAGCCTCAAGTACGTTGAAGGCCGCTTGCATATCTTCTTGATGTTCAGCCGCGACGGCTTTACGCAAATCTGCAACCTGACCCTCGATCGTGCCGCGCTCGGATTCGCTCATTTCGGTTGACTCTCGAAGGAGTTTTTCGGTCGAATAGCACAGTTGATCTGATTTATTCTTGAGTTCTGCGATCTCTTGGGAGCGCAGATCAGCCTCGGCGTTGGCCTCGGCTTCCTTTACTTTCTTTTCGATTTCATCGCGCGAAAGATTGCCCGAGCCTGAAATGGTGATGCTTTGGCGTTGATTGGTTGCCTTGTCTTGAGCACTCACTTGCAAGATGCCGTTTGCATCAATGTCGAACGTAACCTCGATTTGAGGTACGCGAGCGGGAGCGGGCGGGATTCCGGTGAGATGGAATTTTCCGAGGCTCTTGTTATCCCGTGCGAGCGGCCGTTCTCCCTGGAGAATGTGAATTTCAACTTCCGGTTGATTGTCGCTCGCGGTGGTGTAAATGCGGCTCTTTTTGGTCGGAATCGTCGTGTTTCGCTCAATCAACTTATCTGAGATTCCGCCTTGAGTTTCAACGCCAAGGCTGAGCGGAGTAACGTCTAAGAGAACGATGTCCTTCACCTCGCCCCCAAGCACGCCCGCTTGAATCGCGGCGCCTACGGCAACCACTTCATCCGGGTTTACGCTTCGATTAGGCTCTTTGTTAGTTAGCTTTTTAACCAGGTCTTGCACCATCGGCATGCGGCTCGATCCGCCGACGAGAATAACCTCGTTGATCTCACTTGATTTAGCTTTTGCGTCGGCAAGGGCTTGCTCGAACGGACGTTTGATCCGATCCAAAAGGTCGGCGCATAGTTCTTCAAATTTCGCGCGGGTTAGGCTGACATCGAGGTGCTGCGGTTGGTTATCTACGGCCGTAATGTAGGGAATATTAACCTGGGTGCTTACCTGGTTGGTAAGTTCGATCTTTGCTCGCTCTGCGGCATCGCGCAATCTCTGAACAGCATCCCTTTGCTGAGCCAAATCAATACCGGATTGCTTTTTGAATTCCGAAACCAACCACTCAACGATCTTCTGATCAAAATCGTCACCGCCGAGGTGGCTATCTCCCGCCGTCGAGCGGACTTCGAATACGCCTTCGCCAACATCTAGAACCGAAACATCAAACGTTCCGCCACCCAGGTCAAAAACGAGAATGGTCTCGCTTCCTTTTTTGTCGAGGCCATAGGCTAGGGAAGCAGCCGTCGGCTCGTTAATAATTCGCAGGACCTGGAGACCCGCGATTTCGCCCGCGTTTTTTGTTGCCGTTCGCTGACTGTCATTAAAATAAGCCGGAACGGTGATGACGGCTTTATCCACCGTTTCGCCCAGATAAGCCTCGGCGTCCGCCTTTAGCTTTTGCAAAATCATGGCGGAAACGTCTTCGGGCGTTAAATCTTTGCCGATTGCGGGAATATGGGCGACCACGGCGCCGTTCTTTCCAGCCTTTACCGTGTAAGCAACGCGAGTCGTCTCCTCCTTTACTTCGGCCATCGTGTGGCCCATGAAGCGCTTGATGCTGTAAATCGTGTTATCCGGGTTCACCACCGCCTGTCGCTTTGCGGTAACTCCTACCAATCGCTCGCCGTTTTGCTTAAATGCAACCACGCTTGGCATGGTCCTTGAGCCCTCGGCGGTGCTGATAACCACTGGCTCTCCGCCTTCCATAACCGCGACAACCGAGTTCGTCGTTCCTAAGTCAATTCCTACCGTTCTTCCCATTGTTGTATTTTACCTTGTTCAAGTGTTAAGATATATGAGTCTTATGCACTCAAGTGTTGCTTACGTCTGAATTTGGACGAACGTTGCAATCGGGGTCCATTGGCCCTATAACGCTACTTCAATGTGGCGTCGCTCGGTAGCCTTTTCGCGTGTGTATCCAGAAACGAAACCATCGTTCGCCCTTCGTGGCGAGTCTTGCTCCGAGCGGCAAGATTGGCAACGACGTCTTTGGCCAGCGCGTCGGTCTCGAAGTACAGAACGGTGTTTGCAGAATCCTCGATCTTGTTCACATCGCGGCTGGAAAGACCGAATTTGTAGGCGTAGCCGAAGTGTTTGCCTTCCTTCGCAACTTCGGGGCAATCCGCTATGTCTGAGTTCTTGGTATAAGGTTGCAGCAGGGTGATCCAGTTTTCGAGAGGCATCTTTTCTTCCGAATCGCTTAGGTAGATCGCCGTTGCTGTACTCAGTTGCTTCAGGTTTGAGAGGCATTGGACGTGGAGGGAAGCCGGGCGCGCCGCCAGAATTGGTTTGTAGAGAATGATTCCGCTACATCCGCAAAAAACAATCAGGCATCCTGCAAGCATCCAACGGTTCGTTTGCCTAATTAATGGGTCCATGATCCACTATATCATGTGGAGCGTTCAGCGGCACGAAGTCACAACCTCTCGCCACTCCGGGGGAGAGGGGGCAGGGGTTGGGGTCGGTGTGGCTTGTTGAGATTTACAAGTCAGCCGGACACGAGCTGGAAGCACCGTGGCACCGAACGGCAGGATGCCCATAGCCCAGGTTCCCAAGGGAGAGGGGGTCCTGGTGGTTTGCAGTTACAGCCACCGTACATGGGCGGGACGCGCCGTGAAAACCTTTGGCGGGACGCCCGAGCCACAAGCAAAAAAGCGAAGCATTTCAGCTTCGCTTTTTTGCACTTTAGGCCTTCTCTTGGCGTTTCCGGTGTTCTCGAATGAACGCGGGGATATCCAGGTCGCTTTCGTCGAATACCTCGCTCGTATCCTGCTGACCACTTCGTGATGCCGCCTTTTCCGTTATGTTCACATTAGGGAAGCTGAACGGCTTACGTGGCTCAATCTTTGGCAAGTTCGCCGGAGTTGAGGACTGGGTTGGGCCCGTCATTGAATCAGCGAGAGGCGAAACCACCGCTTGCGGTTCGCTGTAAGTTGCCTCAGCCACCGCGCGTCCCTCAGACGTATACGGGTTAAATCCGGTGGCCAGTACGGTTATTCGAACCGCACCGTCAAGCGAGTCATCAACGACGGTTCCGAAGTAAATCGAAGCCTCGGTCTCATCGCACATGCTCTGAATGTAGTTCATCGCTTCGCTGGCTTCATTGAGAGTCAAATCGTCGCCGGCAGTGATATTCACGAGTAAGCCTTTAGCTCCCGTAATCGTTTGCTCAAGCAGCAAGCTGTTCGTAGCAGTTTGAGCGGCCTGTAGCGCGCGTTGATCGCCCACCCCATAACCGATGCCCATGAGCGCCGGACCGGCGTTTTGCATTACAGCGCGAACGTCGGCAAAGTCAACATTGATTTGACCGGGAATCGTGATGATGTCGCTGATACCTTGAACGCCTTGGCGAAGAATATCATCGGCAACTCGGAACGCTTCTTTAAGAGTCGTTCGTCGCTCAACCACGCTCATCAACTTGTCGTTGGGAATCGTAATAATCGTATCAACTCGGCCCATCAGGCTCGTCACACCGTTTTCGGCAAGGCGAGAGCGCTTGGGGCCTTCAAAGCCAAACGGACGAGTTACAACTGCAACCGTTAAGGCTCCGATTTCACGAGCGAGTTCGGCCACAACTGCGGCGGCACCCGTACCCGTTCCACCGCCCATACCGGCGGTGATGAAAACCATATCTGCGCCTTCGAGAGCCTTGCGGATTTCATTTTTGCTCTCTTCGGCGGCCGTCTTGCCAACCTCCGGGTTTCCGCCCGCACCGAGGCCGCGGGTCGAGGTAACGCCAAGCTGAACCTTCTTCTTTGCTTGGCTGAGATCGAGGACTTGAATGTCCGTGTTCATGGCGACGAATTCGACGCCTTTGATTCCGGCTTCGATCATTCGATTGACGGCATTGCTGCCACCGCCACCGACGCCGATCACCTTGATTACTGCATTTTGTGCGCTCACGATAATTTTTGCTCCAAGAATAAAACCCCGGAGCGGAACCGCTCGCAGGAAAAAAGATTATGGCGTGTCTTGCCGGCAAATGTCAACTTATCGGGACATCAGAATCATTTTCATAAGAAGATGACGCGCAAAAGGCAATCGCGTTAACCTCGATAGCCCCCGCCGCACGAAGGGCGCGGGCGCATTCGAGCACGGTTCCGCCCGAAGTTATCACATCATCAATCAAAAGCACCGATTTTCCTTCGATGTTCTCTCTAGCCTTGAATGCGCCCTTTAAGTTTTCGAGTCGTTGCTCCGCTGTGAGCCCGACCTGAGGTCTCGTGCGCTTGAACCGGAGTAAGCTGGATGAGACATTTGGCAAGGCACGAGCAAGCAGTTCTGACTGGTTGAAACCACGCTGGCATCGCCGCGACCAATGGATTGGAACCGGAATCGCGAGATCAAACATCAAATTCTCCGCTTCAAGCTTTTGAAGAATTTGGTGCGACATCCAATCCGCAATTGACGTGACCCGATTGAACTTGAGCCGGCGAACCGCCTGGGCGCCACGGCCCGTATAGTCGTAAACAGCGCCATACCAATTGACCAAATCGCCAAGTTGAGCAACACAAGCCCCCGCCGGGAGCATTTCGAGAACGCAAAGCTCACAAACCAACGATTCACCAATCAGTCCACACAAGCCGCAACGAGTTGGAAAGACCGCCTCGAGCAGGCTATTTCTTCTTGCCGAGGGCTCGGAAAAGTCTTGTGATGGGGTCATAAAAGGCATCCACAACACGTTCTTTCAGCGGAATAATCGCGTTATCTGTGATCTTGATGTGCTCGGGGCAAACCACGGTGCAACACTTGGTGATGTTGCAGTAGCCGATGTTATCGCGCTTCTTCAAATCTTCGATGCGGTCTTCGGTATCCAGCGGGTGCATCTCAAGCGCGGCCGTGTAAACAAAAAGACGGGGCCCGACAAATTCCTCGTGCTTATCGTGCTCGCGCAAAACGTGGCAAACGTTCTGGCAGAGGAAGCACTCGATGCACTTACGGAACTCCTGGGCACGCTCAACGTCGGCCTGGGCCATGCGCCACGTACCATCGGCGGCATCAGGCTTGCGCGGTTTGAAAGGTTTGATGCGCTTCTTCGCCTCATAGTTGAACGAGACATCGGTAACCAGATCTCGCATCAAGGGGAAGGCTTTGATCGGCTCGACGGTGACGCCTTGCTCTAAGGGAAGATCAGAGCAACGAGTCATGCACATCAACCTCGGCACCCCATTGATTTCCGCAGAGCACGAGCCGCATTTGCCCGCCTTGCAGTTCCAGCGAACGGCTAAATCGGGGGCCTGCTCGGCTTGAATTTGATGGATAGCGTCAAGCACCACCATTCCTTCCGTAATCTCGGCCGAGTAATCCTTATACTCGCCCTTATCGGCAGTCCCTCGCCAGAGTTTGAATGCTACTTTTGCCATGAGCTTGCCTTCACTTTACCTCGCCGGTTTGATGGCGATGATCTCAAGGACGACGGGAGACATGAGGATGGATTCGGGGTTTGCTTCGGCTCGTTCCAGATGAGCGAGAAGCTCCTGCGCCGTGTCCGGTGAAATCGAGCCTGCCGCCGCAAATTTCGGAACGTGAGAACGGGTGAAAGCCGCTGGCCATTGCCAGTCATGATCGGAGGGCCGCATGGCGAAACAGATCGGCCTCACGTGCCTCACCTCAAGCCCGGCGCGATTCAACATCCCAGGCAGGGTTTTCGCGATGTCGGGCTCGCCCCCCGCCTCGCGCCAACTGCGCATCGTTTCGCTCACAAACGCCTGCATGCACTCGGGATCGGGCAGAAACTGCCACGTCGAGTAATCCCAATACTCCTGCAGCGCAAACCGGCCCCCCGGTTTCAGCTTCTCAGCCACCTTGGCAATACATAGCGCAGGATCAGAAACGAATGACATCACCCACCGACACCAAGCCACATCAAAGAACTTGTCCGGAAGCGGGTCCAAAACAAGATCGGTCTGCCGAAAATCAACGCGGCCCCCAGTTCGAGCGATCCCCGATTCGATAAACCGCGAAGATCGCTCAAGCGCCGTTATCGAGCCGGACGCACCAACAAGATCAGACAAATCCAAACTCGCGAACCCTGGTCCCGCGCCCACATCCAGCACATCCAAACCAGCGGTAACTCCGGCTCGATCCCAGCAAGCCAAAGCCCGCTCTCGCCACACGCGATGTTGCAAGCCCAGCCGCGCAATCTCGTCATCTTCTGTTCCCAAAACGTAATCCCGATCGCTCACGCCCGAAAGCGTACTCGCTTTGAGTAGAATCTATCCAACTCATGGCCGAGCTAAAACTCCTTCTCGAACACACCAACGACCCCGCCTACCGAACGCTCAAAGGTTATCAGGCCAAAGGCGGCTACGAGGCCCTCAAAAAGGCGGCAAAAATGGAGCGGCAGGCGATAATTGATGAAATCAAGGCCAGCGGTTTGCGAGGAAGAGGCGGCGCTGGATTTCCGACCTGGATCAAGTGGAACGGCATTGCCAAAGACAAGCAAGGCCCACACTATCTAATTTGCAACGCGGACGAAGGCGAGCCCGGAACCTTTAAAGACAAGGAGTTGATGGAGAACACGCCGTTCCTTCTAATTGAAGGCATAACGATTGCCGCCCTTGCTTGCCAAGCCGATGCCGGATACATTTACATCCGAGGTGAGTTCATAGATTGCGCACGAGCGACCAGAAACGCAATTGATGAAGCTTATGCCGCTGGCTTTCTTGGTAAGAATATCCTCGGCACGGGTGTTGATTTTGATCTTTATGTGCACATGGGCGCCGGAAGTTACGAGTGCGGGGAAGAGAGCGCGCTCATGTCCAGCCTGATGGGCGAGCGCGGAATGCCTCGGCTCAAATTCCCTCATATGCCTCTGCCAACCGTTAGCGGAGCGTGGGAAAGGCCAACGATTATCAACAATGTCGAGACCTTCGCCTGCGCCCCTTGCATTATTCAAAACGGTGGCAACTGGTATTCGGCAATGGGAGCGAGCACAAAGAACTCCAGAGGCACGAAGCTTTTCTCGGTTTCGGGCCATGTAAACAGGCCCGCGAACTACGAAATTGAGTTCGGAACGACGATGGCCGAGCTTCTTGAGCTCTCCGGCGGGATGAAAGGCGGCGCCCTCAAAGCCTGCGTCCCCGGTGGTTCAAGCGTGCCGATGATCAACGCCG
>JANNCV010000033.1:0-56216 GCA_031386985.1 Armatimonadota bacterium
GATGGCCATTCTAAGTTCATAAGCCGTTCGGGTTCATCAATCACGAAGCGCAATGCATTGGGACAGACTCGCCGATGAATCATGATGCCGCGACCGCGGGTTACGTATCCAACCGTGTCATCTCCGGGGATCGGATCGCAACATTTTGCGCGTCTCAGTACGACGTCTTCGACACCTCCAATCACGAGAGTTGGCTTGCCCTCACGGGTTCGATTCGTTTGGATTCGGTCGGGAAGCACTTCGGGTTGAACTCCCCGGAGTTTTGAAACAAGGTTCTGAACTGAGGTGAGCCCTGCTCCAACTTTCGCAAGCAAATCAGTGGTGTTTTCCGCGCCATCAAAGTGGGATAGAACCGCCTCAAGAGCAGCATCGGTCATCAGTGGCTTAGGATCAACTTTGATCGCTTTAAGCTCGCGTTCGAGGGCTGTGCGACCACGTTGGGCGTCATCGTATTTGGTTTGCTTTCTAAAGTGGGCACGAAGTTTATTCCGGGCGTGGCTCGACTTGGTGAAGTCCAGCCAATCCATGCTGGGTTGGGCGTTCGAGCGGGTCACCAGCTCCACGATATCGCCGTTTTGCAGCTTATGATCCAGCGTTACGATCATGCCATTAACTTTCGCCCCGACCGTCGTCATCCCCATCTGGGTATGAACTCGAAATGCGAAGTCAATTGGGGTGGAGTCTTTCGGCAAGTCAAGCACATCACCCTTAGGTGTCATGACAAAGACTTGCTCGCTGAAGAGATCCGTTGAAATACTGCGCAGAAAATCACTACTGACCTGATTCTCGCCGGACCAATCGAAAAGTTGCTCTCGCAGCATCCCTAGGCGCAGACTATCTTTGCCGTCAGAGCCCTCTTTGTAACTCCAGTGGGCGGCGACGCCGTACTCGGCGATTTCGTGCATCTCGCGCGTTCGGATTTGAATCTCAACGGGTTCACCACCGGGACCGACAACCTTAGTGTGGATAGATTGATAGCCGTTGGGCTTTGGTGTCCCGATATAATCGAAAAACATATTCTGAATCGGGTGATAGAGTTCGTGAACGATCATCAACGCCGTGTAGCATTCGATTTTCTGCTGAGTGACGATCCTTAGCGCCATCAGATCAAAAATCTCGCTGAAGTTCAAACCCTGTCGCACCATTTTGTTGAAGATGCTGTAGAGGTGCTTGGGGCGTCCTTGAATGTCGAAGTTGCGTAATCCCTTGTCGTGAAGGCTCTCCTTTAGGTTTACGATGATCTCCCGAATCGAGGTTTCGCGTTCCTTCCGAGCCTTTCCGACCAATTCACTTACCCGCTGGAACTCATTGGGATGAAGGTGCTTGAAAGAGAGGTCTTCAAGTTGCCACTTGATCTGCCAGATTCCAAGCCGCGCGGCCAAAGGAGCATAAACGTCTAGGGTCTCGTTCGCAATGCGCGTTCGTTTCTCGGGCGGAAGCGCATCAAGCGTTTCCATGTTATGAAGGCGATCAGCGAGCTTGATGATGATAACTCGAAAGTCTCTTGCCATCGCCAGGAGCATTTTTCGAAGGGATTCGGCGGCTCGCGTTGTCTCCGCGACTCGCCTTTGGCGCGCATCGGCCTCTTGCGGAATTTTAATTTTGAGTTTGGTCACGCCTTCGACCAAATTTGAAACTTCTGCACCGAACTGGGCCTTTAAGGTTTCGTGTGTGTAATCTTTGGAGTCCTCGAGGACGTCATGGAGCAAGGCGGCGACCAGGGTATCGTCATCAACGCCCAAGTTCGCCAGAATGCGAGTAACCGCCAGCGGGTGGGTGATATATGCTTCGCCGGAGGTTCGAGTTTGTCCAGCATGAGCTTGTTCAGCGACGTAGAAGGCGAACCGAAGGCGTTTCAAGTCGGCGTCCGGTCTGCGCTCGCGAATATCGGCCAGAAGCGTGTGTAATTCTTCTGGCTCCTCCCACTCCTGGACAATCTCAAAAGAATCCGGCATGCGCAATAACATTATGGGCGTATTTCGCCCGGTTAGTCAGGGGGGCTCGCGGGTAACCTTTGAGCTTACAATCTATGCAATCTTCACGTAACGTCATCATTATCGGTTCGGGTCCGGCCGGGTACACCGCGGCGCTCTATGCGGGCCGCGCCAGCCTCGATCCGCTTTTGTTCGCCGGAATTCAGCCGGGAGGGCAACTTATGATCACAACCGACGTTGAGAACTATCCGGGCTTCCCGGAGGGGATCATGGGTCCAGAAATCATGGAGCGATTTCGCGCCCAATGCGCTCGATTCGGAACAGAAATCGTGGATGATATCGTCACCAAAGTTGACTTCTCAGAGCGACCGTTCAAGGTCTGGTGTGGCGATAAGCTTCACCTTGGCAAGAGTGTGATCATTGCAACCGGAGCCGAAGCCAAGTGGCTGGGTTTGGAATCGGAAGTCACGTTTGGGGGTTACGGCGTCAGTGCTTGCGCAACTTGCGATGGATTTTTCTTCAAGAACAAGGTCGTAGCCGTCGTCGGTGGCGGTGATACGGCGATGGAGGAGGCCAACTACCTAACGCGCCACGCTTCGAAGGTTTTTCTGATTCATCGCAGAGACCAGTTCCGTGCCAGCAAAATTATGCAAGACCGGGTCTTGGCAAACGAAAAAGTTCAGGTGATTTGGAACACCGCGATTGAAGAGATTTTGGGCGATATGAAACCCTTTAAGAAAGTGACGAGTGTCAAGCTAAAGAACTTGGTCACAAAGGAGGAATCCGACCTACCCGTTGATGGCGTTTTCATCGCCATTGGCCACAAACCGAACAGCGATCTATTCAAGGGAATCCTAGAGGCTGATGGGCTCGGTTACCTAAAACCAGAACCGTACACTTCAAAAACAAAGATTCCGGGCGTCTTTGTCGCGGGTGACGTTGCCGATTCCGTTTACCGTCAGGCCGTCACCGCCGCCGGAACGGGCTGCATGGCCGCAATTGATGCTGAACGTTTCCTTGAATCAGAGGGTCATTAATAACATGGTTTCTTTACTTGTTGGGCTTTGCGTCGGTTTACAGGGGGTGGATACCAAAACTACCTACCTCGGCGACCCAGAACTGTTCACCACCCGTCTTCAGATTCTGGAGACAACCGAAAAACTTCCGAACTCAAAGAAGTCGCCCAAGCTTTTTGGAGACCCGCCTGCACCTTATCTGTTTGACTGGCTTTGCGGTGGCTACGGTCGCATTAATCCGGCCATGGATCCAAACTACAATCTTCGATTCCGAGTGTTCTCGCAGACCCGAAAGGAGACGGGAGACTTGGCGCCCTCAGTTACGAGGATGCTTCTGAGGATATGGGATTTGAATGTTCGAAAACTGCGTATTGACCATAGTCTTGCCTTCAATAGTCAGATCGTGGACGCATACCTGTGTTGGGGTGGCACCCCCGGCGGCGAACACGCATTTGGGGTTGAAAGGGAAGGAGCTTTTGAAGCCAGAGTTAACACAATTTATGTCTATGATCTGGAGAGCTTCAAGGACCCCGTTGAGATGGCTCGAGAGATCGCTCACGAATATGGCCATGCCACGCTCAATGCCATCGGCGGATTCAAGGAGCCGGAGGATTGGGGTAATGGTCAACTTGGGGAGAAGCTCTACCTGCGTTGGATGAGTCAGGAGATTTCCGCAAAGCGCCTGGAACCCATTGATGCGATGGGAGCCACCGGTGCGGCGCTCTCCACTTGGGTAAAGAAGAATGTAGACCCATTGGTGCTACGCTGTCGAGACACCGGGCCTATGATTTCACTCCTGGAAGGAACTGGTCAGGGGGCGATGGATGCCTGCAACGGCCTCATTCTGTATGCCGAAACACTGTTTCCGGCGGACGTCTTTGGGCAATCCCTTAAGAACTTGGTGGGTCAAATCGAAGCCAAACACTATCCACGCGCTCTGCTGGATTCGGTTACAGCCAGAGATTCTTGCCCGGTCGCGATTCCGGCGGCTTGGAAAGGCAAGTCGTTATGGCTCCCGACGGGGGCAGGGGGAGGAGTAAAGGGCGGCACCATTGAAAGCCGAGATGGAGACTGGTCCCTAGTAAAGCCGTTCCCCGCGGGGGTTGTTACGATCTTGAAAACAAAACAAGAGCCAGACAAGGCAAAATCTACAGCTAAGCTCCGCCGGACTTGGGTTGATTTACACTCACGGATATAGTGGTTTGGGATTCGGTTTTGATCCGATGAATGAATATTCGTGCTTGGAAAAGCCTTGAGGTCTTCCCTAGCAAACTCACCCCTTCGCCCAAATCTTGCTGGCTTTCAATCTTGATTTGACCACGAAAGTGCGCAACGATGTCCTTTATCGAATCCGGAGATTTCCAGGTTGCGTTGAACTGCAAACCATCCGCAGTTTCAACTCCTAAAAGTTGGAACTTCTCCGCCGTTGGCTTCGACCCAGGATAAGGCTCAATATCAAGCACGGTGTAATCTGGTGCGGAAATCGCGGTTGGTTCCGGGGGCTTAATGTTCTCCACCGGCAATCCGGTCTGGTTATCTATGGCCTTGCCATCCACCATCTCGTAGCGTTTCTCTTGACAACCGCAAAGGATGAGGATAAAACTCGCAACAAGAATAAATCGCACAACATTTATTGTATCGGCATTTTCACCTCGTTTTGTGCGTAATCTCTAAAGGAATGTTGGCATCACTAGTTCTGCAAATCTTCGTCGGTGACTTGAAAACTTCAATCGCCTCCGTTTTGCCTTCAAAAGAAGAGGAGACTTGGCTCTCTGTCCCTTGGCGCACCAATCTCATGGCGGCCCGCGTTGAGGCTCATGCTGTGAAGAAGCCGATGTTTCTTTGGGTTATGAACGGGCACCCGATGGGCTGTACGTGAAACAATGGCTTGGCGGACCGTAGGACCGTCTTCGCAAACCCCGCCGTGATAACGAGGCTACAGCGGGAGTTCATTCCCGTGGTGCTAGATACTCATGAGGTTCAAAATGGGCGCTCCCAGACCAGGGATTGGTTCATGGGCGTGATTACGCCCATCAAGCCAGACGTTTCAAAGGGAATTTCCGCGCAAGGGCGATATATTGTTTCTCCGGATGGGGTGGCGCTCGGCTACAACAACAATCGCGATGTTGAACGAGTTCTGACGATGATGGATCAGGCTCTCATCAAATACAACGCTAACCCGACCGTTTCAGTTGAAGTTGAACCTGAGCTGTTGGCCGAGCAAACTTCGATGCGACCCCCAACAGGAACAACCTTTGTGCGATCCTTCACCAGAATACTACCCGTGCCGGTGGGCTCAGATATCGCGAACCAAAACGTCGCTCGAGATCACATGTGGATCACTCCCGAAGAATCGTTGCTTATGCGAACTACTGATCAAGTTCCAAGCAGTCTGGTTACGCGACTTTGCCGATTTCACCTGATAGATAACGTTCGCGGTGAGCCCGACGCCTGGACACTGAGCGAAGTTAAGACCCGAGAGTTTTCATTGCTTCCGGAGGGCAGAGGGAAGCTCCTCCGGGGAACTTACTCCATGCAAAAACCCTCAGGCAAGCTCGGTTTTGAAGGAGCCGTTTTGTTCAGGCTCAGTTGGGATGCCACCGGGAAGATGAGTTTTGAAGGTTATGGCGAATCTACCGCTTGGGGCGCTGGCACTTGGACGGGAACACCACCAGCAGGCAGATTCAAAGTCGTTCAAGCCTACGTGACCGTCAATGATGCGATGGCAAAGGTTGTCCCGCCTCAGTTCATCGTTTTTGGCAACGAATACTTTGCTAAGTAGTCTTCTAGGGTTGAAGTTTCAAAGAAAAGTGAAAGCTCAGGTAAAATCTTAAGCGTGGCAACCCTTGCACCCAGCCCTTCCATAGATCATATCGCCGATAAGGTGTTTGCTAATCAGCGAATCTCCGCCGAA
Organism: Armatimonadota bacterium; assembly: GCA_031386985.1. Taxonomy (GTDB): domain Bacteria; phylum Armatimonadota; class Fimbriimonadia; order Fimbriimonadales; family Fimbriimonadaceae; genus JANJUB01. The sequence continues at coordinate 5,865 of JANNCV010000033.1, forward strand.
GAAGCCCTTGTACTCTTTAATCACCCGAACCTTTTAGACCTCGCGACTCTTGCCAACCATCGCCGTCAGCAGGCGGTCCCGGGCCGAACCGTAACCTATCTCATCGGCCGGATTTTGAACTACACCAATGTTTGTTGGGTTCGATGCAAGTTTTGCGCTTTCTATCGAGTTCCGAATCACGCAGAAGGTTATCTGTTATCCGATGAAGAAATTTTGGCGAAAGTTCAAGATACGGTGGACAAGGGCGGCGTCGAAGTCTTGTTCCAAGGTGGTCTCAATCCCAAACTAAAAATTGACTACTACGAGGGAATATTTAGAAAAATCAAGACGCAGTTTCCCGATATCATTCTTCACGCTCTCTCACCCGCTGAAATTATTTATGTCGCTCATATCTCCAAGCTTCGGCTCGATGAGTGCCTTGCACGATTGAAGGATGCTGGCCTCCACTCGATTCCCGGCGCAGGTGGCGAAATTCTAGTTGATCGTGTAAGAAAGATCATTGCGCCCAATAAAGACACCACCGATGAGTGGTTAGCTTGCATGCGCGCGGCGGCCAAACTTGGCATTCGGAGCACGGCTTCCATGATGTTTGGGCATGTTGAAACGCTCGCTGACCGCGTCGAGCATCTGCAACGAATTCGGGATCTCCAAGATGAGTGCCGACCTTTCCGGGCCTTCGTCACCTGGAACTTTCAACCCGAGGAAACCATGCTACAAATCCCGGTCAAAGCTTCGGGCGCGGACTACCTTCGCACCGTCGCCGTCGCCCGAATCTTTCTTGACAACTTCGACGGCCTCCAAGTCTCGATCCTAACCCAAGGGCCGAAAATTGCCCAGATGGCCCTCAACTACGGGGCCAACGACTTTGGGTCGGTGATGATTGAGGAAAATGTCGTTTCGGCTGCGGGGGATAAGCACATCCTAACCGCCCTTGAGTTCGAGCGATTGATCAGCGAGGCGGGTTATACGCCCCAACGCCGAAATACGCGATACGAACTAGTCTGAGGCGGCTTGACCAAAGGAAAAGCCCCCGCGCGATCTTCATGATCAAGTGCGGGAGCTTGAGCGGGGAAATCAGATTAGGTTAGTCGCGCTCTTCATTGAGGCAAGCGCGTGGCGGAATTGGAAACGTGCTCTCCGTAGCCGTTTCCCGAAGATACACCGAGGCGAGCGATGCCCAGCCTCCCCTTAGTAGGTTCATTGTTTCCGGCCATCGCCGTAAACGCCATTCCAACCATAACAACTGCCACCATCGTGGCAACTAGTGTTTTTTTCTGCATTGCGACACCTCCTATGTGGTCTTCTGCGCGAATGATTTCGCGCCAATGCAAGCGTGAGACTAGTAATTATGCGGGGAAAGTTCGATCTAGGTTCAACTGGGGGATGTAAACTCTTCGGGTGTTTACTCTGCTCGCCGTTGCATTAGCTCCAGTTAAACTCACGATCAACGTCCCGATTGGGGCAAGCGTTGTTTATGATTTGACATTCGAAATTAAGGGGCCGTCCAAGTTTGGAACGGTGAAAACGGTTGTCAAAATGACCGAAAAGGCAGTATCCAAGGAGGGCTCCGACACGTGGTGGGACATGAAGTATTCTGTCGTGAAATCGGTTGGAACCGGCGATCTGGCCAAAACGGGCGACCAAATGAAGCAACTGGCGAAGCTGAAGATCAGTTTTCTTAGATCGCCTCAAAATACGTTAGTGAAGGGCAAAGTGAACGGCGTGGCCGTTTCGAAGGCCGATCTGGGCAACACATCTGACGTAACGTTTCCAAAAACTCCGGTCTTAGTTGGCTCGAAGTGGGGAAGCACCATTGATATCAGCTCAACCAAGGCGGCAGTGACTTATGAGTTCAAGGGACCGAAGCGCTGGAACGGAAAAGCGGTTTATCTTATTCAAGGCGTGATCACGGATAAATCTGTGAAAACCTTACGCCCCTATATGTTTTACATTGACACCAAAAGTTGCAAGACCGTTTTTGCCGATGGCGCGGCGGAAGTGGCGGATTCGGGAATCCTCATGGAAGTTTCCTTTACAATAAAACGAGTCGTAAAGTAGGCTCGGCGTCCGATGCGGTTTGAGGTGAATTCTTAATCGAACCTCCGAACTCTACTGAAGGGACTCTATCTCAACCCTCATGTTCTCTTGAGCCTGATCGGCATAAAGTCGGGAAAAATGGGCCGAGTAATAGAGCGTGCCCGACTCTAATCGTAGATACATCTCCTTTACGAAAGCGAGTCTTCCCATTCGATAGAGGCTGGCCGGCACCACAGAGAACTCGACGCGTAACTCATCCAAATACCGCTGATAGTGCGCCGGGGAAGCACCCAGGATGCTTAGGTCGGCATCTAGAAACCACTCAGTCAGCTCTATCTCGAGCGGATCATCAGATTTCCATGCCACATAGTCTGGGTGCTGATGCTTTGAGAGTCTGATCGCAGTTGCCGCAACCTCTATAAGAGGCAACGACGGCTGTTCAGCTATCAGCCGCTGCGCGCTCTTCTCTTCATTGTTAGTCGCGGTTGGGGCATAGATGACATCGTGATACAGTAGTGCCATCACGAGCCAACTTGGCATCTCGCTTCCCGGGCGATTGACCTTCAGACAACGCGAAAGCTCAACCCAAAGGTGACGCAAGTGTCGCCAGCGATGATAGCAGCCAGGCCGCTTGAAATACGCTTCGGCTGCCAAGATCGCGCACCCATGTTCGTTGTAGGAACGAGTGTGAACAACCAGGAAATCGCTAATTGACGGTGAAATCAAGGGCGTTTGAAATGCTTCCGTCGGGGTTTTTTACGGTGACCGGAAACGTGCCGGCCGTGATCAAATCTGCGGCAGGTATGGTTGCGGTGATGGCGCGGTCGCTAAGAATGAACGAACTCTTATCGTTACCGTTAAATCGAACCACCGCACCCGGAAGGAAATCTTGACCCGTAACCTGAATCAAAACATCACCGCTCCCTGCGTTCGCCGAGTTCACGGAGAGTGAAGTGATCGAAGGTGCCAATATCTGACCGAGGTTTGAGCCTCCACACGCCAAAATTGTAATAATCCCAATCGCAAGTCCAATCTTCTTCATCATCTTATTATGGATCAAACGTAACACAAGGGGCGGGTTGCCCCGAAAGCGTCACGTTTTCGCATCTTTTGGCCCGAAGGGAACCTGGTAAAGACTTTGCACGTAATGACTGCCTGTGCGTCTCATTGTCTCCTTTGCTTGTCTCTTCGCCATTTCCCTCTCACTAGCTCAAGATCCATCGCCGGCGAAACTCGATCCCTACGAACTTCCCGCCACAAAGGTTGTAAATAAACCCAAGATTGATGGCAGTGTCTCGGTGGAGGAATGGGGCGACTTGCCCAGCGGGAGTGGCTTCTTCGATAAGAACACCGGAACCCCGGTCGAGGGGGGCACGTTTTGGCTGGCCTATGATGACAAGTTCATCTATTTCGCCGCCAAGATGGATTCCAAAGCCCCGAAAAGCCTGAAGGCAACCGAATATCGCTCGAACGTAAGCTTGAGATCGGACGATGCCGTCTTTCTCGCCGTTGACGTTTTTGGTAGCCTCACCAATTTCAATACTTTCGGAATCAACGCCAGGGGCGCCACCGATATTCGCATCGCTGGTGGTCGGGCCGCTAAGCGAGAATGGCTTGGTGAGTTCCTTGCCAATGGCCGCGTCACCGATGCGGGCTATGAGGTCGAGGCGCAGATTCCTTGGGGAGTCATGCGCTTGCCTGAAGCCGGCAAGCGAAACGCCAGATTTCAGGTAGTTCGATATGATTCCAAGACGCAGCGCCAAGGTGATTGGAGATTCACTCAACAGGACTCCCGGCTGATTCCCACCTGGAGCGGGCTGGATCTTCCTAAATCTGGTAACCAACGCTCAATCAAGCTCCTCCCCTTCGCTTACGGGGGCGTGAGTAAAGATAGCACCATCGCGAACGCGGGCCTTGATCTTAAGACCTCTCTTTCTGATCGGATAGACTTGGTAGGCACGGTTAACCCCGATTTTCGCAATATCGAAAATCAAGTTCTCAGCCTGGATTTCAGCTACTTCGAGCGACTTGCCGGAGAGTCTCGCCCTTTCTTCCTTGAGGGTGGAGAATATTTCCGGACTTCAATGGATGCCCCGCTCTTTGCTTCTCAACGGATCAGGAAGTTTGACGTGGGATTCAAAACTTTCGGCCAAATCGGCGACAAGTCCGACTTTTCCTTGCTCAACACGATTGATCTTGGGGTTAGGAATTCGTTTGCTGGCATCCTAAAGCACAAAATAAGCCCAACCACAAGCGCAACGTTCGGCATGACTTCGCTCGCTGGCACCGATACCAGCGACAATACTGCAACGTTCGCCTCGCTTGGTCACCAAATCGGCAACTGGCAGTTGTTCGGCCAGCACATGCTCTCGCGCGATACTTCGCAGGGGAACGGAAGCCGGTTTAATACGGGCGGGGTTTACGCAAAGGACGGCCTGCTCGGGATTTTTGAATACGTTCAGGTGAGCCCGCAGTTTCTGCCTCGGCTAGGCTTTGCGCCCCAACGAAACTACAAAGGACCGGCATTCTTTATTGATAAGACAAAGACGCTTCCGAAGGGCAAAATCATGGAAACCCAGCTTTCATTCGGTGCGCACGACTACCGGACCTACGATACCAATCAGCAGTATCGGCAAGGTTTCAATGCCCTTGCGTCGGCAACTACCCGAGATGGTATTGATCTTGATCTCGCTTACTCTTACGACAAGTTTTTCGGTTCGCATGATCAGACCCTCTTCCTCAGCGTAGAGAAGCCTCGGGGAGATCGCTACCGGCACTGGCAAATTGACGCGATCTTAGGCAACATCTCCGGTGAGCCGTATCGCTCGTTGCGTGGCGTCCTTAGCTACCGACCCTTGTGGAACTGGCAAGTAGACCTCTCGCTCCAGGACGTCCGCCATTTTTCGAATACCACCCAAGCCATTCTCAGCACGGTTTACGATATTGGCCGCGATATGTCGGTAAGTGGAAGAATGGTCCGCTCTGGATCAGATACAAACGCGTATCTGGCATTCCGAAAGAGTGGCTCAAAGGGTGCAGAATACTTTGTGATCTTGGGTAATCCAAACGCGCTCAAGTTCGAGGCGGCGTTGGTTCTAAAGGCCGTCTTGCCAATTGAGATCAAGTTCTAGCTGGTATCAACATTCCCGCCTATCCGATGTGACGATCCGCTGGAATGACCAAGACCTAGAGGGGAACCTTTGGGTCCCTCGCGCCATACGCTCTCTTGCCGACCGGTGTTCTCTTGTCCATGGTTCACGTGTGGCGCTGTCGTAATCAGCATCTGTCATTCTGTTCATTCCCACTAGCTTAACCCGATGCGAGTTTACTCCCGATGATTCCAATCTGCGCCACACGGCCAAGAGGCGTCGTATGCGAGGTGCGCGAAGCTCCATCAACAGGGGCGCGGCACGTTGAGAAGGTCGTATGTCTTGAGCAATATCCAAACTCCTTTTCCCCGCCACTCCTCCGTCCGATCCATCGCGGTTCGCAGATCTTCAAGCGAGTGCAAATCTGTCAAGATTGGCAGGATATCCGCTTCAAAGAAGGACAGAACCTGACTGACACGGTCTTCGAGATCAGCATCATTTTCGGCGATTTGAAATTCTGCAGAATTGAAACGAGCGTGATCAGGATGCCGTTTTGAATATACGCCTGGATGATATTCCGCATCCCAATCGAACTTGTCCCGTGCTATAGCTTCCCCAACGAGAAACAGCACATACAGGGAAAACTTCCCCCTGCGTTTTTCTATCCATAATCGTTGGGTAAGCCCGGCGTTGAATCTGTCAAACACCCCCTTCTTCGACCTAAACCCATTCTGCTCGGTGAAGCGCCTCAGAGCAACCTTAAAGGGAGGCAGCAACTGTTTGGGGAACCTTTGGGTCCCTCGCGCCATACGCTCTCCTGCCGCCCGGTGTTCTCTTGTCCATGGTTCACGTGTGGCGCCGTCGTAATCAGCATCTGTTTTCCTTTTCATACCACTAGCTTAACCCGATGCGAGTTTACTCCAGTTGATTCCAATCTGCGCCATACGGCCAGAGGCGTCATATGGCGTGACGTGCGCGTAGCTCATCCAAATCTGTGGCGCGAAATGCGCGGAGCTCACTCAAAGGTCCGCTAGTGATAGAGACTGGAGCTGCCTCAAGGCGTTTCTTGGTAGAACCCACTCAACTGCCACAGTTCGCTCGTCGCTGCGATCAAGAGTGAACGGGTAGGGCACTTACGGAAAAGCATCCTTAACCGTCCTGCGTCTCGTGCGAGGGCTTTGATCGCTTGTTCGGCTGGCGATAAGGGTAGCATCGGTGCATCGAACACTGAGGCGAGCCAAGGCGAGGTCCCTTTTGCCCGAATCACTGAAGTTGCAACCTGAGCATGGAACGTGATTCTCATGGGCGCTGGCCAGACCTGATCGATTTCCAGGGACAGCTCCTGGAGCAAGCTGGTTGCCAAATCCGACGGGCGCACCCCACGCCATCCAAAGTATTTCTCAGTTCGGCTGCTCGCGCCAAATCGCTCGATTTCCTGAAGACCCGCCAACACCCTTATCACTTCGGTTTGGCTCGGAAACAGATCCGCCTTGAAACCATTATCCTCAACACTCGAAATATACTCTGCTAACCAGCGACCGGCCTCATTAGGATCGGTATTGAGCGCCTTCAACTGCCCTATTTCAAGCAAACCGCGAGCGAATAAGCTGATTGCAATTGGATATCTCGTCAACGTCACTCCATGAGGCACCTACGGGTCCTCGCGCCATTCGCTTTCCCGCCGACCGGCATGCTCCGGCGCATGGTTCACGTGTGGCGCTCTCGTAATCTGCATCCATTTCCTACCCCTCCCATTAGCTTAATCTGATTGGAGTTTACTCCCAGTCATTCCAATCTGCGCCACCCGGCCGTAAGGGAGGCGCATGGCACGAGGTGCACGAAGCTCACCGAAACCCAGCCCGCTTTCGGTCACCGTCGCCGGTTGGCTCACGGACGTCTATATACCTTGGGCCGAGGTGCGGCATATAGCTCGCACACGTGGAAAGTCGAAACACAAAGTTTATGCTCACTACCATCCGTTGGTGGGCGTTTGGGCCCATGGCACACTCCCTGGAAAAAATCTGACATATTTCCATACGGGCTCAGCTCGCAATATTTGCAATCTCCGCAAACTTCAGGGTGCAAACCAAGTGCGCTTGATACAGCAATTAAGGCATCATAGATGGTCTCGCACGGGCCGTCGTTGCGCTTGCCATCTATCCAAAGAAAAATAGTGTAGGGTAACGAATTAGGAATCGAGCATCTCTCAATTATCACCTGCACCCCTTTGATAACCGCGGTGCTATCTCGCTCACGAAAAACAAGTTTGGTGGAGAAAGTTATGCGCTCAATACCGGCGGCTGCCAAATGTTCAGCCATTTCCCCGAGCCATTGCTCCTCAACGTCAATTTCGACTTCGAGCAACGCAGTGCCGCAACGCGATATCACTGAAAGCAACCTTGTCTCCAAAAGGCGAAACGTCAGCAACCCAATGCTGGTGCGCGAATCACTAAGAGTGATCTCCAATGGAAAGGACGTCTCGCTCAACATCATCTTAGAATCTAACGACCGTGCCGAGCTCCATGAGTTTTGCAGTCCAGAAGCTGTTCGTGTCGCCAATCCAATTCTCAATCTTGCCGTCTAGTGGCGCTAGCATGAAGTGAAACGGATCGTTTTGATCCGGGATAATCTCAAACCATTCTTCAAGCTCATCGCGGTCAAATTGGACATTCTTGCCCTTCCTTGGGGGAGCTACGCGCCCCTCGCGCCATAGTGACTCGCTCCTCCCCTTGTAAATGGTCGCGCCATAGACCGGCCCTGCCTCTGTGGCGCATCCACATGGATGTAACATGCGCCGGACGGATTTGGCCTGTTGATGCCGTGGCAATCGGCGGTGCCCATACAATATCAACACCTTCACAGTCATTATTCGGAGTTTACACGAGGAGCCACATATCCAGCGGAGGTATGTGGCCGCCGGAAGCTGATCATACCAATGTGGCGCGAGGACGCGGAGCAGCCTTAAGGTCATTCCAACCTGCGCCACTCGCGTCGCGCATGGGATGGAGAACGCACTTGGGAATGCGGCGTATGGCCCAGGTGCGCGTAGCTCTCGGACCCGCTAGGTGCGTGAAACTTCGCGGAGTTCATTCTGCCACTAACCTTATGCGAACCTCTCGGTTAGTACCTAGCACCGGGGAGATCGAGTAGAAGCCTAGCAACTTGGTTTTGCCTCGCAACACGACGCTAATCAGATCATGACCAGGAAAAGTTATCGTCACCTCTTTTGCCCGCAGCACCGTCAGGAATGGCCTGCCCGATGCATGGCCGAGTCCTCTGCCTGAAACGTAATAGTAGTTAATCCCGCGATCCCAAGCCCCGCCAGACTCGTTCACGGTCATAACTTCTAGCCCCATCTCGTTGGAGGTCGCGACGACCATGGGAGCAGACCGCATGAGGGTGATGCGCACAAGATACAAGGCTAACCAAAGCAGGATAAGCACGATGAACGCCCACTGAATCCACCGAAGGGCGGTCTGGAACTTAGTGGTGGTAGTCATAGTAGCCACGCTTGATCCAGTAAATATCGTCCGCCTGGTCAGGCTCTAGATAAATTGCGCCAGCGTCAACTTCACCAACAAGCAGCAGGGTCCATAAAGGGATGCCGAGGTAAGCACCCGTCCCTCCGTAGTTATAGTTGCCCGCGTCATCGTAAACCTCTGGGTTATGATGCTGAAGCTTGTAGTCCCACTGGCCACCTGGCGCCACGTAGGCCGTCCAAAGCTCGTGTGAGGTTATCCGTGTGTTGGTTGCAAAGCCAATCGGATCCAATAAATCCCATGGATTGATCGGCACCGCGCCGGCTTCCCAGGCGCGCAAAACTGCAATATTGGCATCCAAGGATTCGCCCGGCGGAAATGGAGGTGGCAAATCAATAATGAGCGCTAATGCCTGTATCATCATCAGGCCCTTAGGGTCAGCTTTCGATGCTGGAGAGTTTCCGCAATAAGCGAACCAATTTCGCCCATCCCTAGCGGGATCCCGGGTCACAAACCTACCGGTGCTCGAATCGTAGTAACGATGCCCGAGCAGCTTCAGATTCGAATCTGCATCAGATTGATAGCCAAAGCCGCCGCCATAACCAAACGCCCCCTGGAACGTCCCGGTTGAGGACTCAATGTTTCCGAACGCGTCGTATTGCCTTGTCGCGCTTAGGGTTTGCCCCGTTCCAGATTGGGCGTCAGCATTTTTGATACCGCTGTGCTGAAAGGTTGTGGTTGAGCCTCTTCGCTCGGAGAGGCCAGGAGTGAAGGACGCGGAGCCGTCGCCGAGGACGGGGGCGGTCGCCCCTGCACCAAGCCTTCGGTAAGTGGAGGTGCTGGCGGGATCTGTCTTAGAAATCCTCGCATCAAATCCGTTGTATCCAAAAGAGTTTGTAGCACTGGATGGATAGGTGATGCCCGTAACCCTGGCCTCATAGTCGTAACTAAGAGTCGTCGTTCCCGCTGAAGTGACAATCGAAGTCGTTCGCCCCGCCCCATCATATCCAAACGACTTCGACCCGCCAGACCACGTTACACCCGTCAGCTTGTCGCCAGAGTCATTCGTGTAAGTTTCGGTGACTCCCCCAACCGTTCGCGTAGCTCGGTTCCCATTAGCATCATAGGTGTACGAAGCCGAGTATCCAATTCTCGCTTCTGATAGCAACTGACCAATCGCATCATAACCGTAGGTCGTCGCCAGGGAATCTACAGTGTGCGATGTGACATTGCTTGCATTGTCATACTCGTATGACTGAGACCGCAAGGCCGAGTTGGATGAGTTCTTGAGGGAGACCGCCGTTACCCGTCCGCGCGAGTCATAGCTGTAATCCTCATAAGCCCCGCTTGAGAATGTCTTCTTGCTCACCCGCCCCACAGAATCGTAGTTGAAGCTCGTCGCTTCGCTAAATCTATTCGTCAGCGAGCTAAGCTGGCCGGCACTGTTATAAGAATAGCTGGTTGAGCCAAGCCCGGTTTCGGTCATTGTGGTTGGTTGGCCCGCGTTGTTGAACGCATGGCTCACCGAGCCTTGAGGAGCGGAGAAAGCCGTAACCTGCCCCGCCGCATTAATCGTCCAGCCCGTAGTGCCCGTGCCATCCACCATTTGCGTTCTGCGCCCGGCGGAATCGTAGGTGAAGGCAGTATCTGTTCCGGTTGGATAATCCACCGTGGTCATGCGCCCAGCATCGTCGTAGGCATAGTTAACCGTCTGGCTTAGCCCGTTCGTATACGCCCCAATCTGGCCGTTGGCATTGAAACTCCAGCCTTCGGTGGTGGAATCGGGCATGGTAAGAGCCGTAACTTCGCCCCTGCTATTGATGGTGTAAGTTCGAGAGTAGTTCCGCCCGTTAGTAACTCCGGTTCTCCAGCCGTTCGAGTTGTAGGAATAGCTCTCGATATCGCCGCGAGCATTGGTAACACTGGTGACCCGCATCGCCGTGTTGTAGGCAATGGTGGTCGTGTTGCTCAGCTCGTCCGTAAGGGTTGTGAGTTGGTTCTCGTTGTTATAGGCTTTCTGAATCGTGGAACTGCCGGGGTGAGTTATAACCGTTCCCCGGCCCCAAGCGTCGTAACTTGTGCTTGTCGCGTTGCTGTTGGCATCGGTGACGCTTGTGGGTCGGTTGAGGGAATCATAAGCCGCCGTGGTCGTAACGCTCCCCGGCGTCGTTACACTGGTGACATTGCCGTTTGAGTCATAGCTTCCGCTTGTCGTTCTTGAAAGCGCGTCTTGGACGCTGGTCGCGTCCCCGTAGGAGTTATACGCGATCGTTGCCCTAGTGTTGCTTAGGGGATCCACCACGGTGAGCAGGTTGCCGTTTGAGTCATACGTCTTCGTTGTGACATTGCTCAACGGATTCGTCATAGTCAGCGGCTGGCTGAAAGCTGAATTGTAGGTGATGGTCGTCGTCTGGTTCAGCGGGTTTTTTGCGGTGAGGACGTTGCCCTTTGTATCATAGGTGAATGTCCAAACTTTTCCGCGTTTATCTGTGACCGTCAGGCGATTCTTGCTCGAATCATAGGTGTAGGATGAGCTGTAGCTGGCGGGGTCGACCTCGGACGCGAGGAGGCCCGAAGAATAGTTGTGAACGATGGTTTGAGCACCGGGCAGGGTGATCGTCGTCGCCGAGGTGCCAAAACTGTAGCTCGTGGTCTCGTTCAGCGGATTCTTCCAGCTTGTCATCCGCTGGGTGGAGTCGTAGGTTTGGGTCCACGTATTGCCACGCAGGTCAACCTCGGTGAGGATATCGTGGGTTGAATTATAAGTGTAAGTGCGTGAATAGCTATTCGAGTTCAGCGTCGGCATTGTGATGCTCGTGAGGTCTGTTCCCGTATAACTGAATGTCCAAACCCTCGAAGCGGTATCGGTTACGCTCGAAACTCGGTTGTTTGAGTTATACGCAAAGGTAAGAACCTTACCGCCGGGATCGGTGGCGGTTGTGACCTTGTTGTTGGAGTTGTAAGCAAGGGTTACGGCATTGGCGTTGCGATCCTTAATGCTTGTGGCGTAGCCGTTTGAGTTGAACTCAACCTTTGCCCCATGCTTGCTTGTGAGGGTCCAAGTTCCGTTTGAGTTATGAACGAGCGTTAAGTAGATGCCAACCGGAGGCGTAAAGACGCCGCCGCTTTCGCTAAAGGAGATATCGCTACCGTCGCCCGTGTGCAAGAGGCAGTATTCATTGGTTGAGTAGTCAATCTTCCACTCGTAGCTGTGCGACCAAGCCGTACCGAAAGCTCCGCTCCAGCTATCGCCCAGCGAACTGTGGCTCAGGGTAAGGCCGATCCCGATCTGCCCGCGCGAGGGCCAGCTTACAATTGGGAGTTGATAAAGCCGGTTTCCGGTGTTTGTATTTACGCTACTGCTGGAAGGGCCGCCGCTTGATCCACCCGAGCCGGAGCCCGTTCCGACGCTGCTATCGCCACTAGCGCCGCCCGAGCTGCTGGGGCCGCCACCACCACCGGAGCCGCCGCCAGAGCCGCCGCCTTCTCCCCCGCCTTCTCCACCGCCACTCCCGCCGCCGCCTTGAAAAACGGGAAGAGCGGGCAAATTACCAAACAATCCCGCCGACCAAAACTCAGGATTCATGGCCTGTTGCTCGTAGCGAACGCGGTTGAGCGCGGCCAGAGATTGAGGCGTCCACCTTCCCGCTCGGTAGATCGGATCGCGCCGCGGATTCGTTCCTTTGAAAATTGGGGTAGGCCGATCTGTAAAAGGCCCCTGAGCCCGTAAAAGCCTAAGTAACTCCTGATTAAAGAACAAAGCCCCCGCATGCAACCCCTCCGCGGTCGAGGTGAAAATCATCACGGTGGCGAGCAATACAGATACGAATCGGAAGTAACGAGTGTGAATCCTGGCTCTCATAGTATTTATTATAAGCGCAAACTTGCGAAATACGACAAAGTTTTTTCCACATTTTAAGATTTCACGAGTTAGCTTCCATAATCCAATTGCCCAAATCGGTCTTTCGACTGCCCAATTGGGGTACCCAGGTGAGCAATTGGAGCGCTAAATTGCTCACTTGGGCCATTCAATTGCCCAACTGGTGCTTTCAATTGCCCGCTAGTGTCGGCCAATTGCCCAATTGTTTAAAGCCAATTCAGGCAAAACTCGAACCTGCTCTGTTGTTTTGTTTAAAAATGCTTCAGCTCCCCCTAATTATCCCCGTTTATTTGCCGAAGCTTTAAGTTGTACGAAATATCTGGGGAAAAACTTTTGGCAATCGTGGCCAGAAGGAGTAGGTGCCCTCGGTAGAGGAGATAAGATTATCGCAACCGTACCCAATTCCAAGGTTGCCTGCTCCCTATGGGCGAGCGAGCATGCCTTGATATTCAAAACCAACGCCCTTGCCATCGGTCTAACCGCAGCGATGGGCACGACCTTCGAAACCAAAACGAACACGCTAAATGGGACAATTCTTGCCCAAAACACGGCTCGTACGGCGGCGAAAGGCGCAACCGTTACGGCGGACACGGCCCTGCAAGACCTCAAGGAATATGCTGCCGTCTGTCTCGCTGCAATCAAGGCCAAGGCCGAGTCGTCGGCTGACCCCAACGCGGTTTACACCGCCGCCGGAGTTCCGCCTCCTGCCCTCCCTAGCCCCGCCGGTCCGCCGACCGATGCCTACGATGTTGCTGCTCATCTGCGTAACGACGGAACCATCTTGGTCACCTGGAAAGGCACCGTTCAAAATAGCCAATTCTTTACAGTTTGGCGCCGCCTCTCGACCCAGCAATGGACTCAGATCGGCTCCACGGCGAAGAAGAAGTTTATTGACGGTACGCTGACGGCCGGAACCACAAGTGCGACCTACATGATCCGCTCGCAACGCGGAGACCAAGTCTCGCAAGGCTCTGAACCCGTAATCATCGTGTTCGGCACCCAATCCATGTCGCAAGCGGCTTAGCCGCATACCGAATCGGCCCGTCCCATAAAAACTTGGGGTGGGCCTATCAGATCTCCAAAACCTGCTTTTGCGCCAAAATCAACTCGTCCACGCCCTTCTTGGCAACTTTGAGCATCTTGCCCAAAGTATCCACCCCGAATGGCTCCCTTTCGGCCGTGCCCTGAATCTCAACGAACTTGCCCGACTCGGTCATCACCACGTTCATATCCGTGTGCGCGGTCGAGTCTTCTTCATAGTTCAAATCCAAAACCTCAGCTCCGCGCACGATGCCGACGCTTACGGCGGCCATCGGCTCGAAGAGCAAAATGTCCTTGATCATTCGTTGCTTGATCATCCAGCGCATCGCGTCGTAGGTCGCTACGTAAGCAGCGGTAATTGCGGCGCACCGGGTTCCGCCGTCGGCTTGGATTGCGTCGCAGTCAAGCGAAATCGTGCGCTCTCCCATTTTTTCTAGATCAACAATGGCACGCATCGAACGGCCAATCAACCGTGAAATTTCTAGGGACCGACCGTTTGGCTTCATCGGGTCGCGATTGTTGCGTTGCTTTCCGCTGCGGGCGAGCATGTTATAGTCTGAAGTCAACCAGCCAACCCCTTGATTCTTCATGAACGGCGGTACGCGATCTTCGACCGTCGCCGTTACGAGCATATGCGTATCGCCCATTTTGATAAGGCAAGAGCCCTCGGCGTACTTGGAAACGCCTCGCTCGAGGGTGTAAAGTCGGAGTTCATCGTGCTGTCGGCCATCAGTTCGCATCCCGATATTGTGGACCATCCGTACGCCGAAGGGCTGCGGTCGTTCAAAATCGTAGGCGGTGAGCGCGCGAACCCCCATGCTTCAGCAATATTTCCGCATCAAGGCGGAACAGCCAGGGGTGATCTTGGCGATGCGGGTGGGCGATTTCTATGAGTTTTATGGCGAGGATGCCGAGATCGCATCAGCCGCGCTTGAAATAACCTTAACGGGCCGAGATGATGGCCCCGGAAATCGCGTTGCCATGGCGGGAGTGCCTTATCACTCCGTTGAAAAATACCTTGCGAGGCTCGTGCAGAAGGGTTTGAAAGTAGCCATTTGCGACCAGCTCGAAGACACGAAGCAAGCTAAGGGATTGGTTAAACGCGGAATCACGCGGGTTCTGACTCCCGGAACGGTGATGGAAGACACCATTCTCACGGCGGGCAGCAACAACTTCCTCGCCGCGATTTGTGTGCAAGACGGCAAAGCCGGTCTCGCTGTTCTTGATCCTAGTACGGGAGAATTCCTTGTTACCGAGATCGCCGGCGATGATTTGCAAGAGCGACTGCTGCAAGAACTCGGAAGAATCCGGCCAAGCGAGCTCCTGGTTGGCCCGGAAATGGACGGCTACAGCCAGGTCGCTCAGCAAGGTTTGGGGTCCTCGGTTCTTAATCGCGACACCCTTACTCCCGAGCGAGCCGCGAGAAAACTCCTGCAACAGTTTGACGTGAAGAACCTTCAAGGTTACGGCATCGAGGATAAGCCGAGCGCGCAAGTTGCCGCTTCGATGATCCTCGGCTATGCCGAACAAAACCACCTAAGCCTTGGTCATGTTCAGGGGCTCTCCAGCTACTCGGTGGATGGCTTTATGCGGCTGGACATCGCCACGCGAAAGTCGCTCGAACTCACCGAGAATATGAGCGACCGCTCCCGGAATTTCACCCTCCTCAGCATCCTCGATGAGTGCAAGACACCCATGGGCTCGCGTCTCTTACGTCGCTGGATCGAGCAGCCGCTTCTCTCTGTTGAAGACATCAACAAGCGCTATGAGGCCGTCGAGCGATTCATCACGCAAGGCATCGTGCGGGGCGACCTTAGGGACGCTCTCAAAAAGGTGCAAGACATCGAGCGACTCGTCGGCCGCGCTGCAACTGGCCTCAGTGGCCCGCGCGATTTGGCCGCCTTAAGAAACACCTTGTTCGCCTTGCCCGAACTCGAAGAGCCTTTAAGAAAAGTCGGCTTGGGCAGAATCCAAGAGCTACGCGAGCAAATGAACGATCACCGCGATCTCGGCTTGATGCTCGACCGAGCGATCGTTCCGGATCCGCCCCACTCCATTCGAGAAGGCGGAATCTTCCGGGAGGGGTTTGATCTCGAACTCGATAAGCTGCGCAGCCTATCCCGCGACGGCAAATCCTTTATCGCCGCCCTCGAAACTCGCGAGCGCGAGCGAACTGGAATCAATACGCTTAAGGTTGGCTTCAATTCTGTCTTTGGCTATTATCTTGAAGTCTCCAAGTCCAGCCTAGATAAAGTTCCGCCCGACTACATTCGCAAGCAAACCACCGCAAACACAGAGCGGTTCATCACCGCCGAACTCAAAGATCACGAATCGGCGGTTCTGGGGGCCGAAGAAAAGTCGCTTCATCTCGAAGCCGATCTCTTTGGCCGTCTGAGAACCCGCGTCGCTGAGCAGAGCCAGCCCCTGCTGAAAACCGCCCGCGCCCTCGCGGAGGTTGATGCGCTCGCCAGCCTCGCCGAGGTCGCCGCTCTTCGAGGTTACACCAAACCCGAAATCGTCACCGAGGACATTATTGAACTAAAAGATGCCCGTCATCCCATTGTCGAGGCCAACTCCATGCGTTTCGTGCCCAACGATACGCACTTAGGCGAAACCCGCGTGATGATCCTAACCGGGCCAAACATGTCCGGCAAATCAACGTTTTTGCGCCAAACCGCTCTTATCGTTCTCATGGCTCAAATCGGCTCCTTTGTCCCGGCTAAAGCCTGTCGAATCGGCCTTTGTGATCGCATCTTCGCCCGGATTGGGGCGAAAGATGAGCTTGCGCTGGGCCAATCTACATTCATGGTCGAAATGGTGGAGAGTGCGAACATTCTGAACCACGCCACCGCCAACAGCCTTGTTATCCTGGATGAAGTGGGGCGGGGAACTTCGACTTACGACGGCCTCGCCATTGCCTGGGCGATGGTTGAGCACCTGGCCGAGGTCGGAGCGAAAACGATGTTCGCCACCCACTATCATCAGCTCAACGCCCTCAGCGAGCAGATGCCCGCCGTCGGCAACTTCCGCGTCGCCGTCGAAGAAACCGGCGACGAAATCGTCTGGACCCACCGCGTCCTCCCCGGCGGAACCGACCGTTCCTACGGCATCCACGTCGCCCGGATGGCGGGAGTGCCTCCCAATGTCCTCAGCCGCGCATCGGTGATTTTAGGGGAGCTAGAAAGCAAAACCGAAGCCCCCGTCGCCATCCAACGCGAACGCCTCCAACTCACCCTCTTCGAAGCCGAAGAGCCAGAAATGGTGAAAGCCCTCAAGCAAGTAGACGTAAACCGCCTCACCCCGCTAGAGGCTTTAATGCTAGTATCGGAGTGGCAGAAATCGCTACCCTAGCAAGCCCTCAATAGCCGCAACCCGTACTCTGTTCGATAGGCATATCATCACAGGCAGATTCGCGACTTCGCGCCCGTGCGCCTCCTCTGGACGTGTGGCGCTTCATTCAGCACCTCGGTTCCTCGTGCCCCATTCCGGCCCGGCCAATGTGGCTCCTCTTGTAAACTCCCATCGTAACCAGATATGCAACAGAATCCCTAGCCCAAAACGTCAAAGGAAAGTACAGATGAACGAAACCTTCAAAGTGATGGAGCCACATGGACGGGGTCGGCATGTGGCACGACAGATAAGTAGCCTCAATGTGGCGCGAGGGGCGCGCAGCTCCCCCCAAACTCGTGTATCACGAACTGGCCAATTGCTCTGGCGGGGGCCATGGGACGGGATCATATGGGTTTGACATCATAGTAGATGCCGGATTCTGTATGTCAGATGTTGTCTTTTTCTAGGAACGCCTATGCTTATTCCAATCCTCCTACTTCAACTAACAAAACCCGAGTTTTTTGTTTCAAAGGTAGACATATCAATCGATAATGAGTCGTACCTCATCACTCATTCCCGAGCAAAGTTTGCCGTGCTCATTAATGGAAGTCAAGTCTCAAAGTTTGATGATTCGGCCGAACCAGTACCCTATGAACTGCGTCAACGCTCAGGAGCATCCATGAATGCTAACGGTGTTATAAGCGTGTATGGAGCCCTCGTTGAGAACAGGCAGCCGAGCTTTTCACGGCAGGTGCGAGCTGGCTCTGGTGGCCCCACTATGATTGACGAGTTCATATGTGGAACCAATGGCTTCTTCGATGTAAGGCAAAATGAGTCCTTCGCCTTCGATAAATTTCGCGTGCAATTTTGGGCTCCGAATCTCCTAGATGGGAGGTCGGCATTATCATGCTTGGCCCTGAAAGAGAAGAAGTGGTGGATTGGAAGCGTAGGTGCCGACCTCACCCATCAGACACAATGGTTTCAGTTACCCGACAAACCTTTGAGGAATGGCCCATTTAGTGACTTTACGTGCATCGCCGGCGGGTTCCTCTTCACCGTTGCAAATGCCATCGAGACAAGCCTTTGGTATTTACGATCCGGGGGCACCCCAATCCGAGTGATGACGGTTAAGGGTGGGAAGGAAGGTCGCCAAGATGGCGAGTCAACTGGTAGCACCCTCAGTGCCTACCGAGATGGGAAGCGGTTCTTGTGGATTGCCAACGAATCGATTTACTATGGAAGCATCACCAAGTAAGCTCGCACACTCTACCCTTGCGCATCTTTAAAGGCGCTTTGGGTCTCGAGCCAAATTGAATTTGACTAGTCCCCAAAATTCGGTCCAGCATACACCCCCTAGTTTTTGCCCCCATTTTGCATGTTAGTTATATTGACCAGTCCCCAAAGATGCCATCGAATCTTCTCGTACCCGGTGACATATTGGTTAGGCCGCGGTGCGCTGACTGCACTTGGGATGGCAACCGGCGGCCGGGCCTAGTCGCCCTTGGCCGCTTTCTTTTTGGAAGACTTCGAAACCTTTGGCGCGGTTGGTGCTTCCGATTTTTCGGTCGGTTCTGGGGGCTTGTTCACCGTTGGCTCGGCCCCAAACAATCTTTCTGTAGCCTCACCGCACTTCCTAATGCCGCGTCCCACCGCTCGCATTGCTGGCTTGGCGGCTCCGAGGACAAGCGGAGCGAACGCGACGGCGAGAACTATCAGCCCAGCTTTGCCGGGCGGAATCGAAGTTGGTCTTCTCATGAATAGCCTTACGATGCGGCGGAAGGTGGCGTTTCAAGTGAGGTCCAAATGGCCCACCTAGAAAATGCTCAAGCCCGCCGCGTGCCAGTCGTCAAGGAAACGCTTCAAGCCGATATCTGTCAGCGGATGCTTGAAAAGCATTTGCATGATTTTGAACGGCATGGTCGCAACATGGGCTCCCGCATTGATGGATTGAACAACATGCAACGGATGCCTAACGGAAGCAACCAAGACCTGGCTGTCGAATCCATAGCAATCAACCATCGCCACCGTATCCGCAACCGCATCCATGCCATCATCGGACATATCATCCACGCGACCGACGAAGTTGCTAATGTAAGTTGCCCCCGCCTTAGCCGCCATGAGGCCCTGCGAAACAGAGAAAACGAGGGTAACGTTTGTGCGAATGCCCCGGTCGGAGAGAGTCTTTACGAGTTTTACTCCAAGCTCGATAAGGGGAACCTTAACCACGATTTGGGGGTGCCAACTGCTTATCTCCAATGCCTCTTTGAGCATCGTGTCGTAGTCTGTCGCTACGACTTCAGCGCTTATTGCGCCGCCGGGGACGGCCTCACAAATCTTGAGGACGGTTTCTTTGAACCCTTTACCGGTTTTGGCGATGAGGGTTGGATTCGTGGTTACTCCATCCAAAATCCCCCAATCTGCGGCTTGGCGAACTTCTTCGATATCGCCAGTATCAACAAACAACTTCATCGCCCTAGAGTATGGCGTTAGTTGAGGTGCTTTTTCAGGAACGCGATGCCGGCATCAACGGCGGCGGCGGCGCTGGAATCACTCATTCTGACGTCGTGTCCGATTCCTTCGAGATACCTTGCCTCCGTGGGGATTCCGAGTTCTCTGAGCCTCGCTTCCGTTTTCCGAGAAATATCCGGATTCACGAGCGGATCGGTGAGACCTTGATAAATGAACATCGGGGCAGTTTTCTTATCAAAAAAGAGAATTGGGCTCGCATCCTTGATTTCCTCAGTGGCTTCGGCCTTTTTCTTCCCCAACACCATCGGGTAGATAAGGTCCATCGAAGGAGGGAACTGGGCTTGCATATCGCATGGGCCAAAGAAATTTAGAACCGCTTGGACTCGGCTTGAATGTCCCGGAAACTCGGTGGGCTTAGAATCGCGGGTATCGCGCGTACCAAGGAATGAGGCGAGATGTCCGCCTGCAGATTCTCCAGTTGCCCCTATCTTGTTTGGATCAATTTTAAGCTTCTCCGCATTGGCGCGCATATAGCGTACAGCAGTTTGCACGTCATCGAGCATGGCCGGCCATTTGAATTTTGCGCCAAGGCGATAGCTGATGTTGGCAACCACAAACCCGGCGCTGGTGAAATACTTCGCTCGCTCGGTCATCAGCTCCTTTGTGCCCGCAATCCAAGCCCCGCCGTGAATCATGATGATTGCTTTTCGCGGAGCCACTGAAACTCGCTTTAAACCCAGCGGACTGGTTTCTATCGCCGTTTCGGTCGGGCTATAGATGTCCATTTTGAGTTCGGCGCCGCCCGCCTTGGAATAAACCACGTTAAGGTCAACCTCAGGCGCGGTTAAAATGCCGACAAGAATGGCAAGAATCATGTGTATATGTTAGACGAATTGTTGCCGCGACAGGTGCCAAACAATTGTTAAAAACCCGCGGACTGGGAAAGTTGCTGAAGCGAAGCCAAGCGAGGTGTGGCAACAAAAGGTTAACATCGAATAAGACACCATGTCAAACAATCAGTACTCAACTCCCCGTCTTTCAAGCATGCGTCGAGCCTTTCTTCTCATTCTCGTTTTGTGCACATCCTTGGCGAGGGCCCAAAGTGGTTTCACTGATACCAACTATGTCAGCGGCATCTCGGTTCCAACTGCATGCGCGTTTGCGCCGGATGGGAGGCTGTTTGTTTGTCGCCAATCTGGGCCGATCCGAGTGTTCAAGAATGGGGCTTTGTTAGCTGCGCCATTCATGACCGTGCCTTGCACCTCAAACAGCGAGCGCGGAGTTTTGGGGTTTGCTTTTGATCCTAGTTTCGCTTCGAATCACTACGTTTACGTGTATTACACCACCAGCGCCGCTAGTTTGAACCCTCCGCCAACCCCCAAGAATCGCGTTTCGCGATTTGTTGCGGATGGGGACGTTGTTTTGCCCGGTTCGGAGACCATTCTGCTCGACCTCATCCCATCCGATGCCGGGAATCACAATGGCGGATGCCTTCGGTTTGGTTTGGATAATCGGCTTTACATATCTACCGGAGACGGGGGCTCGACGTCTTTAAATTCCCAGAATCTTAACAATCTAGCGGGGAAGATCTTGAGGATAAATTCTAACGGAAGCGTGCCCAGCGATAACCCGTTTTTCAATCAATCGCCAAAGCGGCCAGAAATTTGGTGCTACGGACTTCGTAATCCCTTTCGATTCTCGTTTAGACCGGGCACGAATGTGCCCTATATTGCCGATGTCGGTCAGAACACCTGGGAAGAAATAAACGTCGGAGTTCCAGGCGGCAACTACGGATGGCCCAATTCGGAGGGCCCGACCAGCAACCCTGCCTACATCACGCCGATGCATTGGTACAACCATAACAGCGGCGACGCGTCCATTACCGGCGGGGTGTTTGCTGGTTCGCCCCAGATGCCTTCATCCTTCTCTGGACGTTACATCTACGGAGATTACGTTTTGGGCACTCTTGGTTATGTGGACGTAAGCCCAGGCAACCTCAGACTCGGGTTCGGCTCGTTCGGTACCGCCAATGGCCCGGTGGATTTCACGATGGGACCGGACGGCGCGCTGTACTATGTCTCAATCAACTTGGGTTCGGTTCGCCGGATTGCTTACGTGCCGACGCCCTCAAGCATAAATTTTCAAGCATCCATTTATGGCGGACAGGCCATAACCGGCACGGTCGTGATGAGTCACATCGCGCCTCCCGCTGGGACTCTTGTGGCATTGACGTGTTCAAAACCAACAATTGCCGTGGTGCCAGGTTCGGTTACTGTTCCTGTGGACACCTTGCAAGCAACTTTCCCCATTACTTCGAACGGCGTGAACGCAAACACATCCCTCGTGATTTCGGCTTCGGCCAATGGAGTTACCAGGACTAGGACGCTGGTGGTCAAACGAGCAGCTCTCGTCTCGCTTACCGTGAACCCGAGCACGATCCAATCTGCGAGTTCCGCAACGGGCACGCTTGGTTTGCTCGGTAAGGCAGGTCCAGCCGGACTGACCGTCTCGGTTTTCAGTGCATTTCCATCTATCGTCCAGGTTCCAACCTCAGTTCCGATACCGGCGGGGCAAGCCGGGGCGACTTTTGGGGTGACAACATCCTCTGTAGGCTCTACTCAGCAGGTGTCCGTTTCGGCTACCCTTGGGTCGGACTCGGTCGCTACCGTGGTCACTGTAACGAATGAGATATTGAAAGGCATATTTGCGGCGAAATCGTCAGTTTTTGGCGGCGAAACTATGAATGGTTATGTATCGCTGTTGGCCCCGGCTCAAAACGCGGCCGTCGTCAATCTAAGCTCAAACACCGCGTTTGTTACTCTTCCGGCTACGGCTACTATTCCTGTTTCGGCAAGTTCCGCAACTTTCGTGATTTCTAGTGGAAACGTAACCAGCACAACTAACGCAACTCTAACCGCAAGGCTGAACGGCATCACCAAGACTCGAAGTTTCGTAGTCGTGCCGACTCCAATCGTTAGCCTGACGATTTCACCCAATCCGATTCGCAATGGTGGCCCTGGAAACGGAGTGGTGACGCTGAGGAACGTGGCTCCGATTGGAGGCGTTGTGGTCGTCCTGTCCGATAATACGAGTCTGGTCGGTACGCCGCCAAGCGTGACAGTAGCCGCCGGAGCAACGACGGCGAGCTTTGTGATTACGACGACGGCTGTAACGGTGCCCGTTTCGCGTCAAGTCTACGCAACCTATGGGGGTTACAAGAAAACCGCCCCAGTCAATCTCGCTCCCTAACGAGTAGACCCGTGAACGTGTTAAAATGACACGTTCATGAGTCTTTCTGGGATCATTTTGGCGGCGGGGAAGGGAACTCGGATGAAGTCCGATCTGCCCAAGGGCCTCCACAAAGTTTGTGGGGTGCCGATGGTCCAACAGATCGGCTCGGCAATGAAAGAAGCTGGCATTGAAACCCCGATCGTGGTGGTTGGATTCGGCGGAGACGAGATGATTGCCGCTCTTGGTTGCGCGTATTCGTTCGCTTGGCAGCATGAGCAGAACGGGACCGGGCATGCCACAAAAATGGCGATGGAAGCCTTGCTGGCGACCGGCGCGACTCACGTGATCATTGCCCCAGGTGACACGCCCTTGCTGTCCTCAAAGGTGTTCACAGATTTGCATGCGGAAGCACTAAGGCATGAAGCTCAGTGCGTCGTCTCAGTGGCCTTTCTGGAAGACCCGAGCGGTTACGGGCGAGTCATCAGCGATTACAAAGGCCCCCTGAAAATCGTTGAGCACAAAGATGCCACCGCAGAGGAGCGCGATTGCAATTTTGTGAACGCCGCGATTTATTGCTTTGAAGTGGAAGTGCTAGAGCGACTTTTGCCAAAACTAGCTAGCAATAACACCCAAGGCGAGGAATACTTGACCGACTTGATCGGTATGATTCGGGATGAAGACGGCCTAGTTGTGTCGTACGATCCCAACGATCCGAGCATCCTTCTCGGAGTGAATGACCGTTGGCAACTCGCCCAAGCTTCTTTGATTCTGCAAGAGCGAATCTTGAAGGGGCACGCCGAGAACGGTGTAACCATTATTGATCCGACTTCGACCTACATCGAGGTTGGTGTAAAAATCGGAGTTGATACGGTTATCGAGCCTGGAACAATAATTGAAGGTTCAACTGAGATTGGAGTTGGGTGCCACATCGGGCCGAACACGAAAATCAAGAGCTCGACTATTGGCGATAAGACGACGATCCTGATGAGCCACCTTGAGCGAGCAAAAGTGGGATCAAACTGTCGGTGCGGGCCTTTCGCAAACTTACGCCCGAACGCAAATCTGGGCAACGAAGTTAAGATTGGTAACTTCGTTGAGGTGAAAAATGCAAAACTTGGCGACAAGGTCTCGGCCAGCCATCTCAGCTATCTAGGCGATGGTGAGGTAGGGGCTAAATCCAACATTGGCGCCGGAACGATTTTCTGTAACTACGATGGTTATTCGAAGCATCAAACCACAATTGGCGAGGAGGTTTTCGTGGGGTCAAACTCGACCTTAGTAGCTCCTTTGACCGTCGGGAGGGGGGCGATGATTGCGGCCGGCAGCGTGATTACATCGAGTGTTCCAGAAGATGCGTTGGCCGTAGGGCGAGCGCGACAAGAGGTAAAGGAAGGATGGGCATATTCATGGCGAATTCGGAAATTGAAAGAGTTGAGTGGCGAACAGTGAGCGGAAACGTAACATTGAAGCTGTTTGCGGGTAACGCGAATCCAGAACTCGCGCAAAAGATCGCGAAGTACCTTGGGATTCAGCTCGGCGAAATGACCCTGACGCGCTTCGCTGATGGCGAAATTCGGGTGAAGGTCGAGGAAAGCGCTCGTGGAAGCGAAGTGTTCATCGTCCAGCCGACATGCGCACCAACGAACGATAACTTGATGGAGTTGCTGATTATGTTGGATGCCTTCCGCCGTGCATCGGCTTCAAATATCACCGTGGTAATGCCCTATTACGGCTATGCCCGGCAAGACAAGAAAACGAGACCTCGCGAGCCGATTACAGCTCGATTAATCGCCGACATGATTACTCTTGCGGGAGCTAATCGGGTGCTTTGTGTTGACTTGCACGCCGAGCAAATCCAGGGGTTCTTCAACGTTCCGGTGGATCACCTTTATGGGGGGCCAATCATTGGCGACTATCTGATAGAGGAAGGCTTCAAAAACCGGGATGATGTGGTTGTAGTGAGTCCGGATGCGGGAGGAGTTGGTCGGGCGAAGGCGCTTGCCGAAATGCTCGCCTGTCCGTTCGTCGTTATCGCTAAGAGGAGACCGGAGCCGAACAAAGTTGAGGTTCTGGAAATCATTGGTGAGTTCCAGAACAAGGTCTGTGTAATGATTGATGACATGATTGATACGGGCGGCTCAATTGTGGTTGGGGCGGAAGCACTCATGCAACGAGGGGCTAAAGAGGTTTTGGTCAGTTGTACGCATCCGGTTTTCAGCACCGACGCGCTTCACAAGATGCAGGATAGCGTGATCAGTCGAATTTTGTGTTTGGATACGATTCCAATTCCGCGCGACAAGATTGTGCCAAAACTGACGGTCCTAGAATCCGCCCCACTCATCGGTGAAGCCATTCGCCGAATCAATATGAACGAGTCGGTGAGTGTCTTATTCAATGATTGGCGATAATTCATCAGACACTTTGGAGTGGACTGTACGTCTATGGGTTCACGAACCTAAGAAATTGGGGGTCATATTGATGGTGGCGATATTGGCGGCGTGTCTGGGATGGGTTCTTTTGCAGGCTCCGATTGGAGTTGTTTTGGGTTTTTTGTTTGTTGGTGGAGCCACCGGCGACTTCTGGCTACCTGTGCATTTTAAGCTAAACGCAGAAAATGTATCACGCCGATGTGGGCTGAGCGTGACAAGCATGGCCTGGAGTGAGGTAAAACGCGCCGAAGCGACAGATTTAGGAATAAAACTCTCGCCGCTAGCATTGGAGAATTCAAGAATGGAACCATTTCGAGGCGTTTTCTTGAGATTCGAAGGCAATGCCGAAGCCGTTCGCGAGGCGATAGCGAGATATTGGGGGCAAGATGTTCGATCTTTGGCAAACTGAACTCACTGAGGAAGAAACAGAAACGCTCCTTAACAAGGCGGCTGCGGAAATAAAGAAGCGCAAGCTTGAAACTCCGGCTATGCTAATGTTTGAAATGCACAAGCCGCTGGGTTATGTCTCGGCCAATGCGGCAGTTGCTTTTTCTCCGTTTCTTGTGCCATTTTTAGGTTTTGATAACGTCAATAACTACTCCAGGCTCCTGGCGAAACGCGAGAACATAGAAAAACTCTTGATTCGCCTGGAACAACCTACGGAGCCAGTTCCTTCGGAGGATTCATGTTAGATTACATTGCTCAAGCCAATCGGACTCCCGTAGTTGGCACACAGTATTACGACACCGGAAAAGTCTTGATGTGGCTGGTTTTCTTGCTAGTTGCTTTCCTGTTGTTCAACATTTTTCGCGCCGGGAAGAACAAGGACTTGTTCATTCGGCGAATCGCCGGTTTGAATGCGATTGATGAAGCGATTGGGCGAGCAACGGAAATGGGGCGACCCGTTTTGATGGTGCCCGGTCTTGGCGGGCTTAATGCTATTTCGATGCAGGCGCTCAATATTTTTGGCTATGTGACCCGGACGGCGGCAAGATTCGCAAATCCAATCCGACTTTGTTGCGGTGAACCCGCGGTATATACGGTTGCGCAAGAAATCATTCGTGACGTTTACCAGAGTGAGGGCGTTCCCGAGCGGTTCGAACCGGATTCCGTTAGGTTTCTCTCGGATCGCCAGTTCGCCTTTGCCGCGTCGGTTTCCGGCATCATCCTTCGAGAAAAGACCGCTGCTGCATTCTTCATGGGTGAGTTCTTCGCGGAGTCCATGATTTTCGCGGAGACCGCGAACTCGGTTGGAGCGATTCAGATTGCAAGCTCAACGGAGATAACCCAGACGCCGTTCTTCATTGCCGCTTGTGACTACGTGCTCATCGGCGAAGAGTTCTACGCCGCGAGTGCATACCTTACTCGTCAACCAGTTCTGGTTGGTAGCCTGATCGGACAAGATTGGTGCAAGCTCGCTTTCATGGCGTTTATCATTTTTGGCACGATGGCCAATACCATGCAGCTTCGAGAGAAAGCAACACTCGAGCGAGATGCGTTTGGAGTTTGGACACCCATAGCAGATGGGGAGCGGCTCAAGAAGCCTTCGGAGACCTTGATTGGTCAGATTTACGGTCCGGCTAAACCTAATCCTGCAACGATGATTCCACGTGAAAAGGACCCAACTGCTGAAGGAGCTTCGAACTGATGTTTGACATTATCGCCCAGACCGCCCCGAGAGTTAATTTTTGGAGTGCCGAACCTGGCTCCCCGAAGTTGTGGGGCGGGATATTTATTGCAATAGTTATTGGCGTTGCCTTTATTTTTGCGTGCTTGAATTTGCCAACCAACTATCGAAGGCCGCTCATTGCCACTCTGACATTTATCGCGGGCCTTTTCTTCGTAATGTCATTCGTTTGGCCCAAGTCTGAGGGGCGGGCACCCGATACTCTGCCAAACGGTGGGGTTGAAGCCGTAGCCTGGTGGTTGCAAGATGCAACTGGCCCAATCAGCAACATCACTACGATCCTGACGGCTTTTCTATTAGGATTGGGTGCCTTCTCCATGCTACGTGTCCACATTGGCAAACTTGTCAAGCAACAAAAGGACTGGGGGTTCAGTGTGGTGTTGCTTCTTTCAATGGCGACGATGATGTTTATCGGCTATTGGGATTGGAGAACAGTTTCGTTTACGATGAAAGACACTAACTTCAGCGACCCCAGCAATTGGGTAACTGCGACCTATGCGAAGGACCTAGTGTTTGACGGAATCCTTCAAAAGATGGACGCGGCAATGTTCTCGGTGATCGCGTTTTACATCATGTCAGCGGCCTATAGGGCGTTTAGGATTCGGTCAGTAGAAGCGACCGTATTGCTCGTTTCTGCACTGATTGTAATGATGAGCTTGCTGGCCCTTGGCGATATGATGTCGAATAAGCTGATTGGTAATTTCACAGGAGGCGCGAAGGACCACTTTATGGAGAACTTTACGCTGAGTGAAATCTATGGATTTATTCGTGCCGCTTTCCAGACGCCGAGCATTAGAGCGATAGACTTTGGCATCGGCGTGGGCGCGATGGCAATGGGCCTTCGCCTTTGGCTGAGCCTGGACAAGACTGGAGGAACAAACTGATGAGTGAAGTCGTTGAACCCAAATCTGCTGAAACTAAGTCGCTCGGTGAAAAATTGCTGAGCATCCCTAAGCCAGCCCTTTATCTCGCATTGATTCTAGCCACTGCCGTTCCCTTGTTTTTTCCGGTGCCATTACCGAATGAACCTAAGGACACCGCGAAGGCCCTGTTTGCGGCCATAAACGAAATCCCAGATGAGTCCACCGTTATCATTCAATCCGACTGGACGGAATCCACCCGTGGTGAAAGCCGTGGTCAGATGGACATCCTATTGCGGATGCTGATGCGAAAGAACGTGAAGTTCGCAATTTGTTCAGCCGCCGACCCCCAAGCTCCGGAAGTGTTTCGGAACCTCGTGTTCAA
This sequence comes from Armatimonadota bacterium, assembly GCA_031386985.1. GTDB lineage: Bacteria > Armatimonadota > Fimbriimonadia > Fimbriimonadales > Fimbriimonadaceae > JANJUB01. The sequence continues at coordinate 33,782 of JANNCV010000033.1, forward strand.
GCTGAATGCCGAGCGGAAAGAGCTAAAGCTACGCGAATACAAGAAGTGGGACGATTGGGTCGAACTCGGGTTCTATCCAAGCGCTGAAGCTCTCGGACAAGCGATTGCCGCTGATATTCGCGGTGCATTCGCCGGCAAGCGCGATGCACCGCCCGGTGGCGATGATCGGCCCGTTTTTGAATCTCCGGTGTTGAAGGACATTGTAAAGGTAGACGATCTCTCGATGTACCTCGTTGTGACCGGAACCAAGTCCATCATCATTGCCATTGAGCGATTCAGCGACAAGGTTAAGATGGGCGGAATGGTCACCGGCGTTATGGGACCGGAAACCGCAAACTACTTCTACTCTGGTCAGTTAAAGGGGTTATCGGCGGGGCTCAAGGGTGTTTACGACATGTGCTCGCTTGAAGAAGTAGCGCACCCTGGAACGACCAAGCTCAAGCGTGAGGAGCAATACATTTTGTCGTTGCACGTTGCGATCTTCCTCCTTATTGCTGCGGTAATAGTTGGAAACGTGGGTGTCTTCTTGACACGCAGGAGTAAGCCATGAGTTACGAGGATTTCCAAAAGATAAAGATATTTTGTGGTGTTATCGCCACGATTGGCCTGTACACTGTTTTATACAAGGAAAACAAGTTCTACCGGTTCTTTGAGCATATGTTTTTGGGGCTAGCGGGCGGGTGGATGCTCGTAACTCTTTGGACAGAATCCTTGAAAGAAGCTTGGTGGGATGCGATGATGGGGCGCGTTTCGGATGCGGGAACGCCCGTGGTCGAATCAAACGGAAACTACATCTGGGCTTTGCTCTTGCCAATAGGAATCATGGGCTACTTTGTTGTCAGCAAGAAGCACGCCTGGATGAGTAGGGTGCCGATTGGAATCATCATCGGTCTTTGGTCTGGCCAGCAGTTTTCGGCTTGGCTAAAGAAATATGGACCACAACTACAGGCCTCAATGAGTCCGATTGCACCAACAAATGTCGAGAGCTTCTTTCGACCGGTTCCAACGGACGCCGCTGATTTGGTCGAGATAGCCAAGTTCACGTACCCCAGTCAAGCCATTGTAAACCTCGTCGCTTTGATAACGTTGCTTAGCGTTTTGAGCTACTTCTTGTTTAGCATTGACTTCAAGTCGAAAGCGATGTTGGGCATGACCAAGCTGGGGCGTTACCTGCTGATGATCGGCTTCGGCGCGATCTTTGGTTCAACGGTTATGATGCGATTTTCGTTGCTCATTGATCGCATGTACTTCATCTTCATAGAGTTCGTCAAGCAAACGCTGTTTGGATTGACTTAAGCCGCTTTATGGCAGTTGACATCGAGCTGAGAGCATTGAAGTATCCGGGCGAGTTTTCTTAGAACCGCCCGGCTAACTTCATTATCTGCATCCGGAGAATTGAGGCAACGAGACATGAGCTCCCAAGCTTCTTCTTGAGAAATCACCAAAAATAGTTCTTCTTCCCGCCCCGTCACGTTTAGAATGATCGGCAACTTTTTGCGGCTTCACAAGCCCGTTTTTCTTACAGGGTGGATTTTTTGAAATCAAAGGGTAGACAGCCCGGCAAAAATGCCGATAACATATATGGAAGTGATTTCCGAGAACACGCTCAATCATAAGATCGCTGGCTACGCACGTCGTCTTGACGTGGAGCCTCCGCAATTGCGCATTACCGCAGGAAAAGGTCGCGACCCCCTGAGCGTTCGATTTACCGGAAATGTATTGCGAGTTTCCGCTCGGGCGATGGAAGAGCTTACGGAGTCGGAGCTTGACTTTGGGGTTGCCTTAAGTTTCTCGAGGAGAATCCGCCCCAGCCTTGATAGTGCGATTTTTGCAATCGGCCCCCTTCTAATTTTCGCCGGATTTGGCGTTGCCATCTTGATGGCGCAACGGGAGTTCTTTGTAGACAATTTTTGGCTCGGATTTGGAGTCATGTTTGCGATGACCATGATCGGATACGTCATTGGAGCTTACGTGGTGAACACTACGCTAGATCGCCATCGGGCCGATATTTATCACGAAGCCCTGCTCCTTACCGGGAACGCATCTGCCGCTGAAACTTATCTCATCCGATGCCAAACGGAGCATATTTTGGGCTTTCATCGGCGAATGTCTCAAAAGGAGCGAGAGAATCTCGATCGTGACCTGCTCTCTCTTAGAGATGCGGCTAAGCGGCTCGGCATCGTTCACCGCAAAGTCGTCTCACAATTTGATTAGCCATACTCTGGAGTATGCGCCTAGGCGACACAATTATTGCTCCAATTACGGCCACGGGCGGGGCGGTCGCAGTGATTCGTTTGAGCGGCCCAGCTTCACTCGAAGTCGCCAAACTAGTTTTCAACGGGTTGCCCGACGCGCCAGAATCTCACCGATCCTACTACGGGACGTTCTTACATGGTGACGACGGCCTTTGCACCATTTTTGGAGATGGGCGGAGCTACACCGGCGAACTGAGCGCCGAACTCTCCATTCATGGCTCTAGCGCCTCGGTAAGGTCCCTGATGGCCCATTGCTTAAGAGGCAACTGCCGACCCGCCCAACCGGGAGAGTTCACATGGCGAGCGTTCGCTAATGGTCGCCTTGATCTTTCCCAAGCGGAAGCTGTGCGCGATACCGTCGAGGCAGACTCCGTCGGACAGTTGAACGCCGCCAATCGTCTGCGAGACGGGGCATTGCGCGATCGGATCGCGAAGCTTATACAGCTACTGACCAAGGTGCTAGGGGCAATCGAGGCCAGCGTGGATTTCAGCGAAGAGGTTGGCGAGTTTGATCGCCAGACCGGGGAGTCTGAAATCGGCTCGGTGCTAGCGGAGATTGATCGGCTCTTAGAAACGGCTGAATCCGGTCGCATTTTGAGGAGAGGCTTTCGCATCGCTATCGCCGGGAGGCCAAATGCTGGTAAGTCTAGCCTGCTCAATGCGCTGCTGAGGTCAAACCGGGCCATCGTAACCGCCGAAGAAGGAACAACTCGGGACTACATCGAAGAACGAGTCGAAATTGGGGGATTGCCATGCGTTTTGATAGATACCGCAGGGTTCCGCGAAGCCAGCAATGAAGCTGAGTCAGCTGGAATTCGCACGAGTCGGGAAATGATCAGCGATTCGGACATGGTGCTGTATTTGTTTGACGCCGTGGTTGGCATGACCCCTAAGGACTTTGAAGAAGTTGCTCAAATAACAAACCCCGTTTTGGTGGCGACGAAAGCAGATTTGGCGCGATCTGGGCAAGGCGTACCCGTTTCGAGTGTAACCGGGGCCGGGCTAGCCGATCTTGAAGCTGAGATATCTAGGAAACTACATCTGAAGGATGTTGGCGGGATTTATATTCAAGACCGTCACGGTGAACCGCTCATGCGGGCGACAAACGGCTGTATTCTGGCGATTCAGGCCCTCAAAAGCGATCTACCTTATGATCTCGCAGTTACAGGTCTGCGCGAGGCCGTGGCGGCACTCGGAGAGATAACCGGGGAAACGGCCAGCGCGGATATGATCGAGAGAATCTTTGCCGATTTTTGCATTGGCAAGTAGTCCGGTATCCTCTGGGCATGTCGCTTCTCAATGTCAAGATCGGTCCAAACGCTCCAAATACCTTTAACACGGTTATCGAAATCCCCAAGGGAAGCACGAACAAATACGAACTCGATAAGGAGACGGGCTTATTGCGGCTTGATCGGGTTCTCTATTCTCCGTTGTTTTATCCGTTCGATTACGGCTTCATTCCCCAAACTCACTACCTCGACGGCGACGCCATTGATTGCCTCGTCATGTCCATGCATCCAACGTTTCCGGGCTGCATCGTGGAGGCGCGAGCGATTGGAGTGCTGGAAATGAGGGACGACAAGGGGCCCGATGAAAAGATTTTGTGCGTTGCGGTGATGGACCCTCGGTTCAATAATCGTAAATCGCTTAACGACCTGAATCCCCATACGCTCAAGGAGATCATCCACTTCTTCGAAGTCTACAAGACACTCGAAGACAAGGAAGTTGAGGTTTTGGGTTGGAAAGATGTTCCCGAAGCAATACAGATCATCGAAAAATATCGAACTGACCGCTCATAAGTTAACTGCCCAAGCGTTGTCTAGCTGGCGGCGACTAAGGTTCTTAGCGTGAAAGTCGCCAAAGACGACGTTGTAACGGTAGCCTCGGAGCTTGCCTACAACGTCGGGTTCAGTAAGGTTCAAGGCCGAACCGTTTCCGTGCCAATGCCCGGCTCCATCAAACATTACATTGATTTCGGCGGGCAGCTCGAATGAAGTTCCCGTTAGCACTCGAAAGGCGATTTCGGTTCGGAACAGGTAGCTGGAGCCATATTGTAAGTACATCGAAGGGTTGGTCGGAAATGCGTCAGGAAAGTGATTGTCGAGGACTTGGGTGCCAATATCGCTGGGACACTTGAAAAGCTCCTTTGACTTGGTGTAAGGCTGCAGCGCATCTTGCATCAAGGGCATTGCCGCAATGATCGCTTGCCATTGGGGTTGGTGATTCCATATCTGTTGCGCGTACTTGTCACTCGCGTCAACGGCGTACGGGTAAACATCGTCGGAATCCACCATGTAAAGTGCGATGGACTTTCCGATCTGGCTGAGGTTGCTCAGGCAAGTCGTTTTCTTCGCTGCCTCCTTCGCTCGACCGAAAACCGGGAACAAGATCGCGGCGATGATCGCAATAATGGCGATAACAACAAGCAGTTCGATGAGCGTGAAGGCGCGTCGCATTACCCATAGTTTACGTCTTCGGCAGGGGGTTTGATCGCACGATTCGATGCAATTCGCATGAATTTCGGTACCCTTATACCCGTGATTGACCGCTATTGCACGCCCGCCATGACCGCGATTTGGTCTCGCCAAGCCAAATATCAAACGTGGAAAGACGTTGAAATCGCGATCTGCCGGGCACACGAAGAGTTCGGAAATGTACCGACAGGAACGACGGCCGTCATTGAGTCCCGCGCTTCGTTTACTTTGGAGAGGTGCGACGAGATTGAGCAAGAAACACGGCACGACCTCATGGCATTTGTTCGCAATCTTGCCGAGACCACCGGGCCAGAAGGTCGCTATATCCACTTTGGCGTCACAAGTTACGATGCCATTGATACCGCTTTAGGGGTGATGCTTCGCGATTCTTGCGACGTGCTTTTGGAAAGTTCTCAGAAATTGGGGAAAGAAGTTGCGAGACTGGCCAGAGAGCACGTAAACACACCCTGCATCGGCAGAACTCACGGCATTCACGCTGAGCCCATCACATTTGGGTTCAAGTGCGCTAACTGGTACGCCGAGCTTTCCCGCAACCAAGAGCGCCTGCGCCAATGCCGCGAGGACATCGCCGTAGGGAAGGTTAGTGGTGCCGTTGGAATCCACGCCCACACCGACCCCAAGTTAGAGTCGAGAGTCTGCGAACTCCTCGGGCTGAAAGCTGACCCCGCCAGCACCCAAATTATTAACCGTGACCGCCATGCCAACCTTTTGAACACCGTGGCGCTCATGGGGGCGGGTTTGGAGCGGATCGCCACTGAACTTCGCAACTTACAGCGAACCGAGATATTAGAAGTGCAGGAAGCCTTCGCGAAGGGCCAAACTGGCTCTAGCGCGATGCCCCACAAGCGCAACCCGTGGAACAGCGAAACCGTTTGCGGCCTGTCTCGGTTGCTAAGGGCCAACGCCCACGCCATGCTTGAGTCCGTCGCCACGTGGCATGAGCGAGACTTGACGAACTCTTCACTTGAACGCGTTGTGTTCCCCGACTCCTGCCAGCTCCTCGATTTCATGCTGAACCGAATGACTTCGATTCTGAGCGGTCTGGTTGTTTTCCCCGAAAACATGATGGCAAACCTTCGCAAGATGGGCGATTTAGTTTTCAGCGAGCACGTCATGGTCGCCCTCATTGCAAAAGGCTTGGCCCGTGAAGACGCTTACAAAGTGGCGCAAAGGAACGCGGCAAAGGGATGGGAGGGCGAGGACTTCAAATCGGCGGTGGCGTCCGACCCGGATGTTTTGGCGAACTTGACTGCGAACGAAGTGGAGCAGCTTTTTAGTCTGGAGCATCACTTGAGTCAGGCGGCGCACACACTGGCGGCGGTTGGCATTACCTAGGATTTGATATGGTTTCGGCAGCACTCCTCTTGATCGGTCAGACTCCCAAAGGCTTATCGGGTTACGAGGTCCACCAGCCAAAGAATCGGGGCATGGTGGTTAGAGATTCAAAGGGAAACGAGAGTTTCGTTGTCGGATACCGTCCGCCGCCAATTGTGCATGGCCACAGCATCGAATCTGATAACGATGAACTGCGACTACGGCTCGGTAATGACGTGGTTCAACGCTGGCTCAAAGCCGATCTGAATAAAATGCTCCACGCCACCCCAGAAGCAAAGCGCCTGGAGGAAGGAATCCTGATTACCGCTTACAACCCCTGGGTTTTTAACTTGGGAAGTGCAGTGGCATCAAGGGGCGGTTGGACGGCAATCTTGGGCTTTGAAAATCCAAATGTAGGCGGAATCTACGACCGGATGCGTTGTCTCGTCAGTCTTGATGTCCAAAGCCGCTCACTGAGGATATTGCGGGTGCTGGAATCAAATGGCCACTATGGGCGCGAAAACTTGCAAGAGGTTGGCGGTCGAATTTACTTCATGGACGGGTATTTGACATCAAAACTGGAGCAGATCAACGAAGAAGGTAAACCCTTGCGAACTTTGTGGCAAAAGACAATGGGCCGTTTCGAAGCGACCTCGATCAATCGGCAACTTGGTGATCGCTGGTTAGTCATTCGCCGTAACGGCTATGAAGTGAAGGGCGAGTTGCATATCTATGACACGTTGCAGCGCAGAACTTGGAAGGTAAACACTGGAAGCGGCAAGGGTGCATTTAGCTATCCGCATGTGGCTGCGTACGATCCGAAAACGACGACGATTTGCGTTGCATGTGGCGATGAGAGCCCGTTGCCAATGCATCTTGTCAATCTTCGCACTAGGAGCGTTTTCAAAGTCAAGTTGCCCTACAGAACAGAGGTCTTCGCGTTGGTTAACAAGATGTTGTTCGCCCGGTCGCAGGATGGTTATCGAAATGTGAAGGTGTTTCGGGTCTCTGATGGGAAGTTGCTCGGGACGCTCCCAATCCATCACGAAAATTGATTCAGCCGAACAATTCACAACAAATTCATCTGTAAGATTCGCGTGTTAATGACATGACAACATAGACGGGTGTATACTAGTTGTTCCAAACGGAAACTACTATGGAAACAGCACAAAAACTAGACACAAAAGCCCTCATCGCGGGTTGGACCTACGCAATGACGGATATGTATTGTAAGGACCTCAAGGCCATGTCTGACGAGCAGTTAGTGGCGGCTCAGCCGGGGGTTGCCCGCTCCGCGAGCAAGCTTACGGCCGACGCATGCGCCATGGCCGTCTACGCGACCAAGCTTCTCAGCGATCCTTCCGCCGAGTTTCAGATGGAAGCCGACATGAACCGAATGGTTGAGGAAATGACCACCGTTTCCGAAGCTGTTCGAGTTGTATCTGAGGCCGGTGGTGCCCTGTCTCAAGCGATTGGTGCCGCCTCCGATGATCGGCTTGCCGAGATGATGACTCCTCCCTGGGGTGGCCCGGCGATGCCGATGTTCCTCTTTGTTACCATCGCCGCCAATCACCTCTGGTATCACGACGGTCAGATCAATCTCATTCAAGCTATGAATGGCGACGGCGAAGTTCACTGGATGGATCAGTAAGAGGGGAGTTCTGCGTGGCTTAGCGATGGCGCTGTGATTGCTTTGCGTTGAATCACTCGTTGGTGGCTCGGTTTTCCGAGCCACGGCAAAGCCAGGCAAAGCCATGCTAAGCTAGAAACCGGAGGTGAATCCTATGAATGGATTGAGTTTGCTCCTGGCGCTACTCTCGACCCCGGTCGGAACTTCGCCAGATATCGCAGCTGATCTTACTAACTTGAAGACTCAATACAGCGAAGCCCAACAGGCTTTCAGTAAAGAGATGCAAGCGATCAAAGATCAAAAGGCTCAAATGGATTTTTACTACAGTAAGAATCCAATCATCAAATACTATGATCTAGCAAAAGAACTCTCAGATCGCTCAAAAGGCGATTCTGCGGAGTATGACGTTCTCTCGTTTACCTATTCGCTAATGCCTCAGGCATTACAAATGAAGCAGAGACCGGACTCTCCGGTGGCTTATGAGGAGATGGCTAAACAGTGCACTGCGCTTGCGAAGGATATCGTTAGCCGATTTCCAACGCATCCCAACATTGCAACATTTGCACAAAGACTCGGTTATCCGATCAAGGACCCCGATGTTCAGGCGATGCTGACGACCCTTCTTGATAAGAATCGAGGCAAGCCTTCTGAGCCCACTTTTCTGTATAAGTTAGGTTCAATTTACAAAGGTTGGGGACAACCAACTCCAGAAAATGAGAAGAAGGCGAAGGCTCTCTTCGGGGAACTGGTGGCAAAGTTTCCCGATTCGGCTCCCGCTAAGGAAGCTAAGGGGGATATTTTCGAGCTCGAAAATCTGGTGGCGGGGAAGGTTTTTCCTGACTTCGAAACCACAGATCAAGCGGGTAAGACGTGGAGTCTGAAAGAGTATCGAGGCAAAGTTGTCGTTCTGGATTTTTGGGGCTTCTGGTGAGGCCCTTGCGTTGCAATGCTTCCGCATGAGAAAGAAATGGTCAAACGTCTTAAAGACAAACCATTTGCCCTCCTCGGAATCAACAGCGATGGCGACCGGTCGGCCGTCAACAAAATCCTTAAAGAACAGAACATCACGTGGCGCCAAGCCATTGACGGTTCAACGAGTGGCCCTCTGGCGAAGCGCTTCAATGTAAGCGGTTGGCCCACGATCTACATCCTTGATAAGAAGGGTGTTATCCGTTTCCGCGATCTTCGTGACGAAGAGATGGAAGCGGCGGTGAACAAGCTTCTCAGCGAGAAGTAACCAAGCTAAGATCAATCTCCCCTCCGTTCAGGAGGGAGATTGAGAATCTAGCCCTTGAGCTTGATAACGGTAGCTTCTGCTGATTTGCCAAGCGAATCTATCGCTATCGCCGTTACGGTGTATTCCGTATTCGATCCCTTAAGCGTCAATCCCGTGTCAATCGGGTCGGTTTTCCAGTTGCCATTGGCATCGGCGGTTACAGTCACATCGGCTAGGTTTCCGGTGACACGCAAGGAACTCAACATTGTTGTCGCATAGCTCAGCCGAACATTAACTTTCGCTCCCGGCAACGCTGTGCCCGCAAGCACCGCAGTTCCAGCGATCTTTTCTCCGCCCTTGTGGGAGGTAATTGTCGCTGGGCCAAACGTCTTCGAACCGACTCTGGCAATTCGCTTGACGGCTTCCGTGGTGAACGTTGTGCCACCCGGTAACGTAATCGTCGCGATGACTCGGTCGTTATTGAAGGTATCGCCGTCTTTTAGTTGGTAAACGCCCCTAAAGATGCCGGCTGGCGATTCTTTGAGCGGCAGGTCCTTGATGACGTTGTTGCTTGAGCTCAGCGTCACCTTTGAGCCTGGCTCTGTATCGAGTCGGAAACTAATCTTGCCTTTAGGCTCGACTCCTTGCCGAGCGGTATGATCAAAAATCGTTACCTTGCCCACGGCGTCACTGGTTACGTTGAAGCTCCAAGTGACATCAGCCGAGTTTCCGGCTAGATCAACAAGGTGAACGACGACCTGCACACTCTGCTTAGGCAGCGCTTCGGTGGGCCGATAAAACACAAAATCGGGGTTGATTGCGGCGCCTTTCTTCGTAACATCAACGTTGTTCACTTTGATGGTAATCGCCGATAAATCTAGTCCGCTACCGGTGTCGTTGTAGCTAAGCGAAATGTCCGGCGTGCCCGTATTGACCGAAGTGGAAGATGGCGACTTATTGATGGCCGTGGGATGGGAAGTATCTGCGGAAAGCGTTCTGGCGGCCTGAATCAGCTTCTCCGAAGTTCCAACGACGAGACGGCCGATGATGCTGGCTTCCTTAAGATAGCTATCGGCAGCGGGAACGAACTTGCCCGTATACGTCCCGGCGGGCCCTTCCGCGAGTTTTACTTCGCCGGGAACCCCGCTAACCCAAACACTGGCCTGACCACCCGGACTCCCCGTCAGTTTAAAATCCGCGCCGAATCCGCGCCGAATCCATGGCAATGCCTCGATCTGAAAACTAGTGATAGAGATTGTAGTCGTCTCGACGGTCGTGCCGGTCGTAATCGCAATCGTAGAAGATGCGGCATCCCATTTAATATCTGCTCCCAAACTCTCACCCATAAACCTCAGCGGAACCATGGTGGTGCCGTTAATCATCTGGGCGGGAACGTCAAGTGTTCGGGGAACACCGTTCACAATCGCGGCTGTACTGCCGATCGTAAGGGTGAGATCAATATTGCCTTTCTGAGCAGAAATTCGCTTAGTTCGGCCATCGTAGCCCACTTGGGCACCGAGTTTCTCCATGACTCCTCTGAGCGGCACCAGAACTCTGCCCCCAATCATCTGTGGGCCGGTTCCAACAAAGTTCACGGGATCTCCGTTTACGGTCACCCGAATGGTTTGGGCGTTCAAAGCAGTGACGAGAGAAAACAATGCGGCAAGCGCAACAAGGCAAAGCACCTTCATGTTTGAATTGTACTTGACCTTGCCCCCAATTAGGCGCGGATGTGGCTACTTTGTAACGGGAGCGTCGGGCTTTGTTCCGCCGTCGGTCTCAGCCGGCCCACCTGTTTTCTTACCGTCACCACCGATATTCGTCTTATTTTCCGGTGTAACAACCTCGGGTGCTGGACTACATCCGAAGGCTACGACGGAAGTGACGAAGAGAAATGCGATTAGCTTTTTCATGTTTTTGGATACCTACGATGCAAAGACGGCACTATGTTCCTATAGTGATCGGAAATCGCGCAATCTTGTAAGATAAGTTCAATGGCCCTGTCTCGTTTTGCGAGAGCGATTAGTAGTTCGACGATTCCCGAACGCGCGTTGGCGCTTTTCTTTCACAACTTTGCTAGGCTTATTGGTACCGGGCATCCGTTTCCGACTTCGCTAGTGAACGCATCGCGGGGTTTGGATCAAGAACTTCATGAGATTTGCGAGCAGATCGCGCCGAAGATGCAAAACGGGATGCCGCTTTATAAAGCACTGATCCCCTTTCGCTCACGCTTTCCTGAGCTAACGATTCCCGTGCTTGAGGTTGCCGAAGTCGCCGGAACGTTGGAAGGCGCCTCGGAACGGCTTTCGAAGGCGTTTTCCTCGTTCGATAACTTCCAAACACGCTTTCACGATGTCGCCCTCGATCCGGTTAAGATCACGCTGGGGGCGGTGATGTTCAAGGTGATTCTCTCGGCGATGAATATGCCGTCCCCGCTACAACTGCTGCAGATTGTGGTCGTGACGGCGCTAAAGGTGACGGTTCTGGTTTTTCTCATTCGCTTGCTGTATCGCTATCTGCATGGCTACCGCCGGTTTCATGTCCTGGTGGATCAGATTCGGCTTGCGATTCCGCATTCGGGGGCGATCCAGCGAAACCTCGCCTCGGCGCGGTGGGCGCGGTCTTTTGCCACGATGTGGCACGCGGGCGTCCCCATTTCGCAGGCCCTCGATGTTGCGTCGCGTTCATCTTTGAACGCGTACTACGAAACTGAGATTCAAAAAGCGGTGGTTTTGACCAGGCAAGGGAAGAGCCTGGCGGATAGTTTGGAGGGCATCGAGCTCACGCCCCGGCATCTGTTGCCGATTCTGCGTGTAGCCGAAACTACCGCCGAGTTCGGCAAGGCGCTCGATCAATACGTAGAATCGCTTGAAGAAGAGGCGATTCAGAAAGCCGCCCAAGAAACAAGTGCGGCAATGGTGGTTACCTACCTCATAATCGGCTTCTTGGCCTTCCTAATGGCCATTGGCGCCGAGGCACCGGCGTTCTGCGGCCTCCTTTGAGGCTGACGCCTCTCCAAAGGTGCAACGAGATTCCGGAGAGTTATGGGAGCCCGAGGCGCGAGCCTCAGCGAAAATATCCAACCTACCAAGTCGTAACAACCGTGTACTTGATGGTTTTCACTTCGTTCGCTTTAAGGTCAATGATGTATTCCATCGTTTGGGAATCCAGTTTCTTGAACTCCATTGAGGTCGCGGGAATTTTCCATTCAGCGTAGTGGCGCTCGTAAACATAAACCCGCTCGGGGACCTCTTTGCGGTTTCGAACTTCGATTTCGAAGGATTCTTGGAACGAGTTTCCGCTCAATCGTTTGAAATCGGTTCGCTTTCGGGTCGCCCGTACATCAAAGCTGCGCCCAATTGTGAGCGAAATCTTCTCATCGCGGGGGGTGTGGTCAATCTGGTCTTCTCCCACCATTTGAACCGAGCCTGACTTATCGCGTTGATAAACTTTCACCTTGCCCTTCGGCAAAGCCATTCCGAGGTTATTTTCCTTCTTGTTGAGGAACTCGACTTTGACCAGAGGCTTAATATCCCCGACCCCGATTTCGCCTTCGCTGGGGTAGTACATCCCGAAGTTCAGCATCGAATCCACGATGAGTCTCTTCTCGTAAACCACCCCATTGGCTTCGAGCAGCGAAACTTGCTTCTGCTCTTTGTTCTTGATCGTAGCTGGGCGTTGGAGGGTGTACAGGTGGTATTCGAAGAGGGATTCTTCTTGGAAAGAATCAGCTTTCATTTCCATTCGGCCTCCGCGGCCCTGCCCGCCTCCAAAACCGGCGGTTTGCGGTTGAACCCGCAAGACATCACCCGCGATCAGCTTCAATTTCGCATCTTTATAAGTTGCGCCCGAATTGTTGTTCAGCGTTACCCAGCCTCGAAAGTCTGCCGCCTTATCGCCATCGAGCGTCATCACATAGTCGCTCGCCCAGCCCATTCCTTGCGTTAGATAGCTCAATTCCACCTGATTTGCGCCCGCTTTAACTCCGTTCAAGAGCCAAAGCAGAGTCGGCTTGCTGATCATTCCTTCGGGAATCGAAGCGACTTCGATTTCTCCGGATGGGTTGAGGAATATCCGCCCATCATCGGTGCGAATCACCATCCCATTGTAGGTCGCGTTCGACCCATTTCCGTCGTTCACGATCGCAGTCGGCGAGCTCATCAGCGTTCCTTCCAAGATCTCTTTCTGACCGTTTGGAAGCACTCTGTGTAACTTGATCTTGCCACCCACGGCTTTATTCAAAATCGCCATCGCGTTAACTAGGTCGTATTGATAGTTCTGTTCAAGAATATCAAAGGCACTCGGATCGGTAAGGCTTCGAATCGCGACTGAAGTCGTCTCGATAAGCGAGGGAACGTCCTCGACCGCGATCGTGTGTAGCCCGGATCGGATGTTTAGTGAGCGAACTTCTTTCACAAAGCCGAATCCGCCATTGTAGATCGTAATTTCGGGGGCTGTAGGGCCCTGGAGGGCGAGAATCAGGTTTAAGGGGAGCATAACCATACAATTTGTGACGTCTCAGCCGCGCGAATCGGTACGGTTGAGCGTACACTTAGCGTATGATTACTGTGCTTGCCCTTGCAATAGGACACCCAATTTATAATTTTCCGATTGGAAAGCCGGTTGGCTATAGTCTAAATGTCGAGTTTGACGGCTTTGTCCCGATGTTGGGCGGCATAGATGGAAAGATCACAGTTGACCTTGGCATGGAAGTCACCGGCCAAACGCCGGTAGAAGATCTCATCAGAGTCACAAGTGACTTGGTTTCGGCTGAAATTCGGCTTGATGGCGAAAAACTGCCATTTACCGTTGAGAACATTAGGAAGTTTTTCCCAAAAAATACGATCACGGCCACGCTTTTCGGCGTGATCAAATCCAACGATGCTCCCGAAATCAAGACTCCAGTTCGTCTCCCTGGGCTAGATGTGAAGCGATTGCCCGACATTTCCTATATGCCGATCCAGTTTCCAGATGATTTCGATGGCAAAACCGACTGGGCTTTTGAAAAGACTTTCGGGGATTCCAAGATGACCTATCATGTTTCCCCATCGTGGGAAGGAAGCACAATCTTGTTGAAAGTCCAGATCGCCCAAACTTATACAAACTTCGAAGATGAATCGAAAAACTTGCTTGATAAACCCGACGAAGCGTTCGCAAAGGTCGTTACGGAGGTTAAGGGTGAGGGCTTGATATCGTTTGACAACGAGCGGGGCCTAGTTACCGAAAGCAAAATCATCGCCAACGCCGTGAGCAAAGTGACCGAAATCAAAAAAGAATCTACAACCGAGCGAAAGTTGAAGACAACCCTGATCTGTAAGCTGAAGGGTTAGCGGCAGGGGCGAAAACCGGACCGCCCGTTCAATAGTCCACCGGCCTCAGGTAGAACTCCCCAATGGCGCTCGTGCTGAGCATAGCTACGGTGGGAAGCCTTCGCTTCCAATGGGTCCCATTGACTTTTGAGGCAACTAAATCTACGTCAAGTTTATCGAATCCCAGTTCAACCAACTTAGCCTCGGCATATCCCTGCACCAGCATGTTCAGAATCAAATCAGCGCGGTGATAAGTGATTCCGAAGTCCTTCTCGTCGGTTTGGCCCTTGATCAAGTCCGCGGTCGCTGGCTTCTCGATGATCTCATTGGGAACGCCCAAATGCCGGGCGAGTTGCCAGACTTGGGTCTTAAAAAGATCGCCGAGCGGGTTGATCGGCGGGGCGTCATCGGCGTGCCAAGTGTAATATCCAAAGAGTCGTTCGCTCTTGTTTCCGGTGCCGATTGGTAAGCCGTGAAGTTTGGCGGACTGATCAAAGAGCGCGATCATCCGGCATCGGGCACAGACATTGCCGATGCGCGTCGCGTTCGCATCCGGTTGTTGAGCGAGATAGCCATCCACCATTCCCGTGATCTCAAGGGTCTCACAGTTGATCTTGGTATCGTTAACAACTAACTGTGCATGATCCAGGCTTTCTTGGGAACTGATCTTATAAGGCAACCGAAACGCATGCACGTTGGAAGGGCCAAAAGCCTTCGCACACAAATACGCCACGACCGCCGAATCCACCCCGCCCGAGAGTCCGATGATTGCCTTTTCGATCTTCCGGCGCCGGATGCACTCGTCCTGTAAAAACCGCACGAGCCAGTTCGCCAGAAGTTCTCCATCAATCTTTAACGTCGTGTCTGCCAAGTTTTGAGGCGAGGGCCGTGAAATCGTCATGCTTGTGTAATTCTGACAGCTTCCGAACGCGGTAACCTATCGGCTTCCCCAATGGTGCATCAAAAGGTCTTTGTAATTGACTTTGGCGGACAATACACTCAGCTTATTGTTCGGCGAATCCGTGAGTTAGGGGTTTACAGCGAAATGATCCCGTGGACATCGGCATTCGCTCGGATCGCAAGTGAAAACCCAGATGCCGTTGTTCTTTCGGGCGGCCCGAAATCGGTTCTAGAGCAAGGCGCACCCTCAATAGATTTTTCCGTTCTGGCTGGTATTCCGGTGCTAGGGATCTGCTACGGGATGCAGCTCATGGCAAATGCGTTGGGTGGCGAGGTCCACCGGGCTCAGGGCGGAGAATATGGATTTGCAACGATCACTAATCCAAACGGATTGCTAGAGGGTGTCGAAAATCCACAAGTTTGGATGTCGCACTTTGATCAAGTTGGGGCCGTTCCCCCCGGTTTCTCGGTTACTGCCGTGACCGATGTTTGCCCGATCGCAGCTATGGAAAACGGGGTTGATCGTTTCGCGGTGCAATTCCACGTCGAGGTAACGCATACCCCCGCCGGAAAGGAAATTTTGCGACGTTTCCTGTTTGATAAGTGCAATCTCCGTGGCGATTGGACGAGCGAGAGTTTTATCGAAGATCAGGTTCGGGTGATTCGTGAAGTCGTAGGCGGCGGCAAGGTTTTGTGTGCGGTTTCCGGAGGCGTGGATTCTTCGGTAATGGCCGCCCTCTTGATCAAGGCCATCGGAGATCAAGCCGTTTGTGTCTTCGTGGATCATGGTTTGATGCGAAAAGATGAAGCCAAGCAAGTGATCGAAACGTTCCGTGATCACTTCGGCGCAAACCTGCACGCTTTCTATGAGCACGAGCGCTTCTTCGGGGCCCTTAGCGGTCTTAGTGATCCAGAGCTGAAGCGTAAAGCCATTGGTGAAAACTTCGTTCGGGTCTTTGAAGATCATGCGGGCGAGTTGCAAGGGTGCGATTTCTTAGCTCAGGGAACGCTCTATCCCGATGTTATCGAATCTGGCTCGCCGACGGCGGCGAAAATCAAGACGCATCACAACGTCGGGGGCTTGCCTGATTGGATGCAACTCAAACTGGTCGAGCCGTTGCGCTGGCTCTTTAAGGATGAAGTTCGAGAAGTGGGCCGGAAACTCGGATTGCCCGATGACATGGTGGACCGCGAACCCTTCCCCGGCCCCGGTTTGGGAGTCAGAATCATCGGCGAAGTAACCCCCGAACGAGTTCATATTGTCCAAGAAGCCGATTTCATTTTCCGCTCGGAGCTACGCTCCCGCGGGTTGCACAAGGGGATCTGGCAGAGTTATGCCGCCCTGCTTGATGTGCGCAGTGTGGGAGTGATGGGGGATGAACGAACCTACGAGCATCCGATCGTGCTTCGCGCCGTGCAAAGTGAAGACGCGATGACAGCTAGGGCCGTCAATATTCCGTTCGAAGTGCTTGAGATCGTGGCGGGACGGATAGTTAACGAAGTCAAGGGCGTTAATCGCGTCTTTTACGATCTAACCAGCAAACCACCAGCCACGATTGAGTTAGAGTAGTTTTAGGACTGTGGGAAGTTCGAGATTTTTCGGAGTTCATGAATCAAGCCCAATCCGATGAGGGGTGGGTTGGTGGTTCTTCCCCCGCGACAGCTATAGAATGTTTCCCCACTTTAAACATCTACCCTGGAACCGCGTCACGCCGAAGCTACCTTACGGAATAATGCAGCCGGCGGAGAATTCCGCAACGCACCTTGCGGGTCCTCGTGCCCCATTCCGGCCCGGCCAATGTGGCTCCTCTTGTTAAACTCTCATCGTAACTAAATATGCAACAGAATCCCTAGCCCAAAACGTCAAAGGAAAGTACAGATGAACGAAACCTTGAAAGTGATGGAGCCACATGGACGGGGTCGGCATGTGGCACGACAGATAAGTAGCCTCAATGTGGCGCGAGGGGCGCGCAGCTCCCCCAAACGGTTCCTAAGTTCCTGTCAAACCAGAGTTGGCAGGATCATGAACATGCGCATACGATTCAGGATGACGTATTGGGCGACGGAATGTGGTATGCGTATCCGGTGCTATCTCTCTTAGGAGTCATCGACGAGATGATCACTGGTATTCCTAGCGTTGAAGGCCCTATCGGCCATGACCATAACCCGCTTGAAGTTCACGCTGAGCTTTGGTCAGGCGGAGACTATGGTGTCGGCAGCCCTCTTGATCCCATTATTAGAGTCGGAGGTTGGGTATATGATCGCATCAAATATCTTATTCTCTAGCTTAATATTGGCGATATTGACGGGTCTTACCGGTTGCGTGGGAACAGCATCTCACGACCTAATTGTGATTAACTATCGTAGTGCCCCGGTTGATGTTAAAATAGAGAAAACCACTTACCCGACCGAAACATTGCAACCAGATAGTCATAGCTACAGATCTGGAGCAGTGACAACAAATGTTATTCGTGTCTTTGACAGCAGGACCAAGAAGGAAATCCTGGTAATAGACTCTAGGAACCGCCGGAAATATCTTCACGGCAGAGAAGCAATGATCGTGGAGGTGAGGTGAGGACGCTAAGTAATGACTATGAGTCTCGTGTGACTGGGATTACAAATCCATCCAGTGCTACAAACTCATTTTGAGTGAGCTACGCGCACCTCGCGCCATACGACGCCCCTTTGGCCGTGTGGCGCAGATTGGCACCAACGGGAGTAAACTCCCATCGGGTTAAGCTAGTGGGAATGAACGGAAGGACAGATGCTGATTACGACAGCGCCACACGTGAACCATGGATAAGAGAACACCGGGCGGCAGGAGAGCGTATGGCGCGATGGACCCTGCTCTCTCCTCAGTTCGCTATCGCTCACAGTGCTTTCATGCGACGAGAGGGAATTCGGAAAGCCGAACCCCCGGACGCGAA
This sequence comes from Armatimonadota bacterium, assembly GCA_031386985.1. Classification (GTDB taxonomy): domain Bacteria; phylum Armatimonadota; class Fimbriimonadia; order Fimbriimonadales; family Fimbriimonadaceae; genus JANJUB01. Next base: position 51,828 of record JANNCV010000033.1, read on the forward strand.
GCGCCGAACTTTTCAGTGAGCTACGCGCACTCGCGCCACATCCTCTCACCCCCGTTCCACGTGTCCCCATAATCGGCGAAGTGGACTAATGAGAGCTTACACGCTAATGACCCGCTATACGAAACCAGTCGGGTAATCTACAAACGTTATGGAATCGCTGGGTCATCAGGTTGACTTAAAGCTAAAGCAGTGGAAGCCGAAGACTTCGAACGAAGTTAAGGGCCTGATTCTGGAGATTATGCAGCGCGCCGACGAGGAGACGCTGGATATCTCCCGCTCCCGCAAGGCCGAACAGGAAGTGCTTGATGCCATCGAATCCCCCCGAGCCCGGTGATGTGTGGCTCGCCGATCTCGGCCTTGCCGCCAAGCCCCGCCCCGTAGTTATCGTTTCAAGGCAAGATGATTCCGCACCTCGTGCACTTGTAACTTACGTTCCGCTCACCACGCAGTATGCCGGGAGCGAATACGAAGTCGCGATCCCGACGCTTCGCTTCCTGCAGAAGCATCTTTTGCAAACATTCAAGGAATTGGGTCAATTGCGACAGTGCGCCTGGGACGCCGGTTAGGCAAGGTACCTGGGAATACGCTTGTCCTTATACGGACGGCCCTTCGATTCGGTTTGTCCCTGGATCAGGAGTGACGATTCGTGACTGCGCGCACGTCCCGGCGAACGCACCCCAAACTAATGCGGAACGGTGAACTCAGGCAGGGAGTTCCCATCCCACTCATTGTTTGCATCAGGGTAGAAACACATCGTGGGGCCGCCCACATTGTGGGCAGAATAGACAATGGTGATCAGCCACCCTCCGGGAACTGCGGCCCGATAGATGCTCGCGTGGACAAAATCATGCTTGGGTTCGCCAACATGTAGCCTTTGCCAATGGATGGTCATAGCGTAAAACCTCCTACCGAATTAGTTTACGGCAATTTTGCGCAAAAGTTCACCCAATAATCTCCGCGCCGCGCTCTTTCATTAGGCGATACCCGATCGAGCGATCGGAAACGCGCACCGTGCGACCACACTTCAATCCCTGAATTGCAAGCCTCTCCATGTTCCCACCGGGTGAAATCTCCACAAGATCAAGCCGCAACGCTAAGCTCCCGATCAATCTATCTCTCACCTTGTTGTTTACCCCGGCGAATCCAGCCAACGGACGAAACGGCGAAACCACCAGATCGGTATTGGGATCGAACTGATATCGCCAAAGCCGAGCCGCTCGGAACGGCTCTTCCGACAAGTTCTCACCCAAAGCTTCGTAGAACCCACGATCCAAACACAGGATTCGCGGAGCCCCCCAGCGTAGCGGAACGACCGCCGCCCGCTGATATTCGGGTGTATCGTGGCCCGTGACGAGGACTTCACCAGCCAGAACGCCATCCTCTGTCAGTTTTTCTATCAGTTCCAAACTCGCCGGCATGGAATTGCGAGAAGAGAGAACGCTAAACGTTTTCGAATTCAGCAATGATTGATTGCCATAAGTAAACAGCACACCCGGTGGATCAGCATCAAACTCTTCGATTCGAGCGGGATAATGGGCGTCGGTAAGCGTCACCCAGTTGATACCAACCGCCGTCAGTCGCTCCAGGTTCGGGTCGTTCTCCCTGGATTGGGTAGCAAGAAGCTCGGCAACACGGCGCTGTTTGACCCCGAATTCCTCGAGCAGGGATTCGGGCGAAAGGGCAAAGAACTCCTTAGGCGACACAGATAACAAATCACACCGCGCCAGAATTCGGGTTACGGTGCGACCCCCAACACCGGGCGTCATGGCGAGCCAGAGGGTGAACTCGCGCCTAGTCATACGGCGGCGCCCAAGAGGATCGAGACGGCTTTCTCGCCCGATCGCTCCATTTCGGTTACTACTTCCTCATGGCTCAGCGGGTTCTCCGATAAGCCGCAGGCTAAATTTGTAACTACGCACAAGCAGGCGTAGGGAACGCCGGCTTCCCGCATCGCAATCGCCTCGGAAGCCGCCGTCATTCCCACCAAGTGCCCCACTTTTGAATACAGATCAATCTCATGCGGAGTTTCGTAGCGCGGTCCGTTTCCGCAAACATAGATCCCGTTCACCTCAACCGACAGACCAAGTGTAGCCGCAGAAGAAAGCAGTCGGTTGCGGGCTGGGAAGGGGCAAGAAAAATCGGTGTGAATGACCGTCCGATCGAATAAGGTTGTTTGGCGAAAGGTCAAATCTACAAAATCATGCGGAATAACAAGGGTTCCGGCCAGCCACTCGGAGCGCATGGAACCAACCGCGGCCGTGGAAAAACAAGCCTCAACCCCAAGCGCTTTGCAAGCCAAAGCAAATCCCTCGTAGTTCACGCGATGGGGCGGGGTTTTGTGCCCCACGCTGTGGCGTTGTAACACAAAGACATCGCCACAAAGCCGCCCTCGGACCACGCCGAACTCCGTCGGAACGTGCAAAGGCACTCCCGGAAGCAGCGCCAACCGTGACCCCACCCCCGTACCCCCGATCATGGCAAACTTGACCTTAATCATTGCCCAGAGGCTACCCGTTGCTTCTTCGCCGCGGCGAGAACAAAGCAGGCGCGCACAAAAGCGGCCTGATCCAAGAGTTCGGGGTTCCCTGCGACTTTCAGCTCGCTCCAGTGCGACGGGTAGTACCCCTTAGCGGAGCGCGCTTTACGAACCTCTTCAATCGGGGCCAGATATTCCGGCTGGTAGCCTTTTACATCAACCCAAGCTTCCAAAAGGAGGTGAGCGAAACGGCCCGGATCAGCGAGTTTCCCGTTCACTAGCCATTTTTTGTGCGAAGAATCGAACGTCTCTTTCGGGAAGTTCTTCAGTTGGTGCCCGGTTCGTAACATGAGCGCGGTGTTGTAGCTCCATTTTGTCTTGTCACGCTCGCCCTCTTTGTTAATCGAGTCCCAGTAGAGCCAATCGCCGTCGCGGTCGCAAAGGTTCTGAAAGGTCCACTCGTGCAGGTGTTCGCCTGTTTCCAGTAGTTTAGGTTCCGACACTTTAGGCGCGATGAGTAGGCATGCGAGCGCGGTTGGAGCCGTGCTGCAGGTGTTCCACGAGAACTTGTCGCTTTCTCGCCAGAGAATGCCGCCACTGGTGCCCGTACCTCCGCTCAGCGCAAAAGCCAGCGCCTCCCGCGACCATTTGAGGTACTTATCATCGCCCAAAACCTTATAGGTATCAAGAAGAGCCAATGCCATCCAGGCGTTATCATCGTAGTAACGATCCAGCGGCTTGGGCGCGGGCAGAACGTCATAGCCGCCCTTGTTCCAGTAAACCCGGCTTGCGTTAGCGTATTCCTTTAGCCACGGTTTGTACTTCTTGTCAAATTTTGCCGCAGCATTAAGGGCGGAGAGCATCACACCGACTCCCCAATTGAATGCGGGCTGCTTCCTGTCCGCTTTTTCCGCGTAGAGCTTTGTTCTGGGGAGGTAAAAGTCCCGCCGAATTACGCTGAGTGCCTCCCGGCCCCATTGGGCAGGATCGCGTTCGGAAAAGTTGGAGAGCATTAGAGCGAATAGAGGCACACCCAGTAGACGTTTTCGCCGCTGCATTTATTCGAAGCGAGCACCGGAATGGCACTTCAAGGAACCAATCACACAACCCTGAGTATCCGGCGCTCTGAAAAGGACTGACCATACATATCCGTCGTGCGTATCTCCACGGCGTGACCGCCCTTTGGCAGGTTAGCAGGCAAGTTCCCCTTCCATAAGTGTTTCGTTTTTGCCGCCCCCGGCAGCTTTCTACCCGGCGGCACAGTTGGCCCTGCCTCTAGTTTCTTCAACTCCAGATAGAAAGGATCTTGCCCCTCATAGTTTTCTAGCTTGATTAAGGTAGCTCCAACTTGCATTTGGACGAGCGAGCGGGCCGATCCGGCAAAAACATTGACGACCACTTCGGTAGCAGCCAAATCAACTCGCGCAACCTCGTTCGGAATCCAAATGCTCATTTGATCGGATTCTGACTTGCTTGCGGCGCGGAACATCACCTTGTAACTCTCGTTGTCAAACTCCACGATGGAGTAACCGTTCGGAGCGCCGTCAGCCATCGTAGCGTGAGGAATTCCCCGCTCATCTGGCGAACCATCCCACCAGGAACCGCATACCGTTACGTGATTCAGGTGATGATGAGGTTTCTTGCCCTTCCAACCGTGCTCTTCGGTTAGGAAGTGGTTGGCTTGAATGTGGGTATGAGCGGAAAGACTGAGAGTATGGGGGCGATCCTGAATCAGAGCGAGCAAGAGTTCCTTGTTCTTGACATCCACCAGCGGAATATGCATTGCTACGACGACAAGGTGATTCTTAGGCACGAATTCAAGGTCGTTTCGCACGAAGTCTAGCTGTTTCTGGGTGAACTCGCCGTGATAGCCCGGCGCATCTTTGCCGTGCCAGATTACATTGTCGAGAACG
>JANNCV010000046.1:0-24198 GCA_031386985.1 Armatimonadota bacterium
TTGTTACCCTCAACCGGCAGGGACTCCTGATGGATATCTCAACTATTTTTGGGGAATCAAACACCAATGTGTCGGCCGCCCGGATTCAAACTTTGCAGAATCACACGGCCGAGATTTTGGTTACGATAGATGTTCGAGACACCGAACAATTGCAGTCGGTGATGAACAAGATCGCGAATTATTCAGATGTGATTAATATTGCGCGGATCTTTGGTCGAACGGCTAAGTGATTTTGGGGATGATTGCTATTCGGGGGACCCAAACTACTTTTTGGCCGCGCGAATCTTAATCATGGCGAGCTCAACTACTTGCCGAGCTTCGTCGGTAGTCATCGCCGTATCTTCGCCTCGCAAGGCTCTGAGTGCTTCCGCCAACCGCTCTTCTTCTTCCGCCACAACAATTTCGTTGGCAAAATGAGCCGAATCGGCCAGGATTGTAACTTTCCCGGCACTAACCTCGCAAAATCCGCCCCCAATGGCGAGCATGGAACGCTCACTGTTTTCCATGTACTCAATAATCCCTGCGGAAAGAGCCGAAACCAACGGTACGTGATCTCCTAGAACGCCAAAGTAGCCCATCACGCCCGGTGCAACTACGGAAGTGACCTCGGTCTCAACGACCGAACGATCAGGGGCAACAACAGAAAGAGAAAATGCTTTAGCCATGGCGCGGAATCCCAATTATACCGCTTGGCAGATCAACCCACTTTTGGACATGCCAAAGCTCCCACTCACAGATCCTGACGGGTCGCTCTGGCTACAAATGATCGTAAAACAGCACATTCACAAAGGCCAGCGCGCACGAGATCAACAATCTCTCTCCAACTCCCATCGAGACAAAAGTGGCAAAGACCGAAAGGACGCCCGCAATCGCGCAAACGCGAAGTAAAGCTTCGTCTAAGTCGTGCGCAATCCATAGCATCCAAACGCACAGAGCGATGGCGAGGGCGAGAAAGGCAAACAGGTGGTTGACCGAGAGCGGGTCGGACATTGCGATGTAACCCATTAGAATAAGAACTACAATTAAAAACACGGAACTAAGGCTTCGTTCGAACTTAGTGAGGGCAAAGGCCAAGTTCAGAACTACCAACATAAGGACCAAAAATGGAATCCACGCCAGCCAATCACCGCGAGCAAGCTGAATACTGATCGGGGTGGAGACCGTCCAGGGCACCCAAAGCAAGGCCAAGGCCACCACCGAAAGGAATCCGAAAATTGGGCGGGGAATCCAGTTAATCTTGCGCTTTACGGGCTTTCGCCAGATAGGGATGTACTCGGGCATATTGGGAAAGTCCTAAGCGAACGCCCGGTGCAGAAACTCGTTCATCGGCCAGCAAGCCCGCATGTGGTCCATCGTCCAGTCGCTCAAGCCAGGCCTTAATCCCGCCGTCGCCGGATATTCTGCCCAATAGAAGAACTGCTTGTTAAAAAGGATGGGAAGGTCCTTTGCGGCTTCCTTGAACTCGGGCGGCAGAATCTTGTTCACCTCGCCCTTGATTCCGCCAAAGGTCTTCGCAAATTCGGGCCGAGCTAGTTGCAGTTTCAGTTCATCGGCGTTCGCGATGAGGTGACGGCGTACGGCGGCGATTCGGTCGGGCTCGAGCATATAGAGGCCGCTTGCAATTGCCATCGTTTTTGCCCCCAGATTAAAGTAAAGGCCCGGCGTGCACAGGTCGGCCTTGCCGGTGGATGAAATCATGATGTATCCGCTCGTCTTATAGGGCGCTTTGTCTTTGCTGAAACGGGTGTCTCGATTGATCCTCGAAACCGCCTGCTTGGGGAGCATGCTGATGTCGGGATCAAGCTCTTGCATCCGCAATATCATATCGGCCGCAAACTCCTGAAATGGCCCTTTTACCGCTGATTCATACCGTTTCTTGTTCGAATGAAACCAGTCACGGTCATTGTGATTCGCAAGATCAGCGAAGAAATCAAGGGTTTCCTGAGTGAACACAGACATAGCGAAAGGCTACCCGACGAATATCTTGAAAACCGGTCAAGTGACGATCACCGGCACCGGTTTGTTACTTTGAGTGTTCCGTTCAGTAACTGGAACGATGTTCTAATGGTGCCTCCAATTTTTGACCCTAAACTCGGGTGCGCGTTGCACGAACGCCAGAGCCATGAATAAACTATGCCTATGCGGTTTGGCGTTATTGGCGATCCGGTTTCTCATTCGCTTTCTCCACGAATGCATCGGGCCGCTTATCAGGCGCTAGGCCTTGAACACACGTATGACGCCCATCCGGTCTCATCTTCAGAATTGCCTTCCTTGAGCGAGAAGTTTCAAGGTTTTCGGGGCCTCAACGTTACCGTTCCCTATAAAGAAGCCATTTGCGCTCACTTCGCCCTTGATGAGTTTGCCTTGCGCGCCCGGGCGGCGAACACGATTGACTTATATTCAGGCCAAGCCATCAATACTGATGGGTTTGGCTTCCTGGATGTAATGGAGGGGCTGGATGTGGAGCGCGTTTTGATTTTGGGGGCGGGAGGATCAACTCGCTCAATCGCCCTCGCGTTGTGCCTTGCTGATTACCAGGTTTCGATTTGGAACCGGACGCCAGAGCGAGCCACGCAGCTGATAAGCGATCTGGAAATCTCAGCGGGGGTATCCTCTGAACTTGACTTGGCCGGTTTCGATTTAGTTGTGAATGCAACAACATCGAGCCTCCTAGGGGTTTCACTGCCCATAGATTGGGGCAAAATGGAACAAGGGGCCATATTCTGCGATCTGTATTACTCGGCGACCCGGACTCTCTTTGGCAATGAAGCTGAGAAAGCCGGTGGTCGGGTTATAGATGGTTGCGAGTTGCTTGTGGCCCAAGGCGCAAGAAGTTTCGAATGGTGGCTGAATCGTGAAGCCCCGCGAGAAGCCATGTGGAATGCAGTTTTTGAGAATGAGGATGAATAACAAACAATGACGTTTGCCAGTAAAGTAGCCGTGCCGATTTTGAAGCCCACCCCGGAGAACATGCAACTCGCCGCTGAAGCGATTCTTGCGGGCGAGCTCATTGCGATGCCCACCGAGACCGTGTACGGAATTGCCGCCGATGCCACGAACCCTAAGGCGATCGCCAAGCTCTTTGAAATCAAAGGTCGCCCCGCCGAGAATCCCCTGATCGTCCATATTTCAGATTTTGTTCAACTTGAAGATATCGTTTCGGAGTGGACCACTTCGGCCGATATTCTGGCCAATCGCTTCTGGCCAGGACCGCTTACGCTGGTCGTTCAGAAATCGGAAATGATTCCAGGAATAGTAACGGGCGGGTTGAGTACAGTTGCCGTAAGGATGCCTGATCATCCCGTTGCCCTCGAGGTAATCGAGATTGCCGGCGTTCCAATCGCGGCTCCCAGCGCAAATCGCTTTATGCAACTCTCGCCGACTTCAGCGGAAAATATTGACCCCGCGATTGCCACCAAGCTCGCTTTCATTTTGGATGGCGGACCTTGCCGGATTGGGCTAGAATCCACGGTTGTAGATGTCACCCAAAGCCCACCCAGGATATTGAGACCAGGCGGGATTTCCCGAGGCGATATTCAAGCCGCGCTTGGGATTCAGCTTGGAGAAGTGCCTTCAAACGGAGATCGAAAAAGCCCCGGAATGTACGCTCGACACTATGCCCCTTACGGCGAAGTCGTCCTTTGTGATGCCCTGACCACCGAAGATTTTGGTCTCGTTCTAAGCGAACCGCTTAATGAGAATCAGTTGCAGATGTCCGCCGACCCAATCCAATATGGCGCTCGGCTGTACGACTCGTTGCACAAGCTAGATGCCATGGGCGTGAAGCTAATCAAGATCGAACTCCCACCCCAAACCGGGGATTGGGAAGCCGTTCTTGACCGCCTGAAAAAGGCAAGCGCATAGCTTCCGAGTAGACTCACGCCGATGCGCGTGATTATGCTTTCTTGGGAGTATCCGCCTCGCATTGTGGGCGGCATAAGCCCCCATGTCTATGATCTATCTCAACAACTCGTAAGGCAAGGCATTGAGGTTCACGTTGTAACAAAAGAAACGCCCCAAGCTCCGGACGAGGAGGTTGAACCGAGCGGCGTCAATGTCCACCGAGTTCACCTTGCCGAAACCCCTAAAGACTTCATTCATGAAATCCAACTCCTAAACGATGCCACCGAGGTTCGAGTTCGGCAACTCCTCGAAGACTGGCGACCGGGTGGTCAGCCTACCGTCTTTCACGCCCACGATTGGCTCTCGCTGGAGTCTGCACGGGAGCTAAAATATGAGTATTCGTTGCCAATTGTCGCCACGATTCATGCAACCGAAGAGGGCCGCAATCAAGGCATCCATAATCGCATGCAAGCCTACATTCATGAACAGGAATACTGGCTGACCTACGAAGCGTGGCGGGTCATCGTTTGCACGGAATATATGAAGGAGGAAGTCGGGCGGCTTTTCAATATTCCGGACGGCAAGATTGATGTGATTTACAACGGGGTGGTTACGTCGAAATTTGAATTCGAATGGTCCGATGAAGAGCGTGCCAACTGGCGGGCAAAATACGCCAAACCCGATGAGAAGGTCGTGCTTTATGTAGGCAGATTTGCGCGCGAAAAGGGAATCCAGCTGCTCTTGAACTCCGCAAGCTCAATTTTAGAAGCCGAACCGAAGGCAAAGTTTGTGATCGTGGGGGGAGGCAACCGCAAGGCGTTTGAAGATTTCGTACGTTGGATCGGTCTTGAAGATAGGGTCAAGTTCACCGGATTCATCGCTGGCCAGAACCTCTACCAGATGTATCGCATCGCCGATGTTGCCGTATTCCCTTCCCTTTACGAGCCATTCGGAATCGTTGCGCTAGAGGCTATGGCGGCGGGTGCCCCGGTGGTGGCTTCCGACGCGGGCGGGCTGAAAGAAGTTGTTCGGCATGACGTTAATGGAACCTCCCACTTTGCGGGGGATACCGCGTCGCTCGCTTGGGCTGTCCTGAGGGTGTTGCAAGACCCAGATCGGGCTCAAGCCCTACAAGAAACGGCCAGGCAGAGACTGCAAACTGACTTCAATTGGGCCAATATCGCCACCCAAACCGTTGACCTTTACGATCGCGTCTGGCAAGAATTCCTGCGCAGTTACTGGGCGGAAGGAACAGTTTGGCCAGTTTCGCCCGGAGCGGCAGAACGGGCTACCCGAAGGCGTCTCCGCGAAAAACTCACCGAGGGCCCCCACCATCGCCCGCGTCCAGCCGTGGACATGCCCGCAAAACCCACAACCCTCGATCACGATGAGCATCCGACGGAAGGGGAGTAACCTTCGAACAGGCCAGCATAGGCTGGAAGCCTATGCTACAGGCACCCAGCTCCGCGTTTCCGCACTGCGCTCGACGGCGTCCAAGATCACTTGATTTCGATAACCGTCTTCGAAGTTCGGTGATGGCAACTCTCCTCGGCTGATCGCCGTTAGCGCATCAGCGACCAAGTTAACAAACGTATGTTCGTAGCCAATAATATGCCCAACCGGCCAGTATCGGCCCGCGTACGGGTGGCTCCCTTCGGTAGCTTGAATCAAGGTAAAACCCTGCCGACCATCGACGGCCTCGGCGTTGTAGTACTCCAGCTCATTCATGCGCTCTAGATTAAACACAATCGAACCCTTCGAGCCGTTGATCTCAATCCGACAGTGATTCTTGCGGCCAACCGCAAACCGCGTGGCTTCAAACGTTCCTAATGCTCCATTTGCAAAACGCGCTATGAAAATCGAAGCGTCATCCACCGTAACTTCTCCCATCTCCGAGGAAGCCGAAGCCCCCATCCGGTCATCCACCGCGCCGACCAACGGTCGTTCTTTGATAAAGGTGTGAAGCATGCCATTAACTTCGCTAAAATCGCCCACGAGATAGCGCCCCATGTCAATAATGTGCGAGCAGATGTCTCCGTGGCTTCCGCTCCCGGCTGTCTCCTTTTGAAGTCGCCAAACTAAAGGAAAATTAGGATCGGCGATCCAATCCTGCAGGTAAACCGCTCGCATGTGAAAGATGGTGCCAAGTTCGCCAGCTTTTATCATCTGGTGAGCCAAGGCAATCGCCGGCGCTTTTCGGTAGTTATGGAATACGGCATGCGCCACCCCCGCCTGGTTAACCGCCTCCAGCATCCGTCCTGCATCCGCTAAATTGTTCGCTATAGGCTTCTCACAAAAGACAATCTTCCCTGCTTCGGCCGCCGCAATGGCGATTTCGCAATGCGCGTTGCCCGGAGTGGCAATGTCAATGATGTCAATATTTGGGTCCGAGACGACTCGGCGCCAATCCGTATCGTAATCTTCCCACCCATAAAGTTCGGCGGCAGCCTTAACGGCGGTCTCATTTCGCCCGCAAAGTGTCTTCATGCGAACCTGAGCCGGCAAATCAAAAAAGCGGTTTACTTGGCGGTAGGCATTGCTATGAGCCTTCCCCATGAACTGATAACCAATCAGCCCAACATTGAGTGTTTTCGACATCACGCAGATTTTGGCGCGTTTGGAGGCGGCTTTGCGCGATAAACTACAGTTGTGTTCTTAGCTCTCACTCTCGTTTTGCAGGGCCCTTCGTGGATAACGCCGCTGCGCGACAAACTTGATCTACCCGCAATTGGCGGATTAGAGATTGAGGGAGGCAAAATTGTCGGCATCACCATCGAAGGGATCAATGAAGAGGGCGAGGAGACCAAAGCAAGCAAGGAAGCGACTTGGCACTTGGGCTCCAACTCCAAAGCCATGACCGCTGTGCTCATTTCAACCTTCATCCGAACCGGTCAAATCGGTTTCGACACCAAAGTGCTTCCGTTACTCAAGGTGAAACCGGAAAGTGTGGGCAAGGGTTGGGATGCGCTTACCGTTCGTCAGCTTCTCGAACATACAAGTGGACTAAGCTCGCAGAGCTACCCGTCGGGTCGGGCCTGGTTTTTGGATAAGCGGCCGATTCGAGAGCAACGCGCCGACTACGTCGTGAAAGCCCTCGCCAAAGCTCCTGGCGCGAATGCTTACGTGTATTCGAATGCAAACTACACCATTCTTGGTGCCATTTGCGAGCAACTGGGAGATGAAACTTGGGAGAAGCTGATCGCCGAGCGAGTTTTCAAGCCCCTTGGCATCAAGTCCGCCGGATTCGGCCCAGTTTCGCTGCGCGATCCCCAGCCGCACTCTTTCAAAGAAGGCAAGTTTCGCGGCCTCGAGCAAGATGAAGCCGCTGATAACGCCGCCGTTATCTATCCGTCCGGAGGCATCCACATGAGCCTTGAAGACTATGGCCTTTGGCTCCAAGCAGTTCTCAAACAAGACTCCAAACTCCTCTCCGAGAAACTCTGGCAAGACATTCTCAAGCCCAGCGATGAGAAGGGGCGCTACGCTGGCGGCTGGCTTGTCATCCGAGAAGGCGGCATCACCAAGTTCCTCACCCACTTCGGCTCAAACACCCTAAACACCATCGGTTGCTGGCTCGACCCCTTGCGAAACAAGGCCGTCGTCATCTCCACTAACTGCAACTCTCCGGCGGTAATGAAGGTCTTCAACGAAACCATGATAGATTGGATGCGGCGGTGAGAATCCACCACACTCTTTGGACCTCAGCGAACCTTGACCAAAACAAACTGACTTCCACCCGCCAAAACATCTCCCAAACCGCGAACGTCGGCTAAGGGATTTCCTTGGCGAGCTAGCTCTGGATAGGCCTCGGGCATGGGGGCAATAACTAGGTCAATCTTCTTATCCGCAATAAAAGCGCGCCGCTCTTCATCGGTCATCTGGCCCAGGAAGAAGCCGGTTGCTTCACTTACTTTTGAGGGTTTTCCGGTTGAATAGCCGGGGGTTTCGCTCCAGTGTCCGGCGTAAGTCGTAGCTCCAGCCAGGCCGGCGGCGTAGGGGTTGAGGTCGGGAAGGTAGCCCATTGCCCCGGGAAAGGCGAGAACGACTTTTCGCCCCGGAATCCGCTCAATTTCCGCCAAGATTTTAGTGACTTCTGGCGACAAATAGATGGGGTGGCGAAGCGTGGAGCCGTATTCGCCTTTGGCGAAAGTGAGTTCGCGCGTGAACCATTGCACTGAGCTTCCGGCGAGGAGCAGCAGACCGAAAGCGGCCACCAGATTACGCACACCCCGCTCCCTTTGAAGAAAGAGAACGCCCAGACCAAGTCCGGCCAGAATCCCCCACGGCACGGAGAGGCCCATGGCGAGTTTGCGCTGGAACAGCGTCGGGAAATAGGGGGCGATGAGGCCGACACTGGCCCACGCTGTGCAGAGTTTGAGCCCGATCGTTTCGCCGCCTATAAGCGCGGCGGCTCCAACCGACAGAGCAAACAATAGAATCCAGACGGGCAACCCAACCATATAGCCAGCTTGTCCCGATAGGACAAACAAGGCCAAAAGGATGAGAGCAAGGAGCCCAAACCCGGCTTTTCCCCGCTGCTCCTTCGACGCGATCAAAAAACCATAAATCCCCAGCGCGATCAAAGGAAGATAGCCAAAAAGCATCGCCCGGCCATCAGCCGCGAACGTCTCCGTCGCCGCGCGGGATTGGAAAACCGGGTCGTTTTTCAAAACATAGACAAACCAAAGCGCCGCTGGAATCGCCCCCAACCCCATGCAAACCACCCGCCCAATCCACGCCTTCTCCACTTGCTTTGAAAAGGCCAAGCTCGCCAAAAATCCTACCAAAACAAACAGAACAAGCAAGACGTCGTAGCTGTGAATGTTCATCAGAACCAGAAACGCCAATGCCCCCGGGATGACCGGCTTCTTCGAAACGCGAGCATCCAACACGCATTGGAAGATGAACAAAATGAGGCACAAGCTCACCATGAAGAGGCCGTTCACGAGGAGCGAGGGGAAGAAGAAGCCCTCGGTTTGCCACACGTCCGTGGGCAAGTGCCCGCCAAGCAAGCCCTTAAGAAAATGCTCGCCGTTAAAGTCTATGCCCGTGATTTGCCAGGCGATAAAGCCAATGCCACCACCGATCGCCCCGGTGGCGGTCGCAAGCTTTTGCAGATACGCATCGGGCGTTACCCGTCGCACGAGTTGGTACAGTAACCAAATCGCAAGAGCCGCAAACCCGGCACGGCTCAAAGCGAGCGTCCAAGGCGTGCCGAGAACCTTCGAAATCCAACCTAACACAAGGAACCAAAGGTTGAAGGTCAGCCCCGGTTGATCTTCGACGGCAAAGCGGTTTTCGAAAAGGAACTTCCCTTCCGCCGCTTGATGCATCCAGGATGCATAAACCATGTTATCGTCAATCGCGGTTTGCATCCCGACGTAGGTCGAGCCAGCGGGCTTGGCAATGAAGTTCGCAAACAAGAAAGGCAGAAGAGCCAAAATCGCCGCCCCGATGGCAAGGCGAATCGCCAATTGACGCGAAAATCGATCCTCGACTAGCTCTCCACTCGTATCCAACTGCAAATCTCCTTAACCACCGGTTCGCCTTCAAGTACGGAGATTGCTTGGCGGAACATTCCTTCATTGCAAACGTGGGTCAGGAAGACGATTTCGCCGATCTTATCCTGCTCGCTCACAACCCTCATTTCCATCGCCGATAGAGACACCCCGTACTCACCTAGGCGAAGGGCTATGCTACCCAATACCTTGGGTTGATCGTCTACGAGCATCCTTAAATAATAGGCCGTGTTCAAATTTTCAATCGGCAGCAAGGGCAAGCCGCCCGAATCGGGCATGGTTACATTGCCGGCTCCGCCCAGGCGAATGTTGCGCCCGACATCAATTAAATCGCCGATTACGCTCGAAGCCGTCGGGGCGGAACCAGCGCCTCGGCCACTGAGAATAACATCCCCCACAAAATCCCCCCTTATCTGGACGGCGTTGTAAACATCGTGAACATTCGCTAGAGGAAACTTTCTTGGCAACAACACGGGATGAACGCGGGCGAGAATGCCCGCGGGAAGCGCCTCGACGATTCCCAGAATCTTGATGCGATAGCCGAGGATTCGCGCGAAATGGATGTCGTCCGCCGTAATCTTCGTGATGCCCTCGCGATAAACCGAGTCAACCGGGATTTCCTGGGAAAAGGCAATCGTGCTGAGGATTGCCAGCTTGTACTGGGCATCAAAGCCCTCGACGTCAGCGGTAGGATCGGCCTCGGCGTACCCAAGCTCCTGAGCTTCTTTCAGGGCAGCGGAAAAGGCTTGCTTCTTCTCCGTCATTTGGGTGAGAATGTAGTTGGTGGTGCCGTTCAAAATGCCCATCATTTTCAGCACGTCGTTACCCGCTAGTTGATGCTTCAGCGGCTGAACCAGCGGGATTCCGCCCCCGACGGCGGCTTCGAAATGCAAATCCAACGAGTGCAAAGCCGCTTGCTTCATGAGCGAGGCGCCGTGCTTGGCGATCAGTTCTTTATTGGCGGTGATGACGTGTTTCTTGTTCGCCAATGCTCGCTCAATCAGCTCCCGCGCGGGCGAAACGCCCCCCATAACTTCGATAATCACGTCAATCGAAGGATCATCAACGATTGATTCGAGGTCAGCAGTCAAACAATTTAACGTAAACTCGCGGGACTTCGAAAGATCGCGAACTCCCACCCTCTTGATCTCCGCCGGAGAGCCAATATGCCGAGTAATCGAATCGGCGTTATCACGCATCATCCGATAAACCCCAACCCCGACCGTCCCAAATCCCAACAAGCCCACGCGAATCATTTGAGGCTACATTGTGACTCAGTGAGCCAAAATAGAGACGTGCGCGAGTTAACTTCCTGTAGCGGCCCGTGGCTTGGACAATCCATCCAAGACGGCTTGCGCATCACCGAGAACATCACGCTGACCTTCCACGGCGAGAGCTTCCTGGGCAACGGAAGCGACAAAGACGGCCTCTTCAACCTCAATGGCGAGCACGATCCTTCGGACAATGGCGTAATGATGACCCGCGTTTACACGTATTGCAACATCGCCCCCGAGCAAGCCGGCTATCCGTTTATCTACGTTGGCCGATGGGATGGGCATCAAATCCACGGCCGTTGGATGATGAGCACCCACCCCGCCTACGGGGGAACCTTCGAAATGTGGCCCGAAGACGAAGAATCGCTACAAGAACGGATGATCAACTTGGAGCAAGAGCCCGCCGGGATCGCCAACTTCAGTTCTATGTAACCGGCCTATTTCTTCCGACGTGGAGAGTGAATGTCGGCTTGGTGGAGATACCACGCCCCCATCAGGAATAGTATGACCGCACACACTCGCTTCTCCATTGGCCACATCGCGGCGTAAACCCTAACCATCCCCTTGGGGGAGCCAAAAGGAATGAAGGATGAGGCGATAACATAGGCTGCTATTCCGAAACAAACGAAGGCCACAATGATCATCAAGAACTGTTTTCGGCTCATCTTCAGAAAGGACTTTACCCTTCAGGCTCCAGGCGAAACAGACTAACCCATCGTCTTCCATAATCAACCATGCCCGACTTCGTTAATCAACTCCACTACGGCGATAATCTTGTCCGGCTCCGGGGCGAGGGCGTGGATAAAGCGATCCCGGACGAAATCGCCGATCTCATCTATCTCGATCCCCCGTTCAACTCCGCCCGCAACTACAATCTCCTCTTCAAGCAGCACAAGGGCCAAGATTCTCCGGCCCAGATCATGACCTTCGAGGATACGTGGACCTACAGCCACATGATCATGACGGAGTTCAAGGGCGAGCCAAGAAACGCCGAACTGTTCGAGCTGATAGATAGCCTCTACCGCATCCTCGGCCCCTCCGAGGTGATCGCTCATTCCTTCATGCACGACACTAAAAGCGCAAGAGGTGTAACCTGTGGTTAGCCTCAATGATAATCCGCAAGCGGTTGTAAACGCTTTGGGATTCGTATGCAAGCGTCGGAAACAGAACAGCCTGGTAACAATCCTCGAATCTGCAACGGCGTCGGTCGATGGTATCGATCATTACAACGACTCGACGATGTACAGAGTCGACCTGGAAATTCCATTCGAGCTATTCATCGACCTCGGGCAAGACCGCGAAGCATATGAGGCGCAGCTAACTAAATATGCGGAAGAGGTCCTCAGCGGCGACTCGGAACAGCACGTCTCTGCCGTCAAGCTGGTTGCGGACCTGTCGCGAATTGGCGAGTGGCGTAGCGGAGAGAGCCCGCTCCAGGCGAGCACAAGTGATGTTGCGCGTCTCTGGAAAGAGGGGCACTTCCGATTATTCCTGAGCCATAGCTCCACGGACAAAGTGTTCGGCGGAAACCTCAAGGACGCTTTGGGTGTCGCTCGTGTCGACACATTTGTTGCACACGAAGACATCGAACCCAACCTTTCATGGCAACAGGAGATTAAGCTCGCTCTCGCCAGTTGTCACGGCGTTCTGTTCATCGCGACCGAAGCTAGCAATCGGTCTTGGTGGTGTCAGCAAGAAATCGGGTGGGGCCTGGGCCGGGGAGTTTTAGTAACTTCGTACAATCTCGCGCAAGATCCAGTTGGTTTTGTGGGTTCAATCCAGGGTTGGAAGGTGCCGGATCATAAATTGTCCGAAATTTCAAAGAGGCTTGTTGAGATGTTCATCAAGGACGACCGCACGGAGCAAGCAATGCACGAGCCCCTAGTCCAGTTAGTTCAATCGTCTCGCCATGCTCCCGAAGTTGATTTCTGGCTTGACTACCTCGAACTCTTGAAATCGCTAACTCCAGGCGATCTAGAGCGCATCAACAATGTTAGCAGCCAGTCCTTCGTTGTGAAATCCCAAAAGCTGCCTATGCGGCTGACGAGCGTTCTCTCGAAATTTGGATTCATCCAACCAGCAGTCGCGCAGGTTGGGTCTGATGAGTACGATCCATTTGCCGATGAGTAGCCGTGTTCGCGCCTTCGCCCATGGGGGACAATCATGATCGCGCAGAAGGAGCCGACCAAGGAAATGAAGCTCATCGCCGAGGCGATGGGTTATGCCGATTGGCCCGGCCAAAGGAAAATCCCCCGTTATCAAATCCTGTCCACCGAAGGAATCCTCGAGCGAGGAGAGACCGCCATCATCCCAGAATCCTGGCTCATCCAACCCGAGAAGGGAGTTGGCAAGGCCGTCAAGGGGCAGACCGAGAATCTGTTTGACTAATCTCCAGTGTTCGGAGTATGCTCTGCATCATGCGCCAATCAAATATGTTTGACGAGTTCATGACCTCCAAGGTCCGAATCCTAAAACCTGACGGACGACGGTGGGAAGATGTCCCGGCCAGCGTGCAGTCAAAAGCCATCTTTATTCATGATGTGAGCATTCCGCTGGAGGTCGGAGACATCGTGGAACGTGATTTGCCGAGCAGAGTAGTCGAGCAGTTTGAGATAACTGACCCGGGCTACCATGAGGCCTTCCAAAGTATCCCAGCCATGTATCA
The DNA here is from genome assembly GCA_031386985.1 of Armatimonadota bacterium. Lineage (GTDB taxonomy): Bacteria > Armatimonadota > Fimbriimonadia > Fimbriimonadales > Fimbriimonadaceae > JANJUB01. The sequence continues at coordinate 13,302 of JANNCV010000046.1, forward strand.
GGCAAAGTTCCGGCTGGTCAAGGAAGTCTCGCCACGAAGCGGTCAACCTACGATGAACGTAACCTACAACTTGCATGGCCCCAACTCTCGCGTCAACATTGCCGCCTCGGATAATTCGATTAATATCCAGGCCACTCAGGAGACCCTATTCTCCGATATGCGGGACTTTGTGCGAACCCAACTGCCTCAGACGGAGCAAAGCACAGTGCTCGCTCTTATCGATGAAATGGATGCGTCAGCCAACACATCGGCGTTTCGAGAGAGCTATTTACAGTTCGTTAGTGTGGCGGCTGACCACCTAGGCGTTCTGACTCCCTTCTTGCCGCTGTTGGCTAATCTGCTCAGCAGATGAGTAACATGAAATTATCAAAGATAAGCTACGGCCAACTTAATGCCAAGCAGCAAGAAGCTTTCAATTTCCAAAAGCTATCTGGAGTTCTCGCCGACTATGGCCTCTACACAATTAGATTGTCAGATGACTGGCAAGGTGCAGATTTCATCGCGCAACATTGCGTAACCAATGAGTTCATTGCAGTTCAGCTCAAGGGTAGGTTCGGGCTCTGGAAGAAGTATCAGAACAAGAAGCTTTGGCTGGCCTTTCGCGACGGCGAAACCTGGTACCTGTACAACCATGACGAGATGGTGACCGCCATGCAAAACGCTGGCATCCTCTCTTTTCCTCCCAGTCGTGGCTCAATGAAGACGGCTGCTATCACTTTCCTTCAATATCCAAAGATATCCGAAAGATGCTTGAGCCATATATAGTTGGCGCTTGTTAGGCAGCGCAATTGGAGTCGCGCCGGAACCATTTAGGTAAGCTCCGCGATTCAGATGTGGGAAATACTGGTCAGACTGTTTCGTGCTCCTTTTGCCCTCATCTGGTTTCTTGTAATCTGCTTGCTTGTTCCCTGGGCTCTTGGGGCTGCTCTAGTTTGCGGCTTAGTAGGCCTTCTCGTTACCCCCCTCGCTTGGCTTGCAGCCGTGATGGCGAATGATAAACGAAGGGCTAAAGAATCTGCGGGACTGGCGGTCGAATGGTTTTGCGGTCCTCTTGACTTACTAAAAGATGCATTTAGAAGTTGCGCGGAATGGGCAAACCCATCTTGAGGCTCAGCCTCGGCGTGTGCCAGTATCTCTTAATCAATGAAAGAAAAAGACAATTCTTCAGCGTGGAGCACAATGATCGGGCCCTTGGGGGCGGATTGGTGTCCGATGTGTGGGGTGCGTTTGACGGAGACCGCTCCGTGGGGATAGTTGGATCGGCCCCAACCGAGGCCCAAGGGGCTTTATGGGGAGATTGGGGTCCAGTTTTGCGCGGATTGCGGGAAGAAAATGGTTGAGCACGGCACACTCGAACCCTAAGAAATTGTGGGCTTTCTCTCGTTCAAATCGGCCTATTTGAACCTAACTCGCCCGTTCGGGCCGTTTACCCTAGGCTTCTTGCGCCTTGACAGAGTTCGGTTGCGGCGGGGTTTTGGTTTGGTGCGGCGCACCTTTGCTTTGTTGCGGCGCGAGTAGGCTTTGGTCAGCCCCACCTTTGCTTTGGTGAGGCGCAACAGGGCTTTAGTCAGCCTCACCAAGGCTTTAGTGAGGCGCACCAATGCTTTGGTCAACCCCGCCAAGGCTTTGTTCAATGTGGATAACTTTTCGGCAAGACCCTTGAAATTGCCCGTCGCGTTCATATAACCTATGCCTCGGAGCCATCGCTCCAAAACAAATGAAGGAAAAATAAAATGGCAAGAATAAAGAGAAAACCCGACGAGCTACGCGATCAATTATTACAGGCAGCGGCTGGAATTACGGCGGCGGGAGCGACTTGGCCGGCCGGGGCGCCCACGGCGGCGGCCGTAACCACGCAAGCCAACAACATTGGCGCATCCATCACCGCGATTGAAGGCTTTAACAACTCGGCCAAGGCGCGAATTCAACAGCGAGGCACGGAAGTGGCGACGGGAACGTCCACGATGAAGCTGATTGATGGTTACACGACCGGACTTTATGGGCCTCAAGGCGCGCAAAAAGCGAACTTCGGCTTAACGCCCCTCGTTCCGGGCCCGGCGCTTCCGGTTCCGGCAAAAATCTCAAAACTCACCATTGCGGATGGGCAGTTTCCAGCCTCGCTCTTTTGCGATTGCGAGACAATTTCGGGGGCGAGCTACGAATGGGAATGGTACGCCAGCGCGCTTTTAACGACGCGGCTGGGTGGGATCACCACGACCTCCAGCGAGCATATTATTACTGGCCTCGACACGGGCACGCGCTACTGGGTGCGAGTTCGCGCGGTTCGCGGCGGGCAATACGGCATGTGGTCTGACCCGGATAGCCGGGTGGCTAACGTTTGAGGCACTACTCTAAAGATTCCTGGTATTTGTGCCTATAAGTATAGTGTTAGGTAAGTTGACATTTAGGGGCGAATCGGAAACGGTTCGCCCTCCTCAATTTAGGGGTCAAGGCGGAAGTTTCGCATCATGCCCATATCCTCATGATGCAGGTTGTGGCAGTGATAGTTAAACAAACCAGGGTAGGCGCCGTACCGAATCAGGAGCCGGACCGTTTCGCCGGGCATGAGCATGAACGTGTCTTTCCAGCCCGAATCGTTGTAGCCATCCTTCACCGTGTTCCAGTTCGCCTGTTGTGCCCCCGTAATGGTGCGATCGAGAATCTGGAACGGCCGCCCATGAAAGTGGATCGGATGCGGGATTTGAACCGCGCCGGCGGTGTTCGATACCGTGATAACTTCGAGCGTATTGCAGCGAGCGATTTCGTTCGCCGCAACTTCGAACATTTCAAACAGCCCGCCATTTAGTGTGAACAAGTCCCCGTCGAAATCAATCGCGTAGGTTTTGGGGTTATTGAGGTTGATGGCATCCGCCAGTTGGTAACGCGTGATAGCTGAGAGCGTGGCGGGCAACGTGCGCTTTTCGGTAACGGCTTGGGTGATGGAAAAACGCATGATGTCGCGCACGGCGCCTTGCTGTCCGCCCGCTCCGCTGAAGGCCAGCGTGCGCAAGGTGATCTGGGTGCCGACCGGTTTACCGCGGAAATCCGCCCAAACTTCGGCCCGCTCGCCGGGGGGAAGGATGAGGTAGGGCTTGGTCTCCGGCGCGGCGAGCAAGCCCCCATCATTGCCAATGATGACCATCGGAGTTCCATCTGAGAAAGCCAACTTGTAGATTCGGCTGGTGGAACCATTGAGCAGACGAAGGCGATGTACACGCGAGGCCGTTTCGTGAACGTAGTTCGGATGCCCATTCACAAGCATCGTTGTCCCAAAGAATCCACTCATGCCGGATGGGCTGTATACGAGCTGGTTATTCGCGTCAAACGTTCGATCTTGAATGCAAAGAGGCAAATCGTACGCTCCCGATGGAAGATACAGCCGGGCTTCCTCTGGGTCGCGAACAATCAAGAATCCAGCCAGTCCCATCTGGATTTGGCTCCCCGTCATCATGTCCGGATGGGGGTGATACCAGTAAGTGCCGGCGCGATTTAGCACGGGGAAGGAAAAGCGATAAGTGTCCCCGCTGGGGAACGCAAACGAGGGGTGCCCATCCATATCGGCGGGAACGTCCAGCCCGTGCCAGTGGGTGGTGGAGTCTTCGCCAACCAGGTTTGTAAGATCAAGCGTAACCTGTTGGCCCTTCCAAACCGTGATCGTCGGCCCCAAAAAGGAGTTCGGCATCTGGGTGAGTGAGCCTCGATTACCCGTCAAAACCGAGCCCCGATAAGCCCAGACTTCAGTTTCGGCTCCCGCAAGGATTTGCTGCATACGCGGTGCCTGGCTAAAAACGAACCAAGGCAAAGCGGGGCTTGCTTTGGGTGCAACGGACGAAGCGAGAAAGAGGGCAACAAGTAGATTCATGGCTTTCGAGATAACCGGTTGGGCTAGCAAAGACGATCGCGCCCAAAATCAAGCCCATTTTACTTTAGCCAGAATGTTCAATCCGCCCGAGACCCAATTCCTAGCATAAGTGCGAGCGGCTGAAGAGAGACAGAGCTGAACCAGAGAGTCCTAACGATGATCTAGGCGAGTCCAGAAGGTGATCCGATAAGAGCGTGAAGGCTGCTGGTCAGGTAAGTCACTCCCGTACGGCGCATTGATTTTTGAAGCCAAGCCCCGCGTTAACCTGCAGGGAACATGGCGCGACGCCATAATATCAGAGGGCGCATGGATTCAGGACGATTGCTTTTTTCGATACCGGTTCATGAGCAGCCATCGGTTGTTCGCGACCAAGTTGAGAACTTTCTCAAGTTCAATTCCGGCAGCATCGTAGTTTTGCACGTGAGCCGAAGTTTTAGTAAGCTCGCCCTGGCCACTTCGGGCCTCATGCGGGAATCCGAGCATGTGTTGATTAACCCGGTTCGGTTGGATACAAGCGCACAAGGGCTGTTGCCCGTGCATTTGTCTAGCTTCAGCTACGCCCTGACGAAGTCCGCGTTCTCCCATTTTGTGATTCATTCGAGCAATGACATGTACGTCCGCTCCGGGCTCAGCGATCACTTGAATGGGTTTGATGCCGCCGTTCGCTCGATGCCAGCCGCGGGTTGGACTCATGCCGACACTGCGCTCAAACACAAGTGGCTCCAAGATGCGATGGGGGCTTTGGGAACTACTTTTTGTGCCTCAACCCCAGAAGGAACCGCCTACAGCAAGGGCCTGATGACGCAAATGGCGGATTACCTGCAGCAGGTAAACCCTTATGAGAAGGCAACCCTTCCCTACCCGGATGAGGAGTCCATTTTGCCAATGCTGGCGAGCGCCTGGGCGAAGAACCGAACGACTCCGATAACCTACAGCGAAGTTACGATGGATGCGAAGCCAACCCCGGAACTGATCGAGCAAATCCGGGTCGGATGTTATCGTCCCGCCCCGCGCACTTTCTATCGCGGGACGGAAGAACAGGTTCCCTACGACGAGGTCTTCGCCGTGAAGCGAGTTGCCCGGGCTTATGATGATCCGTTGCGCGTTTATATACGAGGTCTAACGCCTTGAACGATCACTACCGGATCGTTTTTGACATAGACGGCACGCTGTGCGGGCCGAAACCCGAGGGCGGGAGCTATTTGGATTGTCCGCCTCGTTTGGATGTCATCGCCAAGCTTAAAGAATATCGCGCGAAGGGATTCGCGATCATCCTCTCAACGGCAAGGGGGATGCGAACTTACTCAAATGATGTTGACTTGATCAACGCGAATGTTCTACCCATGCTTTTGCAATGGCTTGAAAAGCATGAGGTGCCGTTTGATGAAATCCAAGTTGGTAAGCCTTGGTGCGGTTTCGAAGGGCTTTATGTAGATGATCGAACGGTGCGGCCCGACGAGTTTTGCGCAATGGAATACGACGATCTGAAGACTTTGATTTCGGGCATTGACGGAGGCGGAGCTTGACATCGCTTGTCATCCCGGCGGCTAAGCTCGTTGATATCAGTTTACAACTTGAATATGGGCCGATTCCGCCCTTGCTTGTTCCCTTGCGCGGCAAGGTGGCGCTAGATCTAATCGCGGAAAAGTATGGCCGAAGCGTTGATACGATTTACGTTATCTGCATGGAGGGAGCCGATCAGGTTCAGGATTATGTTGAATTCTTTAAGTTAACTAGCATCAAGCTGGTCATCCTCCAAGAATCGAAGAGCCTGGGGGATACGCTGAATCAGCTCGCCGGGCTTCATCCGGAGGTATTGCAAGACCGCGTTGTTGTTAACCTTGGCGACACCCTGATAAGCGATCTATACCTGGAGTTAGTTGGCACCGACTTTGTGGTATGCGGAGCCACGCGAGAAACCGCTCGCTGGACTCTCTTTAACTTTGATGGCGATCGCAAGTTGGTCATTTCCGATAAGAAACATCAAGATGATCCCTCGGTTTGGTCTACGTTTCTGGGAGTTTGGGGATTTGAGGATTACTCAGTTTTTGCGGGCCTACTGGCCGAATCAAGCTCCTTCTACGATGCGCTAAAGGCGTACTGCGATGCGCGCACTCCTACCTACTTTGAAGCGAAACAATGGGTTGATTTTGGTCATCTGGACAACCTCAACCGCAATCGCCGCCGCTCGATTAACAGCCGTTACTTTAACTCGCTTGAGTTTGGTCACGGAGGCGCAACGCTTCGAAAGGAGAGCCAGCGCGGCGGAAAGCTGATTGATGAGATCAACTGGTTCCTAGCGTTGCCCGAAGAGTTAAAACCGTACACGCCTCGGATATATCGGTTCAGCGTTGACCCTCTGACACCGTGGGTTGAAATGGAGTTTTACTCTTATCCATCGCTCGATGAGTGCTTTGTTTACGGTCGCCACGATTTGGATACGTGGGAACAGATATTCGAAGCTCTGCTGGATGTGGTTGCAACCCAAAGCAAATACAAACTTCAAGCGGCGGACCTCGCGGTTGATCTTGAAGAAATGTATTTGACCAAAACCGCCGAGCGTCTACAGGAGTTTTTGAAGGGGAGCCCCGCCATTGCCGAGCTCAATCATCTCTCCATAAATGGCCGTGCATGCCTTGGACTGCCTCAAATTCTCAGCAAACTGCCGGCGTGGTTAAGCGCGACTGGAACTCTGAACGCCTCCCAGTTTCAGATTATTCACGGCGATATGTGCTTCGGGAACATTCTGTTTGAAGCCCGCCATCATCTACTGAAATTCATTGATGCGAGAGGAAGATTCGGTCGCCATGGAATCTACGGTGATCCGAACTATGATCTTGCCAAGCTTTGCCATTCGGTGGTGGGGCACTATGATTTCTTCGTTTTCGGGCAGTACCAGGTGGGATGCAATGGCCAGGATTTCACCCTCCACACGCGTGCAACCGAGCATCACCAACAGATAGGAAGGATCTACTTGAAGCACTTGCGACGGGAAGGATTCAGTGTGCCGAAAATTCGCGCCATCGAGGCTTTGCTCTTCTTATCAATGTTGCCTCTTCACGCCGAAGATGCTAATCGCCAGCTCGCATTTGCGCTTCGCGGAATTGAACTCGCATCCCGATCCATCGAAGAGGCGGGGGTATGACGCTGATCCTAACGATGGCGGGATTGGGGTCACGATTTAAGAACCAAGGGTACACACAGGAGAAATATGCCATTGAATTCTTGGGGCACAGCTTGTTTGAGTGGTCGCTATCTAGCTTGCTTGCGTTCCGCGATCATCCGTTGGTGGTTGTGACCAGGGATTTCCCGAATGTCCGAGATGACGTTGTCGGTTTCTCCAAGGATCTAGGATTCAATGAAGTCAGCGTTCTGGTCTTGGATCGCGAGACAAAGGGGCAAGCGGAAACGGCTTGGCTCGCAAAACCGCTCTGCGCTGAGCTCGAACCGATTCTCATCTATAACACCGACACGCACGTCTCTCCTTATGCCCTTGATCCAACTGAGTTTACAGACGATGGGTGGATACCCTGCTTTACCGCGCCCGGAGAGAAGTGGAGTTTTGTTGAGCTTGGTGCCGATGGCTTCGCCCAGCGTGTAACCGAAAAGCAGCGGATTTCAGATCATTGCAGCATCGGGCTCTACGGTTTTTCTTCGTTCCGCCTCTTCGAGGGAGCCTACCGTGAGGGAGTAAGCCAACCTAATGAAATGTATGTCGCGCCTCTCTATAACACTCTCATAGATAAGGGCTGTCATCTCACGATATCCACATTGGATTCAGATGACGTGTGCATTCTGGGAACCCCCGAAGACCTGGAAGTTGCTCGCTCAAACCCACCAAATTGGATCAGCGACCTAAACCACTGACCCAACGTGAAAACGTGGATTCTAGTTCAGGATTTAAGTTGGGCTCTATTCGTTCCAAAACCGTTGGTGCAGGAACCAGATTGAGCGCTCCAAATGCCGCGCCTATGGCACCATCGGCCTCGCATAAAGTGACCGGGCAAGCGCAAAGATCGGCGAACGTCTGAGTAAAGAGTGGGTTTTTGAACAAGTTCGCATGACCAGCTTTGATCTCGGTGGGACGCAAATCACAAAGCGAGAGGCCATACGCCATAGCAAAGGAAACCCCTTCCAACGCACCCCGGCACAAGTCTTCCCGCCCGTGTCGTGCAAAATCCACCCCGTTGAAGCTTGCCCCAACATTCTCGTTTCTAAGAATGCGTTCGGCGCCGTTTCCAAACGGATAAACCAGCACCTCGCCCGACTTTCCGCGAGACGCACAGGCATCGAACTGCTCATATCCCGCATCTGAGCCAAACAAGAGATCGCGCATCCACCGAACCATTGCGCCGCACCCATTGAGGCACATGAGTTTCCCGATTCTCTTGAGATCTGAAATGTGATTCACATGCAGAAAGCTGTTGACACGAAAGCTCTCGTCGCAAGTCGCCTCGTCTGAAACGGCATAAACAACGCCACTAGTCCCCGCATTTGCGGCAACCTCACCCGGGTGCATCACACCGAGTGCGAACGCATTGTTCGGCTGATCGCCGGCCCGGTAGGTAACCCGGGTTCCAAGGCGCAACCCAAGCTCGCTCGCGGCCCGTGCCGTAAGTGTGCCTGTGCTCTCAAAGCAACCTGACTCTGGCGGAATCAGTGACCGATTCAGACCCAATTCGTCCAATACCGGGCTCGCGATGGAATTCGACATAAAATCCCACGCCGCCATTTCGCTCAACCCGGTTCGGGTCGTTGAGGCCTCCTCCGTCATCTTCATTACCAAGTAATCGCCGGGCAACATCGCCCATTTCGTTTGAGCATAAATGGAAGGCTCGTTTTCGCGAACCCAGGCTAGCTTGGATGCCGTAAAGTTTCCAGGCGAGTTCAGAGTGTGCCTGGAGCAATACTCCATGCCAAGCCGAGTGAACGCATGCTCGCCAATTTCGACGGCCCGGCTATCGCACCAGATAATTGCGGGGCGAAGCGGCTCAGCGTTTGAGTCAAGCAAAACCAAGCCATGCATTTGGTAAGTTATTCCAATTGACTCGACCTGCGATCTTTGCGCCGCTGGCAAAGCCAGAACCGCTTCACAAACGTGCTGCCACCAACTGTCCGGACTTTGCTCGGCCCAGCCCGGATGAACCGAAATGATGGGCACCTCTGATGCGGGGGCCGACGCTCTGGCCACGCACTTCTCCCCATCCACAATTGCCACCTTTATCGAGGAAGTTCCCAGATCAATTCCAAGTGCGTATGACATTCGATGAGATCATACTTTGAAAACGGTGGCCTCATTACGTCAAACTGTGAGTTACATCTATGCTCATAAGCTCACTAGTTGCCTTATTGATTCCCCAAACGCCTAGAGTTACTGCTCCTCCGGCTTCGTTTTTTGCAATCGTAAACGAGGGAGACCGCGTAGCCGCTCAATCGTTTTACCAGAAGTGCATCAATGTAAAGGGGATGCATGTTGTGGCCTCGGGCGAAGTTGCTGACCTAGCCCTTCAGCGCACGTTTTCGATCGTCACGCATCTTCTGGCCGGTCGCCCGGATGTTTTGGCGGCGATGGTGAAGAACAAAATGTATCTGATCATTATCGGCAAGGATCAGAGGTACACCGATATGCCTGAGTATCGAAACGCGCCGAATCCGGAGTATATGAACGAACGAGTTCGCGGAACCGGAGGCCGCCCGACGAGTTTTGGTGAAGAGAACTTGCTTAGCCTACCGATAGATCGGTATGACGACGAGAGCATTGGGGTGCATGAGTTCTGCCATACGATTGACAGCGCAATGGCTTCGGTTGATCCAACCTGGTCGAACCGACGCTCGGCCGCTTATCGGAGCGCACTCGCTAAGGGGCTTTGGAAAAACACCTACGCTGCGGGAAGCCCGGCGGAGTTCTGGGCCGAGGCAGCTCAATCCTACTTTGATTGTAACCGTGTCAACAACTGGAATCATGGGCCGATTGGAACCCGCGAACAACTTAGAGCCTACGACCCCGAAACTTACGAACTGGTGCGGGCCGCGTTCAACTTGGGACCGGAGCAAGATTGGCGATACTCTTGGATTCAAAAGCTTCCCAGCGTAATCAAACCGCCCGTCCGATTCAAAATTGATCCTTTTTACACCAAGTTCACCTGGGCCAGGGAATTTACGATCGTAGGAAAACAGGCAAGTGAAGCATCCCTTCTCAAGGCAAATGATACGATCCGAAAGATGTTTGCTTATCGGCATGACATTCTCAAAGCCTTGATCACCGATGGCGTTAAGCTCGTGATTCTTGGTCGCAACGAGCATCTCACTTCGCTACCAGAATTCAAAGGTCAAGCGGATATTGATCTGCTCTCGCGCACATGCGGCTACGGTTCAAATAAGACGCTCGTTATCGGAGAGGAAAACCTGCCTGCCCTCGTGAGCCTCCTCGCTCAAGTCCTTTATCGGGTAACGAGCCTGAGACCAGTAGATCTCAACTGGAACAGCCGTGGCCGCGATGTACAACAATACGAGCTTCGAGTTAAGCGCATTGACGTCACCTTCGATGAACGCCTCAAAACACTGTTCGAAGCAGCCCTCACAAGGGGATTGTGGAAAGGATCTTCCGGGGTTAACTCGCGCGAAAACTACTGGGTAGCGGGGGTCGCCGCCTACTTTGACGCCAGCTTCGGTGATGCGGCCCCGAACGATGCGCCGCACCCCATCGCGACCCGGGAAGCCCTAAAAGCCTACGATTCGGGACTGTTCGACTTGGTAAGCGAAACGATGGCTTATAGTGGGCACGAGGATTGGCGCTACACCTTCTAAGACCTAAGCCTCTTGCAAAGCCTGCAAATGAGCCTTCACAAAGCGGATTTCCTCATACGAAACCTCGCCACCCAACGCATCGTAGATCGGACTTAGGCGTCCATCCTCCGAGGCGGGCAATGCCACCCGAACCCGCTCGTAGGTCTCCGCCCCCACCCAACAAGTGATATCTTCGAGTCGGTTTTCAAGAATCCATGTTGCGAGGTACCCGGAAACGGTTGCGGGTCT
>JANNCV010000004.1:0-49689 GCA_031386985.1 Armatimonadota bacterium
TTTTCAATACGCATCCGTTGGCCCCCGCCACCAAGCTCAAAGAACTGCAGATCATCGTTCGCGGGATTATTGCGAATATTCCACTGGTTCACCCCGGCTTTTTGGAAACGCAAGGCGGCATCTCCGCTTTGGGCATCTATATCTACGACGGAAAAGCTGGCGCTGGAGCGGGAGCGAATCCCGGTCGAACCACCGTGAAGCACATCGAGTTTATAGGCCGGAGCAGTCGTTTCGCCGATGCCGACGTTACCCGTCGCATCTTGAATAACCATGCGACTGCCGCCGCCGCCTAACTCGAAGATCTCAAGATAATCGTCACCAGGACGGTTGCGCATATTCCACTGGTTCACCCCAGCTTTTTTGAAGCGCAAGGCGGCATCTCCGCTTTGGGCATCTATGTCTACGACCGAAAAGCTGCCAGTGGAGCGGGAGAGAATCCCGGTCGCACCACCGTGAACCACTTCAAGCTTATAAGAAGGCGTGTCCGTCCCGATGCCAACATTGCCCGAAAGAGTTGAGTTCCCCAAAACCTGTAGCGCCGTTCCTGAACTCTCAGCGCGCAAGCCGATTCCGCCGGCGATATTCCGAGCGTAGCCACCCACGCCATCGGAAGAGTTACTTTGGAACCAACCGCCATAGGTGTTTCCGGTTGCTCCTTGGGCCAACCCATACACTGCCCGGCCCGCATTGCTGCTGTTCAAGCCATAAATGCCGTAGGTGGCACCACTTGTCGCACTAGCATAACCAAACAGCACCCGTGGTGATACTGAACACTTTGGAAGAGCTCTCGAGCTGCTCGAACTAGGTCAACAGCGTTTGACATTTCCAGTAGATTTCTTCCGATGGCATGCTGCATGGGCTTTTATTGCTGCTGCCCAAGATCCAAAGCTAGCGTTTGAGCATGCTCGTTTGGCACTAGAAATGGCATCTATGGATCATTCAGGTTTTCGCTATCACCCCGCAATCGGGCTTGTGTCTAGGGATCATGATGAAGTCTCTCGAAGGCTCAAGGCGCTAACCAAGTGAACATTAGTACAGGGCTCTCGCCCCATTCGCTCGCAACACGGCAAGATTGCTTCGACCTGAGCACCGCGTGTGGAGCTTTCGTAACACGGGCCCTGTTAGGTTACCCCTGACGATTGCGGGGCGCGCGCGGCGCAAATCTGCCACCCTTCCACCGAGCCCAGCGTATGTATCGGTTCATGGCAACTCCGAGGAACTCGCTCCTGGCTTCGATGGCTCCTGTAAGAAGAGCTAACTTCCAGCGAAGTTCGCGAGTTGCCGTCGCGGCTCAGCGTGACTGAACTCGGTGGATCGGAAATTGCAACGGTGGAGCGGGGCCGGAACTTTTTGGGGCGAGAAAATCAGCTCATGAAGTGAAAGTTTGGCGAGGTCCAGGCTCAGATTGAGGAGCTTCGGGCCGAGTTTGGTTCACTTGGGCATAGCGAATCGCAGATGATAGCGAATTTAGGCAATCGTTTCAAGGAATCTCTATGGTGACGATCTCACCAGGTCGTGCGGATTTAAGAGCATCCAAGATCGCATCAATCGCCGCTGCAAGTCTCCTCAAATTGTTGGTTGATACTTGAACGATGGCAATGTCAAAGCCGCCGAGGTTCTGCTCGTAACGAAGGTTTTGATCGGCGGTTAGGAAGAGGTCGTACCCGGGCTCAGCCAGCTTCAGAAGGGCTCCGTTGCTTGTTCCGTTCCAACCGCAGTGCGTGACACTCCGACACTCGTGGGGGGTGAGCAGTTTCCCAAGCGGAACTGGAACACATTCGTCAAGAAGAACTCTCATGCCGATTTGCGTTCGATTAGGGCACCTTCGATTGCATCAAGCAGTTCCAGCGCCATTTGTTTACTCACCGAAGGAAAGCATTCTAGGAACTGGTCGAGGGTGTAGTTGTCTTCCACATAGGCAAACAGCGTTCGAACGGGCACTCGCGTACCCTTGAAGACCGGCGTGCCCCCCAAAACCGCCGGATCGGATGAGATCAGTTCCATTTCACCTATTATACGTCCGGCACGTCCCCATTTCTCAGTTATCCGGAGTCTCTTCACCCAAAAGGTGCCGAACCGAATACATTTGCCCAGTGTGATAGGAGATGTGGAAAATCAGATACTTCAACAACTCCTTATAGCTCCCACCCCAATGCGGGGCGGGTGAGGAGAGGTCGGGATTGAGGGCCTTTAGGCACACCATCGCCTCCGAGTGCGCCCGCTCTAACTCGGCAAGAACCTGGGCCGCCGACATTGCCAACTGCGCTTCGGTATCAGACGATTCGATGGTAATTGGGTAGTAATTGAACCGAGGATCGAGCAGCGGACTGCTGATTTTGCAGTTTGAAAGGTCAGAGGAACAGCTTCCATCGGGGTTCTCCCCGGCAAACCGAACAACCTCGCCGTAAGCAATATGCCCGGCCAGTTCACCTACCGAAAGAAGGCCTGGAGCTGGCCGCTTCCAAACATTCTCGTCGGCGAGCCCTTTGAAGGCTTCGGTGACTTCGAAGTAGCAGAGGTCTAGTAGGTCAAGATATGTTTCAATCATTCCGTTGATGAAACTTTACCCGGCTGGGGAGGAGTCAACTCTTCAAAAAGTGAGCGATCACGGTGAAGGCAAAGAGCATTAAGCTGGTCTGAATGATCGAACTGAGCCAGCTCGTGCGGTAGATGCGGTGGATTGCGACCGTCATGTAGATCACAATCGCGATTTCGGCAATAACGGTAATGATTAGCCCTTCATGAATTTCCCCGCTTATCAGTTTACGTCGAATGAGGTATCCGATGACAACAGGAATCACCGCGTATTCGGCAAGGAGAACAAGCATCAGAAATGCCCATATATGAACCGTTGCTATGAGATGGAACAGGAACTTGGGCTGTGCCCGATAGTGAACAATGCCAAGAACGGTAGCAATACAGCACCCCAATATCAACACCAAACGGGAAGTCGCTTCGGTTTGCTCGGGGTGGGCAAAGAAAGCCGCATTAGCGGCAAAGGCGAGCGCTTGGAGCCAAAAGAAAATCTGAAATGGGCTAAGGTAGCCAGCTCGCTTGCCCTCGTAATATTCTATCGTCAGTTGCCCCGGATGCCTCACGAGCGTTCGAAGTGTGTTCCAAAGCTTGTTGTCGTACGAGAAGGCTGCATTTAGCGTATCAAGAACGAGTTCGGATACCGATGGTAATCCTATTCGCGTGCTTTGCCCGCAGTTTGGGCAGAACTTAGCCGAAATCTCACTCCCACAATTGAGGCAATGCTGACATTGACCGGAGAGCGATTGCACAGTTTATTTTGAACTACTCGCGCTGATCGCTATTTGCGGCCATTTCGAGTCGCGACGGCCGACTCCTCACGATAGACTAGGCTCCAATTCCAGTCTGACCCCCACCACATCGCCCACTTTCACATCCTCCGCCTTCTGAACCTTCACCTTCACTGGCACCAAATACAGTCCGTTTCGAGGAAAGAGCGAGGTCGTGAAGCTGGTTTCGCCGATGTGCGCTGTTACCGGAATGACACCCCAACCGTAGGTGATGGAAGCCGAAATCTCCTTGATCTGGGCGGAAAGCTCGGCTGGAACGGGCAGGAAAACAAACGGAGCCGGCCCACGCCAACTGATCGCTTCTGCCTCAAACTCTAGGATCATGGCACGAGTATATCTTTCGGTAGAATCATATCATGAACATCACCGAAGCTCTCCTCGATTCTTGGGACCGCCAATGTCGCATCGTTGAAGCCGTTTGCACGCTTATTGATGAGGCCAATCGCCATGTGACTCCTTCGGAAGATGGGATGTCGCTGGATCGTCAACTTGCCCATATGCACAACACGCGCCGGTTTTTCCTATCCCAAGTTGCCCCCGCCCATGCCGCTGGTTTGAGCACGAGCTACGCCGATGAGCAGGGCTCACCTCTCGATGACCTAGACACGCTAAAGCGTAACCTACAGGCGAGCGGATTGGCGATCCGTTCCGCGGTGAAAGAAGGATTAGAAAGCGGATGCGGCCCCATGTCGAGCGAACACATCACCTACGACAACCCCGTGTTGCTTCTGCAACACATGGTGTGGCACGATGGTTGGCACGTCGGCCTCATCTTCCTCGCGCTCCGACTCAACGGCCAAGAGCCACCCGAGGAATGGGAAGAGCCGAACGTTTGGGGTTTATGGCGCACGGAAAATTGGTAGTCGGCCCGCCGCGCTGACTTTTCCAGTCCGGAGTCATGAAACGCAAAGGGCCGGAGATTCCGGCCCTTTCATCCTGATATCCTACTTCTTGCGTCGTCTTAGTAGGGCGGCGATCCCGAGCCCGAGTGCAGCCATTGTTGCTGGCTCTGGCACGGCGGTGTACTCGAATTGAGTAACCAAACCAAGCGTGTCCGCTGTCCCCGTCGAAGCTGTAGCAGATGTCGCAAAGACGCGCGACACGCTGTCACCCGTTACATTGACGGCATCCATCGAGTGGGCAGGGTTTGACGAAGTTCTCGTCACGTCCCAAAGCAAATTACCATTGGCGAATGTGTAGGTGAAAGGAGTCGAGAACGTAATTACGGCGTCAAACGGGCGCGGAGAGCCAACTGCTGTAGCACTCATCGTTTGGGTGCCAGAAAACACCGTGACCACATCACCGCCGATATTGCTAGCAAACGTAGAACTAAGCCCGTCGGGCGCAGCACTCGTTGTAGAGAGCCTAAGCGACCAGGTTATCGTATCCGAAAAAGCGGCACCCGTTGGGCCATCAAGTCGGAACCGCATCGCCGAGATAAGGATCGAAGATCCTGCTGCCGCGAACTCGGTGGAACGGTAAACCTGCTGGTATCGGACGCCAACGGAGCCAAACGGGAACGTGTTGTTCGTCGGTGCCTCGGTGGCGGCCCAAGCTCCGGGCGCAACCAAGCTAAGCGCAGACGAGGCCGAAACCAGCCCCGTTACCAAGGCTAAACCAATAAATGAACGAAATCTAAACATAACTTCCTCCTCATGGTGCCAACCCTGACACCCACAAGCAAGTTTTATTATAAACCTAATTGCGGGAATTCGTGCTGGCAATTATGCGGGATTTTTTGTTGGATAGTTTTCCCCATCCCTCGGGCCCAAGGGTGTCCAATATTTAAAGCCATCTTTCAAACAATTTGTTACTCAGGCTAAACTGGGCCATGGCTTTTAGTAAAAGGATGCGAGTCTGGACGATCGCGCTGGGAGTTGCTTGTCTGCCGTGCCTAACTGTGTTTGGCTTTCAATGTTCAGTTGCGAATCGGGCTGAAGAGGGAATCAAGCGGGAACTTGCTGCGATTCGCGCTCTGGGTGTAGTTACGACTCCGGAATCAATGCCAGTTCCGGGCGATCCGGCTTTGAACGCCGCACTCTCCTACTCCGATGCAATCGCAATGCGAAAGGAGCTGAAGCTCGAATTGCCGGCTCGAGAAACTGATCCGAAGAAAGTGGCCTCATTCGAAGCCGCTGTTAGTAAATTTTTGCCCGCAATGAAACTCGTGCGTCAAGGTTCAGCATTGCCTGAGTGCAAGTTTGTGCGTAAATGGGAATTAGGGCCAAACCTGCCCTTCAGTGAGCTAGCGGAGCTAAAGACGTTCGCCAAGGTTGCCTGTAGCCTATCCGAAATCGAGGCAAGGTCTGGAAACTTTACAGAATCGTTCGCGTGGCTCCAAGCGGTTCGAAAACTAAGTATCCATAGTCAAGAACCTCACCTCATTGGGCAACTAGTTGGCCTGGCCCTGGAAGGGATTCTCCTGAAGTCACTTCAAACTCAGATTGTTGCTCATGGCAAAAACTCTGATTTTCGCCGTAGCGCCACTTCATTCCTTAACCGAAAGGTGAAACTCCCAAATGTCCGTGATGGGATGAGCGGCGAGATTATCATGGTAACGCAAACCTTTCGAATGCTTGAAAGCGGCGAGATTAAATCCATTGAAAGTTTAAGTGCGCCGATTGACGAGCCCGAAAAGAGCGATTCCGGTAGCCCGTTCAACTACCTTTTCAGAGTTCGGGCGATCCGAAACCAGGTTCAGTATTTGGTCTTGCAACGCTATCGCCTCGCGCTACAAGATATGGGATCGAACGGTCAACACTACGAACGAATTGCCTCTGCAACGAAGGCAATGCACGAGAGAAGCAGAAATCCTGACGGGCTGGTGGAGACTTTAGCTGGTATTTTTGATTTCGGGGCCAGCACGACCGCCGACGCCAGCATTCAGCTGTTGGCCCGTCTGAATCTCACTCGACAAGGACTTGAGTTGTATGCGATTCGAGCCAAAACCGGCGCATTTCCAAAGAGCCTAGACTCGAAAACAAGATGGTCGCGCGATCCTTTTAGCCGGCAAACCCTCATCTATCGGCGGGAAGGCGACACTTTCAAGCTCTACAGCGTAGGGCGGGATCGCAAGGACGATGGTGGAAAGCTGACGACTGAGGGACGCAAGCTTGACGTCATATTCGGGCCTCATAGCCCCAATCGAGGCAAGATCAGCCACAAGCCGCCAAGGGTGACGAGGAAACCTACCACGTCAAGCAGAATTCCCGCTCTAATCATCTGCTTGGATGGCACGAGGCCAGAGCTGTAAACAATCGCGTTCGGAGCCGTACTGACCGGGAGCATGAATCCCAAACTCGCCCCGAGCGCGACTCCTAACGCGGGAGCAATGGGGGAGACTCCGGCGCCTTGAGCAAGGCCGATGGCCATGGGAATGAGGGTCGTTGCGGCGGCGGTGTTTGATGCGAGCTCGCTCAAGATGATAGCGGCAGCCGTCACTAAAGCCGTAATCGCCCACACCGAGTTCGCTCCGGAAGCTTGAGCGGCCAGCTCTCCCAGATCCTTCGCTAAGCCGGAACTAAACATGGCTTGTCCGAGCGCGATGCCTCCTCCGAAGAGCAAAATCGTCCCCCAATCAATCTGGGTAGCGGTTTTCCAGGTGATTTTTTGTTCAGTATCGGCGCACGGCAAAATGAAGAGCAAGGCTGCTCCGACCAGCGCGGCGATGGATGCGGGTAAGTGATCTTTGAGCCAGATCGCAGCGCCAGCCTTTGGCCCCAAGATAACGGTCGCAAAATCCGGGATAATCCACAATGCGAACGCGACCCCGAACGCGATCAGCGCGTTTCGCTCGGCGGGCTGCAACTTGCCTAACTCGCCGAGCCTCATGGTCGCCACCGCCCGCGCATCGGCGGTCGGCGGAGCGTCTTTTCCGTAGAGAAAGCGCAGAATCAACCAAGCCGCGAGGACCATACAGATCGTGATCGGCATTCCAAAGGCCATCCACTGCCCGAAAGTTAGGTTTACGCCCGTTGCTTTCTCGATTTCGGCGAGGGCGATGAGGTTCGGCGGAGTTCCGACCGGCACACCCACTGCCACGCTTGAACCCCAGGTCAGCATCAGCATCACCCCAATCGGAAACATCCCCTGCTCTTTCCTCAGAGCCGAGAGCATGCTCAGGCCGATGGGCAAGAACATTGCCGTAGTGGCGGTGTTTGAAACGAAAAGCGAGATCGTGCAGGTGAGAACTCCCAGGGCTAACAGCAGAGCGCTCGGGCTGCGCGTTGCCCACGGACGAGAGAGGAGGAGCCAAGCGAAGCGATCGCTCAAGCGGCTGGTCTCCATGGCCTTTGCCAAAATGAAACTCCCAATGAAGAGCGGAATGATAGGATCGCCGTAAGCCCCAAAGGCCTTCTTTTCCTCGATTCCGGCGATGATTACAAGCGCGGCCGTGCTAAGAAGAGCGGTCATCGCATGAGGCAGAAGCTCGGTGATCCAAAGGACGACGGTAGCCGCAAAAACCGCCCCGACTAACCTGCCATCAAAGGGAGCCAAAAGCCAATAAGCCAAGCCAAAGGCGATGAGAGGCGAAAGGAGCCGAACGAGCTTCACGGGAAAAGGACGGATCAGATGCTCATTCAACCTCGCTAATTTGCGGTCTCGTCGGCGAGCTCCAGGTGGTACCTTTTAAGCGATGGTGAGTGTTCTAGTTGCGGCAATTGCGTTGACCCCGGTGGGTGTTACAACTACGAGTGTTACAGGCAAGTTGGCGGGGCAGCCGGTGAAGTTTGATCATGCCAGCATCAAGCGCCTGGGCCAAGCCAAGGCTAAGCAGGGCGGGAAAGTGGTGGATCGTGCCGATCAATACATCCTCTCGCTAGCCGTCGGCAACGATTTCATGCCAGACCAGCACGTTGAGGTCTGGTTTCAGGTCGAACCGGGTCAAGCGATCACCAATCGAACACTCTCGTTCAAACCTTTTGCTTTCGGTTCTGACGGTTGGCGACAACAGCTCTACGGAAATCGGGAAGGCACCAAAGTTCCACGCGGGATCACAACCGTGTTTGCCTTCGACAACCGCGAAAGAGTGGGCTTTACTGCATCTCACCAAGACAAGTTTGCCGCAACTCTGAAGTTTGGCAGTTCATCTAAGGGCCGGGTTTCTGGAACGGTTACCGTCTCGTTACCAGATAAAGCAACAACAAGTGTTTCCGGCAGTTTCGATGCGGCATTGACCGCAAGTCCGTAGCCCCTAAGGCGAGCCATCGAGGCTAAAATCAGTATCATCCCCTTCGCCTCCTGGTTTGCCATCGCGGCCACGCGAGAAAACGTGAATGCGTGTTGGCGATAAAACTTCGTAGATATAGTTCCGGTGCCATTTGTCGTTACGCCTCCTAACTGCGCGCGCGTTCCCTTATCTGCCCCAAGGAACCCCCAAAACGGGTATGACTTTGCCTCATGAGTTTGAAGTGGGGGATTTTGACGGCGGGGCATATTGCGGGGGCTTTTGCGGCGGGGTTGCGGGCTTCTCGAACGGGGACGCTGGTGGCAACGGGAGCCCGCGATTTGGATCGGGCCGAAGCCTTCGCCCAAGAGTGGGGTGGGCGAGCTTACGGAAGCTACGCCGAAGTTCTCACCGATCCAGAAGTTGAAGCGGTTTACATCGCCACTCCCCACCACCTCCACTCGGAGTGGACCATCGCCGCCGCCCGAGCGGGCAAGGCGATTCTGTGCGAGAAGCCGTTTACGTTGAACCATGCGGAAGCGGAGGAGGCGATCGCGGAAGTTAGAAAAGCTGGGGTCTTCTTCATGGAAGCCTTCATGTATCGTTGCTCCCCTCAAATGCGCAAGATGGTCTCGCTGCTACAAGAAAAAGCCGTCGGCAAAATACGGGCAATTTCCGCTGAGTTTAGCTTCAAGGCGGGCGAGGATTGGGATAACTTTCGCACTGATCCAACCGTGGGTGGAGGCGGGATTATGGATGTTGGCACCTATTGCGCTTCGTTTTGCCAACTCGTGGCGGGTTGCGAGCCGGATCGGGTGGAATACGTCGCGAATATCGAGCGTGGATATGATTCTTACGGCGTTGGACTCCTGGGATACCCGAACGGAATAGTTGCTAAAATCGCGAGTGGAATCCATTTGACGATGCGAAACGAGGCCACGATTTATGGCGAATCCGGCCAGATTCACATCGAGTACCCTTGGAAATCGGCAATCGGTAAATACCTAATATTGACTCGCGAAGGGCACGAGCCCGAATCGTTTGATCTCGGCTGTACGAACGAGGAGCTTTACGCATATGAAGCAGACGCTGTCTCTGACTATCTAGAGGCGGGCGAATGCCCCTTCATGACCATCGAAGAAACCCTCAGTAACATGCGAACCCTTGACCGGATGCGGGCGAGCGCGGGTATGTTACTGTAAATGCTTTCGCTCATCCTGGCCGCGACCACCCAGATTGCCAAGTTTGTGGATACCGACCTCGATGGGCTTTACGATCGCTGGGAAACCGACGGTTTTGGCCCCATCCGTCCCGCAGAGCACGGTTGCAAACCGGGGCGTTCGGATGTTTTTATCGTCTTTCGGATGCGATCCGGGATGACTCAGGCAAAGATTCAGCCGACGATTGATCGTTTGAAAAAGTTCTACGCGGAACTTCCTTACACGAACCCCGATGGCTCCAATGGCCTGAACATGATCGCAATCGTGCCCGAGCCGATGGCTAAGGAGTTCGACGGCAAGGACTACAAGCAGCTTTATGAGCAAGGGATGCCCGAGGAATGGCGTGGGTTGGCCCATGGCATATTGGTGGACGACAGTCCCGGCGGCGGGGGTCAGTGCAATCGACCCGATTGGTGCGGTACTGGCTATAACTGGATGACCATGGCCCATGAAGTTGGTCACCAATTCGGCTTACCCCACGATCCGCTGGGGGCAAAAACGGGGTCGCCGTTCCACCCGAGTTTAATGAACTACGACTACAGCTACCAGCTTGGTGGCAAGGGCGAGGCGATTCAATACAGCCCCGGAAAGTTCATCAATATGCGCATGAAGGAGTCTGATTTGAACGAAGTCGTCTCCTACCCCCTGGAAGAGTTGCAGTTCCTTGCTTCTCGGCCCTACTACTTCAAGATGCAAAAGGTCGGAGATCGAAAAACTGCAATTGATTGGAATCGGAACGGGGTTTTTGGCGAGAAACACGTTCGCGCGGACGTGAACGATGGCTATTCAGCAACGTATCGGGGCCAGGTTAAGTTAGAGTTCGCGGCGGGAGCGACAGCCCTAGCCTCCCTCGGCTCGACACTGGTTGCGATCTATCCTGATTTACCAAAGCGCGAGGACTTCAAGACGTTTGCTCATCGGGCCCTTAGCCAAGACATCGCCGGAAAGCTCCAAGTACAACTGATTGAAGGCGGAAAACCGGGACCACAGCAGACGATTGTTGAGAGTGGAGTGACGGGCGATCTGACGGCGGTGAGCTTCGGCAACACGATCTGGGTCTCTTATCCCACGCTTATGGGATATTCGATCAAGAAGTTTCAGCGTAGCGGATCGCTCTTAAAGGAAACTCTGGTCACGCAATTTCCGGCTCAAGATGCCCAACCCACTTTGGTGGCCCTTCCGGATTCCGTCGTTGCCTTGGTTTGGAATGAAAAGACGCAATCTGTATCCTTAAAACCTCTTTCCCGTGAGGCTGGCGAGCAGATGTTAGAGGGATTGGAGAGCCAGTATCCAGTCGGAGCGGTTTGGAATTCGAAGAAGCGATGCCTTGCCGTGGTAACGCCGGTCAAACAAGGCGAGAAATCGGGGCGGCTCAAAATCAACCATTTACGCCAGACCGATGGCAAGTGGAAGCTGTTTGAAACGATCTGGGTTGAAGGGGAAAAAGGAACAGCGGCAACCTCCTGGCGTCCGCAGGTGCTTTTCGATGCAAGCAAAGATCGCGGACCAGATGGGGCGTACATGATCTTCATCAAAGGCGGCTACGCCGATCCGCATCATGGCGGGCTGAACTATTTGTGCCGTCAAATCGCCGATAAAACGATGAGCGAGGGCTGGCGAACCAAGATGCTGGGCAACGAATGGGCTAACACCCGCAGCGTATGCGGGGTTACCAGCTACCTCGGCGACGTTGCCTATGCCGTGCGATGGCACGCTGGGGTTGGTGGAGCCGAAGACGCCCGCCTCACGGTTTCCTTGCGAGCCTCCGGGATTGAAAACGAGTGGTTGACGGATTTTGACGAAGTTGCTTTTGTTCTGAAAACCGGCTTGGCGCGTTCGCTTCAAAATGTGAGAAACGAGCAATGGAAGCCGAAGAAGTAGTCTCGGATGACGGAGCTTCGAAGAAGCCGCGCGTGAAACTTATGATCGGAGTTTCGCTCATCGTCATCGTTGGTTTCACTCTCGTCGCGATGCTGATTCCTCCCTCATTTCCGCGTGATCGTTACGCTTTCCTGAAGGGAGCCAACCCCATCAACTCGTTCCGCGAGTTCGGTGGGTCGGTCACGTTCGTCGGTCGAGTCTACACATGGGAAGCTAAGGTCTCGGATGTTGAAACGCAAGTTGATCGCGACGTTGTCGGAGTTGGCCGGGTGATCAAGCAGACCGCGAAAGCCGGCTCGGGTCCCCTTGATCGCTATATTTGGAACTTACCCGGTGCCAGGCAGATTCAGGCGTCACCGATGAGAGGCCGCGAAATACACGAAGACTGGGTAACCGTGATGATTGTAGATAGCGTAAATCCAAGCCTCTTGGACCGGGCCAAGTATTGGCTCCAAACCCACTCACCGTTTTGATGGGAAGTAATTTGCAAGCGGTGTCGTAGAATAAGCGGCTAAAGAGGATGTTTCCGCGCGGTTTGGGCCTGGGAAGCGCTGTCCTAGTCAGCATCTGTTTTCCTATTCATTCCAACTAGCTTAACCGATGCGAGTTTACTCCCGTTGATTCCAATCTGCGCCACACGGCCAAAGGGGCGGCATATGCGCGAAGAAGCGGAGCTGCCTTAATGTGGCGCAGGACTCGGAGGTG
Organism: Armatimonadota bacterium; assembly: GCA_031386985.1. Lineage (GTDB taxonomy): Bacteria > Armatimonadota > Fimbriimonadia > Fimbriimonadales > Fimbriimonadaceae > JANJUB01. Next base: position 12,297 of record JANNCV010000004.1, read on the forward strand.
CTTGAATCAGGTGGCTCAGCGCGGTACGATGGACATCATCCTTGTTTTTTCGCCGAGGATGACTAACTGAAATTTGATCTCAGCATCCGTCTCCGAGGAAATGTGAATTTCGGCAAGATCCGCGGTAACGCGCATCGTCAGCGAGCGATCTCCGGCGGCAAATCTGTACGAAGCTGGTAGCACGCCCGACTTGAACAATTCCCCGTATCCCTTTGTCCATCGCCCGTGCTTCGCATAGTAGTCCAGAATGCCATTCGTTACGACTTTCATGATCTCATAGTATTGGCTTGCAGCGTAGGATTTCCTCTGTATTTCTGCGCCTGGATATTGGGATACTCCCCGCTTTGAAGGAACTCCGTGACAGCCGAGAAGAGCGACAAAGGTGCAAGCGATAACCAATGCACGAATTCTGTTCAATGTGCCCCCACCCAGCTGCGTGGGGAACCTTCGGGTCCCTCGCGCCAAACGCTCTCTTGCCGACCTGTGTTCTCCCGTCCATGGTTCACGTGTGGCGCTGTCGTAATCAGCATCTGTTTTCCTTTTCATACCACTAGCTTAACCCGATGCGAGTTTACTCCCGATGGTTCCAATCTGCGCCACACGGCCAAGAGGCGGCGTATGGCGCGAGTAGGCGAAGCCACTGAACGCCCAGACATAATGGTCTCTTGGATCCTCACCCAGCCATCATTCGTCCTGCCCGCGTGGGCGAGCACGTTGCTTTGACCGACCTGGCGTTCCGGTCGGCGCAGCGCGTGTGGGACTACTCAGACGAGTTTATGGCCTGGGAGCCGGAAGCTATTACCGTTATCGCTGAGCACATCACGGATGCGATCACGAACGTGCTGGAGCAGGACGACAAGGTGCTCGGGTTTTACGTGCTTCGAGGCGAGGCACCGGAGTTCGAGATGTCCCGTCTGATGGTCGAGCCCTCTGCGATCGGCACCGGGTGTGGGCGTATTCTGTGGGACCATGCGGTCTCCACAGTGCGTGCGAAGGGAGCAACGACAATCACGCTCGATGCCGATCCGCGCGCAGAGCCATTCTACCTACGTATGGGTGCGGTCACGGTCGGAGAGCACGACTGGGAGCCCCCGATGATGCCCGGCTGGCGAGTGAAGAAGATGCGTTTCGCTGTTTGAACCCCTGGACATGCCCCTGGGGGTGGTGGCGCAGGTTCAGAAGCTCGTGGGAGATTTGGGAAGCCTTCGGGTCCCTCGCCATACGCGCTCCTGACGACCGGTGTTCTCTAATCCATGGTTCACGTGTGGCGCTGTCGTAATCAGCAACTGTTTTCCTTTTCATACCACTAGCTGAGCCCGAAGCGAGTTTACTCCCGATGATTCCAATCTGCGCCACCAGCCTAAGGAGCGGCGTATGGAAAGTGCTTTGCGCTCGCGCGATCTTTCGCAGGTGGCTCGCCACCCCGTCTTAGTCGTTTTGGACATTTCGCTCCAGAATCGGGATCGTAAACAGTTGCTTAGAGCAAAGTTTGAGATCCTTTTTATCGTTTGGCGCGAGGTGCGGGGACCTCACAAACACACCGTTTGAAACAAATCATAACAAGCTCAGCCGATGGGACAGTTGGGAGATTAGGAGAGAATCCGGGTCGAACTTGGCCTTTAGGGCCCGCAACCTCGCAATCTCCTCCCCCCAAACCGCCTGGGCATCCTCGGGTCTTAAAGTTGAATCTTTCGCCAGATAAAACCGCCCCCCCGCTTCAATCACTAGTTCATTCATCACATGGCACAAGTCCCAAACGGCCTCTCGATTCGAGGCGGTTACCTTGAAATCCATGGCCAGCGAATAGCCATCAACCCCGTGCGAAAGCAAGAAGCCATCCTCTCGATGGCGTTTCATGACCCCCAGAAACGACTCTAGCCCTCGTTCCTGTTGCAACAAAACTTGCTTGGCGAAAACTTCCCGCGCCCGGGCGGAAGGTACGAAGCTTTGGAACTGGATAAAGCCGCCGGGGAGATAGGCTTTTCGCCAATCGGGGACGTAATCGAGCAAGAATGAAAACTCAACCAGGTTTTGTTCATGTTCTTTCCCGTCACCTAGCCATCCCGAGAAGTATTTCAGGGCGTTGACGGTTCGCATTCCAAGCCGATTATTGAAGAGTTTCAAAATCCGCCAGAGATGAGGAGATTTTTGGGGGAGATCAAACTGCCGACTGAAGTCGGCGATCCCAGGGGCGTAGTTTGAGGCGTGGATTAGGCCCCGCCCCGCCGATGCCCCGCTCGCGAAACAATCTACCCAGCTTACGATGTAATCGGAATCCAGGGCAAGTTTTTCAAAGGTCGCAAACTGCTCTTCCCAGTTTGCTTGAGACCGGGCGACAACGCGAAGGTTGCCTGTGCCTACTTGCTTCATTTGGAGCTTAACCCGCGTGATCACGCCAAGCAATCCGGCGGAAGAAATGAAGTCGCTGAGCAACTCATCACCTTCCTTAAGCCGGAGAGTGCTGGCGGGCGTTACCACATCCATTTCCATGACGTGCTCGCCCAGGGTTCCGGCGCATAGGTTGTTTTTGCCGTGAATATTCATGGCAAGGGCTCCGGCCAGGGTAGGGAACATGGTTCCGCTCACGACTGGCGGCCACCAACCGTCGGGCAAGGTGAGTCGCCACATCTGCTCAATCGTCACACCGCCTTCGCACTCGATAATGCCGGTCTGCGGGTCCCAAGCCAGGATACGATTCATCTGGCGAATATCAAGCGTGATCTCTTCGCTGAGAACAGCGGCATCGCCGTAGCTCCTCCCGCTCCCTCTTAGCACGATTTTCCGGCCCGTTTCGCGCGCCAGGTCAAAAGTGAACTGAATGTCTTCAACCGTAGTTGGCTCGTAAGCGTAGCTGTCGCCAATGGCCGTCATGCCGAAGCCCGTGAATCGGCGGATTCGGTTCGGATCGAAGGGATTCATAGCTTGAGTTTGCGGAAGATCGGGCTCGGGATATTCCGGATGATCAGGAAGATAATGCGGTGGATTGGGCTCAGGAAGTATTCGCCATTTTTGTCAAGCTTACTGATGATTTTCACGGCGGCGACCTCTACTGGCATCATTTTCTTGAGCCCGAGCCCGGCCGTCATTTCAGTTTGGGTCGGTCCCGGCTTGATCGTTACGACCTTGAGCCCACGGTTCCGAAGAGCTTCCAAATAGGTTGCCAAACACGCTTTTGAGGCGTTGTAAACTGGCTGGCCTTGACGGCCCCTTTCCCCGGCGACACTTCCAAGTGCAACAATGGTGCCTGCAGCCACGTTCTGGAATCGGATGGCGGCCTGGTTTAGCCAAGCGATTGCTCCAGAAACGTTCACTTCAATCATCTCGTGATCTTTCGAAAAGTTAAACTCCGTGCGTTCAACTGCATGCATCACTCCTGAGCAATAGATGATGCAATCAAGCCCGCCAAGCTGATGACAAATGTCCTGAAAGAGACCGGGAATGGCCTCAAACTCCCGAACATCATGAGCAAAAGCTAAAGCTCCAGCGGGAATTAGCTCAACCCGACGCGCCAGCCCAGCAACTTTATCCCCACGCGCCAAAAGCTGCCGAGTAAGCTCGGCACCGATTCCAGATGATGCTCCGACGATGATGATCCGTTTCATTTATTTGGCCAAAAGAGGGATGGTGATGAGGTCAAGCATGGCCAGAACGGCCGTAACAAGGAACAAGGCGACGCTTCCCAGAATATGAATATCCTTGAAAAGCAGATCGGCGGGTTCTCCGCCCTCGCCCTTTGAAAAGGTGAGCTGAACGTAGCGCGCGATGCCGTAAAACACGAATAGGGAAGTGATAATAATGGCGGGATGCTTGGTCGCTGTCGAGCTATCCACGGCATATATTCCGTAACAGATGGCCGCCCCGGTGGCGGTCATGATCACGAGCGCATCTAGGGCGGGTAGCGAATAATCGGCAAGGCTTGAACGACTCGCTTCACCCGGTAGCATGAACTCGTGCCGGCGTTTTGCAAACCCAAGCATGAGGGCGAGTGCGCCTGTGCAAAACAGAAGCCATCCCGAAATGGGAACAGAAACCGCCGCCGCCCCCAAGACCGCACGCAAAATAAAACCTAGGGCAATCGTGAAAACGTCGGCAATGGCGATCTGTTTTAGGGAAACGTTATACAGAACTTGCAGGATTGCATAGCACGCGAGCAATATCCAGCTCGATTTGTTGAGTTGCAAAGCGAGACCAATCGAACCGCCCAACAAACCCCCAGCGACGAGCCAGGCTGTCTGAACCGAAACAAGCCCCGAAGCAAGGGGACGCAGCTTCTTCTCGGGGTGGTTCCGATCAGCTTCGACGTCCAGAATGTCATTGACAACGTAGGTTGCCGAGCTTAACAAGCACATTGCAAAAAACGCGAGGAAGGCAAGTTTTAGCACCGCCGGATCGGAGAGCTGGGCACCAAAAATCGGCCCGGCGAAGACCAGCAGATTTTTGGACCATTGCGTAGGGCGAATCAGCTTCAGCATGTGCTTACAAACGGAGATTATGAGCCAGAACGGCTCGGTTGGATCACGCGTTGCAACACTATAAACACCAAAAGGAGGCCGCCAGTTGCAATGCGGCTCCACCACGAGCTTAAACTTCCATCGAACATCAGCGCTGTTTGGATCGTTGCAAAGATCAGCAGACCAAGCAAAGTGCCCCAGATTGAGCCATAACCGCCCGAGAGGAGCGTTCCGCCGATCACCACGGCGGCGATCGCATCGAGCTCCAATCCGCCTCCATTCAGGGCGTTCCCAGAGGCGGTCGTCAGGGCGAAAATGAGCCCGCTGAGTGCGCCGCAGGTTCCGCTGAAGGCGTAGATGAGGTTTCGGGTGCGATTAACATTCAAGCCCATCAGGTTTGCGCTATGCTCCGATCCCCCGATTGCGTAAACCGTTCGGCCAAATCGAGTGACTTTTAAGATAAATCCCGCCGCAATTAACATTAAAACGAGCAAAATAGCCTGAAAAGGAAAATAAACGCCGCCCCCGAACGGAATTCGAATCTGCTTGACTGAATCTAAGAAGGAGTGGTTTATCGGGATAGACTCAGTGCTGAGCAGAAGGGCGAGGCCCCGGCACAAAAAGAGGCCCGCGAGCGTGACTAAAAACGGAGGCAAAACAAATCGGGAAATCAGATAGCCGTGGGCGAAACCGAGCAACGCTCCTGCGAGTATCAAAACAAGCATCGCGATAAGCGGATGAATGTGTGATCGCTCAATCAGAATGGCGGCCGCGATGGAAGAGCAGCCCGCTACGGAACCAACCGACAAATCAATTCCACCGCTCAAAATCACCAAGGTCATTCCTATGGCAACAATCCCAAGTGTGGCGTTATCTCCCAAAAAACCAATGAAAACTCGCAACGAAAAGAACCCATCATATCGAAATCCAGCGAACGCGTAGAGTCCCAAAAAAACCACAAGCGTGACGACAACAGGTAAATGTTTCAATCAACCCCCCGCCGTGCGAACAAGGCTCGAAAAGAAGCGGACTGGAACAAACAAACGCCGACAACCAAGATCGCCTTTGTGATCAATGTTGCCTCTAAAGAAACCCCCCGAGTGAGAATCGTGGTGGTCAAGGTTTGCATCAAGATCGCACCGATCAGCGTTCCGGCGAGGTTGAATCGCCCTCCTGTCATTGCGGTACCGCCGAGGCATGTCGCCAGGATCGCGTCAAGTTCTAAGTAGAGTCCCGCATTATGGGAGTCGGCTCCTTTGATGTCCGAACAAATGATTAGTCCCGCGACGCCGGCGAGAAGGCCACACGCAGAATAAACAAATATTTTTATAGAGTTCCGTGGGACACCGGCCAGAAACGATGATTGTTCGCTTGCTCCTGTGGCCGATATGAAAAGCCCAAGGGCGGACCTTCTCACCAACAGAAACACAAAAAAGGCGCAGGCAAAGGCAATCAAAATTGGAATTGGGAGGCCAAGCCAAAAGCCGTTTCCGATTGCGCTTATCGTCGGATCGGAAAACGTGACGATCTGTCCGTTCGTCAAGAGTTGGGCGGCCCCTCGGCCCGCCACCATGAGGGCGAGGGTGGCGACGATGGGTTGGATTCCGAAAGAAACCAAAAATCCATTAAACGCCCCGGCCATCGAAGCCGCGATCAATGGTAATCCAAGCACCAAAACCATTGAACTATTGCCTGAAAATGACGCAAATAGAGTCCCGGATGGATGCGCCAGCACACCCGCGGCAATTGCTCCGGAAATGGCAATTATCGCCCCGACGGATAGATCTACCCCGCCCGTAGCGATCACAAGGGTCATCCCTAGTGCAACCAGGATGACGGGAGCGGCTCTCAGTAGAATGTCAATAAGGCTACCGCTGAGATGCCCATCTCGAACCGAAATCACAAAAAAACCCGGCAGCCAGGCTGCATTCAAAAGCAGAACCACGATCAATCCGACGAGCGGATAAAGGGCGGGGCCAAGGCGCTTCAGCATTTTCCTCCGGCAATTTTTGACATGATATTGGCTTCGCTGAGTTCCTCGCCTACCAGCTCACCAATCAAATCCCGATCGCGCAATACAAGAACCCGACTACAAACTTCCAGCACCTCCTCGATTTCCGAAGATGTGAAAATGAACGAGGTTCCGTCGTGCGCCAGGCCCCGGATTAGAGCCTTGATCTCCTCTTTACTTCCAATATCTATCCCTCTTGTTGGTTCATCCAAGAGCAGAATTTGCGGATTCGCAATGAGCCAGCGCGCCAGTATCACCTTCTGTTGGTTGCCACCGCTGAGTTGGTCAATCGGCTTTTCGCTGTCTGGGGTCTTTATCGAGAGCTTGGCGATCATTTCAGAGACGAGGGCATTTTGTTGGCGATATGAGAGGGGCCGGTACCAACCGCGTTTAGCTTGGAGCGCAAGAACTAGATTCTCACGAACTGAAAGCCCAGGGAGGATTCCCTCCGATTTCCTGTCTTCAGGGCAGAACCCCATGCCGCTCTGCATCATCGCCTTGGGTTGAGGGTGCGGCGTTGTTTTTGCTCCGACCGTAACCTGGCCCGAGTCGTTGCGAATTGCACCGTAGGTTAGCTTCAAGGTCTCCGTTCGGCCTGAGCCAAGCAACCCACTGAGCCCCAAAATTTCCCCCTTGGTGAGCCCGAACGTGATGGGTGCAAGCATCTGCTTTCGACCCAAATTGGTAGCTTGGAGAATCTCCGCTCCCTTGTTTGAAGTTAGTTTTGATCCGATGATAGAGGTATCTGATTCGCGCCCGAGCATAGTCGCGACCAAACGCTCCTGCGGGCACTCCTTGACCTCAAAATCTCCGGCGTTTTCACCGTTCCTCAGCACAGTGATGGTGTCGCAAAGCTCGTAAACTTGGCCCAAGAAATGCGTGACAAACAAAATCGCTAAGCCCCCATCGCCGAGCCGACGAAGGATCTTGAAAAGAGCCGCAATCTCGTCGGCGTCAAGAGAGGATGTGGGTTCATCCAAGATCAAAACGCTTGCTTCCCGATCAAGCGCGCGGGCGATGGCTACGAGCTGCTGCTCGGCGGTCGAAAGGCTTCCTAAGATTTGATTCGGGCCAATCTCGGCCTCCAAGCGATCTAAGGCGGCGACCGCTCGGCGTCGGGCGGCCCGCCAATCAATTAACCCAAACCTGCTTGCCTCGTCGCCGAGGCAAACATTTTCAGTGACGGAAAGGTTGGGAGCGAGGTTTAACTCCTGATAAACCGTGCTGATACCGAGGCTCTGAGCATGGGCAGGGGAGCTTGGGCTGATCGCTTGGCCCGAAAGTCGAATCTCGCCGCCGTCCCTTTTGTAGACTCCCGTCAGGACCTTAATTAGAGTTGATTTTCCCGCCCCGTTCTCACCCATGAGGGCACGAATTTCGCCCGGTTCGAGCCTAAGGTGTACGTTGTTGAGAGCGCACACCCCCGGGAATGACTTGGTTAGGCCGACAATTTCAAGCATTGTCAGTCTTCATCGTCGTCAAGAACAACTTTCCATTCATGAATACCACTCGCCCAGTTCGGTTGCTGCTCGACAACAAGGCGCAACGCGGCGGTCGAAACCCGGTCAAATGTTGATTCGCACCAAGAGTTAAGCTTTAATGTGGTGGTTTTTAGCTTAATATCTTGCCAGTTACCATTAACTTGCGCTTGCAACTTCCAAGCGACGGGAATCTTGCATTCGCCTCGCCCGGTATCGTCAAACCAATACAGTTTGATGGCCTTAACGTTCACGCTCTTTTTCCAAGTGTATTGCACCCACTCCGATCCGCCCTTGTGCGGCCAAAAGTGAAGTAATGCCCGGGGTTGTTCGGAGCTTGAAGCGGGTTCGATTCCGTCGTTAACTCCAAACAGTTGGGCGTTGCCCGATCGGAAGCTGACGGTCACTTCGGCTTTGGCTTCAGGGCCGATCATGCGCGAGGGAGGCGGCACGGTGGGTGGCCATACTTCCATTCGTCCGGCCTTGCGATTGTCCCAGAAGCCATACGGAATGAGCGTGGCGGTGACGGGTTTTGGCGACGGCGATGCTTGATAAAGTTGTCGCTCCCAATCCGGATTCGCGGCCTGATTGGCTTGGGCCTCGATCTTGACTATTCCTCCCATCTCTGGGCTTTGAACCGCTTTTAGCGAAGCTCCTTGCGGAATAATGATCTCGTCTACCGGGGTGGTGTTATCCACCTGCTCCAAACAGTAAACCAAGGGCCCCCGACGAACGGCGGCGCGGCCGTGATCGTCCTTCACCATGGGGTGGGCTAGAATCTGCTCAATCGGCATTTCGAGTTCGACCGTCAAGGTATCGCCCTTTTTCCAGTCCTTGTTTACAACATAATATCCTTGCTCTAGGGTGGATTTTTCGGAGAGCTTAGCGGCGTTACACCAGCCCGGCTTACGCACTCGCAGGGCGAAGTTACCGGGTTTGGTTGCAATAAACGTGACGGTATTGCTCCAAGGGTAGTTCGTAGCGACATCGAAGCCAATGTCTTGCTTGCCAACCTTAGCCTTCATGGTTCCCCCGACGAAGAGGTTAACGTAAACCGAACTATCGGAGGTGGCGTAGGCGTAACCGCCAATCGCGGCGATAGTTCGAAGAACGTTTGGCGGGCAGCAAGCGCAACCGAACCATTCGCTGCGGTGATGATTACCCATGCTGGCAAGCGGGTTCACGTAAAAGAATCTGTCCCCTTTGAGCGATATTCCGCTAAGAAGCCCATTGTAAAGAGATGTTTCAACCGTATCGGCATATTTTGAATCCGCAAAGAGGAGCGACATGCGATGCCCCCACAGAGCCATGGCGATGGTCGCACAGGTCTCCTGGTAGGCACTCATGTTCGGTAGGTCGTAATCTACGGTGAAGCCCTCGTTGGAGCCGCTAGGACCGATTCCCCCGGTCACGAAGATGCGTTTTTCGGTTGCGTTTCGCCAAACTCGCTTGAGCATTTTGATCATGTCCGGGTTACCGGTTTCTCGAGCGATATCGGTTGCGCCGCTAAGGAGGTAAGCGGCTCGAACCGCATGGCCCTTAATCTCGGCGTGGGTGTTGATCGGGCAGTCATCGAGCCAATAAGTTCCGTCGTAGCGTTCGGCGGGGGTCTTATGTTCTTCGGCAAAGTAGGAGCCTCCGCGATTTTCTACCATTCTTCGGCTTAGATCAAACCATTTTCGATCGCCGGTGTCCTTCCAGAGTTTAACAAGTGCTAGCTCAATCTCCGGGTGACCGCAATAGGCGATCTTTCCGGCTGGCCCAAACTTCTGATTGATCAACTCGGCGTATCTCAAGGCGATGTTCAAAAAATTCTTCTTCCCCGTTGCTTGGTGGTGCGCAACAGCCGCCTCAAACATATGCCCCGCGCAGTAGAGCTCATGCCAATCGCGCAAGTTCTTAAACTTGTCTTCGGGCCGAGTGACTTGAAACCAGGTGTTCAGGTAGCCATCGCTTTGTTGGGCGTCGGCGATCTTGGCGATAATGTCGTCCATCCGGCGATCGAGGTCCTTATTCGGATGGGTCGCCAGAGTGAAACTTACCCCTTCCAAGGTTTTGTAGAGGTCGGAATCGGTAAAGAGCAACCCTTGATACCCTTCGCGCTTTCCGGCTGCGGCGAGTTCCATAACTAAGAAATTGCCGGCCTTTTCAAGCATCTTGAAGCTGTGCTCAACGGTTATGCTTCGATTAACTTCTTGACGAGGGCTCCAGAAGTTATCTTTGATCGTCACCTGGGTGAATGGCACCGCTTCAAGCTTGGCCAGATTCTGAAAGGGCAGTAGGGTTAGAAAAGCAAAACTCGTGAATATCACAACCCAAACTTTACCGTGCTCGTACCAAATGGAACTTTTTGGCGTTAAGCGGCATAATTAGAGAGTCATGCGTCTAATGTTGCTCGCCAGCCTTCTCCCCATTGCCGCCTTTGTTTTCACAACCAATGATCCCTCAATCAAGCGCCACGTTGATGCCTCCCAAAAAGCAACGTCTCTTGATTTGATTTTTACAGAAACCGTAGTTGGTGCCGAAACAAATGAGTTTCACTTGTTCGCGCAAAAACCGAATAAGTTTCGACTTGAAGGCCCGAACACCCTGATCATTGGCGATGGCAAGAATATTTGGAACTACAATCAACATAAGAATTCTTATGTCAAGCTAGATGCAACCCCCGAAAACTTGAAGAAAACGCTTGGCTCAGATCGCCTTGTGGCTTGGGCAGCTTTCTTTGATGCGGAGTTTGCCGAGCACGTTACGGATTCGCTGAAGGGTGCTACCCGAAGAGTGCGGGGCAAATCTGTCACCGATGTAAACGTGACCCTAAAGGATGGCCGATCGTTTGTGTTGAGCTTTGAAGATACGACGGGTATCGCATTTGGCGGAAAATTTAAGAAAGAAGGACGAGGAGCCTCTAGCGAGCTTATTATCCTTGGTAAAGAGATGAAGCTGGGCGAAGCGATTGAAGACGCCAAATTTGCTTTCACCGCTCCTGCTGATGCCCGTGATGAAGCGGCCGCACCCCCTCCTGGTGAAGCTCTCAAGTTCGCTGATATCAAGCACATTATTGATCAAAACTGTGCAGGTTGTCACAGCGGCGAGCGGCCAAAGGGCCGACTGGATATGACTAGCTACGAAGGTGTAATGAAGTCCGTAAAGGCGGGCAGCCCCGATACGAGCCGTATGATTTCGGAAATGAAGCGCAACAAAATGCCCCCGCCTCCAGCTCAAATGGTGCAGGAGCAGAAGGACAAGTTGGCGAAATGGGTTGCTGACGGCGCTCAGAACTAAGTCTTCCGAGTATTCTCAACTCCAAGTTGGCTAGTTCGCTTGGAGTTTTGTTTCGTATCACCACTTGGGGAGAATCTCATGGTGGCGGCGTTGGTGTGGTTGTGGATGGTTGCCCCCCCGGCTTGCCCTTGGAGTGCTCAGATATCCAGCCTGAACTTGACCGAAGAAAGCCGGGACAATCGCGCATCGTCACCCAACGCAAGGAATCTGATACGGTTCAGATATTAAGTGGCGTTTACGAGGGCCGAACACTTGGCACGCCAATCCTGCTCATGGTTGCAAATGAAGACGCACGAGGTCGCGATTATGAGGAACTCAAGCAAAAATATCGCCCCAGCCACGCAGACTATACGACCCAGGCAAAATACGGCATCCGAGCGGTTGAAGGCGGAGGTCGCGCCTCTGCCCGAGAAACAGTGGGAAGGGTCGCGGCCGGTGCGATCGCTAAGAAGTTACTCGCCGCCCTCGGCGTTGAGGTTATAGCCTGGGTTCAACGAGTCCAGGACATCTCAGCTGAAGTTGAGCATGATAGCCTAACCTTGGAACAGGTTGAATCCAACATTATGAGGTGCCCGGATGCTCATGCCGCTGAGCGTATGATCGCGCGCGTCGAAGAGATAAGAAAGCATGGCAACTCGGTGGGCGGAGCCGTTGGTTGCTTGGCAAGGGGAGTTCCAGCGGGTTGGGGCGAGCCGGTATTTGATAAGCTCGAAGCCGATCTTGCCAAGGCAGTGATGTCGTTGCCTGCTTGCAAGGGATTTGAGGTTGGTAGCGGTTTCGGCGGCACTTACCTAACCGGCCAAGAGCATAATGATCCATTTTATGCCGACGAGTCCAAGGCCGTCCGTACGAGAACGAATCTTAGCGGAGGAATTCAGGGTGGCATCACAAATGGTGAAAACGTCTTCATGACCTGCGCATTCAAACCGACTGCGACAATCATGTTCGAGCAAGACACAGTAACGGTTGACCATGAGAACACGACGATCTCGGGTCGAGGTCGGCATGATCCTTGCGTTTTGCCCCGGGCAGTGCCGATGGTTGAGGCAATGGTTGCGTTGGTGCTGACCGATCATGCACTTCGTCAATCGGCTTTGCGATCGATCTGCTTTGATTGAAAGATGAGCATGAGCCAACCAGCCATGAAGCATAGGCCCCCCAGTGGCGTTATCATTGCGAAAAATTTGGTGCCGGTTATGGCATAGAGGTACAGGGTGCCGGAAAAGACGCATATTCCAACGGTCCACGCTAAGGCCACCCGAGGTAGCGACCGATTTGACAAAGCGAGAGCCATGAGTGCGAGCGCGTGGGCCAAGTGATATTGAACCCCGGTCTGGAATGAAACCAGAAGCTCCGCCGAAATGCGTGCTTTCAGGTAATGCGCGCCGAAGGCCCCGAGCATAACGGCTAAAAATCCGAATGCACCGGCGACCCGTAGTGGATTCATAAGAAAAAGGGCTGTTCAGCGGCTAAGGGGAGAGCTCGCCCACATTCCAGCCCGAATACATATTGTCCCGATTTTTGGCACATTTTGTTCGCAAAACTCTAAAAAAAAGCTCATTACAGCAAATATTCTGGGTTACCACGCGGCATTCGTTCGACAACCGACAGAATCTGCGGGAATTTATTATGCGGCTCTATCTGATACCAATAAGCAGTGGACGAGTAATCGTTGCAAAGCTTGTTTGCATGCCCGTGCTCAATCGTAACTCGGATTGACTTGTTGAAACGAATCGGGTCTTCGACGTGAAAGCGATACATCGAATTTTTCCCACTCCACGGCCAATCACTGTTGCCGGAATACAAAGTTAGACCATGATAGGGCGCGCAATACTCAGTGCGGGGGCAAAAGGCCATGTTGAAGTAGTCCTCGGTCCCGGTTCCGTGCAAGGCAGGCGGCCAGGGTTCGCCGTCCACGAAGATCATATCATCGCCTTCGCCGTACCAGTCGTTGCCTTGCTTTTCGAAGACGTCAATATTGAGATTGCAACCGACGTAAACTCCCGACCCCTCGGTTTCAAGAATGACATAGTTATCGTCCCCCGTTATATTTGGCTTTCGGGACCATATATCCCACAAGTTTCCGTCGTCTAGCTTCTCCGTGAGCCAACCTTCGGTTACGGCTTCGCGCCGCCATTGGGCGTGAAACCGGGCAACATCGGGCCCGTGGGGCTCCGAATACTCTTCGTAATCAATGTAGAAGTAGCAGTTAATCCGGTTCTCGCAGTTGCTTTCTAGCGTAATTCGGGCGGAGTCAAACGGCATCGGAAACCAGCAGTTCATGCCCCGCCCATCTTGTGGCGACATTTGCAAAGGTAGGGAGATGAAGTCCTTGAAGACTCCGTGTCCGATCCCGAAAAAATCACCGACCGGAACTTCTACGGAGGGATGCTCTTCGTCGTCCCAATACATGCGCAGAATCGCTTGTCTGGGGAAAAGATCGTCGCATCCGATGGTCATCCAGATATGCTTGATGCACCCAGGTTGAGCGGTGTTTAAGAGAGTGGCGGTGTTGCCCGGTTCGATGTACCACCAATCGCTATTGTTGCCTTGGTCGTCAAAGCTACTGGAGCGTTTAGATTTAAAATTGCGAAGGTAGGGAAGAGAACCAAGCGAGGTTTTGCCGATCATCCCTAACGTTTTACCGTAACATTATCAATCTCGAAATGCCCAAGCGAGTCAAGCTTGACGCCGTCTGCGAAAAACTCCAGCCGCTCGATTTCCTTAAACTGGCCGAGAATCAGCCTAATTCCCTCAACGAATGTGCGCTCGTCATCCGAGCCAAATCCGCTATTGAGAGCGGCGTTGAATGAGAGCGTCGCTAGGCCGTCTTTGACGGAGATGCTGAGGAGGCGAGTCGCAGGGTCTGCGATTTTTGTTGTTTCAAGGAAGTTTTTGACCGCGAATTCCCTCAAATCTTCGCCCCGGGGAGCGCGAGCCATTGTTCGCTCAAAGGTGAGGTTATTGCCTTTATCAAACTTGGGCAAGAAGACGGCAACATCGGTGCCCTCCGCCTTATGTTGGTTGGATTTGACCTCAATTTTGGGCTCGGTGATCTTGGTTTCTTCGGTGGTGCGCTGATTTCGGTGCTCATCCGTTGGAACTAAGTTAGCTGGAGCAAACTTCGTGTAGGCCCCAAGCGCAACTACGACGATGGCCGAAGTCAGCCCAATAACGAGTAACGATCGTGATCCCTTATTTTTCATTTCCCAAATACACCTTAACTCCCCTAACGATTGCTTTAGCTATAGATTCATGGAACGCGGCCGTTCGCAAAATGTTCCGATCGGCCGTGTGATTTACAAAGCCCAACTCTAAGAGCACGCCCGTCATCTTGCTCAATCTGAGCACGGCGAATCCAGATTCGTAAATTCTCCCGTCACTCCAAACTCCGATGGAAGGAATTGCGCTCGCCTTTTTCATCTCATCTTGCATGCAGATCGCCAAAACTTGCCCAGTCTGGCTTCCCTTGTGGTGAAATGAGATGCTCCCAGAGGTTGAGTTTGCGGTCTTGTTCGAGTTGATGTGGACGCTGATGAAGAAATCTGCAGAGTTTCGGTTCGCAATTTCAGCCCGCTCGGCAAGGGGGATGAAGACGTCGGTTTTGCGCGTCATGATCACCGTTGCCCCCTCGGCCAGGAACTCTTTGGCTGTCTGCAGGACCACCTTGAGAGTAACATCTTTTTCGAGTGTGGCCTTATCAGTGCTACGTGCACCGGAATCGTGACCGCCGTGGCCCGCGTCCAAAACCACAACTTTGCCCGCAAGCTTCCCATCGCCCACCTTAGGCTTGTAGAGGCCGAGCGTAATGGAGGTTGGAGTGACGCTATACTCAACTCCCATGGGGCGCGCTAGCCTTACCGTGAGTTTGAGCCCGTCCCGCAAAAGCTCGGGTTCGAAGGCGGTAATGCTGGGTGAACCGAGGGGTTGAGAGGGACCTACATAGGATCCGCGGGGAAAGAATAGTTCGAACGACGAAGCATCAATTCGCCGGTAGCGCGGCGGTGAAGGTAGCGCCGTTGAGAGCGGAATCGTGAGTTGAGCAACGACCGGTGTTTCTGATTGCACTCGGATGGGCCCGACGTTGACGATTGGCGCGAGAAACTCGATGGCTGGTTTGATCTCGGGCACAATCACAACTTCAGTTGATGGGTTGAGAGAGTACAGCAGATTCAGGCTTCGCGTCGCATTTTGCTCACTTAACGTCGGTTTTTCGTTTGTGACAATGATGATCCGAACGGTATCAAAGGAATACTGGCCAGCGCGGGCACTGGCGTCTAGGTCTTGCTTGCACCAAGTCCCCATCGAAATCCCCTTGAGGTCAACAATGAGCCGACTCGGACTTTCCGCCATGCTGACGGTAGGTTGAAATCCAAGAGTCGCGTCAACAGAAATCTTGCCGTCGCGAACGGTGACAAAGCGGCATTGCCCCATGACCGATAGAACATCTCGATCGCTCGCCCATTTGGCTTCCGAGCCAAGCTGTTTCAAAATCTCATGAAACGGTAGAACGTATTTTCCGCCGAGCGATTGTCCGTTGACCTTTACGGTGCGTCCCTCGGCTTGGATCGTGGCTTCATTACCGATGAAGTTGTAAGTCCAACCCCATGAAATGAAGGCATTTGGTGAAATCCAGCATTGATCGGCATCACGCCAGGCCGGCACCGGCTTGTGGTACGTGAATGCGACTTCAGCGGGGCGCAAAGCTTGCGCAGACGCTGCCGCCACCATCCATGGTAGTAGGCATAAGAGTATTCGCTTCATCCTGAGCGTGCAGACCGCGTGCGATCTGTCCCATAATACACTATCGGATGTTTAAAGCGATAGCATTTTGATTTTTACGTCAAAATAATGTAATTCGTTCCGGGCGGTTAGCTCAGTTGGTAGAGCGCCTCGTTTACACCGAGGATGTCGGGGGTTCGAGCCCCTCACCGCCCACCAGATTTCTCACACGGGATCGCCGACTTCAGTTCGCTCCGGTCTCTAACCACATAAACTGATCAAAGCCAGGTAGAGGCGCAATACGCTTCGTCGCCTTGAACCAGTCTCAGCAGGCGCGATGATCCGCGGGGGCGATCTGCTCTATTGCTTTACTTTGACTTCAATCGGCGCAGCACTTGATGTCTTGATCTCGACCGGTGTCTTGATCTCCATTTTGCCTTCCATCTTCACGGGGTTCTTCGAATCAATCGTAACTTTGAGCCCGTTATCGTTCAGGGCCTGCATCTCTTTGGCGATAACCACGGTTGCCTCTGCCAGCTTAGATTGGGCGTCATAAACTTGAATCTGCGGAGCGCCAGCAAAAGCCAAAACTCCATAAGCCGCGAACATAACAACGAATGCCGAACCGAAACCTTTCCAAAAACCATTTTGTTTCATAGTTATGGGACGGTTCGGCTAGCTTTTCGTTCCACCTAGAACCGCTTGAAAGGCAACAATCGCGGCGGCAACATGCACATTCAGGCTTCGCCCCTTGCCGTACATGGGGATAAAAACGGCGTGTGCGCAGGATTTGAGCAGTCCGCTGGAGATTCCGGCCCCTTCGCTCCCCAAGATCAGGCAGGTTTTGGGCGGGAATTTAAACTCCAGATAATTGTGGGCACCCTCAGCGATTTCGATGGCGATCATGACATAGCCTTCCGCGCAAAGGGCTTCAACGGCTTCGCCCCATTTGGAAAAGGTGCGAAACGGCACCCGTCGATGCATGCCGAGCGAGGTTACGCCGATCATGGGATGGGGAGGCACCGGCGTTCGCCCAACCATAACCAACTCCCTTGCTCCGCACGCCGCGGCGACCCGAAACAAGCCGCCAACATTGTATGCGTCGTTCCAGTCCTGCAGGAGAAAAATGAGGTCTACCGCCGGAGGGAAGCTCTCTTCAAATTCGCGCTTCTTTGCCCGGAGTTCAGTTTTTTTTCGAATGACCTTTCCCGCCATAGGCTAGAAGCATACACTGCCGACTATACTGAACGATCATGAGGACTTGGCTAGTTTTGGGCCTTTTTGCAGTAGCCGGAAGCGCTTTAGGGCAACTTACTGAGGTTGAGAGAAAGGGGCTGGTGGACACGCTTTTCATCGGCAATATGAATCTGAAGGATCTCG
Organism: Armatimonadota bacterium; assembly: GCA_031386985.1. Lineage (GTDB taxonomy): Bacteria > Armatimonadota > Fimbriimonadia > Fimbriimonadales > Fimbriimonadaceae > JANJUB01. Next base: position 29,621 of record JANNCV010000004.1, read on the forward strand.
ATTTTGCCCGGCGACCTTATGAGGGCCCCTTCCGCTTGCCTCTGGTCAATCTATCTATTGACAACCCATTAGAGGCCTCAACCCGTTTGTTTGATATCCACACAAAGGCAGGCAAAGCTGGGGCAAGTGAGCTGATCTCTATGGCCTCGGCCGAATTGGGTTTCACGGCGGGATCGGCTGTGGTTGCTCCTAGTTCGGCTGATGTTTTCCCTCTCGAACTGCCGAAGGAACTGGTTGAGCCGATTCGAAGACTTGGTATCGCGGTTGCTCTCGCGAACGCCTTTGTTCGTACCGCTCAGGCGAAGCTAAAGCCGACCGAAGTGCGAATTCTGATTGAGAGTCTGCCTCAATGGGCCGTTGAAGAGCCTTCAATCAAGTTTGAGTTCGTGAAGGGCGCTATGACGCCACCAAGAGAACTTCTAGAAATTGTCGGACGGCTTGATCTTGGGGCGATGGTCGCCGGCGGCAAAGCCCTAGCGGCGAGTGTTGAAAGAGAGATGACGGGGCTCAAACAGCTTGTTTCAAACATGAAGTGGGAAGGACTTTTGAAACTTCAAATCGCCGGAATGGTAACCATTGTGGCGGGGGTTGGCGACAATGTGCATCGCGATCGCGATGCTCGACTCGTTATTGATTTGGGAGGCAACGACAGTTACTACGGTCGCGCCGGGGCGGGTCCTGGGCACGCGGCACTTTCTGTTGATCTCGGCGGCAACGATCAATACAAGTTGCCCGACGTCGGGGCGGGCTGTGGTTTGGTCGGAATCGGCCTGGCATACGACTTCGGTGGGCACGACAATTTTCGGGGCGGATCGCTTTGTTTTGGGGTGGGCATCGCGGGCGTTGGAGCATTTTTCAAGGAAGGCGGCGATGATAGCTATCAGAGCGCCACGATGTCTCAGGGATTCGGGTGCTTTGGAATCGGGCTCTTGATTGACACTCGTGGCAATGACCTCTACAAGTTAGAACTGCTTGGTCAAGGGGCGGCGAAAACAATGGGCTGGGGGCAATTGGTTGATCGAGTCGGCGACGACACTTATCGGGCAGGTGGTCTCGTGCTGAACTCGCCTCTCTTTACAAATGTCCACTATTCCAACGCCCAAGGCTACGCATCCGGTTACCGTGAGGATACCGGCGGATTGGGAGGAGGAATCGGGCTCATAACCGATGCCGGGGGCGATGACGCTTATATCGGCGAAACCTACTGCCAAGCTGCCAGCTATTGGTTTGCCCTCGGCTCGCTCTATGATGCGGCGGGGAAAGACACTTACAACGCCTATCACTACGCCCAGGCAAGCGCGATGCATATGTGCGGGGCTTATCTGTTTGATTTAGCCGGCGATGATGCTTACATGACCAACTTTGGGGCTTCTCACGCTATTGGCCATGACTACGGAGTAGCATTTCTGCTGGACCGACAGGGAAGCGACATTTACGCGGGAAGAGATTCGAGTCCGGGAACTGGGAACGCGAACGGGCTCGGAATCTTTATTGACGCGGCTGGCGATGATCGCTATTCTGGACCAGCCGGAGTTGGAAATCCCGCGCGAAACTCAGGCTCACTTGGAGTGTTTGTTGACCTTGCTGGTCAAGATCAATACCGTACCGGGCTGGAAGACTCCGAGGCCGCGTATCGCGAGCAGTGGGGCGTTGCTTACGATGTCGAAACCAAACCGGCACTAGAAGTCGGAACTCAAGCGGGACCACCGCCTCCGCCAGTTGGCTCCGTGGCCCGACCAACCGATGAAGCCCTCGAGAAACTCTATCAAAGGGCAACCCAATGGAATGTTGGGAGCGCCCAAGGCGATGTCAAACTTGCCATGAACCAACTTATTGGCATCGGGATGCCCGCCATGACGTGGATGATTGAGAAACGGTTGCCTGCTGCCTCTAGATTAGAACAGAGAGCCTTTGTGGACCTCATGAGTGCCATCGGTGAACCCGCCAAGACCGCCATTTATGTTGTGATAGCCGGTCCGGACGATGCGGCCTCAAATGTCGCCATGATGATCTGTATTGATGGAAGCGCGATGGAGGCAGGTCCCAGCGTTGCTCTGGCGATCAAACTGCCAAAGCGACAGCGAGTTGCCTCAAGAGCGGCGGGACTGCTGGGCGGATCGGGTGCGGTTGATGACTTGGTTGCCTTGGCCGAAGGTCCAGACCGATTGACCGCCCTCAACGCGATCATCTCTCTGGGCTTGCTTGGCGAAACGAAGGGGGTCGCCCTTGCCAGCAAGTTATTAGAATCGAACGAACTTCCGATTAGAAGGGCCGCAATCGGAGTTTTGGCTAAATCGCCAGATGGTTTGGTCATTGGCGGTTCGCTCGCGGCGGGTTCTACCGAGCAAAACGTCCGAACGGGCATTGATCTCCTGAGTGCGATTGGCTCACAGGAAGCCCTTAATCAAGTTGGCGCGAAGCTTACCGATGAACGCCCGGGAGTGAGAATTTCGGCACTCATCGCCTTGAATGGGCGCGCCCCCGAAATTTATCGCCAGGCCGTTTTGGATTGCCGCCGCGATCCCGATGCAAGAGTGAGAGCGGTGGCGCTCCGAATCGATCCAGGCCGATAAGCTAAACTGAGTTTGCAATGTCAACGATTGGTCAGATGTGCATGTTGGGTCTGGTTGCCGTCTTTTTGGTTGGATGCCCTGCGCCTGAATCTACGCCGAAAAAGGCTGTCGCCATGCCTGCCATCGTTCTTCCAAAAACGGTTGAGGCTCCCGCCGATCTCAGATCAACGTCCGACAGCTTGTCATTGATCACCGAATCTGATCCGCTGTTTGTAGGTGATTCATTTGAGCAAGTTGACAAGTTGTTTCCAAGCCCAGCGGGTTCCGTACCGGTCAAAGAGCTTCCGGCGGCATTTGGAACAGAATATGAGGGTCGAGGTTATGATGCTGGCTCCAAGAGTTTTGGGGCGATTTTCTATACAGACAAGCTTGCGCTCGCCATGACCTATCGAAGCGCTCTAAAAGTTGCGGAATCCAACGCGATCACCAAGAGTTACCACGATCGTTTCGGCCCACCTGATATCTCGGTCGGTAAGGGGTTCATCAGCTATTCGTTTTGGGAAAAGGAAAGTCAGCGTCTAATGATGTGCGTTTCAACTGACGAGAAAACTCAACTGCGGAATCTGACGATCTCAGTTGGCCATAAGAATTTGATGGATGCATTGCGTATGAGTGATCGCCACGCGACCAACGATGTGAGGAACGCAGAATCGCTACCAGACGAAAAACGCTCGGGCGAGTAGGGTAAATGGGGGAAAGATGAGCATTTTGAGTCTCGTATTCCTGCTCTCCCAAATTGCTCAGGCGCCAGGGAACTACAATTCCCTCATGGATGACCTGGCTTCAGGCAACGAAAAGCGAGCGCTATCAACTGCTGATCCCTTTGGCGCTTTGTCCGGGCTGGCGAACTACAGACGTAAGGTCAATCCAAAAGTGGTAATGAAGTTGGCAAGTGCCCTCTCTCGGGGAGGGGCTGACCCCAACAGACGGGAGGAGCCTACCAAGTATAAGAATTATGTGAGCACACAGCCCGGCCCCACCCAACTCCACAAACTCGCTATGGCTGGCACCCACACCGAACCGTTCGATACGATATCAAGGCACAACATTTACTGGATTACAAAGGCGATCCTGAGTGCGCCAAGGTGTGATCCCAACCTTCTTGACTCCAACGATCTACAAACCAGGGACACTCCCCTCACGCTCTATTTGCGCTGGCACTATGAAAAGAGCGGCGTATTCCTGAAAGCCATGGTAGAAAGCCCGAAAACAGATGTAAACAAGCGGGGCGGTGCGCAGCAGCAGTATCCCCTCCATACGGCGGCATGGCTAGGGCGGTTAGATTGGGTGAAGCTCCTCGTTGAACACGGGGCGAAAATCAATATTCAAAAGGAAAATGGACAGACCGCCTTGCACGCCGCCGCCATGGAGAACACGAAAGGCAACGCCGATGTCATCACGTATTTGCTCAAGAAGGGAGCAAGGGCGGATTTTAGAAGCAAAGGTGCGACTGGCTATCTTCAAAACTTAGAGCCGTCAGCCCCTACTGAAACACCCCTGGAAATCGCAAGGCGCAAAGGATTCAAGCGAATCATCGCGGCGCTAACACAGCGTTAACTCCCGGCCATTGGTTTCTAGGAGGCAAGACCATTGGTTGCAAAGCTTGCTCCTACTTGCCTAGGGGGCGGTATTCATAAACAATCTACTTTAGGTTCTAGAGTCAAAACCTTGACAACCGCTCTAACGGGCGTTGTGATGCGAGCTAAACAATCCGAAGAATGAATGCATGAGTCACATTTGGTTTGATAGTCCCAGCGAGTCCCGGCGCCGCATTGCTCAAAAGAACTTGAAGTGTTGCCCTCTGTGTGAGGCGCTGAATTCGATATCAAACTGTGAGTGTTTCGTTTGTGGTTGGCAGGGCAAGTTTGAAAATGACCCGACCCTCCTTGAAGGTTCGCTGATACGCATGCTTGCCGAGATTCCAGAGCTTGGAGCTACCAATACGCCAAGCATATTCCGGCGATTGTTTCGTCGCCGAACTGACTTCTCTGCCTAGTCAAATTACAGTCTAAAGCCCTGGTTCAAGAACACCGAGAATAGAATTAGCGTCAGACAAAGGAGTAGGCGAATGGAAAAGACTTCCAAGACAGGTGGATTGATAACAGCAGTAGGGCTCGTTGGAGCTATCGTCGCGGTTGCGTGGTTCTTGAAAAAGAAGCAAGCAGGAAAAGACCCGCTCGGTAAGCTCATGGAGAACTGCGACCGGGCCATGAAAAAGCTTGATGACAGCGTGCGCGATTGGAGCGCCGCTTAATCTAGCTTCGGTTTCGGAATCGTGCCGTCGGTTCGAATCGCCTCTGCCTTCTTTTCAACTCGATCGCAAAACGCTTGCGGCGTCAGTTGACCATTTAGCATCGAAGTTAGCGCATTCTCGATTTCCTTCTTGAGATCAGGGTACCAAGCCACAAACTCATTCGCATAGACTTGCTTGCTTTCTCGATAGGCCTTTGCGGGGGCGATGGATTCCTGCATCAGCTTAACCTGATCTGATCCCTTGATCGCCATCAAAGCTCCCTTTTTCTCAACAAACTCCTTGGCTTTGCTAAGCGAGGTCATGTACTTGAAAAGCTCAATCGCCTCGGCGGGGTGCTTGCCCTTGGAGGGAACCATCCAAGGTTCGACCTTGATCAACAAGGCGGTTGGATCGCCCTTGCCGCCACTCATAACGGGCGGCAGCATGAACTCGATGGCCGCGCCTTTGGGCATTTTATCCGCCATCTCTACTTTGAGCCAACTTCCGCAGGGAACCATTGCGGCTTTGCCCTTGAGAAACTCCATTTCGGAAGCGGTATGGTTCATGGCGAGGCTCCCTTCAAGATAGAAACCCCGAACTCGAAGTTCATCAATCATTTGGGCGGCTCTCAGCATCGCGGGAGACTTCCAAGCCCCGGGAACGAGGTTCTGGGCATCTTTTACGGCTTGCTCGCCGCCGACGGAGTTTGCCCAAGGCAACAGCATGCCGTCAATAAGATAATACGGATATTGGCCTTGGAAAGTGAGGGGCGCGATTCCGGCCGCTTTGATCTTTTCGCCCAAGACAAGCAACTCATCCCAGGTTTTTGGAGGAGTCCAGCCGTGCTTTTTGAAAACCCCCGGATCGAACCACCAACCCATCACCGAGAAGAAGTGCGGAAGCACCCATTGCTTGCCGTCTCGCTGACCCATTTTTAGAATGGTTGGATCAAATGTGTCACGCCAGGTGCCTTCGCCCTCGGCGGCTTTTCCGTCAAGGGCTTCATCGAGAGCGAGTAACTGTCCTTCTTCTTTCAGCCCCCAATGGTCCATTCCCCATCCAGGGAAAACTAGATCGGGAGGGGTGTTGCTGATAAATCTTGGGCGGAGTTGATCCCAAACTGTAGGTGCCCCGCCAACTTTGATCGAAATGTTTGGGTTCTTGGCTTCAAACTCTTTTGCGGCCGAAGCGAAAAGGTCAATGTCGTAGCCGCCCTTGAAGGCTTGCACCTCAAGCTCAATTTTCTCTCCCGGCTTTGCTGGGGTAACGCTAGTGGCAGATTTATCACTACCGTTACAACCAAGAACGAGAAAGCCCGCAGCATAAATCAAAGGTTTTAGGTTCATCGTCGCTAACAATACCCAAAATGACGGAATCAAGTCGGCCCGTAATACGTTAGAATTGGAGTATGTTAAGCTCATTGCTTCTCGGCTCGCTCCTTGGCGGGCAAACTCCACAGACTTTTGAACTTACGCCGAGCGCCGATGCTTGGGTGTATCCGCACTCATCCGACCCTGGCGGCGAGACTCTCATGCGTATCTGGGGAGACGGCGCAGAGGCGGTTGACTCGAAATTTCCGTCCGATGGCGGATTTGCTTATGGATATCTGGTTTTTGATGTGCCTAAGCTGGTGGATGGTGTTCGTTTCAAGGTCGAATCAGCCAGCCTCATTGTTTTCGCACAGGCAAATGAGGAGCTTACGCCCGCCGTTATGAGAGAATTTCCATTACAGGTTCGTGGTTTGGAAAAGACCTTCGAAGAAAAGACCTTTCACATTGATACGTTCAAGCAAGCGCCTTACGCTGGGATTTTTGGACTCGGTTTAGTTGCCGAAAAAGTTGGCGAAAACAACATGTTCAAGATTGATCTATTAGCTAAGGACAGTCACTTCGAAGATTTCTTTAACACGGGCGCTCGATCTGGAAAATTTGCAATCGCATTGACTTCAAAGATCACTCCTGCAGAGTCTCGATCTCTTATTTACAAAGTTTTTACGAAGGAAAACGACAAGGCCCTGGTGCCAAAACTCGTTGTCAAGGTTCAATAGAGGAGAAATATGAAGAAGTTTTCTTACTTAGCCCTCTTTTTCGGTGTTGTTACGGTTGGTTGCGCTCCGAAACCTGCCGAAAAGACGGACCTAAACCCTACACCTCCAACCACAACCGAGCCAGCACCAGTTGAAGCCAAGCCGGTTGTTAGCGGCATCGGCGGCACTTCCGACCTTGGCTCAAAGAAGCCGCTTGATGGTGAGGAAGTCGCCGTTGTGGAAACGAAGTTTGGTCGTATCGTTTTTCGGTTCTTTGAAGACAAGGCGCCGAAAAACGTTGCTAACATTAAGAAGTTAGCCAAAGAAGGGTTCTACAATGGGACAAAGTTTCATCGCACCATGAAGGGTTTCATGATTCAAGGTGGCGACCCCAACACGAAAACTGCGGATAAGGCGAGCTACGGAACGGGCGGGCCCGGATACAACACGCCCGATGAGTTCAGCGCCTTAACCCATGAGCGTGGAATCCTATCCATGGCTAACTCGGGTTCGCCGAACTCCGGGGGAAGCCAATTTTTTATGGTTCAAGCGAATTCGGCCTTTTTGGATATGAAGTACACCGTTTTTGGGCGAGTCTGTTTTGATGGAACCGAGAAAGCGGGGGCGGCCGAACCAGCCGGATTGGCGGTGATAGATAAGATTGTTGCCTTGCCGACCGAAGGCCCCAACAAAGACTTAGCCGTGAACCCTATCGAAATGAAAATGGCCATTAAGCAATGGCCCCTGAAATAAAATGATCTCACTACTCTTAACCTATATGAACATTGAACAACAAGGGGATATCGTCGCCAAGCCCCAAACTGTCGGCGAACAATCATCTCTGGGCGATAAGAAGCCTCTCGACGGCGAGGAAATCGCGGTTATCGAAACTAAGTTCGGGCGCATTTTGCTTCGTTTCTACAACGATCAAGCTCCCGGCCATGTCGCGAACTTTAAGAAACTCGCTAAGGAGGAGTTCTACGACGGCACGATTTTCCACAGGGTTATCCCTGGGTTTATGATCCAAGGGGGCGACCCAAATTCGAAGAAGGAAGACAAAGGCAGTCACGGAATGGGAGGCCCCGGCTATTCGATCAAGGCGGAGTTTAACGAGACGGCCCATGTTCGAGGGATTCTAAGCATGGCGCGGTCAAGCGATCCGGATTCTGGCGGAAGCCAATTCTTCATTTGCGTAGATCGAGCCGCGTCACTTGACAGTACGTACACCGTTTTTGGGCGAGTGGTCCATGATGGGACTGAAAAGGAGGGTGAAGAGTCGGCCTGCTTGACCGTAGTTGACAAAATTGTTCAGCAGAAGAGGGACGGGAGAAATAACCCGAACGAGCGAAATACGATCAAGATTTCGATCCAGAAGTGGCCGCTTAAGGGGTAGGAGGCAGGCTCGATATCCCCGCTTCCCCCGTTTCCGAACGGGGGAAGCCTCTCGCCAACTCCGGTTGAGCGGGGTGATGGGGGAAATATCCGGGATTGTGGCCAGAGTTAGCCAAACGGAGTTGCCCCCACCTCAGCGCACACCGGAGTGGCGCAGTCCTCCCCCGTTCGGGGCAACGAGGGAGGAATTGTCGCTCGGTCAGCATGGCCCATAGTTCTCGCGAGGGACCAACACTGACAAACTAAAATGGGACCTGGTCTGCCCCCAGGTCCCCGAAATGCGATTTTGAAGCGTTAGTCTCAGTCCCGCATGAAGCCGAAGTTCGGCTCAAACGGAATCAACCCTAGTCGCGTTGCAGCCCTAAAAGCTTGAACGCGATTGTTCACTTGTAGCTTGTCGTAAATGTTCGCTAAGTGGAAATCCACCGTGCGCTTCGAAACGTACAAGGCGTCGGCAGCTTCTTTGCTACTGTTACCCTGCGCTATCAGGCTCAAAACTTCAATCTCTCTCTTCGTTAAACGAACTCCGCGTCCACCGACGTCGGCTCTTAATACATGTGGCATTGGCATATTGATAATCCACCCCTCTCTTTTTTTATTTGTTGACTAACCGCCTACGTTATCTATTCCACATCCTCCCGGAAATTCACTGAGGGTTTTTCAGTAAATTTTCGATCCGGCAAAAATGAGGGGCAATCCATCGCCACGACCCTTCCTATGCTGGTATTCCTAACAGGTCGGGCACCCTCAATTTGACGACGTGTTTTAGGAATGGTTCCGTGCGGAAGTTAAGAATTCAGGTAGAAACAAGGCTCATGAACTTAGACCTTCTCAAAAAGTTAACCGAAGCCCACGGCGTCCCTGGTCAAGAAGACCTCATCCGCGCAATCGTCATCGCCGAACTCAAAGATCATTGCGATATCAAAGTAGATTTGATGGGCAATGTCCACTGCGTGAAGGGCTCGGGGGACAAGAAACTCATGCTTGCCGCCCATATGGATGAAATTGGCTTCATTGTGAAGTTCATTGATGACAAGGGCTTCATACGAATCCAGCCGCTGGGAGGTTGGGACCCTCGGCAAATGGCGAGTCAGCGCGTATTCGTACATACCGCCAAGGGACCCATCAACGGAGTGTTGATGAGTGGTCAAAAGCCGAAACACTTGCTTTCAGCCGAGGAAGCGTCAAAATCACCGGGAATCGAGACTTACTTTGTAGATGCGGGCCTAAGTGGAGACGACGCAAAGAAAAAGGTTTCACTTGGCGACATGGTGACGATGAATCGAACCCTTCAACAGATGGGCAAGCTGCTTACGTGCAAATGCATGGACGATCGGGTGGCGGTTTATACGATGATTGAAGCCGTTAAGGCCGCGAAAAAAACGAAGGTCGAAATTCATGCGATTGCCACCGTTCAAGAAGAAATCGGATTGCGCGGCGCCGCCGCCAGTGGCTCGGCCATCAAACCCGACATCTGCGTGGCTATTGATATCACCCTAGCCAACGATATCCCCGGCATTCCGGAGCAAGATCAAATCACGCGGCTCGGCGAGGGAACCGCGATCAAGATTATGGATTCATCACTGCTTTGCCATCCAAAGCTGGTTAAGCATTTCCGAGACCTTGCGGTGAAGCACAAGATTAAATATCAGATGGAAGTCTTACCGATGGGCGGCACGGATGCGGGCGGCGTGCAGCGCCTGCACGGGGGGATACCGGCGTTTACGCTCTCGATCCCGACTCGTTACGTTCACACGGTGAACGAGACCGTTCATATTGATGATGTTGATGCTTCGGTGGAGCTTCTTACGAAGTACATTGAAGATGCGCATAACGGCGATTACAGCTACTCGTAATCCGGGGGGCGTTAGGACTCGCGTTTCCGATGGTTCCACGGCTGGTGCACGATGGATCACCAACTCTACTAGGCGACCGAAGTTCCCCCCAACCAGCGCACAACTGGAGTTGGCACAGACCGCTCCGTTCGGAACGGGGGGAGGAGCTGGTCCCGCTTCCGTCAATCGCAATAGCCCCGGCTACTGCATGTAGCTGAATTGGCGAAGTTCGTCAGAGATGTCTTCGCCCAGCTTTTTCGCTTCCTCGGCAACTCTAATGGACTTTGCCTTGAGATCGGCACCCATCGCAGCTTGGACTTCCTCGATCTTTGTGGGCGAACCTCGAAAGTGCGTTCTTAGCTGCACGAGCCCATCATGAGATGCTCTGTATAGAGCGCCCGTGGCCGCGTGAAAGCCGTCGTATTTCTTCGGCGGCTTCAGGCTGTCCACGCTTTGCCAGGCGATTTTGGCGGCTGCTATCGCTTTGTCAATCCGCTTCTCCATGAATACAAACGCCTGTTCTACGCCCAGAGCAGGATCGGGGAAGTCGTCTGTCCTCGCAAATTCATCCATTTCAGCCTTGGCCGTGCGGCCAATCGCCTGGGCCGCCTTTGCGTATTCATCTTCGGATAGCCTCCCATCCGAGCAACCAACCAAAGTGATCACGATAATGAGTGGTAACGTAGCTTTCATGGCCCGACTTTACCTTTTCGCGGCTGGTTCGGCGAGGTTTTCAGCCAGGAATGGGGAATCTAGTCTCTTGAGCGAGGATGGGAAATATCCGCGAGGTTAGGAATGTTCGGTGCTTCGCATTCGGAGATCGGGAGTTCGGAATTTAGAAACCGAAGCGCGAAGCGACGGAAGTTCCCCCGAACGCAACCCGGATTATTGCCCCCACCCAGCGCACAACCGGAGTTGGCGCAGACTCCCTCTGTTCGGAAACAGGGCTTAGTCCCAGGTTCGAATCCGCGTCAACCTGCACCCCGAAGGGTGTGCCGCAGTCGCCCGATTCCACGTTTTCAACAGTCCATGGACGGGTGCCAAAAATCCGAAACTCCTTCTCTCAGCCCTCCCCAACGGGAACCCTCCGCTCTTGTTGAGCGGGGTGATGGGGCAACTATTCGCTTTCTTCGGCACAAAGCTAACCAGCGTAAGCGATCGCTTCGATCTCGACATCAACTCCCTTCGGCAGACCCGCCACCGCTACCGTGGAACGGGCGGGCGGGTTGCCCATGAATGACGCGCCGTAAACCTCGTTCACGACCGCAAAGTGGTCCATGGAACTAAGAAAAATCGTCGTTTTAACTACGTGCGAAAACGAAAGCCCAGCGGCTTCAAGCACGGCTTTCATATTGGCGATCACCTGCGTCACTTGCGCCCTCACATCGTCCTTTACAAGCGTTCCATCGGGTTTGAGCGCAATCTGCCCGCTCATGAAGAGGTGATTTCCGGCGCGGATGGCCTGGCTGTACGGGCCGATGGCGGCGGGGGCGTTTTTGGTGGAGATGGCTTGAATATCCATGTTTCAATTTTGGCCCATTCGTCGGCTTAGGTGTTGCCCGGTAACATTAAGTCTATGCTTGGAATAATTTTGGCGACTACTCTGCCGGAAGAGTCGCTGGCGACCAGCGCGGTATCGGCGGCGGTGACCGTGTTTTATGACGTCGGCGCGAGGGCCGATAACGTGGCGATCACGGTCGGCGTGATTGATAAGTCTTCGCGGGAAGTCAAGTTTTCCTCGCACCGAGGAGGTCAGGCGGTTTATCCGGCGAGTGTGGTTAAGCTGTTTTACGCGGCGTACCTCGCCGACTCTCTATCACGGAAAAAGCTCAAGATGACGCCCGAGCTTGAGCGAGCCGCTCGCGACATGATCGTGGATTCAAATAATGACGCCACGGGCCTCGTTTTGGATACGATTACCGGAACCACCGGCGGACCGGAGCTGACGGGGAAACCGTGGGATGACTGGCAGAGCAAGCGCCGAGTTGTGAATCGTTTCTTCGCGGATCGAGGCTACGAATTGGTGAATGCTTGCCAAAAGACTTGGAATGAAGGCCCCTATGGGCGGGACCGAGCCTTCTACGGTCCGAACTTCGAGAATCGAAACCGACTTTCGCCAGATGCTTGCGCAAAGCTGATGGCCGAGATCGCGGGCGTTAAGAAGCTAGGCGTTCGGGCGATGGAGGATGTGGATGCCGATCGAACGCTATGGCTGAAGACCTTGCTTCGCCGCAGCGCCCTGGGCGAAGGACCGTTGGATTCCCAAACCAAAGAGTTTTCCGGTGAGGCTTTGCCCACGGGTTCGAAGCTCTACAGCAAAGCCGGATGGACCAGTAATACCAGGCACGACGTCGCCTGCGTGACCCTGCCCGACGGCACCGAGATGGTATGGGCGATCATGACAACGGGAACGGATAACGCGAAAAACCCCCAAATCATCCCATGGGTTGCCAAATACCTGGTGAGCAAAAAATAAAAGAAATGGTGCCGCAAGCCGGACTTGAACCGGCGACCCAAGCATTTTCAGTGCTTTGCTCTACCAACTGAGCTACCGCGGCAACTATATATGGCGCGGATGACGGGACTTGAACCCGCGGCCTCCGGCGTGACAGGCCGGCGCTCTAACCACTGAGCTACACCCGCGTAGGAGCTAAGAGTATGACACCAGAGACGCCTTCTTTGCAATATCCCCCAAGCCCGATCGTGCTCAATCCGCTAAGGGACTTTAAAGACTCTGACGTAACAGTTAACATCGAAGCCCGTCTTTGCGAGTTCGTCTCCCGCGCCGCTTTGTAACAGGTTTGCTGATATCTCTCCCCGATTTGCCCGGTGACCGTTGGAAAGGTGCTTTCCGGTGTCGTCCAAGACCTCGGTAATGTGATGATCAGGGATCGGAAGGTTGCCTGGCCCCTCCCTTACAAGGAATCCTTCCGGCATATAAACCTTTTTATTCTCAACTCGAAGTAGATAGGTCTTCCCAGGCACATATTTCCAGTTCGGGTCTGTAACAACGAGGGCGTGCCCTAAGAATCCCTTCGGGACAATGATTCTAAACGTTGGAGGACTAGCCGCCTTGCATCCGGTCAACATTATCAACGCAATCGGCATAAGCAAAATGCAATTCTTCACTTAAGGCAGCTCCGCGTCCTCGCGCCATACGCCGCCGCTTGGCCGTGTGGCGCTCTCGTAGTTTCAATCGTGCCTGTGGATTCAAGATTACGATTCTTCATCCGGGATTCCTAGGTGGACTTTACCTACAGATTCGCCATACGGGACTGGTCGTCGTTTGGCGCGAAGCTCTCTGAAAACTCCATCTCAAGACCCTCCCTGGACAACAGTTGAAAAAAGTGGGAGCTACTTTCTAAGCGGTCGACATTCTCTTCCCATGCAACAAAAACTGAAACGCATACTCTTGATCGGAGCGGTCCCCGCCCTCGCCTTGGGATGGTACGCATTCCGACCCGAACTCATCTTTGTTAACAGAACCGTCCAAGAGGCAAGCCCCTCCGCAAAAGACGGAAATGTCTCAACAATAGCCAGCGGAGCTTTCGAGTCTTACGCTCACGAAACCACTGGCATCGCGCAGATCTTGCAGGTAAGTGGGAAACGAAGCGTATTGCGCCTTTCAAACTTCAAGACCTCAAACGGCCCCGACGTCCACGTCTTCCTCGTCAAGTCAAGCGATCCGAAAGACATCAAGTCTGGTAGCTATCTAGACTTGGGAAGCATCAAAGGAAATCTTGGTGATCAAAACTATGATCTGCCCGATGACCTGAACCTAGCCGACTACAACGCCGTAAACATTTGGTGCAGCCGCTTTTCCGTCAGGTTCGGCGGCGCTAGCTTAAAGCGAAAAACCGCCAGCATTCCCCAACTAACTCTCGCATCGTTTGGTCCCGAGATTCGAGTCACATCAGGTTCATTAACCGGAAAGGTCGGGAAAGCCTTGTTGCTTGAGAAGGACGGAAAAAGAGCCCTACGGCTGACCAATCTCAAACTGACGAGTAAAGCCGACGTTTACTTCGTTAAGGCCGAAAGCCTAGCAAAGCCCTTCAATTTCGACTCCTTGACCAAAGTCAAGGTTGGCACCGCGTCGGGAAAATTCGGCGAGTTCGCGGTCAGTAAAGACCTCGATGCTTGGCTATACCGCTCAGTTCTCCTGTGGAACCCGGTTACCAACAAAGCCATTTCAACCGCCGATTTACGCTCAGACCAAGAGCGCAAGAAGACCCTTGAGCTCAGCTGAGTTCGATTCAAAACAAAAGGAAACCAACATGAAAAACTACAAAACACTCGTTACCACCCTCGTCCTCGCATCCATAGCTATTGCTCCAATGGCATCCCTTGCCCAGACTTCAAAAGTGAAATCAAGCAACGACATGACGCACTCTCAAATGATGATGACAATGTCCTCAATGTTCAAGGGTGTTGAAGTCAACGGTGGAACCGTGAGCTACTCGCACGGCAAGAGCGGAGGCATGCTCACTTTGAGCCCCGATTTCGTTCTCCCCAAAACTCCCGCGCCTCATTGGCAGGTCGTCGATAAGCAAGGAAATGTTTACCTTCTCAATCAACTTAAGATCGCTGGCGACAAGTTGAACAAGACCGTCATGCTGCCAAAATACATACACAGCGTGGCCAAGGTTCAAATCTGGTGCTCGTTTGCGGAAGTCGTTCTTGGAGAGGCCAAGTTTGGTAAGGTCATCGAAGTTCGATAGCAATAGCGTTCCGCCCCCGACCAGTCGGGGGCGGAACACTTCTCGAGAGCTAAGCAAGATGATTTTTCGAAAGCCTCCACCCGTAACCAAGCCTGCGTTTGAAGACGTTGTAGATCGTGAGCTAATGTCACTCTATCGGGTAGCAAAGACGCTCACATCGAATGCCGCCGATGCGGAAGATCTGGTTGGTCAAACTCTGTACCTCGCAGCCCGGGCTTGGCCAACCTTTGATGGAGCTCACCCAAAGAGTTGGCTCATCCGTATTTTAAGTAACGAGCACCTTGGCCTCTTGAGAAAGCAAAACCGCCACCCCGAACCCCAACTCGAACCCGAACACGAGCCCACTACCGAAGGCTACTGGCAAGCGATTGATTGGGCCCTGGTTGGAGATCAACTTGCTAGCGAAATGGCGAAACTCCCCGAAGAGTATCGTTTGGCTGTCGCCCTGTGTGATATCGAGCAACTTACCTACGAAGAAGCCGCTGTCGCCATGGACGTCCCTTCTGGTACCGTTCGGTCTCGTCTTTACCGGGGTCGCAACTTGCTTCGATCTCGCCTGGTCCATGTTCTTGGAGAACTATCCCCCACGTAGGAAGAATAACAATGTCAAAACACTTTGAACAAGAAGCCCCCCCTTGCCAGCACATGGAACAAATGCTCCAGATGGCCGCCGATGGCCGAATCCGAGGTTTGAGACGGTGGTACGTGCTCGCCCATGCCGCGAGCTGTGGCCAATGCGGAAGATTCCTTCAACGAATGCGGGAGACCATTGCGCAACTCAGAAAGTCTCAACCGAACAGCCCTGATGAAACGACAATGGAGCGATTGAAACAGGGAAAGTGGCGCGATGAACTGAACCAATAGGGACGCAAATCGCAACCTAGATTTAAGCCTGCTTCCGCGTCCTCGTGCCATACGCCCCGAGTTTCGGCGGGGGAGAGAAGGGGACGTTTCTGGTTGAGCTGTAGGGGCGGGTTGGTTCGTACCCGCGTTTCCTTTGGTTGTTTCCGGAGCGCAGGTACGATGCAACCAGCGGCGACCTGCGCCCACGATCGCCTTGCTTTATCGGCCGCAAACTTTTCCACTTATCCCCCGTTCAAGCCGCAGTTATCCCCCACGAAAAATCAATTTATTCTTGACGCCTTTTTAACACACCTTGCGTCATGTACCATTGCTTTACACCACATCTAGTGGTTGGAGCCTCCTTGGGGGGAGCGTCAACGAATGCATTGTCCATATTGCGGCTATCCAGATCAGAAGGTTCTTGAGTCACGAGTTGCTCGTGATGGCGAGGCCATTCGAAGGCGCCGCGAATGCCTTGCTTGTGAGCGCAGGTTCACGACGTTTGAAACCCCCGAGCGGCCCCGCCTCTTCATTGTTAAAAGGGATAAAAGCCGCCAAGAGTTCAGCCGCGATAAGGCGCTGAACAGCATGGTGATCGCATGCGGAAAACGGCCCGTCGCACTGGAAGTTCTCAGAAACGCTGCGCAGGATATCGAACGAGACCTCTTTCAGGAGTATGAAGAAGAGGTGCCTTCGTCAGTTGTAGGTGAGCGCGTAATGGCGGCCTTGGCGAAGATTGATACCGTGGCCTATGTCCGTTTCGCAAGTGTATATCAGAAGTTTGAAAACCTGGGCGATTTTATGCGCATCGTATCCGAGCGCGACACAATCGCCCGCCACTAAAACTCAAGGAATGAGAGACTAAATGAAAATAAATCGTCACTTCACTATCGGCAAAACTAACCCCTACGACGGCATCCCCTTCGAGCCGCGCACGAGCCAAATCAAAAATCCCGATGGCTCGAGCGTCTTCAAGATGGAGAACGTGATGGTTCCCGCCCACTGGTCGCAGGTTGCCACCGACATTCTCGCCCAAAAGTATTTCCGCAAAGCGGGGCTTCTTTTGGGAACCCCAGAGAAACGAAACGCTAGTGAATGGACTAAACCCGAAGCCGATCATGAGAGCGATTCGCGCGAAGTTTTTCATCGCCTCGCGGGGTGTTGGACTCACTGGGGCACGGCCTTTAATTATTTTGATTCGGCCGAGGATTCGAGCGCGTTTTATGACGAGCTTTCCCATATGCTTGCCATGCAAATGGCCGCGCCGAACAGCCCGCAATGGTTCAATACCGGCCTGCACTATGCCTATGGAATCGAGGGCAACGCCCAGGGCCACTACTATGTTGATCCGATCTCAAATGAACTCAAACGATCACTAAATGCGTACGAACGCCCTCAACCTCACGCGTGTTTCATCCTCTCCGTGTCGGATGATCTCGTGAACGAAGGCGGCATTATGGATCTCTGGACCCGCGAGGCTCGCATCTTCAAATACGGCTCCGGCGTCGGCACGAACTTCTCCAAAATCCGGGGTGACAGCGAGCGGCTAAGCGGGGGAGGGAAGTCGAGCGGCCTGATGAGCTTCCTCAAGGTCGGCGACCGCTCGGCCGGCGCTATCAAATCCGGCGGAACCACCCGACGCGCAGCCAAGATGGTCTGCCTCGACCTCGATCACCCCGACATTCAGCAGTTTGTGAACTGGAAAGTCGTCGAAGAGCAGAAAGTTGCCGCCCTGGTCACGGGCTCCCTCATCTGTGAGCGCAATCTCAACGCGATCATGCGGGCTTGCGAAGGCGATACCAACCCCCGAACCAACGCCAAGCTCAGGACCGCCATCGCTGAAGCCAAAACTGTCAACGTCCCCCTGAACTACATCCAGCGCGTCATCCAACTCGCGGGCCAAGGATATACCTCGATTGAGTTCGACGTTTATGACACTGGCTACGAAAGCGAAGCCTACATTACTGTTTCGGGTCAAAATTCCAATAACTCGGTGAGAGTTCCGAACGCGTTCTTCCAGGCTGTCGAGAAAAACGGCGATTGGGATCTGATTCGTCGGACCGATGGTGGCGTTCACAAAACAATCCCCGCCAAGGAGCTTTGGGAAGACATCTGCTTCGCCGCTTGGGCCAGCGCCGATCCCGGCTTGCAATACGATACGACCATCAACGAGTGGCACACCTGTCCTGAAGACGGGCGGATCAACGCGAGTAATCCCTGCAGTGAGTATATGTTCCTCGATGATACGGCTTGCAACCTCGCCAGCATCAATCTGGTCCGATTCTACGACTCCGAGACGGGTGAGTTTGACATCGTGGCCTATCAGCACGCCATCCGCATTTGGACCGTCGTGCTCGAGATCTCCGTGCTCATGGCCCAGTTCCCAAGCAAGGATATCGCCCAGCTCAGCTACGATTTCCGGACGCTTGGCCTCGGTTACGCTAACCTTGGCGCACTTCTCATGCAGATGGGAATCCCTTATGACAGTCCGCAAGGGCAAGCCATTTCCGGCGCACTCACCGCGATTATGGGTGGATTGAGCTATGCCACCAGCGCCGAAATCGCGAAGGAGCAAAAGCCGTTCCCGCGTTATGAGAAGAACAAAGAACACATGATGCGTGTGATCCGCAACCACCGGGGGGCCGCTTATAACGAGAGTGACTACGAGGGGCTTAGCATAAAGCCCGTCGGAATTGATCCCGATGAGTGCCCGACCAACCTCCTGAAAGCCGCCAGGGAAGCATGGGATTTGGCTGAGGAACGAGGCGAGAAGCATGGCTTCCGCAACGCCCAAACCACCGTTCTCGCCCCAACCGGCACCATCGGCCTCATCATGGATTGCGACACTACCGGCGTCGAGCCTGATTTCGCGCTCGTCAAGTTCAAGAAGCTCGCTGGCGGGGGCTACTTCAAGATCATCAACCAGAGCCTGCCCATCGCCCTCACGCGGTTGGGTTACGATACCCAAGAGATTGAAGCGATTGAGAGCTACGCTGTCGGGCGAAAAACACTTAGTGGTTGCCCCTTCATCAACCCCGAAACACTGGAAGCCAAGGGCTTCACTCAGGAACAAATTGATGCCGTGGAAGCGGGGCTTGAGAACGCGTTTGAACTAAAGTTCGTCTTCAACAAGTTCAGCCTTGGCGAAGAGTTCTGCCGCAATGTGCTCGGCTTCACCGATAGTCAGCTCAATGATTGGAGCTTCAATATGCTCGAAGAACTTGGCTTTACCCGCGATCAAATCGAGCAAGCTAACGAGTTTGTCTGCGGCACGATGACGGTAGAAGGTGCGCCTTACCTGCGCCCCGAGCACCTCGCCGTGTTCGATTGCGCCAATAAGTGCGGCAAGAAAGGCAAGCGCTTCATCAGCTATGAAGGCCACATCCGCATGATGGCCGCCGCCCAGCCGTTCCTCTCGGGGGCGATCAGCAAGACCATCAACCTCCCCGCCGAAGCCGATGTCGCCGATATCGAGAAAGCCTACTGGCTCTCTTGGAGCCTCGGCCTCAAGGCGAATGCGCTCTATCGCGACGGCAGCAAGCTCAGCCAACCGCTGAACTCGAGTTCAGACGATGCCGCCGCGGCGATTATTGAAGCGAGTTTTGATAACGCCGAATCCCCCCTCGCCCCTCTGGGGGAGAGGGGGTCAGGGGGTGAGGGGTCCCAACAAGAAGCCATCGAAACCGCCGCCCGCCAACTCGTTTACCGCTACATCAGCAAGCGGCGCACCATGCCCGCCCGCCGAAAGGGATACACCCAAAAGGCCCGCGTCGGCGGCCACAAGGTCTACCTGAGAACGGGTGAGTTTGAGGATGGCAGCATCGGCGAAATCTTCATCGATATGCACCGCGAAGGGGCCGCCTTCCGCTCGCTGATGAACTGCTTCGCCATCGCGATCTCGCTTGGCCTGCAATATGGCGTGCCGCTCGAAGAGTTCGTCGAGGCCTTCACCTTCACCCGGTTCGAGCCCAATGGCAGCGTGCAGGGCCACGACAACATCAAGATGTCCACCTCGGTGATTGACTACATCTTCCGCGAGCTCGCCATGAGCTACCTCGGACGCTACGACCTTGTGCAGGTCAAGCCCGAAGACCTCGCTGCCGACACCATCGGCAAACCTTCCCAACTCCCCGAGTTCGACTTCGAGGAAGACGAGGGCCAGCTAGACGGCCACATGCCCGGCTTCGCCGTCGAACCCCACGAGAGCACGGGCTACGGCTCGAAACCTCCGGTAGAGCAAGTCCAAAACCGCTTGTTCGATGAAGATGTCGCCTCGCCCGGCTGGCAAGCCTCGGCGAAGGGAACGGATAAGGTGATGCCAAAGTCCCCCCGCCCCATCGCAGATGGGGAGGGGGCCAGGGGGAGGGGTCCGGGCGGCTCCCCCCGGGATGGCGCAGCCACATCCTCCCCCCTCGCCCCTCCGGGGGAGAGGGGGTCAGGGGGTGAGGG